>NZ_BONQ01000032.1 GCF_016862795.1 Dactylosporangium siamense | reverse complement strand
CGACGACGCGCCGGCGACCACCCCGCCACCGGTGCCCGCGCCGGCTGCTCACGTCGCCCCGCCGGTCGCCGTCCCACCGCCCGCCCCGCCGGTTGCCGTGCCGCCGCCGCCCGCCCCGCAGGTCGCCGTCGCACCGCCGCCCGCCCCGCCGGTTGCCGTGCCGTCACCGCCGCCCGCTCCGCCGGCGGCGCCGGTGCGGCTCACCAAGGTCACGCTCACCAAGCAGGCGCCGACGGTCTCGCTCGCCAAGCAGGGCGGCACGTCCGGCACGCTCCGGGTCAACCTCAACTGGAGCATGCGCTCCGTCGAGAAGCGCGGCCTGTTCGGCAAGCGCTCGGTCACCCCGCAGGCGGACCTCGACCTGGACCTGTGCGCACTGTACGAGCTCAGCAACGGCCAGAAGTGGAGCGTCACCCCGCTCGGCGAGCGGTTCGGTTCGCTGACCGAGCCGCCGTACATCCTGCTCGACGGCGACGACCGCACCGGCGGATCCCTGACCGGCGAGAACCTCACGATCAACCTCGACCACACCGACAAGTTCCGCCGGATCCTCATCTACGCCAACATCTACTCCGGCGCGGACACGTTCGCCGGGCTCGACGCGGTCGCCACCATGTTCCCCCAGCACGGCGCCCCGATCGAGATGCGCCTCGACGAGTGCACGGTGAAGTCGGTGACGGTGGCCCTGTTCCTCATCGAGAACGTCGACGGTGAGCTGGTGGTCCGGCGCGAGTCGAACTACATCATCTCGAACGAGAACGGCTCGTGGGGCCCGCCGCTGGACGCCGCGTACAACTGGGGCATGAAGTGGAGCGCGGCGAAGCCGAAGTCCTGACCGGCCGGTGCGCCCGCGGGTCCGGTCATTCCGCCGGCGCGGGCGCTCCCGGACGCACCCGTTAGCTCGGCGGATCCAGCAGGTCGAGCGTCCGCGAGAGGAGCAGGGCGGTCGCCTCGGGCTCATAGGTCGGCAGCGAACTGTCGGCGAAATAGTGCTGATCGCCGGGGTACAGGAACAACTCCCCGTGCTTCGCCTGCGCGACCAGGTCCCGGGCGGCGTCGATGTCGCCCTCGCCGACGAAGATCGGGTCGGCGTCCATCCCGTGCACCTGGACCGGCACGTCGTCGGGCCAGGCGGCGCTGAACTCGGTGACCGGCACGCACGAGTAGCACAGCAGCGCACCGCGCGCCCCGGGCCGGGTCTGCGCCAGCAGCTGGGCGGGCAGCACGCCGAGGGAGAAGCCGGCATACACCAGCTCGGCCGGCAGTCCCGACACCGCCTCCGTGCCCCGCCGCAGGATCTCTCCGGGGAATCCGAGCTGCGTCGCGTACGCCATGCCCTCCTCGATGCTGCCGAAGGTCCGGCCGTCGAAGAGGTCGGGCGTGTGGACCGTGTGTCCGGCCCGGCGCACGTCGTCGGCGAACGCGACGACCCCCGGCGTGAGTCCCTGCGCGTGATGGAACAGCACCATCTCGGCCATGCCTACCTCCGCCCGTTTCCTGGCTCCACCCTATGCGTTCCTGATCGCGGCGGCGTCCTGCAGGCCGAGTTCGTCGACCGACACCTCGCGCATCTCCACCTTGCGGACCTTGCCGGTGACGGTCATGGGGAAGGCGTCGACGATCTTTACGTACCGCGGGATCTTGTAGTGGGCGAGCTTGCCGTGGCAGAACTGCCGCAGTGACTCGGCGGTGAGGGGCGGGGCGCCCGGCCGCAGTTGCACCCAGGCCATGAGCTCCTCGCCGTAGCGCTCGTCCGGCACGCCGATCACCTGGGCGTCGGCGATGTCCGGGTGGGTGTAGAGGAACTCCTCGATCTCGCGCGGATAGACGTTCTCACCACCGCGGATCACCATGTCCTTGATCCGGCCCACGATGTTGACGTAGCCGGCGTCGTCCATGACCGCGAGGTCACCGGTGCGCATCCAGCCGTCGGCGTCGATGGCGTCGGCGGTCTTGTCCGGCTCGTTCCAGTAGCCACGCATGACCGAGTAGCCCCGGGTGCGGAACTCGCCGGTCTCGCCACGCGGCACGGTCTCGCCGGTGTCCGGGTCCGCGACCTTGATCTCCAGGTGGGGGTGGACCCGACCGACGGTGGAGGTGCGCCGGTCGAGGTCGTCGTCGGCGCCGGTCTGGGTGGACACCGGTGACGTCTCGGTCATCCCGTAACAGATGGTCACCTGGGTCATGCCCATCTCACTGACGACCCGTTTCATCACCTCCACCGGGCAGGGCGAGCCCGCCATGATGCCGGTGCGCAGGCTGGACAGGTCGTAGTCGGCGAAGTTGGGCAGCGCGAGCTCCGCGATGAACATCGTCGGGACGCCGTACAGGGAGGTGCAGCGCTCGTCCTGCACCGCCTGCAGGGTGGCGGCCGGGTCGAACCCCGGTGCCGGGATGACCATGGTGGCGCCGTGGGTGGTGGCGCCGAGGTTGCCCATGCCCATGCCGAAACAGTGGTAGTAGGGCACCGGGATGCAGATCCGGTCGGCCTCCGTGTAGCCGCAGCCCTCGCCGACGAAGAAGCCGTTGTTGAGCAGATTGTGGTGACTGAGCGTGGCGCCCTTGGGGAAGCCGGTGGTGCCCGAGGTGTACTGGATGTTGATCGCGTCGTCGGCCGACAACTGGCCCGCCCGCTCGGCGAGCCGGCCGCGGTCGGCGGCGCGCCCGGTCGCGAGCAGCCGCTCCCACTCCGGATCCCCGAGGAAGACCACATCGCGCAGGTCGGGGCAGTCGCCGCGGACCTCGGCGACCATGGCCCGGTAGTCGCTGGTCTTGAACTGCGGCGCGGCGACCAGCACCGAGATGCCGGCCTGGCGCAGCACGTACGCCAGCTCGTGGGTGCGGTAGGCGGGGTTGATGTTGACCAGGATCGCGCCGAGCTTCGCGGTCCCGTACTGCACGAACACCCACTCCGCGCAGTTCGGCGACCAGATGCCGACCCGGTCACCCATGTGCACACCGAGCGCGTCCAGGCCCAGGGCACACGCGTCGACGTCGGCGTTCAGCTGCGAATACGTCCACCGCCGCCCGCTGGCGCACTCGACCAGTGCCTCATGATCACCGACCCGCGCCGCCGTCCGGTCCAGGTTGGCGCCGATCGTGTCACCGAGCAGTGCCACGCCGGTGCTGCCACGCGCATACGAATCTTCGGGCATCGTGCCTCCGCTCGCCGTTGACCGGGGTATTCGCCATTGTGCGGGAAATCCCGGGGGAGCGCCGCCCGGCCTGGCGCGAAACAGGCCGGGCTCATCGCTGTGCGTTATCCAGCCGTGCCGGCGTCCCGGGTGAACCCGTAGCTGACGAAGGCGATGCCGGCCCCGACGGTGCGGGCGCTGAGCAGGCGCATCGGCTTCGCGCCGCTGGTCTCGCCGAAGAGCCGCGCGCCGGCGCCGAGGACGACCGGGAAGATCATCAGCCGCAGCTCGTCGACGAGGTCGTGCTCGATCAGCGTCCGGCAGAGCTCGTAGCTGGCGTAGACGATGATGTCGCCGTCCACCGTGCGCCGCAGCGCCGAGACCGCCTGCACCGGGTCGCCGGGCAGGACCGTCGCGTTGCTCCAGAGCGCCTGCTGCAGGGTGGTCGACACGACGTACTTCGGCAGCTCGTTCAACCGGTCCGCGAACGCGCCGTCCCGGGACAGCCACCGTGAGGCGAACCACTCGTCGCTGCGCCGGCCGACCAGCAACGCCGCGGCGCTCAGCGCCTCGTCGAGCTCGACCTGGGCCCACGCCTCGAGGTCCGCGCCCCCGTGCCGGTGGAACCAGCCGCCGAGCCGGAAGCCCTCCTTGCCGTCGGGGTCCTCGACCACGCCGTCGAGCGACGAGTTCGTGGTGATGATGATTCTGCCCATCTCGTGGGTCTCCTTACCGAGGTTGACTGTGACCGGTGATGCAGACACCGGGACCGTCGTAAAGGGGGCGCCCCCTTTCACCGCCGGCCGGTGTCTGTACACGGTGAACATGCGAACCTGGCAGGGAAGGGGTGAACCGCACCGTGAAGGAAGCGACCGCCGAGGCGTTCCAGGAGCTGACCGAGCCGTACCGCCGGGAGCTGCAGGTGCACTGCTACCGGATGCTCGGATCGGTGCAGGACGCCGAGGACGCCCTGCAGGACACGCTGCTGGCCGCCTGGCAGGGCTTCGCCGGGTTCGAGGGACGATCCTCGCTGCGCACCTGGCTCTACCGCATCGCGACCAACCGCTGCCTCAACGCGCGCCGGTCGGCCGGCCGGCGCCGGGCCAAGGAGTGGGACGTGCCGAACGTCGTACCGCCCGAACCGACCGGCCGCGGCGAGGTCGTCTGGCTGGAGCCGTTGCCCGACGCGATGCTCGACGGGCCGGCCGGTGGCTGGTCCGGCGGCCCACTCGGCCCACTCGGCCCGGAGGCGCGTTACGAGCAGGCCGAGGCCGTATCCCTGGCCTTCGTGACCGCCCTGCAGCTCCTGCCACCGCGCCAGCTCGCGGTGCTCATCCTGCGCGACGTCCTCGGGTTCCACGCCGCCGAGGTGGCCGGCATGCTCGACTCGAGCGTCGAGTCGGTGAAGAGCGCCCTCAAGCGGGCGCGGGCCACCCTGGAGTACCGGCGGCCGTCGGCCCCACCACCCACCGCCGGCTCGCCCGCCGAGGAGGCGATCGTGGCGGCGTTCGCCCGCGCCTGGGAGTCTGCCGACATCGACGCTATCGTGACCCTGCTGACCGACGACGCCTTCGTGTCGATGCCGCCGATGCCGTTCGAATACGCCGGCCGCGCCGTCGTCACCCACTTCTTCGCCGGCATCTTCCGCTCCGGCCGCCGGTTCGACCTCGTCCCGACCCGGGCCAACGGACAGCCCGCGTTCGGCGCGTACCTGCGTTCCCCCGACGGCGTCAGCCACGGGGTCGGCCTGTACGTCCTCACCCTGGCCGATGACCGGATCCGCGCCCTGATCCGCTTCGAGAACAGCGTCCTTCCACGCTTCGGCCTGCCGAGATCCATCCCGAGCCGCTGACGGACCAGCGCAGCCTGTTCAGGCGGTTGTGAACTGTTCTGCGCCGCGGAGGCGGTGCTCGACGCGTTCGGCGGCGGCGAGGATGTCGGGGGCGCGCAGGTGGTGGACGCGGGCGTTGTCCGAGGTGGCGCCGTGCCGCGCGAGCATCTCCGCCATGCGGGCCCGCACGTCGACGCGGGTGCCGTCCGGGCCGATGGTCTGGTCGGCGTAGGTGAGCGCGTCCGCGACCGGTGACAGCTCGCGCGGGAACTCCGCGAGCTCGTGGTGCAGGCCGCGGACCTCGGCGACGTAGCAGGCGCCGGAGTGGTGGGCGACCAGGGCGCTGATCCGGGCGGTCCAGCCGGAGCGGCGCAGGAACCGGGCGCCGTCCAGGGGGTGGAAGCCGGTGTCGATGACCGGTTCGGCGTAGCCGATGTCGTGCAGCCAGGCGGCGGTCACGACCCGGTCGCGGTCGGCGGCGTCCATCGTGGCGCACAGCTCGGCGGCCCGGCGGGCCACGCCGGCGGTGTGTGCCCACCGCAGCGGCAGGTCGGTGAGCAGCGACTCGGCCAGATCCCGGGCCGCGGCGACGCCGACCCGAGGCCGCACCATGGTGGTCATAGGCACGACGGTAGGACCCGTCCTGCCGAGCGCCGAGGCTCCGAAGGCGGAGTTCATGCCCGCAACATCTGCTGTTCACCTTCGCGGTGGCGGGCGGCGCGGCCGGCAACCGACCGGTCACGCGGCGTGGGCCTGAGCCCCGGCTGGTCGCGTCCCGTCGATCTTGCGCGGCGGAGCTGGTATACACCGACGTGGAGGCGACGTGGACATGCACATTCTCGCGATCGACCAGGGTACGTCGGGCACGAAGGCCATCGTCACCGGCGCGGACGGGACGGTCCTCGCGATCGCCGAGGAGCCGCTGCGGCCCGGCTACCTCGCCGGCGGCGCCGTCGAGCAGGACCCGCTCACGCTGCTGGACTCCGTGTTCACCGCCGGGCGCCGTGCGGTCGCCGCCGCCGGGGTACCCCTCGACGCGGTCGCCCTGGCCAACCAGGGCGAAACGGTCCTCGCGTGGGACCGGGACACCGGAGCGCCGCTCACCCCGGCCGTGGTCTGGCAGGACCGGCGGGCCGAGGCCATCTGCGCCGCGCGGGCCGAATCCGCCGCGAAGGTGGCGGCGCTGACCGGGCTGGTCCTCGACCCGTACTTCTCCGCGCCGAAGATGCGCTGGATCCGCGACAACCTCACCACCGGCGGGGTCGTCACCACCACCGACACGTGGCTCGTCCACCAGCTGTGCGGCGCGTTCGTCACCGACGCGTCGACGGCCAGCCGATCGCTGCTGCTGGACCTGGACTCGGGCCGGTGGCACGGCGAGCTGCTGGACGTGTTCGGGCTCGGCGCCGAGGCGCTGCCGGACATCGTGGCCAGCGACGCGGTCGTCGGCAGCACCGGCGCGTTCGGCGGGGACGTCCCGGTGACCGGGCTCATCGTCGACCAGCAGGCGGCGCTGCTGGCCGAGTCGTGCCTGACCGCCGGGACGGCGAAGTGCACCTACGGCACCGGCGCGTTCCTGCTCGCCCAGCTCGGTGGCGCTGCCGTCCGGTCCCGGTCCGGGCTGTCCACGTCCATCGCCTGGCGGCTGCGCGACGCCGTCGACTACTGCGTCGACGGGCAGGTGTACACGGCCGCGTCCGCGGTCCGCTGGCTCACCGACCTCGGGCTCATCACCGGCGCCGACCAGCTCGACGCCGTCGCCGCCGCGGACGGCGCCGGCGTGCTCTGCGTGCCGGCCCTTGCCGGGCTCGCCGCCCCCTGGTGGGACGCCGGAGCGACCGCGTCGTTCAGCGGCATGACGCTCAGCACCGGCCGCGGCCACCTCGTCCGGGCCGTCCTGGAAGGCGTCGCGGCGCAGGTCGCGGCGCTGACCGCGCTGGTCGGCGACGACCTCGGCACGCCGCTGAACAGGCTGCGGGTCGATGGCGGGCTGACCCGGTCGCGGGTCCTGATGCAGGCCCAGGCCGACCTTGCCCAGCTGCCGGTGGACGTCTACCCGTCGCCGCACGCGACCCCGCTGGGCGCCGCCGCCTGCGCCGCCCTCGCGCTCGACCCGGCGCTCACCGCGGCGGACGTCACCGGCGGGTGGCGGCCGTCGGCGACGTACGAGCCCGAATGGTCCGCGGACCGGGCCGCCGACCATCTCGCCCGCTGGCACGCCGCGGCCGCCGCCACCCTGTCGACGCCATGACCACCGACTTCGACATCGCCGTCGTCGGCGCCGGTATCGTCGGCGCCGCGATCGCCCGGCTGCTCGGCGGTACGTCGCTCACCGTGGCGCTGATCGAGGCCCGCGACGACGTCGGCGACGGCACCAGCAAGGCCAACACGGCGATCCTGCACACCGGGTTCGACGCGACGCCCGGGACCCTCGAGGCGCGTCTCGTCGCTCGCGGGTACGCGATGCTCGGCGACTATGCGGCGGCGACCGGGATCCCCGTCGAGCGGACCGGCGCGCTGCTGGTCGCGTGGACCGACGAGCAACTCCAGACGCTGCCGGCGTTGCGGGGCAAGGCGGAGCGTAACGGGTACACCGGCTGCGAACTGATCGAATCGGACGAGGTGTACCGCAGGGTGCCCGCCCTCGGCCCCGGCGCGCTGGGCGGCCTGACCGTGCCCGGGGAGTCGATCACCTGCACGTGGACGACGAACCTGGCCCTCGCGATCGACGCGGTCAACCGCGGTGTGACGCTGCTGCGCGGGCGCCGGGTCACAGGCGTCGAGGTCGGCCCGGACGCCACCCGCCTCACCTGTGCCGGCGGCGACGTCACCGCCCGGTGGGTCGTCAACGCCGCGGGGCTCGGCGCCGACGTGCTCGACGGGTTGTTCGGCCACGCACGGTTCACGGTGACGCCGCGCCGCGGTGAGCTGTTCGTGTTCGACAAGCTGGCCCGGCCCCTCGCCCCGTGCATTGTGCTGCCGGTGCCGTCGAAGGCCGGCAAGGGGGTCCTGATCAGCCCCACCATCTACGGCAACGTCATGCTCGGCCCGACCGCCGAGGACCTCGAGGACCGCACCGCCACCGGCACGTCCGAGCGGGGCCTCGCGTTCCTGCTCGACCGCGGCCGAGAGCTCATGCCGCAGCTGCTGGAGGAGGAGGTGACCGCGACGTACGCCGGCCTGCGCGCCGCGATCGACCGCGACGACTACCTCATCGACGTGGATGCCCTTCATCGGTACGTGCTTGTCGGCGGGATCCGCTCCACCGGGCTGACCGCAGGGATGGCGATCGCCGAGCACGTCGGCGGCCTCCTCGGCGAAGCGCTCGACCTGACACCACGCCCGTACCTGCCCGACCCGCCGCGGATGCCGAATCTCGGTGAGGCCGGGGTACGCCCGTACCAGGACGCGGCGCGGATCGATGCGGACCCGGAGTACGGCCGCATCGTGTGCTTCTGCGAGCGGGTCACCCGCGGCGAGATCCGCGACGCGTACCGCTCACCCATCCCGCCCGCCGACCTCGACGGGTTGCGCCGCCGTACCAGGGCGATGAACGGGCGCTGCCAGGGCTTCTACTGCGGCGCTCAGCTGGCCGCGCTCAGCGGCTCGCCCGGTGACTTCTCGTGATCGAGCGGGTGCGGGTCGCGGTCGTGGGTGGCGGGCCGGCCGGGCTGACCGCCGCCGCCGCTCTCGCGCGCCGGCTCGGCGACGGGGTCCTGGTGCTGGAGCGGGAGGCGGAGACCGGCGGGATTCCCCGGCACAGCGACCATCTCGGGTACGGCCTGCGCGACCTGCGCCGCTTCGTCTCCGGCCCGGCGTATGCGCGCCGGTTGACGTCGGCTGCCAGCACCGCCGGCGCACGGTTGGCGACCTCGGCCTCGGTGACCGGCTGGGCGGGCGACCGCGCGTTGGAAGTCACCTCGCCGGACGGGCGCAGGGTCGTCGAGGCCGACGCGATCGTGTTGGCGACCGGCGCCCGCGAACGGCCCCGCCCTGCGCGGCGCATCCCCGGCGACCGGCCCGACGGCGTGTACACCACCGGGCAGCTGCAGCAGCTCGTCCACCTGTACCACCGCGACATCGGCAAACGCGCGGTCATTGTCGGCGCGGAGCTCGTGAGCTGGTCCGCCGTGCTCACGCTGCGCCACGCCGGCTGCCGGCCCGTGCTCATGACCACCCCGGACTCCTACGCGCCCTTCCGGCTCACCGGCAGGGTCGCATTCGGCGTGCCGGTCCTGGCGCGCACCCGGGTCGTCGCCGTCAACGGCCGTTCGCGGGTCACGTCCGTCGACGTCGAGGACCTGCGAACCGGGCGGCACCACCGGGTGCCGTGCGACACCGTCGTCTTCACCGCCGACTGGATCCCCGAGCATGAGCTGGCCCGCACCGGTGGGCTTGTTCTGGACGCCGGGACCCGCGGCCCCCGCGTCGACACGGGCCTGGCGACGAGCCGGCCGGGGGTGTTCGCGGCCGGCAACCTCCTGCACCCCGTCGACACCGCCGACATGGCCGCCCTGGACGGCCGGCACGTCGCGGCCACGGTCCTCGCCCACCTCGACGGCTCTGCCTCTGTTACCGCCGGTCCGCAGCTGAACTGCGAGGCGCCGCTGCGCTGGGTCGCGCCGCAGCTGATCCGTGCCGGCGGCCCTGTGCCGGTGCGGGGGCAGCTGCAGCTGTGGACGTCGCAGTTCCGGGCGCTGCCCCACGTCGTGGCCGTCCAGGACGGCCGCCGGATCGGCTCGGTCCGGCTGCCGTGGCCGGCCGCGCCGGGCCGGGTGTTCCGCGTCCCGTTCAGCCTCGTGGCCGGCGCCGACCCGACTGGCGGTCCGGTGACGATCGACCTGGCCGGGTTCGGTCACAGCCAGCGGCGCACTCGCCGCGTGTAGTCGTCGTACTGCGCGCCGAACCGCTTGCGGAGGAACCGCTCCTCGGGGCGGATCGCGCCCCAGAGGACGAGAAGCACCGCGGCCGGGAACAGCACAAGCCCCCAAAACGTGGGTGCCAGCAGTGCCAGCCCGAGGTAGAGCGTGAGCAGGCCGACGTACAACGGGTTGCGAGACAGACGGTACGGCCCCTCCTCGATCATCGCCTGGGTCGGCTGCCCCGGCAGCAGCCCGGTCTCGTGCCGGCGGAACAGCCACAGCGACCAGCCGTTCCACCCGACGAAGAACAGCACCAGCGCCCAGCCGAGCGGAATCCGCCACCCGCCGAGGTCGACCGGCTCACCCCAAACCAGCGTGGCCAGCCAGCCGACGAGCAGCGGTGCGCCGATCGCGACCGGTGGCCAGAGCCGGAACGCGACCGCATCCGCGGAACCGTTCACCATGCGCTCATTGTCGCAAGTGGTGGCAGGCCAGAGCGCACGCGCGGCTCGCGGCCCGAAACCTCGCTGGCCGGCTACCTCAGCCCGTTCCTGCCGACGA
>NZ_BONQ01000031.1 GCF_016862795.1 Dactylosporangium siamense | reverse complement strand
ACTCGACTGGATCTGGCAGTACGCACCGAATTCGAAGGTGACGAGCGTGACGACGGCGCCCTCGGCGGCGAGCAGCCGCTGCAGCAGCCTGCGCAGGCTGAGCAGCACGGCGACCTGACGGCCCGGCGGGTCCGGACCCGGGTGATGCCCTGAGCATCCGGGAGGGGTGGACCGCACCACCCACCTTGAGGCAGTGCGGGTCCACGGAAATCTAGCAACGGCGGCCGCTGTTGATGCACTGCACGGCGAAGTTCATCAGCTGCGCCGACATGACATTGGCGAAGTCGCCGTGGTCGGTGATCGGGGCGTGCAACTGCTCCGGGAACGAGTCCAGTGCGAAGCCGGTGCCGTTCTGCCGCTCGTACGACAGGACCATCCGCAGCTGCGGCACCGCGACTGTGCCGCGGGGGCAGCGCCCGGACGAGTTCGGAAACACGATGTGCGAGCGGTGGTTGGCGCTGTCGGTGTTCTTGCCGTCCCAGCAGCTCGGGAACTCCAGGATCCGCTGGATCTGGCTGCCTCGCGGGCACAGCGGATACTTCGTGGTCGTCCGGTTCGTGAGCCCGCTGCACGTCCATTTGGCGCGGGCGTTGGCGGGCCCGTTGGTGAGCGCCTTCGCGTCGCCGGTGATGATCCGCAGGAACTGCGGCATCGCGCGGACCTTCGCCTGGCTGTTGCCGCCGAACTCCAGCCGCACCGACGCGGGCTTCAGGATGATCCCGACGTTGCCGTCCTTGCCGCCCCCGTCGTTGTTCTGATCCGATCCCTGCTTGCCGGTGCGGCGCAGCACGGGCCAGTAGTACGTGGACCGGTCGTCTTTCGCGCAGGTGGTGCCGGCGGCTGCCAGACTCTCGTTGGTGGAGTTGCCATCGGCGGATACGTTGCCGACGTAGTCGTGCGTGTGATGGGCGCCGTTCGTCACGCCGGGCGCCACGATGAAGTTGTCCGAGTTGTGGTGCCCCTCGGTGTTGGTGCCGCAGACCGAGACGAACGTGCCGGTGGACGCCTGGCGACCGGCCTGGCTCCCGCGGCCGGCCGGGCGGACCTGGCGGATGTCGATGAAGTCGCCGTTGGCCGGCCCGCCCATGTCGGCGTGGCACTTGTCGGGGACGTTGTGCACGTGCCCCGCTGTCGACCCGGCGCACTCCGGTGCGGGCCCCTGGTCGTTGGGGATTTTTGCGGCCTGGGCGAGGGCGTCCGGTTCTTCCTCCGCGGTGGCTGCGTGGGTGACGGACAGCATCGCGCCGATCACCACGATGGCGGCGGCGAGCGCGGTCCACCACCGGACCGGGCGGTTCCTTCGTTGTTGCAATGTGCTCACGTCCTCTCGTCAGAAGGTGCGCCGCGCACGCAATGCTCGGAGTGCGCGGAACGCGGCGGTGCCCCCGCCGGCCAGGACCAGTGCGACGACGACCCAGAGGGTCTCGCGGTAGCTCGCCTCGCCGGGGGTTGTGTTGCTGCCGGTCGCCGCGGCGGCCGGCGTGGGGAGGTCCTCGAAGTCGACCTTGCCGATGCTCTCCAGCAGGGTCATGTGCTTCATCACGACGTTGACGGCGGTCTGTGCGAAGGACCGGACCAGTTCGTTGCGGGTGCCCGAGCGGACCGTCCCGACGAGGGCGAAGACCTTGCCGTGCGCGGCGCGGAGCCGGTTGGCGAACGTGCGGTCGAACTCGTCGCCCCGTTTGCCGTCCAGTTCCCGGACCCAGCCCTGCTGCTCGGCGCTGGCCTCGTTCGGCAGGGGTACGCCGAGCTGGGCGGCGACCTGCCGCACCTGCGTGTCGAGGCCGTGATGATCGGTGGCCAGCTGCGCGCCGACCTCCTTGACCCGCTTGTCGGCGGCGTGGTCGCGGGCCAGCTGCCCGGCCGGGCCCTCCCAGAGGCCGGCCTGGCGAACCTTCACCAGAAACTCCCGGTCGGCGGGGCCGATCATTCCGAAACTGGTCATGGTCCAGCCGTCGGGCAGGTCAGTGGCAACGATTCCGGTGGCGGTGACCGCGGCCGGGACGACATCGTGGTGGTGGTGTTCGGGCGCACTCGTTGCGGCGTTATCGCCGGCGCGCAGCGCCGGGACGAGCAGCACCGCACCGACGGTCGCGGCGAGCAGCGCCCACCACGGCCACCGCCGGCCACGCGCCAGCCAGTTCGTGGCGGCGGCGCTGCGATGCAGGGAACTCATCAGTACCCGTATCCGTCGCCGGTGCTGGTCGACTCCGGCGGGCCTGCGGCTTGCGAGGCGGCAGGTGGCGTGACCGCGGCGGGTGCGGGCGTCGGCAGGCAGGTGAGGTTCTTCTTGCCGGTCGGGGCGACGACGAACCAGGTGCCGCCGACGTTCTGACCCTTCCAGGCGCCCGGCTTGGGGTCGCCGATGTACCGGTAGACGGGCCAGCCGGCCAGGGTGATCTGCCGCGAGCCGTCCCCCCGGATGACGGTGCCGACGATCGCGGGGTCGACACCGGCGAGATCCGGGTTGCCGTCGGTGATGGCCGGTGGCCACACCTGGGCGCACTTGGCTTCGCACGCCGACTTCGAGGGGTTGGCGGTGTCCTTGTCGAAGCGGTACAGCACCCAGCCCTTCTGGTCGACGACGACCTTGCCCATCTTCGGGATGGTGACCGCCTTGAGGGACTCGGTGAGCGGCTGCGGCGGCGCCGTCGACGCGGGCGGCGCCGAAGTCGGCCCTGCCTCGGCGTTGGCCAGCGCCGGCACCTGCTGCTGTTCCGCGTCGTAGCCGCCTTTCGGGGCGCATCCGGTCAGTGCTGTCAGGCCTGTCATGGCGGCCGCCGCCACAGCGCAGCCGGCCGGGGTGACGATGAACCTCCGTGCTGCCACGTCGTCCTCCTCGTTTCCGTCGCTCGCGTTCGTGTTGCTCGTTCCGCTGAGGGGTACGTGACGGGAGAGGGAGGGGACTGAACGGCTCCACAGTGGACAAATTCACAGCGATTTCCGGCGCGGCATTGAACTAGTGCCGGGTTTCGCCCGTACCACCAAGGTCATCCAGTGCGACCCGCAATGCGCGCAGGGCGTAGTACACCCGTGACTTGGCCGTGCCGATCGGCAGCCCGAGCAGTTCGGCGACCTCGTTCACGGTGCGATCGCGCAGGTAGGTCTCGACCAGGATCTCCCGGTGTGCGGGACTGAGGCCGCGCATGGCGTCCGCGACGACGAGATTGGCGATCACGCGGTCGGTTTCGTCGTCGAGCCACAGCGCCTCCACGTCCTGGTCGTAGGCTTCGGGGGGGCGTGCGTTCGCGCTGCGGTATTCGTCGATGGCGATCCGGCGGGCCACGGTGAACAGCCACGGCCGCAACGAGACCGCGGCGTGCGGATCGAGCTTGTCCGCGTTGCACCACGCGCGCAGCAGGGTCTCCTGCACGATGTCCTCGGCGCGTTGCCGGTCGCCACCGGTGATGCGCACGACGAAGCGCAGCAACGCCTCCGCGTGCTCCTGGTACAGCACGCGGAGCAGCTCGTCCTCGGGATCGCGCCGGGCATGCCGGGAGCGGCCCCGGTCGTGGACGTCGACCCGGCCTGCGACGTGATCTCCGCGGGACGTCTGATACATGAGCCACTACCGCTTCGATGCCGCCATGCGCAGCGCGAGCGCCGGGCACATCGCCACCGCCTGCGCCGCCACCGGTTCCAGTCGCGTCGGCACCGCAGTGTCGAGGAACGCCGGGAATCCGTTGCCGTCCAGGTGGATCAGGTCCGGCGCGATCTCGGCGCAGAGCCCGTGACCGTCGCACCGCGACCAGTCCACGGCCAGGCGCAGTGCGCCGTCCTCGTCGCGGTCCGGCACCGGCAGGGTCCCGGCGACGGGGCGCCCGCAGTCGCCGGCGCGGGCGTGCCGGGCCAGGTCGTCGGCGAAGACCTCCAGCGCGGAGGACGCGAAACCGGCGGTGCCGTCGGGGTGTCCGCACGCGCCACGACCTTTCACCGCTGTGGCGGCGGCCCGGACCAGGCCCGGGTCGCCGGCGCCGGATGCCACCCCGTCGACCGCGCGGGCCAGGTCCGGCAGGCCCAGCCGGCACGGTCCGCACTGCCCGGCGGACTCCGCCGCGAGGTAGCGCACGACCCGGGCGACCTCGCCGATCGGGCAGGTGCCCGCGCCGATCGGGAGCACGATCCCGGCGCCGAGCGCCCCGCCGACGGCGGTGAGCCCCTGCCGGGAGACTTCCGCGCGGTATGCGGTCGTCATGTCGATCCAGCGACCGTGGAAGCCGCCGGTCAGCACGGCGGGACCGGCGGGCACCTCGCACACGTCGAGCACCTGGGCGAGCGGGGTGCCGGTCGGGCACTCCACCACTGCCGGCGACGCGGCGCTGCCGGTCACGCTCAGCAGGACCGTCCCGGGCTCGTCGGTGCCGGCCTCGCGGTAGCGTCGAGGGCCCATCCTGGCGGCGATCGCCAGCTGTGCAAAGGTTTCCGCGTTGGACAGCAGCGTCGGATGTCCGCCGACACCTCCGTCGCTCGCGCGGCGCTTGATCCCCGGCGGGATGAATGGCAGGCCGTTGATGCCCTGCACGAGCGCGCCGCCCTCGCCGGAGATGAACCGGTGCGGCACCCGGATCGCCTGTGCCGGCGCCGGAAGCTCACGCTCGGCCAGCGCGGCGAGCATCGACTGCTCACCGACACCATCGTCGGCGACGCAGACGACGATCTCCTCCGCCCGCAACGCCCACGCGACCAGCGCGGCGCCGTCGAGGATGAGATGCGGTGCGCGGGTCAGCAGGACCTTGTCCTTCCAGGCCGCGGGCTCACCTTCGGTCGCGTTGACCACCACGACCGGGGCGAGGGTGCGCCGGTCGACCGCGTCGGCGACGGCCCGCAGCTTGCGCGCGAACGGGAAGCCCGCGCCGCCGCGGCCGGTCAGCCGGATGTCCTCGGCGAGCGCGATCAGGGCGCGCTGGGACATCGGGCCGAGTGGCCCGTGGACCTGGAGATGGGCGTGGTGCCTCAGCCGTCCGGAGCGCTCGAGACCGGCAGTGAGCCGGGCCGGTCCGATCGAGCGCACGGCCGGCAGCGGGCTGCTCACCTGGCCTCACCCCGAAGCTGCGCCCAGTACTTGATGTCGTCCTCGTCCAGCTCGTGCGACTTCCGTGGCCGGCGCCGCATCGCGCGGCGTGCGTCGAGGTTGACGAGGGTCGGCGTGTCGTCGTCGGGGTAGCGGTCCTCGGGCTCCACCTGCTGCACCTTCGCGCGGCGCGCCTCGAACCGGTCGCGCAGGGTCAGGCCGGGGGACTCGTCCGCTGTCGCGTGCCGGCCGGTCTGGCTCGTGGGCGTGTGCGGGGCGGCCGTGCCCCGGTACGTGGCCGTGGCGGGCTCATCGCGTTGGGGCGTCTGCCAATCGTGCAGGTCCCGCTCCAGCCACAGCTGCTCCGCGGGTGGTGCGTCCCACCGGAACCGGGTCGCCGTCCGTCCCGGCGGTGCGGCCCGCCGCGCGGACGGAGCGGGCACCGGCCGTCCCACCGGCGCGATCGTCGTCGTGGTCCGGTCCGCGGCCAGTTGCTGGCGGCGCCGGTTGTGCTCCGCCGACAACCGCAGGCCGAGCGCGACGGTCGTGAGGAACAGCAGGACGAGGTAGCTGGTGGTGACCCAGACGGCCGGCGGGCGCCCGGCGCTGAGCCCGTGCGTCAGCGCCACCGGCCAGGACAGGTAGGCCACGGCGTGCACCGGCCGCCACAGCCCCGGCCGTCCGCTCTGCGCGAAGCGGGCCCGCACGATGCCGCTCCACGTCACGGTCAGCATGAGATACGCCGCGACGCTGCCCAGCCCGATCCCGAACGGCGCCGAGGTGAACGGCACCAGCGCGCCGAACACGCCGACCCGGCTGGCGGCGAGCTCGGTGCCGATGTGCAGCGCCAGGCACGACACCGCCACGATGCCGAGGGTGCGGTGCACGGACTGGACCCACAGCCGGTGCCGGGCCAGCAGCAGGACGCGGTCGGTGGCGACGAGTCCGGCAATCACGGTGAGGGTCAGCGCGACGAGCGTGAACACACCGCCGTAGAAGCGCAGGAAGCCCACCAGTCCGGTGAGCACCGGCCGCCCGCCCTCGGTCATGACGCCCAGCAGGACCAGGCCGGCGAGCACCAGCAGGCTGACGTTGATGGCGGATGGTTGCCCGCCCCGAGCTGGAGGATACCGTCGAACCATCGTTTATCCTCAATCTGCGTAACGCTGCCGACGCATTGTGTGACGATTTCACCCCGATCGACGAATCCAACGTAGGCAGCCCAGTGGGGCCGGTCAATTTAAGTTTCATCGAGCGGCTTCGGCTTATCGGTGATGACGGTTTGAGGGTTCGTTAAGGAACTTGCTAGATCCGGTTTGGCCAGATCAGGCCGATCGTGCAGGTCATTTCCGCGCATCTAGGATGCACATGCGGGGTGTCCGGGCCACGACAGGCATTGATATCCATCGAAGCACGTGAAGACCTGATTTCAAAGGTTCGCTTAAGCCGGCGTTAGGTCCGCTTTCGGTGATCAACAATGGTTTCATGCGCCGGTGTTCGGGCCGCAACGCCGGGTGATGGCAACACGCCTGGCCTTCGGCGCATCTGGTCTGTCGGGTTCGCGCAGGCGCGGGATCGAACCGCCGCCGAGGCGTCGGCGTGGAGATGGGAAGCGACACCGAACCCATCGAAAGGTCATCAGATGTCCTTGCTCCGACGCGCCACCGTGCTCGCCATGGTCGCGACCGCCGCGCTGGTCGTGCGCCCAGCGGCCGCGCACGCCATCCCGGTGTGCGACGTGCCGAACCCGCCACCGGTCTGTGGACCGGACGCACCCGACCCGGCCGGCACGATCAGCAACTTCAGCACGAACAAGCAGCCGGGCGACCCGTACTCGCGGGTGTCCTTCACCTACGGGGCCACCGGCGCCACCTCCACCCGTGTCTACACCCGCCACGGCTGGGGCACGGCCGGCCTCCCCTGGACCCACATGAACACCTTCAGCGGCGGCGCCGTGAAGACCACGCCCGGATACTGGTACTACAGCGGCGAGAAGGTCGAGTTCCAGATCCGCTCGTACGTCGGCACCACCCAGGCGGACACGCGGACGGTCTGCGTGGCGATCTGCTCGCTGCCCTGAGCGCCACGTCCGATCGCCGCCAGACGCGGGTGGGTGCCGGCGACAAAGCTGATCATCATGACGACGAACACGATCACGAACAGTCTTGAGGGCAAGGTCGCGCTGGTGACCGGCGGCGGGCGGGGGATCGGCGCCGCCGTGGTGCGCCGCCTCGCCGCGCAGGGCGCCGACGTGGCGCTCACGTTTCAGCACGACCGGCAGCGCGCGACGGAGCTCGCCGCCGCCGTGACCGCGACCGGCCGCCGGGTGCTGGTCATCCAGGCCGACAGCGCCGACCCGGCCGCCGTGGCCGGTGCCGTCGACCGTGCCGCCGCCGAGCTCGGCCGGCTCGACATCCTGGTCAACAACGCCGGAGCGTTCCTGCTCGGGCCGTTGCAGGACCTGAGCCTGGCCGAGTTCGAGCAGACCGTCGCGGTCAACGTGCGTGCGCCGTTCGTCGCCACCCAGGCAGCGGTGCGGCACATGAGCGCCGGCGGCCGGATCATCAACATCGGCAGCAATGCCGCGGAGCGGGCCGTGTTTCCCGGATTTTCGCTGTACTCGATGAGCAAGACCGCGCTCATCGGGTTGACGAAGTCGCTCGGCCGGGAACTCGGCCCGCGGGCCATCACCGTCAACCTGGTCCACCCCGGGGCCACCGACACCGAGCTGAACCCGGCCGACGGCCCGAACGCGGCCACCATCAACGGGTTCACCGCGCTCGGGCACTATGCCGACCCGTCGGACGTGGCGGCCGCCGTCGCGTTCCTGGCCGGCCCCGACGGCAGGTACATCACCGGCGCCACCGTCAACGTCGACGGCGGCTTCACCGCCTGACCCGAACCGCCTGACCCGAACCGCCCGACCCGAACCGCCCGACCCCGAACCGGGTCCGTCATCAGTGGCGGACCCGGCGACGGTCGGGTATCGGCCATGACAAGGCCGAACCGCGCCGACACGGCGGCCGTTGCCCAGTACAGCCGGACATCCGAAGCGCCGGGAGAGACGGGCGCGAACCATGCGGCAGGCGACGGGCGAGTTGCACCGGGCCCTGCCCGCGCCCGTTCCGAGCCGGGCACGGGTGTCGGTGACCGTGATGTTCGCGGTCGCCGGCGTCCTGTGCGGGGTGGTCGCGGCCGGGATACCCGCGCTGGCACACCGCCTCGACCTGTCGGCCGGGCAGGTCGGCGCGGTCCTGTTCACCTGGGGCGTCGCGGCGTTCGCGGCGATGCAGTCGCTGCGGCTGGTGCTGCCGCTCGCCGGCCCGGCAACGGTGCTGCGGATCGCCGGCCCGGCGGGCGCGGTCGGTGCCGTGGCCGTCGCGGCGGCCCCCGGCCACGGACCGCTGTTCGTCGCCGCGGCGGGCTTCGGCGTCGCGTTCGGCGTGATCGAGGCGGCCGTCAACGCACAGGGTGCCGCGGTGGAGCGGGCGTACGACCGGCCGCTCCTCAGCGGCATGCACGCCGCCTGGGCCGTCGGCGCCGCCGTCGCCGGTCTGCTGGTCGCGGCGGGCACCCGCCTCGCGGTCCCGTACCCCATGACCGTGGCGTGCATCGCGGTGCTGGTGCTGCCACTGACGCTGCTGCGGACCCCGGACCTGCCGCTCCCGGCAGCGATACCCCCGGACAGGCGTGGCCCGCGGGTGCACCTGCTGAGCGTCCTCGCGTTCGCCGCGTTCATGGTGGAGGGCGTGCTCGCCGACTGGGGCGGGTTGCTGCTGCGGGACGGTGCCGGGGCGTCGGCGGCGGTCGCGGCGCTGGGCCATCCGCTGCTGCAGGCCGGGATCCTGACCGGGCGGGCCGGCGCGGACCGGATCCGGGCCAGGGCCGGTGCCGCGACCGTCATCGTCTGGTGCGGCACCGGCGTGGCAGTGGTCTGCGCGCTACTCGTGGCGGTGCCGGCGGTGCCGGTCGTGCTCGCCGCCGTGTACCTGACCGGGGTGGCCGTGAGTCCGGTCCTGCCACTGGTCTTCTCGCTGGCCGGGAGCGTGCGGCCGGACCTGGCCGGAGCGGCGATCGCCCAGGTCGGCGCCGTGGGCTACGCGGGGCTGCTGGCGGGACCGGCGGTGCTGGGCCTCCTGGGCGGCGTCCTGTCGCTGCCCGTGGCGGTCGGTGGGCTGATCGTCGTGCTCGGCACCGTCATCGCGCTCGCCGGCCGCCGGGCCGCCTGATCACGGATACAGGGTCACGGATACAGGGTCACGGATACAGGGTCAGCTGAGGGTCGCGAGCGATCTCGACGATCTGCTCCCCGGTCAGCGGCGGGGCACCGGTCAGCGCGGGCTCGTTGCTCACCGAGACGGTCACGGTCAGGCCGTCCAGCCGGTCCAGCGAGACGACGTTGCGGATCATGCCCGGGCGCTCGTCGCGCTTGGTCTCGATCGTGTACGGCTGACCCACGTCCGCGTTGGGTGCGCACTGCGTCCGCAGCGTCGAGGGCAGCACGTCGGCCGGGAACGCCGCGGCGCAGCCGAGGGCCACGTAGCGGCGCTGGACGGTGACGACCAGGGTGCCGGGCACGCCGTTGACGGTGATGACCGAGGTGATCACGTACGCGGACGTGAGGGTCACGTTGTCGGGCACGGTCATCACCACCTCCCGGCGCACGGTCGGCTGCACGACGGTGCGCGCCGCCGGCACGACCTGGGTGACGGCGGCCGGGACCGCGACGGCGAGGCGCTGCACCGCGTCCTCCGGCCGCTCGCTCGGATCCTCGCCGAGCAGGATGGGATCGGCCCGGCTCGGCGAGGACGGGGCGGTCGTCGGTGGCGCTCCGGTCACCAACGGTGGGGTGGACGGCAGGGCCAGGATCGTCACCACCCCGGCGGCGACGAGGCCCACGCCCGTCGCGGTCAGCCGGCGGTACCGCTGGCGCCGGCGCGACCGGCGCACCAGCGCGTCGAGGGTGTCACGGACCGGGGGCTCACCGGTGAGGACCGGTTCGAACAGCTGCTGGTGGCTCATCATGCCTGCCTGACGGTTGCAGTGGGCGGCGCGGCGAGGGCGCGCAGGGTCTCCAGACCGCGGGCGGTCTGGCTCTTCACGGTGCCGATGGACACGCCGAGGATCTCGGCGGTCTCCTCGACCGAGAGGTCGCAGTAGAAGCGCAGCACCAGGACCGCGCGACGGCGCGGGCCGAGCTGAGCCAGGTAGGTGTCGAGGGTCAGCCGCTCCACGGTCGCTTCGACCCCGCCGCCGACCCCGACGGCGACCCCGACATCGCGGTCGCCGTCCTCGAGGTGTTCCCGCCGCCACGGCCGGCGGTGCTCGTCGACCACGGCGCGGGCGAGCATGCCGCCGACGTACGCGTCGAGGCTGCGGATCGCCTCCCGGCGGTGCCACTGCCGGAACAACTTGTCCAGGACCGTCGCCACGAGATCATCGGCGAGATGCCAGTCGCGGCACAGCAGGTACGCGGTGCGGCGCCAGGTCGCCATCCGTGGTCCGGCGTAGTCGCGGAACTCTGCTTCGTCCGACATGTTCACCCCAGTGGGACGGGCCGCACGGGGTCGCGGGTTGCCGCGTTGGTGCGACTTCGTAAACCCGGCCCCGGACCGGCCGATCTGCAGTGGTAGGAAAGGGGGTGCCCGTGCTGGTCCGGGCGTATGCGTGCGTCGCTGTCGCGCTGAGCGCGGTGTACTACCTCACGCCGGATTCGCCGCTGCGCTCGATCCTGTGGACGGCGGTCGCGTCATCGCCGGCGGTCGCGGTCGCGGTCGGGGTCGCCCGGCACCGCCCGGCGCAGCCCCTGCCGTGGGTGCTGATCGGCACCGGCCTGGCGTCGTACGCCGTCGGCGTGGCGCTGTACATCTGGCCGCAGCTGGTGCACAACGAGCCGGCCGGGCCGTCGTTCGCCGACGTGTTCTTCGTGGCGATGTATGCGCTGCTCGCGGTGGCCCTGGCGACGCTGGTCCGCCGGCAGAACCCGGGCGGTGACCGGGCCGCGCTGCTCGACGCGTCGATCATCACCGTCGGGGTGGCGCTGCTGGCCTGGGTGTTCGTGATCCGGCCGTACCTGGACGGCGCCGGTGACTCCGTCTTGGAGCAGGTCGCGGCGGTGGCCTACCCACTCGGTGACGTGCTCGTGCTGGCCGTCCTGGTCCGGCTCGGCAGCGGCCGGACCGCCCGCAGCACGTCGTTCCGGCTGCTGCTGGCGAGCGTCGTCGCGTTGCTGACCACCGACGGGATCTTCACCTGGCAGTCGCTGCACGGCGAGTTCCGGGTCGGCACCTGGGTCGACCTCGGCTGGCTGGTGTTCTACATCGGGGCCGGCTGCGCCGCGCTGCACCCGGACATGCGCCGGCTCACCGAGCCGGTGCCGGCCGCTCCGGCGCGGCTGACCAGCGGCCGGTTCGCGGTGCTGCTCGCGGTCGCCGCGCTGCTCATCCCGGCCGTCATCACGGTCCGCGCGACGGCGGTCGGTGAGCTCCCCGTGTTTCTCGCCGCGTCGTGCGTCCTGTTCGTCCTGATCCTGATCCGCATGGCGGACCTGATGGCGGTGCTGCGGGAGGTGCAGCGGCAGCGGGCCGAGGGCCGCTTCCAGCGCCTCACCGAGCAGGTCACCGACGTGCTGTCGATCTGCGGCCGGGACGCGAGCGTGCAGTACGTGACGCCGTCGGTGCGCTCGCTGCTCGGCCACCACCCCGACGCCCTGCTCGGCACGTCCCTGCTGGACCTGGTGCACCCCGACGACCGGGACCGGGTCACGGCCCTGCTCGGCAGCGCCACCTCCGAGGGTGCCGACCGGGTCGGCCCCCTCGAGTGCCGGCTGCGGCACGCGAGCGGGCAGTACATCATGACGGAGACCGTCGGGCGGGTCGTCGACGACGCCGACGTCAGCGGCTACCTGATGACCACCCGGGATGTCACCGAACGCAAGGCCCTGGAGGACCAGCTCACCCACCGGGCGTTCCACGACGAGCTGACCGGCCTGGCGAACCGGGCCCTGCTCGCCGACCGGGTCCACCACGCGCTGGAGCGGCGCGGAAACCCGTATCAGCATCTCGCCGTCCTCGTCGTGGACCTCGACGACTTCAAGACCATCAACGACTCGCTGGGCCGGTCCGTGGGCGACGGGATGCTCCGCGCCACCGCCGACCGGCTCCGGACCTGCCTGCGCTCCGCCGACACCGCCGCCCGGCTCGGCGGCGACGAGTTCGCGATGCTGCTGGAGCACCTCGACGACGCCGCCGAGGCCGCCCGCGTCGCCGAACGGGTCCTCGCCACGCTGCGCCAGCCGCTGTCCATCGGCGGCCGGGAGATCCAGCCGCAGGCCAGCGTCGGCATCGCCCTGCCCGACCCGGACCGGCTCCCGGACGCCGACGAGCTGCTGCGCAACGCCGACGTCGCGATGCACATGGCGAAGCGGCAGGGGCGCAACCGGTTCGCGTACTTCGCCCCCAGCATGCACGCGGGCCTGGTGGAGAAGCTCGACCTCGCCGACGACCTGCGCGGCGCCGTCGAACGGCACGAGCTGGTCGTGCACTACCAGCCGTTCATCGACCTCGCCGACGGCGCCGTCGTGGGCGCCGAGGCCCTCGTACGCTGGCCGCACCCGACGAAAGGCCTCATCCCACCCGACCGGTTCATCCCCCTCGCCGAGGAGAGCGGCCTGATCCTGCCGCTCGGCTACGCGGTGCTGGACACCGCCTGCCGCCAGGCGGCCGCGTGGCCCGGCCTGAAGATCAGCGTGAACCTGTCGCCGCGCCAGGTCCAGGACCCCGCCGTCGTCCTCTACGTCCAGCAGACCCTCGCCCGGTCCGGCCTCCCGCCGCACCTGCTCACCCTGGAGATCACCGAGTCGCTGCTGCACGAGGACGCGGAGGTGGCCCAGCACCGCCTCGGCGAGCTCAAGGCCCTCGGCGTGCAGCTCGCCGTCGACGACTTCGGCACCGGGTACTCGTCGCTGTCCCGGCTGCACGACTTCCCGATCGACGTCCTGAAGATCCCGAAGCCGTTCGTCGACGGGGTCGCCCAGGGCGCGGAGCGCTCCGCCCTGGCCCGGGCCATCCTGGACCTGGCCGCGGCGC
This sequence comes from Dactylosporangium siamense, assembly GCF_016862795.1. Lineage (GTDB taxonomy): Bacteria > Actinomycetota > Actinomycetes > Mycobacteriales > Micromonosporaceae > Dactylosporangium > Dactylosporangium siamense. The sequence goes on along the minus strand of NZ_BONQ01000031.1, from coordinate 36,400 downwards.
TCGGGCTGGAGGTGGTCGCCGAGGGCATCGAGCACGCGGCGCAGGCGGAGGAGCTGCGCCGGCTGGGCTGCCCGGTCGGCCAGGGCTTCCACTTCTCCCGCCCGGTCCCGGCCCCGGACTTCGAGGTGTTCCGCGCCGCCTCCTTCCTCGACGGCGTCTCATGATCCGGGCAGCAGCAGGCAGGTAAGGGTCTCCGTCATCCAGCCGGCGACCTGCTCGTCGTCCCAGCCGAGGTGGTGGGTGACCAGCCAGCCCGACTGGTGGTTGAGCAGCGTCCAGATCAGCGTCGCGCCGCGGTCCACGCTCAGGCCCGCCCGCAGCGGGCCCAGCGCGGCGATCGCCTCGACCAGGCGGCGCTGGTCGGCGAGGCGCTGCGACTCGAGCTCCTCCCAGGACGCGTTGATCGCCGGGTCGGCGCCGGCCGCCTGGACGAACGCGCGGCTGATCGGGCTCAGGGTGCGGGCCCGGTCGGCGACGGTGGCCGCGAACGTGCGGATCAGCGCGCGCTGGTCGTCGACGGCGAGGGCGGCGCGCAGCTCCTCCCGCTCCAGCAGTGGGACGGGCCGGTCGTCGCCGGCGACCGTCTCGTCGTGGGCGCGGCGCAGCAGCTGGGCCTTGGAGCCGGCCTTGTAGACGGACTCGACGGCGACGCCGGCCTCGTCGGCGACGGCCTGCATCGTGGTGCCCGCGTAGCCCCGGTCGGCGAACAGCCGCGCGGCGGCGCGCACGATCGCGGCCCGGGTCTGCTCCGCCTGGGCCTGGCGCCGGGGGGACCGGTACGCCCGAGGTGTCGTATCCACGATATTGACTCCATGCTCACTGGTTCGAATACAGTGTGGCTGCACCGAATATAACCGAGGAGCGATGACCATGACAGACCAGTCGGGATACTTGTTGATGCACGCCGCGATCCGGGGAGAGCTCGACCGGCTCGCCGAGTTCGCCGTCAGCGCCGCCGCCGGGCGGCGCCGGCCGGGGCCACGCCAGCTCGCCGCCCTGCGCGCCCACGTCGGCGACGTGATCGACGCCATTCACCATCACCACACCGGCGAGGACGGGTTCCTGTGGCCGATGCTGCTGGAGGCGACCGGCCCCAACGCCGAGCTCGAGGCGCTCAGCGGCGACCACGGCGAGCTGGACCCGTTGATGGACGCCATCCGGTCGGCGCTGGAGACGCGGGACTTCGCCGCCCTGCAAGCGGCGTCGGTGCGGCTGCGGGACCTCATGGTCGAGCACCTCGCCGAGGAGGAGGCCGTCGTCGTGCCGATCGTCGCGGAGCGGATCACCCCGCAGCGGCACGCCGCCATGGAGAAGGCGATGCGCAAGGCGCTGCCGGTGCGGATGGGGTTCGTCGTGCCGTGGGTGATGGCCGCCGACGCCTCCCTGGCCGAGCGGGTGCTGCACACCGGCGGGCTGCCGCTGCGGCTGATCCTGGCCGCCACCCGCGGCCGGTACACCAGGCGCCTGCAGGACGCGTACGCCGACCTCGCGCCCGCCGAGCCGGTCGTCTCGATGACCGCCCGCGCGGAGGTGGTGATCCCGGTCCCGCCCGCCGAGGTGTACGCCGCCGTCGCCGACGTCACGCGCATGGGCCGCTGGAGCCCCGAGTGCTACCGCTGCGAATGGGACGACGCCGCGACCGGTCCCGTGCCGGGCGCGCGCTTCCGCGGGTCGAGCCGCAGCGTCGGCGTGCGCTGGACCCGGGAGTGCGTGGTGCTCGCCGCCGAGCCGGGCGTGGAGTTCGCGTTCCGGACCCTGCGCCGCGGCCGCTTCCCCGACAGCACCACGTGGCGCTTCGCGCTGACCGCCGTGCCCGGCGGGACGCGGCTGGTGCAGACGATGGCCCTGAGCGCGGGCCGTGGCGTGCTCGCCTTCGAGCGGCTCAGTGGCCGGGGCGCGGCGATGCCGCAGGCGATGGCGGCCACCCTGGACCGGATCCGCGCGGACCTGACTAGCAAACCGTACGTACGTATTGTTTAATGGCGGCGTGCTTCCAGAACCCGGCCCACTGCGGCTGCTCGCCGGTGCGACCCTGATCAACACGTTCGGCAACGGCGTGTCGATGACGTCGATCGCGCTGTTCCTGACCCGGTCCGTCGGGCTGAGCGTGCGGGAGACCGGCCTGGCGCTGACCGTGACGGCGCTGGCCAGCCTGGTCGCGAGCGCGCCGATGGGCTACGTCGCGGACCGCCGCGGACCGCGCGGCGTCCTGGTCGCCGGGCTCGTCGTCCTGGCCGTGGGGTCGGTCGCACTGGTCACCGTCGACGGGTTCGGGTCCTACCTGCTCGTCGGGGTGCCGATGGCGATCGCCGACGCGGCCCAGCGGGCGGCCAAGGGCGCCGTCATCGCCGGCGCGGTCCCGGCGGACCGGCGCGTGCACACCAGGGCATACCTGCGCTCGGTCACCAACGTCGGGATCGCCGCCGGTTCCGCCGTCGCGGGCGTCGGGCTGGCGATCGACACGCGGCCGGCGTACCTCACCCTGATCCTGCTCGACGCGGTCACCTACGCGGCCGCGGCGCTGGTGTTGCGCGGGCTGGCCCCGGTGCCGGCCGCGCCCGCCCGGGAGACGGGTCCCCGGCTGGTCGCGCTGCGGGACCGGCCGTTCCTGGCGTTCGTGGTCCTCGACGGGCTGATGGCGACGCACTTCGGGCTGTTCGAGGTGGCGCTGCCGCTGTGGATCGCGCACCGCACCGACGCGCCGCGCTGGCTGATCGCGGTGCTGTTCCTGGTCAACACCACGGCGGTGGTGCTGTTTCAGGTCCGGGCCGCCCGCGGCACGGAGTCGCTGTCCGGCGCCGCCCGGGCCTCGCGGCGGGCGGGGCTGGCGCTGTTCGCCGGGTGCGCGCTGTTCGCGGTGAGCGGTGGCACCAGCATGCCGGCGACGGTCGCGCTGCTGGTGCTCGGCGCGCTCGCGCACGTCACCGGCGAGCTGTGGCACTCCGCCGCCGGGTGGGGCATCTCGTTCGGGCTGGCCCCGTCCGACGCGCACGGCCAGTACCAGGGCGCCTACTCGATGGGCATGCAGCTGGGGCAGATGCTCGCGCCGTTCGTGGTGACCAGCCTGGCGGTCGGCTGGGGCGCACCGGGCTGGCTGCTGCTGGGCGCCGTGTTCGCGGTCCTCGGCACCCTCGTCCCGCCGGTCGTCGCCTGGGCCCGCCGGACCCGCCCGCAGGTCGCCGAGCCGGTGCCCGCTTAACAGATGCCCTTGTCGCGGGTGCGGACGACCGCGTCGCTCTCGCGGATGATCGTGCCCGGCAGGGACGGCGTCGGATACGGCGAGCCGGTGATCTTCGACAGGGTGTCGGCGGTCTGGTCGGAGACGGCGACCGCGGCGTAGCGGAACTCGGTGCCGCCGTCGTCGTCGCCGCCGGTCACCACCCGGCTGCTGGTCCAGGTGTGGTCCGGGCCGAAGATGACGGGCTGCTCGTAGAACCAGACGGTGTCGCGCTGGTACCGCACGAAGATGAGCACCCGTCCGGTCTTCGGCGCGTCACCGTGCCCGGCGAGGTTGTCGCACTGGTCGACGGTGCTCCGCGCGTCGAAGGTGAACGCGACGGGCGCAGGGCTCCTCGTCGGTGTCGGCGACGGCGGCGGGGGTGGCGGCGGGCCGGTCGGCCCGACCGAGGGGGAGGGTGAGGGTGACGGTGACGCAGAGGCTCCGGACCCGCTCGGCGACGGGGTGACGGGCTCCTGTACGGGGGTCGCCGACTGCCCGGTGACCGACGGCGACGGCACCGGCCCGCCGAACCAGCCGACGACCTGCGCCACGTTGACCCCGAGGACCTGCACGCACGCGGCGGGCCCGGCCAGCACGACCGCCGCCGTGCTGGCGATCGCCGTCCACCGCGCGACACGACCCGTGCGCCCACCACCCGCAGGCGCTGCCGGCGGTGGATCCGCAGGTGGTCCCGGCGGTGGTCCCGGCGGCGGATCCGCAGGTGGGCCCGGCGGCGGTTCGGCGGGCGGGGGCGTGGGCGGCGGCGAGTCCTCGTCGGGCGACACGGCGTGAAGGTTAGGCGACGCAGCGTCGCCCGCGGCACCGCCGAAAGGCCGCCCCCACCCCGTGCGGACGGCGCACTCCATTGTGGACGGGTGGCCCTTGCCCGGAAGGGACCGCTCAGCGCCGGGTGAGGCCGGTCAGCTCCCGATACGCCGCCACGATCGAACGGGTCTGCGACGCCAGCTCGCCGGTCTCGTCCGGGGGAGTGACGACCGGCGGGACGACCAGGCCCAGCGAACGGTCCGCGCTGCGGATCGCCTCGACCGCGGCCACCACCGCCCGCTCGTCCCGGACCAGGTCGACGCACTCCCCGGCCAGGGTCTCCAGCGCCGACACCCGGGCGTCCACCGCGCCGGCGAGCTCTGTGAGGGACGCCCGGAGCAGGGCCTGCCGCTGCGCCAGCTCGTCGCGCAGCGGCGCTGCGGCCCGGGAGCCGGCCGGCAGCCGGGCCGCGGCCCGGGACAGCTCGGCGAGCTGCTCCTGGAGGTCGGCCCGGTCGTGCAGCAGGCCGGCCAGGGTCCACAGCGACCCGGCCAGCTCCCGGCTCGGCGTCGACACCTGGACCAGGTCCCGCAGCCGCGGCCACAGCATGAGGATCGTCTGCGCGGCGCTGAACGCCCCGGCGAACACCCCCACCTCGGCGGGCCGGCGCAGGATGCGGTGCCGGTCGCCCCAGCGCCGGTCGAGCGCCGACCGGCCACTGCGGTAGCCGGCGCCGCACAGCGCCAGGCCGGCCACCCCGATCGGTGCGCCGACGAACGGTGTCAACAGCGCGGACAGCGCGACGGTCGCCCCGGCGACGGCGACGGTCCCGGCGCCGGTCAGCGCGCGCAGCCCGGCGTTGCCCGGCGGGTCGGGGCGCAGCACCGGCCGCCCGGAGGGGACGAGGTGGATGACGCCGCCGCGACCGGCCCGGGACACCGGCCCGGCCAGGGTCGGCTCGTCGAGGGCGACGAGGCAGCCGCCGGCACCGTCGAGCACGACGAACAGCAGGTCGTCCGTGGCCACCCGCTCAGTGTATCGACGCCCGGGGCCGGGCGCGTGACCCGTAGAGTGCGGCAATGGGTCATCCCGCGCTGCGCGACGCCGTGAGCACCCCGTTCTGGCTGGACCGGACGCTGCCCGACCCGCACCCGCCGCTGCGGGGGGAGACGACCGCGGACCTGGCGGTGGTCGGCGGCGGGTTCAGCGGGTTGTGGACGGCGCTGCTGGCGAAGGAGCGCGACCCCGGGCTCGACGTCGTCGTCCTGGAGGGCCGGCGGATCGGCTGGGCGGCCACCGGGCGCAACGGCGGCTTCTGCGCGGCCAGCCTCACCCACGGCCTGGCCAACGGCGTCGACCGGTTCCCGGACGAGATCGAGACCCTGGAGGAGCTCGGCCGGGCCAACCTGGACGGGATCGAGGCGACGCTGCGGCGGCACGGGATCGACTGCGGCTTCGAGCGCACCGGCGAGCTGTCGGTGGCGACCGAACCATGGCAGGTCGGCGGGCTCCTCGAGGGCCTCGAAACCTCACGGCGGATGGGCCGGCGGGTGGAGTTCCTCGACCGGGACGCGATCCGCGCGGAGGTGCGGGCGGCCACCTACGAGGCCGGCGTGTGGGACCGCGACGGCACCGCGATGCTCGACCCGGCCCGGCTGGCCTGGGGCCTCGCCGGGGCCTGCGCCGCGCTCGGCGTGCGCTTCCACGAGGGCACCCGGGTCACCGGAGTGCACAGCACGGGCAGCGGGCTGCGGTTGCGCACCCCGCACGGCACCGTGACCGCGGCCAGGGTCGCCCTCGGCACCGGCGCGTTCCGCTCGCCGCTGCGCCGGGTCCGGCCGTTCATCGTCCCGGTGTACGACTACGCCCTCATGACCGAGCCCCTCACCGAGGCACAACGGGCCTCCATCGGCTGGGCCGACCGGCAGGGCATCGGCGACAGCGCCAACCAGTTCCACTACTACCGGCTCACCGACGACAACCGCATCCTGTGGGGCGGCTACGACGCGGTGTACTACAACGGCGGCGGCATCCGCCCCGCGTATGACCAGCGCCCATCGACGTCGGACAAGCTCGCGGCACACTTCTTCGAGACGTTCCCGCAGCTGGACGGCGTCCGGTTCACCCACGCGTGGGGTGGGGTCGTGGACACGTGCTCGCGGTTCTGCGCGTTCTTCGGCACGGGGTATGCCGGCCGCCTCGCCTACGCCGCCGGGTTCACGGGTCTCGGCGTCGGCGCGACCCGCTTCGGCGCGCAGGTGATGCTGGACCTGCTGGCCGGCGAGCCGACCCCGCTGACCAGGCTGCGGATGGTGCGCTCCAGGCCGGTGCCGTTCCCGCCGGAGCCGGTGCGCTCCGGCGTGATCCAGCTGACCCGCTGGTCGATCGCCCGGGCCGACCGCGATGAGGGCCGCCGCAACCTGTGGCTGCGCACCCTGGACCGCCTCGGCCTGGGCTTCGACTCGTGAGCCCTGAGGACGCCATGGCCGCGGCAACGACGATCGTGAACGCGAAGGTGTTCGACGGGACCGCGTCGCGGGACTGGACGTCGGTCCGGTTCGCCGGCGGGGTGATCACCGGGTGCTCGGCGGCCCCGATCGCCCAGGACGGCGACGAGGTGATCGACGCGGGTGGCGGGACGGTGCTTCCCGGTCTGATCGACACGCACGTGCACCTCGTGCCCGGCGCCCTCGCGCAGTCGTTGACGTTCGGCGTCAGCACCGTCCTGGACATGTTCAGCAAGCCCGACCTGGTGGCCAGGGCCAAGGAGGAGGCCCGGTCCCGTCCCGACGTGGCCGACGTGCGCTCCTCGGGCATCGGCGCGACCGCGCCCGGCGGGCACCCGTCGTTGATGTACGCCCCGATCCCGACGCTGACCGCCGCCGCCCAGGCCGAGCGGTTCGTCGCGGACCGGGTCGCCGAGGGCTCGGACCACCTGAAGATCATCTCTGGGGTCGGCGGCCTGTGGCCGGCGCTGGACCCCGGCACGATCACGGCGCTGGTGGCCGCCGCGCACGACCGCGGCCTGGTTGTCGTCGCGCACGTGAGCTCGGCGGCCGGGGTCGAGGAGGTCGTGTCCGCCGGCGTCGACGTGGTGGCCCACGTCCCCGCGACCGGCGAGCTGGACCAGGCCCTGGTCGAACGCATCGCCGCGGCCGGCATCGCGGTCGGTCCGACGCTGGCCACCATCGAGAACACGCTCGGTGAACCGGGCGGCGCGGCGGTGGCGGCGGACCCGCGGCTCGCCGAGGCGCTCGGGGACGCCTGGACCCGCCGGTTGACGTCGGGTGTACCGAGCTGGAGCGGCCGGCGGATGCCGCCGTACTCGCGGGCCGAGGGCACCGTGCGGCGGCTGGCCGAGGCCGGGGTCACGCTGCTGGCGGGCACCGACGCCCCGAACCCGGGGACCGTGTTCGGGGCCAGCCTGCACCGGGAGCTGGAACTGCTGGTCCGGTGCGGCATCAGCCCGGCGCGGGCGCTGGCCGCGGCGACCACCGAACCGGCCCGCGTGTTCGGCCTCCCCGACCGGGGACGGGTCGCGGTCGGGCAGCGCGCGGACCTGGTCCTCGTGTCCGGTGACCCGTTGACCGACATCACCGCGACCCGCGCGATCCAGCGGATCTGGCGCGCGGGCACGGCTTGCGACCGGCGCGCCTTCGTCGCGAGCGCCGCCGAGGCGGAGCAGCTGGACGCCTTCGACGCCCAGGTCGCCAAGGCCGTGGCAGCCGTGCGCGGGCGCCGGTCCAACACCGGACCGGGAAACGCCTGAACGCGGCGGCCGGTCAGGGGCCGGTGGCCACCGGGCGGTCCGGGTCGGTGATCCAGTCGCTCCAGGATCCCGCGTACAGCCGGGGCGTGAAGCCGGCCAGTTCCAGGGCGATGATCTCGTGCGTCGCGGTCACCCCGGAGCCGCAGTAGGCCGCGACCGGCCGGTCGGCGGTGACGCCGAGCGCGGCGAACCGCTCCCGGAGCTGGGCCGGCGGCAGGAACAGCCCGTCGGCGTCGCTGTTGTCGAACGTCGGCGCCGACACCGCGCCCGGGATGTGCCCGGCGACCGGGTCGAGCGGCTCGACCTCGCCGCGGAAGCGGGGCCCGAGCCGGGCGTCGAGCAGGACCCCGCCCTCGACGAACGCCGGCACCTGCGCGGCCGTCAGCAGGTCGTCGCGGGGTTCGCCGGCGGTGAAGTCGCCGGCCGGCACCGGCACCGGGTCGCCGGCCTCGACCGGCCGCCCGGCGCGGATCCACGCGGCGATGCCACCGTCCAGGACCCGCACTTCACGGTGCCCCCAGTGCCGCAGCATCCACCACAGGCGGCCGGCGACGGAGGCGTCCCGGTCGTCGTACACCACCACGCTTGAATCGTCGCCGACCCCGAGGCGGCGCATCGCGGCCTGGAACGCCGCCGCGGAAGGCAGGGGGTGCCGCCCGCCGGCGCCGGGTGGGGCGGCGAGGTCGGTGTCGAGGTCGACGAACCGGGCGCCGGGCAGGTGCGCGACCCGGTACCGCTCGAGCGCCGTCGGCGGCTGCGGGGTCCAGCGCGCGTCGAGCAGCGTCACGCCGTCCCGGACATCCCCGACCTGCACGAGCGGATCCATCGGCCAGCCTCCAACGCTCGACGAAAGTACGATCCTATGCGCCCGCGCCGCCGGCTCGTCCCGGGAACGACGCCGGACGTTCGCGCCACGTGGCTGTCAGGTGGTTGACGCCGCCGGATATGTTCGGGGGCATCATCGAGACGGGGAGATGTTTCTTGGCTATCGCGTGGCGTCGACTCATCCGCCGGGCCGCCACGAGCCCGGGCCGTCTCACCACGCTGACGGCCGTCGTGGTCGTGCTCGGCCTCGCGTTCGGCCTGGCCGGGGTGCTCGCCATGCGGGCCAGCGTCGGGCTGGTCAGCGACGTGACGGACCGCAGCGGGCCGCTCAGCCTCCAGGCGCAGGACATCTACCGGTCGCTGTCCGACGCCGACGCGACCGCGGCCACCGCCTTCCTCGGCAACGGTGTCGAGCCGGCCGAGCTGCGCAAGCGCTACCTGGACGACATCGCCAGGGCCTCCTCGGCGCTGACCGTCGCGCTGCACAGCGCGGAGGGGCGCAGCGCCACGGCGCTCGGCGTCCTGGTCCGGCAGATCCCCGTCTACACCGGCCTGGTCGAGTCGGCCCGCACCTACAACCGGCAGGGCATCCCGCTCGGCGGCGCCTACCTGCGGGAGGCGTCGGCGCTGATGCGCCAGACGATCCTGCCGGCGGCGCAGGAGCTGTTCCGGGCCGAGGCGACCCGCCTGTCCGACGCGCAGCGGGCCGTGGCCCGGTGGCCCTGGACGGTGACCCTGCTCGGGCTGGCGCTGCTCGGTGTGCTGGTGCTGACCCAGCGGTACCTGATCCGGCTGACGAACCGGCGGCTCAACCGGGGCATGGTCCTGGCGACCGTCGCGGCGCTCGTCGCGTTCGGCTGGCTGGCGATCGCGGCCAGCGGCGCGGCCGGGCACATCAGCGACGGCCGCGACGGTGGGTCCGAGCAGGTCGGACTGCTCGCCGAGGCGCGGATCACGGCCCTGCAGGCCCGCGCCGACGAGGGGCTGACGCTCATCGCCCGCGGCGACGGCAAGGCGTTCGAGGACGACTTCAAGGTCATGATGGAGCAGCTCGCGGGCAAGGACGGCAAGGGCGGGCTGCTGCAGCGGGCGCACCAGGAGGCACCCGACGACGCGGCGCGCGCGGCCGTGCAGCAGGCCCAGCAGCACGCCGCGGAGTGGCTGACGGTCCACCAGAAGGTCCGCGAGCTGGACGACGGCAGCCAGCACGCCGAGGCGGTCAAGCTCGCCACCGACGGTGACGCCAGCGCGGCGAGCGCCGCCGGCCGGCTCGACGCGGCCCTCGCCGAGGGCATCGCCGGCGGCGGGCGGCGGTTCGACCGGGCCGCGGCCGGCGCCGGGGACGCACTCGGTGGCGCCGACATCGCCGTCGCGCTGCTCGCCCTTGCCGTCGCGGCGGCCGCCGCGTTCGGCCTGAACCAGCGGATCGCGGAGTACCGATGAGAAAAATCGTCGCCACCCTCGCCGTGGTGTTCGTGCTGGCGGGATGCGGTCAGGACCCGGCGACCCCGGCGGTGGACAGCACGGCCGCCGCCGCGGTGCCGCGCCCGCTCAACGTGCAGGACCCCGCGCAGTCGCCGGCCCCGCCGTCGACGTCACCGCCGGCGTGCGACGTCCGCGCCAGCCTCCGGCCGCCGGCGACGCTGCCCGCACCCGGGAAGATGCCCGCCGGCTCCACCATGGCGAAGATCGTCGAGCGGGGCCGGCTCATCGTCGGCATCGACCAGAACGCCTACCTCACCAGCTACCGCGACCCGAGGACCGGCGAGGTCGTCGGCTTCGAGATCGACCTCGCCAAGGAGATCGCCAGGGCGCTGCTGGGCAACCCCGACGCCATCCAGTGGCGGGCGATCACCACCGCCGACCGGATCCCGGTCCTGCAGCGCGGCGAGGTCGACATGGTCATCCGCACGATGACCTCCACCTGCGAGCGGCGCCAGCAGGTCGCGTTCTCCACCGAGTACCTGACCTCCGCCCAGCGGCTGCTGGTCAACAAGGGCTCCGGCATCGACGACTTCGACGACCTCGCCGGCCGCAAGGTGTGCGCGACCCGGGGCAGCACCAGCATCGTCACGATCATGAAGCAGCCGTCGAAGCCGATCCCGGTCGCCACCGACAGCACCCTGGACTGCCTGGTGCTGCTGCAGCAGGGGCAGGTCGACGCGGTGTCCACGGTGGACGTGCTGCTGATCGGCCTGGCCGCGCAGGACCCGTCCACCGAGGTCGTCGGCAAGCCGGTCAGCGACGAGCCGTCCGCCGTCGCGATGCGCCTCGACGCGACGGACCTGGTCCGGTTCGTCAACGGCGTCCTGGACAAGGTCCGCGCCAGCGGCAGGTGGACGGCGATCTACAGCCAATGGCTCGGCACGGCGCCCCCACCCCCGCCCGCGAAGTACCTGGACTGACCGGGACATGAAAGCGGACACCGACCGCGCGGTCGCCGACCTGGCGGCCGCGCACGACCGGCTCGCGGCGGCGCTGTACGCGGTGGACGTCCACCCGGCACAGGCGCTGCTGCGCGGCGTCGAGCTGCGCGGCGCCACGGCCCGGCTGTGGTCCGGCGTCGACGTCGCGCGGCTGTGGGCCGGGTTCGTCGCCATCCGTGCGGTCCTGGACCGGCTGCGCGACCTCACCGGCCGGTCCCGCGACGCCGATGCCGCCCGCATCTTCGCGGCGCCGGTGCCGGTCGACCCGGTCGACGGCCCGCGCGGGCTGCCGAGCCTGCCGCCCGTGGCGTTCGTCGCCGAGCTGGAGCGGCAGTGCGCCGCGACCGTCGACGTCCTCGACCGGATCGGGGCGGCCAGGGCGGCGCTCACCGAGCGGCTCATCGAGCTGGACACCGCGCTGGAGGCCGCCGTCGCCGCGCACCACCGCCTCGGCGCCGATCACACCCCGACCACCGGACCGCTCCAGCAGCGGCTGCAGCAGGTGTACGCCCAAGCCGTGCCCGACCCACTCACCGTCGACGAGGCGGCCTGGTCGGCGCTGCGTGAGGAGCTCACCCGCACGGTCCGGCAGCTGTCCGAACTGGCCGCGTTGCGCACCGCGCTCCCGGCCCGCCTCACCCGCCTCGACATGCTCCTGGACGCGCTCGCCGCGGCGGAGCAGCGGGCGCACCGCGCCCATGACGCCGCCGTCGCGAAGATCGCCGACCCGGGGCTGCCGGAGACCACCGACGCGCACGGCCGCTGGCAGGCCGCGGTCGCCGACCTGGTCCGCGCCACAGACGCGCTCGACCTCGCCGGCTGGCCGGCCCTCGACCGGCGCATCACCGCCCTCGACCGCGACCTGACCGCCGCCGTCACCGCCGCCGAGGACCGGGTCGCGGCGGCCACCGGCCTGCTCGACCGGCGCGAGGAGCTGCGCGGCCGGCTGGAGGCCTACCGGGCGAAGGCGGTCCGGCTCGACCGCGTCGAGGAGCACGACCTGACCGAGCGGTACCGTGCCGCCCGCGACCTGTTGTGGGCGGCACCGTGTGACCTGCGGGCGGCGACCAGAGCCGTCTTCGCGTACCAGCAGGCGCTGTCCGGCGCCGCCGAAGGGAGTGCGACATGAGTCAGTGCACACGTGCCGGCTGCCCGGGCACGTACGACGAGGACGGGTACTGCGACGAGTGCGGCCACAAGCAGGCCGGCGCCGCCGCACCCGCGACCGAGGCCTCGACGCCGTCGGTGTCCGGCCGCACCTCGTCCTCCGCGCGCACCACGGGCCGGGGCCGGGGCGCCGCGGCCCTGGTCGCGCTGCCGTCGATGCCGCGCCGCGACCCCGCCGGTGCGGTCCTGCCCGACCCGCAGGTCCCGGAGCACCGCCGCTTCTGCGGCACGTGCGAGCAGCCGGTCGGCCGGTCCCGCGACGGCCGGCCCGGCCTGGCCGAGGGGTTCTGCACGAACTGCCGGACCCAGTACAACTTCCGGCCGTCGCTGCCGCCCGGCGCCGTCGTCGCCGGCCGGTACGAGGTCCTCGGCGCCATCGCCCACGGCGGGCTCGGCTGGATCTACCTGGCCCGCGACCGCAACGTCGGCGACGAGGTCAGCGACCGCTGGGTCGTCCTCAAGGGCCTCATCGACTCCGGTGACGCCGACGCCACCGCCGCCGCGATCACCGAACGGCGGTTCCTCGTCGAGGTCGACCACCCGTCGATCGTGAAGATCTACGACTTCGTGTCGCACCCCGACCCGCGCAGCGGCGACCGGGTCGGCTACATCGTCATGGAGTACGTCGGCGGCCTGTCGCTGCGCGACATCTTCCTCGCCCGGCCGGTGACCGGCGGGGTCCGCCAGTCGCTGCCGTTGCCGCAGGTCATCGCCTACGCCCTGGAGATCCTGCCGGCGCTGGGCTACCTGCACGAGCGGGAGCTGCTGTACTGCGACTTCAAACCGGACAACGCGCTGCACACCGACCAGCGGGTCAAGCTCGTCGACCTGGGCGCCGTGCGGCGGGTCGACGACGACGTCAGCGCCGTGTGGGGGACCGTCGGCTACCAGGCGCCGGAGGTCGCCTCGGTCGGGGCTTCCGTCGCCTCGGACCTCTACACCGTGGCCCGGTCGATGGCGGTGCTCAGCTTCGACTTCCGCGGGTTCACCACCACGTTCGTCGACCACCTCCCGGACCCCTCGACGGTGCCGCTGCTGGCCCGCGAGGAGTCCTACCACCGGCTGCTGCTGCGGGCCACCGACCCCGACCCGGCCCGCCGGTTCGTCTCCGCCGCCGAGATGGCCGAGCAGCTTACCGGCGTGCTCCGGCAGATCCTCAGCGCCGCCGACGGCCAGCCCCGGCCGAGCGTGTCGAGCCAGTTCACCGGTGAACGCACCGCGTTCGGCACCACGGCCGGCGTCATCACCGCCGAGGCCGGGCCGACCAACGGGGCCCGGGCGATCGCCGGCCCGGCCCGCCCCGCCGGCGCCGAGGTGGTCGCGGCGCTGCCGGTGCCGACCGTTGACCCCGCCGATCCGGGCGCCGCACTGCTGGCCACGATGCAGACGGCCGACCCGGTGGTGCTGCAGGAGGCGCTGAAGTCCGTCGGCGCGGACGGGATCGAGGTCGCCCTCGCCGTCATCCGGGCCCGCATCGCCGCTGGTGACCTCGACGGCGCCGCCGCCGACCTGGCCGCGGTGGCCGAACCCGACTGGCGCGTCGACTGGTATCACGGCATGGCCGCCCTCGCCGCCGGCCGGCCCGGCGAGGCCAGGGCGGCGTTCGAGGCCGTCTACGGTGCGCTGCCCGGAGAGCTGGCCCCGCAGCTCGCCGTCGCGGCCGCCGCGGAGGCGGCCGGTGACACCGACACCGCCCTGCGGCACTACTCGGCGGTCTGGCGCACCGACCGGTCGTTCGTCAGCGCCGCGTTCGGCGTCGCCCGGATCCTCGCCGAACGCGACGACCGGCCCGGCGCGGTCGCGACCCTCGACGCGGTGCCGGACAGCTCCAGCCACAGCGTCCCGGCGCAGGTGGCCGCGGTCCGGGCCCGGCTCGCCGCGCCGCCGGCCAGCCTCGCGGAGGCCGACCTGCTCGACATTTCCGGCCGGGTCGAACGCCTCAGCCTGGACGCCGAACGCCGCGCCCGGCTGACCGTCGAGACGCTGCGCACCGCACTGGACTGGGTCCGGGCGGGCAACGCCGGCACGGCGACGGTGCTGACCCACCGGCTGGCGGAGCGGGACCTGCGGACCGGACTGGAACGCGCCTTCCGGGTCCTGGCGAAGGTCGCACCGGACCAGCAGACCCGCATCGACCTCGTCGACGAGGCCAACCGGGTCCGGCCGAGGACGTGGCTGTGACGGCCGCCTGCCCGTCCTGCGCGGCGCCCACCGTGGACGGTGACCACTACTGCGAGTCCTGCGGCGCGGACCTGGCCGCCCCGGCCGAGCAGTTCACGCTGCAGCCGTCCGCCGGTCCGCTCTCCCCGCCGGTCGAGGCGTTCGTCGAGCCCGCCCCGCCGCCGTCGGCGTCCACGGGCGAGTGGCGCTCGTCGAAGGCGGCGGCAGGCCCGTGCGCGGCGTGCGGGGCGACGGCCGGTGCCGACGGATACTGCGACGGCTGCGGGCTGCGCCGCGACGCCGGCAGCGAGCACGCCGAGCACGACCTGCCGGGCGTGGTCGCCGTCACCGACCGGGGGCTGCGCAAGCGGCGCAACGAGGACGCGTACGCGATCGGCGTCGCCGGCGGCCGGCGCGCCGTCGTCGTCTGCGACGGCGTGTCCAGCGCACCGGACTCCGACGCCGCCGCGACCACCGCCGCCGTCGAGGCGATCGAGGTGCTCGTCGGCGGCGGCGACATCACCGGGGCGTACCGGTCCGCGTCGGTCGCGGTCGCGAAGCTCGCCGGGTCGGCCGCCGCCTACGACGCGCCGGCCTGCACGTTCCTCGCCGCGGTCGTCGAGGACGGGCAGTGCACCGTCGGGTGGGTCGGTGACAGCCGGGCGTACTGGCTGGACGGCGACGGCGCCCGCTGTCTCACCGTCGACGACTCCCTGGCCGGGCAGCTCACCGCGGCCGGGGTCGACGCCGACGCGCTGCGGCTGTCCGCGCAGGCGGCGGCGCTGACCCGGTGGCTCGGCGCCGACGCGCCCGCCGGGGACCCGCACCTGACCACCCTGCGCCCCACCACCGCCGGGGTGCTCCTGCTCACCAGCGACGGGCTCACCCGGTACCCCACCTGGACCGACGCCATCGACGGCGACGGCGACGCGGCCGAGCTCGTGCGGCGGCTGACGAACTTCGCCCGTGCCGCCGGCGGCGCCGACAACATCGCCGTCGCCGCCGTCCCGTTCGACCCATCGAGAGGAGCGCCGCAGCCATGACCGACGAGTCCAGCGGTGTCGTAGCGGAAGTCTTCCAGAACGAGTACCTGCCCGAGGGCGCGTCCGTCGCCGACGCCGTCGTCACCATCACCGCCGGGGCGGGCGCCGGTCGCACCGTGGGGGCCGGGGCCTCCGCCGCCGAGGTCATCATGATCGACTGCTCCGGGTCGATGAGCGGCGAGCGGCTCGTCCAGGCCCGCAAGGCCGCGGCGGTCGCCGTCGACACCCTGCGCGACGGCGTCGCGTTCGCGGTCGTCGCCGGCACCGACTGGGCCCAGATGGTGTATCCGGACGTGCAGACCCTCGCGGTCGCCAACGACGACACCCGCTACGCCGCGCGGCAGGCGATCCGGCACCTGAAGGCCGGCGGCGGCACCCAGATCGGCACCTGGCTCACCCTCGCCCGCGAGCTGTTCCTGGCCAACCCGGCCGAGATCCGGCACGCGATCCTGCTCACCGACGGGCGCAACGGCGAGTCCGCCCGCACCTTCCAGGCCGTGCTGGACCAGTGCACCGGCCTGTTCGTCTGCGACAGCCGCGGCGTCGGCCAGAACTGGAGCGCCGCCGAGCTCATCAAGGTCGCCGACGCGCTGCTCGGCACCGCCGACGGCATGAAGGACCCGGCCGGCCTCGAGGAGGACTTCCGGTCCATGATCGAGGCCGCGATGGGCAAGACCGTCGCCGGTGTCGCCCTGCGCCTCTGGACCCCGGCCGGGGCCCGGATCCGCTTCGTGAAGCAGGTCCATCCCGGGATCCTCGACCTCACCGACCGGCGCACCGACGTCAGCGCCCGCGTCGGCGACTACCCGACCGGCGCGTGGGGCGCGGAGAGCCGCGACTACCACCTGGCCATCGAGCTCGACCCGGACACCGTCGGCGCCGTCGGCGAGGAGAAGCTCGCCGCCCGAGTCAGCGTCGTGCGCGGTGAGGAGGTCCTCGCCAAGGGCCTCGTGCGGGCCGTGTGGACCGACGAGGAGGCCAAGTCGACCCGGCTCAACAAGCGGGTCGCGCACTACACCGGCGCCGCCGAGCTGGCCTCCGCGATCCAGGAGGGGCTCGCCGCCCGCGAGGCCGGCGACACCGCCACCGCGACCGCCCGGCTGGGCCGCGCCGTGCAGCTCGCCACCGAGGCCGGCCGGTCCGACACCGTGCAGCTGCTGGCCCGGGTCGTCGAGGTGCAGGACGCCCGGACCGGGACCGTGCAGCTCAAACGCCGCTCCGAGAACAAGGACGTCGACATCGACGCCGAGATCGCGGCGCTCGAATCCCGCAGGACGACGCGCGTCCGCACGAACTGAAGGAGCGCCCGATGGCCACCTGCCCGAAGGGTCACGAGTCGGAGACCACCGACTACTGCGACGTCTGCGGCGCCGCCATGACGGCGGCACCCTCCGGGCAGGCGCCGCCGGCCGTCCAACCGACGTCGGCGCCGGTCCGGATCACCGTGTGCCCGGAGTGCGCGACGCCGATGACCGGGCGGTTCTGCGAGGTCGACGGCTTCGACGCGCTGGCCGCCCCTCCCGACGCCGCGCTGGAGGCCGTCCTCGCCTCCGAGCCGGTCCGGGCCGCCTCGGCCGGCGCCGGTACGGCCGGCGCGGCCACGCCGGACGCCACCACGTCCGGTGCTGCCACTTCGGGTGCTGCCACTTCGGGTGCTGCCACTTCGGGTGCTGCCACGTCGGGTGCTGCCACGTCGGGAGCGGCCGGGCCTGGTGCGGTGACGTCCGGTCGGGGGCTGGACGCCACCGCGTCGAACAGCACCGCGACGAACGGCACCGCCGCCGCCGTGGGCTGGCACGTGGTGGTCTCCGCCGACCGGGCCCACTTCGACCGGGTCGAGGCCTGGAACGGTCCCGACCCCACGATCTCCTACCCGCGGTTCTGCCCCGAGCGCCGGTTCGCGCTCACCGGCGAGCAGGTCCTCATCGGCCGGCGCAGCCGGTCCCGCGGCAGCTACCCCGACATCGACCTGGCCGGCCCGCCCGAGGACATCGCCGTGTCGCACCTGCACGCCCTGCTCGTCGCGCAGCCGGGCGGCGGCTGGGCCGTGGTCGACCTGCGCTCCGCCAACTGCACGTTCGTCAACGACGCCGCCGATCCCATCCAGCCCGAGCTGCCCGTCCCGCTCGCCGACGGCGACCACATCCACGTCGGCTCGTTCACCCGCATCACCGTGCACGCCAGGCCGCTCTGACCGCCCACCGCCCACCGCCCACCGTCCGCCGGGCGGGGCGGCGTCAACGGACCTGGCCGGCGGGCGGGGCGGACACCGGCGGCCGGCCGCGTGCATCATACGGGGATGACCCGAGCGCGCGACGCCGTCATCACACTGCTCTGCCTGATGATCCTGGTCCCACTGATGGTGCTGTCGACCGCGCTCGCCGGGTTCGATTCCCGGCACTGGTCCGGCATCTCGTTGTCCGCGATGCAGCTGCCGTGGCTCGACAGCAGCCCACGAGGGTCCGACACCCGGCCATCGAACATCGACGAGGTGACCGACACGCTGATTGCGATGGAGGACCACGGGTGGGCCGAGATCTACGGCGGGCAGGACGGTCGGATCTACATCACGACCAGGCGGTTGAGCCCGTCCCTGTTCCCCGATCTCGGTGACCGGTTCGACGGCGACGAGGTCGGTGTGATCTACAGCCCACTGATGCCCGAGGTCAGCCTGGACGGGCCGGGTGACGGCTCCGGCACCGGGACGTGGTGGCAGCGCACGGATCCGCTGGGCACCTGGGTCACGCTGATGTTCGGCTTTCCCTGGCAGCTCGGCACCGCACTGCTGCTGACCGCGATCGTGTGGACGCTCATCCTGCGCCGGCGCCACAGCAGGCGGGCGTCGGCACCACAGCCGACCGCTGCACCGTAGGAGTGCTTGTCCATCGACGCGACGAGCGGCTCAACCAGCCCTTCAGTTCTGCCAGAGGAAGCGGCCCTCCAGGAGATCGGGCGACAGGAAGACGTAGCCGATGCCGCCATCGCCGAAGTTGATGGGAAAGGGCAGCCGGTCGGCCTCCAACTGCACCAGGAAGCGGTAGCCCTCGCCCGGGACATCGGCATTCTGTAACCATGCCGGCTCACCACCGGAGAATTGGAAGTCGCCGACGTCCTGCGTTGCCAGCACGATCCGGTGATCGGCGGCAACCGTTGGTCCGGTCGCCTGCGCCGATACCGAAATCGGCCGCGGCTCGGCGGAGCCGTAGACCGAGACCATCGGCCCATAGACCTCCAGCAGCGGCAGACGGCCGTTGCGCTGCACGATCACGGCGTTCTCGCCGCCTTCCGCCTCCCAGGCGTAGTCAACGTATTCGGTAGCGTCGGTCATGAAGACGTACGCCATCCCGGCCGGGACTTCGAACTGCGCGATGAACGTCATCGGCGTGCCGTGATTGCGCGAGATGGGCCACTGCGGCTGTTCGAGCCACGTCGGCTGGCCGCCCACCTTGGCGATCGGTGCGGTGATCGGTTCGGCGGTCGGCTCTACTGTGAAAAAGCGACGATCCGACATTCCCTCTCCGATTCCTGAAGACTCACGGCCGAGCATCCAACGCCAGTCAGGATGCCGCCGGCGGCGAGGCGTCAGGCTCGGCGCGGTAGGCGAGCCCGGCGGCGTCCAGCGCGGCTCGCAGGTGTCGGAGGGCGTAGGGCCCGACGCCGTGGAGTGCCCGCACCTCGCCCTCGCTGAGCATGGCCACCTGTTCGAGCCGGACCACGCCGTGGGTGGTGAGCGCGCGGGTCGCGGCTGCGCCGAGGTGTGGCAGCGGGGTGCCCGGTTCCGGTGCCGGCCGGTCCCGGGTGGTGCGGGGATGTCCCTCGTGGTCCAGGACGGCGGCGCCGCGGGGCGAGAGCCGGTAGCCGATGTCGAGTGATTCGGTCAGGCCGCGTTCCTTCAGTTTGCGCACGTTCTGTTTGAACGACGGGGTGTCGCGGCCCATCCGCTGGGCGAGGTCGGGGGCCCGGATGGCCGGCAGTTCGTCGATCAGCAGCAGCGTTGCCCGCGTCCAGGGCCCGGTGGGTGCGGCGCGGTCGAGCCGGTCGAGGCCCGCGATGATCGCGTCGATCTCCGCGGTGTCGGGCACCGCTTCCCGCAGTGTGTGCCGTGGGTCCGTGCCCGCATACCGCAGCCCGATCCGATACACCGGCCGTTCGGGGTGCAGGCGGTCCAGGCCCTGCCGGAGCGCGGCCAGTGACGCCGCGCCGGCCCGGCGGGCGTCCGCGCCGGTCAGCGAGCTCACCGGGACGCGGTCGACGGACGTGATCTCGACCAGTCCGACCGCGGTCCGCATCTGGGTGCCGACCCTGACACGTGGCTGTTCCCATCGACGGAACGCCACGTCGACCTCGCCGGCACGGATCGCTGCCAGTTCCGCTGGACGCATCTGCACGGTCCCAGTTCAACACACGCCACGATCGAGGACGGGCCGGACGGTGCCCGGAGTGCGGCCGGGGCAGGGTCGTTAGCCTGAGGCGGGGGAGGGGCGGTCAGCGGCGGACGGGGTGCAGGCGGATCATGCCGCGGCTGTCGCCGGTGGCGAGCCAGGCGCCGTCGGGGCTGAACGCGAGGGACTGGATCGGGGCGCCGGTGGGGCCGGTGGTGCCGATCGGGTGCCGGTCGTGGGCGTCGAGCAGGACGACGCGACCGCCCGCGTCGCCGGTGGCGAGGAGAGCGCCGCGCTGGTCGTACACCATGGAGGTGATCCTCGTGGGGTGGCCGGGGTCGTGGACGGTGCCGAGCAGGGTGGCGGTGGCCGGGTCCCAGAACTCGATGAGGACGGCGTCGCCGGCGAGGGCGGCCACGGCGAGCGTGCGGCCGTCCGGGCTGAACGCGAGCCGGGTCGCGGGGCTCGTGGTGAGGGCGGCGACGGGCCGGCGGTCGGCGACGGCGTACACCTCGACGGTGCGGTCGGCGCCGAACGCGGCCCACCGCCCGTCGGGGTCGAGCACGGCGTCCGCCGCGGTGGAAGCAGCCGCGGCGCCGGACGGCAGGACGCCGAGCTCGATGCCGGCGGCGAGGTCCCACAGGCGGAACGTGCCGCCCGCGAAGCCGACCGCGACCGGGGTGCCGCCGGGCTGGAACGCGATGTCGGCGATGCCCGCGGTCGCCCGCACCGCACCGGTGGTGGCCGGGACGGCGGTCGGCGCTCCCGTTTCCGCTGCGGTGTCGGTACGCCACCTGCGGCCGCACTCGTAACCACCGGTGGCGAACGTCGCACCGTCGGGGCTGAACCGCACCGCACGCACCGGGTTGACGTGGCCGGTGAGCGGCCCGCCACGCTCGGCGTGGGAGGCGACGTCCCACAGCCGGACGGACGAGTCACCGCCGCCGGACAGCAGCGTGGCACTGTCCGGGGCGAAGGCGAGGGCGAGGATCGACCCGCTGTGGCCGGGCAGCTCCGTGGCGGCGGCCAGGCCCACGGCCGGGGCAAGCTCCCGCGGGGAGGGCGGCTGCTGCCGCCCGGGCCGCGGCCACCACACGGCGACGGCGACGATCGCGGCGGCCAGCAGCGCGAGCACCGCCCAGACGCCGAGGTCGCGGGCCCGGCCGCCGGGCGGGACCGGCACCGGGTCCAGCACCGGTTCGCCGGCCCAGGCGGACCCCGACATCGGCAGCAGCGGGTCGAACGGCAGCGGTGCCCGTGGCCCCGGCAGCGTCAGGGTCGGCGGCGGGTCGAGCAGCGCCAGCACCGAGGTCAGCGGGTCGGCCGGAAAAGGCGGGTCGGTCAGGAACAGCGGGTCGTCCGGGGACAGCGGCGGGCGCTGGCCGGGGATGAACGGCGGCGGCCCGACGTGCAGGCTGCCGGCGGCGACGGCGAGCTCCGGGTGGTCCAGGACGCTCGGCGCGATCCGGGTCGCCCGGTGCAGCAGCGTCGCGGCGAGCGGCACCCGGGAGCCGCCACCGACGAGGAACACCCCGGCGATCTGGTCCCGGGTGATCCCGGCGGAGGAGAGGGTCCGCAGCGTCACGTCGACGGTGCGGCGCAGGTACGGCAGCGCCAGGGCCTCGAACTCCTCCCGGGTCACGTGGATGGTCGCGGCGGCGACCGGGATCCGCAGGTCGCCGGTGGCGTGCCGGGACAGCTGCTCCTTGACCGCGCGGGCGCCGTGCCACAGCTGGTGGCGGGCCTCCTGATCGGGCTGGGTCTGCGGGCGGTCGAGCCGCTGCCACACAAAGGTCGCCCCGACGGTGTCGCGGGCCAGGCCGACGACCGCGGCGTCGAGGTCGAGGCCGCCGAGGTCACCGATCCCGGCCGAGGCGAGCACCTCGAAGCCGGCACCGACGGCTCTGACCGCGCTGACATCGAACGTGCCGGCGCCCAGGTCGTACACGACCAGGCAGCGCCCGTCCGGCAGTTGCTCGCCGAGGCTGCCGGTGAGGTACGCGGCCGCGGCGACCGGCTCCGGCACGAACCGCACGGTGCCGAGCCCGGCCCGGTCGGCGCCCTCGGCGAGCACGGCCAGCCGGGTCGGCCCCCACGTGGCCGGGTGCGTGAGCACGACGGTGCGCGGCGGCGCGCCCGTGGACCGTTCGGCCTCCGTGCCGACCCGGCGCAGGACGGCCGCGACGAGGTCGACGACGGTGATCTCGCGCTCGCCGAGCAGGACGGTGCGCTCGTCGACGCGGCGCTTCGGGTTCGGCTCGTAGGCGGCCGGGTACGCCACCGCGGCCCGCTCCGCGTCGGCGCCGGTGAGGAGGTCCCCGCCGGGCGCGGCGAACACCGCCGAGGACAGCAACGGGCTGGCGTCGAACAACAGCGGCCGGGCGACCCCGTCGGCGCCGGCGAGCATCGCGACGGTCGTGGAGGTGCCGAAGTCGATGCCGAGCCCCGTCGCGCCGTTCGTCACCACTCGATGACCCTATGGAGTCATGGCCGTTCGGCGATACACACGGACGAGGTACCCGGCCCGCGAAGCCGGCGCAACTCGACGTACGGGGGCCGAGTCGTTACGCTCGGCGTCCGGCCGACGGGGAAGAGGGCGGGTCTTGGACGAGCAGTTACGCCGACCGGAGGCGCCGCCGGCCGCGCCCTACGTGCCGCCGCCGCAGGTGCCCGTGGAGACCCGGTCGGTCGCGCAGGCCGGCCACCTCGCCCAGGCCGCGGCGCAGGCCGGCCAGGCGGCCCAGGTCGCGGCGCAGGCGGCGCAGGTCGCGCAGGCCGCGGCGCAGGCGGCCGCACTGCGGGTCGCGGGTGCGGCCGGGACCGCGAGCCGGCACACCGTCGCCGGGGCCAAACGGGCCGCGAGCAGCGTCGGACGGTTCTTCATCGGGTTCGGGTATTTCTGGCGCGGCATCGCGTACTTCGTCCGCTCCCCGAGGCTGTGGTTCTGGGCGCTGCTGCCGGTCCTGCTGACCGCGGTGTGCCTGCTGGCCGCGGAGGAGGGCGTCTCGCGGCTCGTCGGCCTCGCCGTGGACTGGCTGCTCGGCTTCGTCTCCAGCTGGCCGTCGCCGCTGCGGTGGGCGCTACGGTGGATCATGAAGTGGGCCGCCGTGGCCGTGTTCCACCTGCTGCTGACGGCGCTGACGGTGCCCATCACGATGTTCCTCGGCTCGTTCTTCCTGCCGTTCATGACCCGCAGCGTGGTGCGGCGCACCGGCGGCGCCGACGTGGTGCCGCCACCGTGGTGGCGGGCCGCCGGCGTCTGCCTGCGCCAGACCCTCATCGTGACGCTGGTCCTGCACCTCGGCTGGCTGATCTGCCTGCCGCTGCTGTTGCTGCCGGGCTTCAACCTCGCCGTCGCGTTCGGCGTGGGGCTGTTCTTCAACGGGTTCCTGGTGGGGGTACTGGTCCTCGCCGTGCCGATGCACCACCACGGCGTGCACGGCGTCAAGCAGCAGCTGACGTTCGCGTGGCGGCACCGGGCCTACGTCACCGGGTTCGGCATCATGAGCCTCGTCGCGCTGATCCTGCCGGTGCTGTCGCTGCGGTTCCTGGCGATCGTGCCGATCCCGGAGATCTTCGCGTTGCCGGGTGCGGTGCTGTACCTGGTGACCGCCCCGTCGGTGCTGGTCGGCGCGGTCCTGCTGCACCGACGGATCATCACGCCGCCGCCGTCCGTGGCGGCGGCGCCCGCGCCGTGGCTGGATCCGAGGTTCCGGTACGGTCAGGACCATGTCCGCAGTGGCCAGTTTCAGCTCCCTCAAGGCGACGGACGTCGCTGAGTTCACCCGCGATCCCGCAGCCGTGCTGGAGAAGCTCGGCACGCCGCTCGAGGTGTCCTTCGACTGGCCCGCCTACGTGATCCTGCCGGTCCTGGAGCTGCTCGGCGACAGTGGCGTCACGCTGCACACGTCGCAGTACGACCGGCTGCTGGACGAGGTGCCCGAGGACGACGACCGGTTCACGGTGCTGCTGACCCCGCAGCACCGCGAGTTCCTGCCGCGCCTGGACCCGGACGCGTTCGGCGACGCCGAGTTCCGTGACCGCTTCGCCGAGGACCGCATCGACCTGGACCCGGCCGACGCCGGTGCGGCCGGCCGGGACGTGATCGTCCTGCTGCACGACTGCGTCGCCGAGGTCGCCGACGACGAGGTCATCGTCATCCGGATCGGCTGACGCCTACTGCAACTTGGGCAGGACCTTCTCGGCGGTGGCGCGCTCGACCTTGAGGTTGCCGGCGTCCGTGCTGGCCGAGGTGGCGTAGACGTCGACGACCTTGCCGGCGGCGTACACGTACAGGTGCCCGGCCAGGGAGTAGGCGGACTCGCCGATCCCGTCGACCTGGTCGGCGTCCTTGTTCTGCACGTCGAACTGGTCGCGGGTCTCGATGTTGACCGTCACGTCGAGCTGGCCGGCGCTGAGCTGCCACTGGCAGTAGCGGGCGCCGGAGCTGTTGCCGCCCTCGTTGCTCATCAGGGTCACCGTCTTGCCGGTGAGGGTCTTGACCTCGGCCTTCGTCAGCAGCGTGCAGATGTCGGGTAACCCGGCCGGGCGGGCGCTCTTCGTGGCGGCAGGGGCGCTCTTCGTGGCGGCGGGGGCGCTGGCGGCACCGCCGGTGGTGGCGGCGGCTCCGGGGGTGGGGGTGTCGTCGGCACCCTTGAGCACGCCGCACCCGGCGAGGCTCAGGGCACCGGTCAGCAGGGCGGTGACGGCAAGGACGGGGCGGCGCGGCATGACGGCTCCTCGGGGGCGATGTGACCTGGTGATCTCCACCTTGAAGGGTCAACGACCGCTCCGCCCGCGCAGCGACGCCACCTGGCACATTTCCGGGATGGCTGGCGCTGCTACACCGCCCGGACCGGCGGATGGACGGTGAAGTCGAACCCGACCGAGTCCTCCCCGGCGATCGTGACCCCGCCGGCGTCGAACGTCGCGGTGTACGTCCTGGTGCACGGCTCGCCGGTGTGGCACACCCGCAGCTCGAACGTTCGCGGGTCGCGCCAGGCGCCGGTGGTGGCGATCGGGTGCGTCCCACCGTCGGACAAGGTCAAGGTCGAGCGGTGCCACCGGCCGGGTTCGCACCGGAACCGGTGCTCGCCGTGCTCGTCGTCGAGCTCGACGAGCCAGCCGGCCGCTGCCCGTGCCACCGCGAAACCGAGCATCCGGGTGGGCTGGTCGATGAGTGGCCGGCCGCCACGCTGCGGCGGGGCAAGGGGGTCGGCGACCCGGAACCGGCGGCCGGGCAGCTCCGCGTCCGGTTCGGCGGTGTCGGTGAGCGCCGGCAGCCGCAGCCCCTCCAGGCGCGGCCCCTGCGGGCGCGGCGGTGGCGCCGGCGTGGCGTCCAGCACATGCGTCCACACCGCGTCCAGGACGGCCTGCATGTCGGCGGTGCCGGCGGTGATCGCGAGCACCGACGCCTGGGCCGGCATGACGATGACGAACTGGCCGAACGCGCCGTCGCCACGGTACGCGCCGTGCCGGCACCGCCAGAACTGGAAGCCGTAGCCCTGCTGCCAGTCCGGTGACCCGTTCGTGTCCGCCGTCGGCACCTGGAAGGCGGTCGCCGCGTCGACCCAGCCCGCCGGCAGCAGCTGCCGGCCCTGCCAGCGACCGCCGCACCGGTACACCTCGCCGAACCGTGCCACGTCGGCGGTCCGCAGGCGCAGCCCCCAGCCTCCGAGGTTGATCCCGCGCGGGCAGCTGTCCCACTCGGCCGGGCCGAACCCGAGCGGCTCGAACAGCCGCGGCCGCAGGTAGTCCAGCAGGGTCTCGCCGGTGTGCCGCTGCACGATGGCGGACAGCGCGTAGGTGGCGCCGCTGTTGTAGACGAACCGGGTGCCGGGCTCGTGCGCGACGGGCACGCCGAGGAACACGCGGACCCAGTCGCCGTCCGGGTCCTCGTCCATCAGCGGGGCGGCGTCGGTGTCGTGGCCGGTGGTCATCGTCAGCAGGTGCCGCACCCGCATCCCGCGCAGGTCGTTTTGCTGATCGCCGACGGGCAGGAGGTCGGCGACGTGATCGTCCACGGACAGCAGCCCGTCGGCGACGGCCAGCCCGACGGCGGTGGAGGCGAAGCTCTTGCTCAGCGAGTACAGGGTCTGTGGCTCGTCGGGCTCGTAAGGATGCCAATGGCCCTCCGCGACGGTCTCGCCATCGCGCAGCAGCACGAAGCCGTGCACGCCGAGCTTCTCCGCCGCGGCTACGAACCCGTCCATCACCGCACTCTACGATGGCGCCGGTGCGAAGGATGACCCTGCGACGGGACAACGTGACGATCTCGGCGCTCGTCGGCGGATCCGGGCCGCCGGTGGTCCTGCTGCATGGCCTGGCCGGCAGCGCGCACGAGCTGGTCCCGACCGCCACCGCCCTGCTCGACGCGCACACGGTCGTGGTGCCCGATCAGCGCGGGCACGGCCGCTCCACCCGGCATCCCGGGGACGTGTCGCGGCGCGCGTATGTGGACGATGTGATCGCTGTCCTGGACGCGTTCACCGATGCGCCGGCGGTCCTGGCAGGGCAGTCGATGGGCGCCCACACCGCGATGCTCGTCGCCGCCTGGCACCCGTCGCGGGTGCGGGGCCTGGTCATGCTGGAGGGCGGGGTCGGCGGCGACGACGGTGACTACCCGAGCCGGCTCGAGGCATGGTTCGCGTCGTGGCCGGTGCCGTTCCCGTCCCGGGCGGCGGCGGTCGAGTTCCTCGGCGGGCGGTCCCTGGCGCAGACGTGGGCCGACGACCTGGAGCAGCGCGACGGCGGGCTGTGGCCCCGCTTCGACGGTGCCGTGATGACGGCGGCGATCCGGGGCGTCGCGGACGTCGCGCGGTGGGACGACTGGACCGCGGTGCGGGCGCCCACGCTGCTGGTCCGGGGCTCCGACGGCACCGGCCCCGCGGGCGAGGTGGAGCGGATGGTGGCGCTGCGGCCCGGCACCGCGCACGTCGTGGTGCCGGACGCGGGGCACGACGTGCACCTGGACCAGCCCGACGCGTGGCTGGCCGTGCTGCGCGAGTTCCTGCGTGTCCATTTCCCGTAGGAACGTGGCAGCCGCGCCGCTGTCGTGGCCCCGGCGGCGCGCTTAGCGTCGCGGCATGTCCATCTTGGGGCCCGTGCTCATCGGGCTGCTCTACGCGGCGCTCAACTCGTTCATCCCGTCCCGGCACCGCCGGCCGTTCAACGCGCTGATGGTGGCCGGTGCCGGCGCGGCGTACCTCAGCGGCGGCGCCTTCGGGCCCCTCGAACTGGCGTTCACGACCGTGATGACGGTCGTCGCGTTCCGGGGGCTGTCGTCGTGGCGGTGGATCGGCGTCGGCTGGCTGCTGCACACCGCCTGGGACGTCGCGCACCACCTGCGCGGCGAGCCGCTGCTGCCGTTCGCGCACGACTCGTCGTTCGGCTGCGCGATCTGCGACCCGGTCATCGCCCTGTGGTGCTTCGCCGGCGGCCCGTCCGTCGCGGACATCATCCGCCGCCGGGTCAACCGGGACAGCGCCGGACGGATCCCGTCGTCCGGGTGAACGCCTTGGAGGCAAGCTGACCTGCGCGATGGCGCTGATCCTGATTCCCGCGGCCGACGTGTGGCGCCCAGCCGCCCGTTCCGCGATCATTTCGTCATGACGCCTGCGATCGCGCGGACGAGATGACCGGTCAGGACGCTCGACTGGCCCTCGTGTTCATACATGGGTTCCTGTCAGGCCCCCACACGTGGACGCAGATGGAAAGTCTGCTGAGCAGCGACGCGCCGGTCAGCGAGCAGGTGACGGTCTACCAGTACGAGTACACCTCCAAAATCGCGCAGCTCAATCCACTGAAGCGGCTGCCATCCATCGACAACATCGCGCGTGGCCTCGGCGACTTCATCGACCTGCGAGTGGTCGAACCGTCGATCCTGCTGGTCGCCCACAGCCAGGGTGGGCTCGTCGCGCAGCGCTACATCGCCGCGGAGGTCAGCCGGCCTGAGTCATCGACGCTGCACCGCGTGGTCGGCCTGCTCATGTACGCGACGCCCACGGGCGGCTCGGACCTCGCGCTGTCCCTGCGTCGGCCGCTCTTCCGCCTGCTGGGCGGCAACCCGCAGGAGCGGGAGCTGCGGCCACTCGACGAGCAGGTCAACGCGGCTCAGCGGCGGATCTTCGAAAGCATCCTGATTCCTCCCGATCCGCGGTACCGGATCAAGATTCTGGCGACGGTCGGAACGGAGGACAACGTCGTCAAGGACGTGCCGGGCCGGTCGGTGTTCCCCGACACACGGACCTTGCCCGGCGACCACTTCACGATCATCAAGCCGAGCGACCTTGACGATGTGCGCTACCTGACGCTGAAGCATGAGGTCCAGACGCTTACGGATCAGACGCTCACGGATCAGACCAGGAGCCGGCCGAAGGAAGCTTCGGAGGGCCGGCGTGACCTGACGGCCACCATATTCGCGCTCCCGTCGGCGCCGCGCGACTTCGTCGGCCGCGCCGCGGAGCTGGAGCAACTGCTCCGCATCAGGAACGACCTTCCACCGCTCTTCGCCAACATCTACGGGCGGGCCGGCATCGGCAAGACCACGCTCGCCATCGTCGCCGCGCAGAGGTTTGCGCCGGACTACGACCGGACGATCTACATCAACATGCGCGGCTATGAGGCGGAGGCGCTCGACACCTTCGAGGTCACCGGCGAGATCCTGCGCGCCTACGGCCTCGCACCATCGAAGATCTCCCGCGACCGCGGCCTTCGCTCCGGTCAGTTGCGGGCCATCCTCGGCACGATGAAGACCCTGCTGGTCCTGGACAACTGCGCCGACGAACATCAGGTGCGGCCGCTGCTGCCCGCCGACGGCAGCACCGGCGTCATCGTGACGTCCCGGCAGGCGATCTCCATCGAGGGTCTCGAAAATCTCTGGCTTCGCGAGCTCGACATGAACGACGCCAAGGAGCTCATCTATCGCAACAGAGCATACGACCAGGCCGACGAGCGCATCGTCGAACAACTGTGTGCGACCTGCGGGCGGCTACCACTGGCACTGCGAATCGTTGCTGCCGCGCTCCGGCTGCGTCCCGAGTCCACGCTGACGGAGCTGGACCGCACCTACTCGAACTCCAAACTCCGCCTGGCCGAGATGAGGATCGGCGACCTCGACCTCGAGGCATCGCTCAGCCTCAACTACCCATCCCTGGAGCCTGCGGCCCAAAAGGCCTTCGGTCTGCTCGCGACACTACCGACCGCTGAGTTCCAAGCCTGGCATCTGGGCACCGGGGATGGGACCTCGCTGGACACTGCCCGGAGATCACTGCAGCGGCTGGCCGACCAGCAGTTCGTGGACGTGGTGGGTCGAACTGCGACGGCGACCGAGCGGCAATATCGCTACCACGATCTGCTTCGTGATCTCGGGAGAAAGTTCGCCGCGTCCGACGACGAGGCGCGGGTCCGTTTCCTCCGCAACGTGCTGGCGGCCTACATCGTCCTCGCCGAGGAGGCCGGATTGGCCATCGGGCTGGACGGCGGCCAGATCGAGGGCGCGCTCGGCGCCTCCACCTGGGTGGAGATCGGCACGCTTGCCGTTGTCGTCCGTGAGAATCCGGTGACCTGGATGGATGGCGAGGCCCGAAACATCACGGTCCTGATCGAGCAGGCATTCAAGGACGGGCTGTTCGACGAGGTCTGGCTGCTCGCTCGCGCTGTCAGCACCTATCTCGACTCGACCTGCAGCTGGGATGCCTGGATCAACGCGTGCAGGCTCGGCGCCGAGGCCGCGGCACGGAGCCACAACGTGATGGGCAGTGCCACCATGGCACTGCACCTCGGGGTGGCGCTCTCCCGAATCGGGCGGGCGTCGGAAGCCCAGGCCGAGCTCCAGAAGGCGTCCGACGTCTTCACCTCGATCGGCGACAAGGTCGGCATTGCCTGGGCCCAGTTTCGCCTGGGTGAGTCATTCCGTCTGGGCGACTCCCCGGCCGAAGCAACGCAATGCTATCGAGAGGCTCTGGCATCGCTGGAGGGTGTGGAAGCGCACACCGCCATGCGGAGCTACCCACATCTCGGCCTCGGGTCCGTCTATCGCGTCGCCGGAGATGTCGCCGGTGCTGTCCGGGAACTGTCCGCCGGGCTGAGCCGCGCCATTGCCGATGGATACCCGCGCGCGGTCGGTTGGATCGGTTTCAGTCTCGCGCAGGCGTTGTCGGACGCAGGCGACTACGCCGCGGCTGCGGCCTCCCTCAGTCAGGCGAGGGAGGCGTTTGAACGGTACCCAGCGAAGATCGGGCAGACCTGGGTGGCACTGGTCGCCATCGAGCTGAAGATTCGATCGGGTGCACTGCCACGCGACGGAGGGCAGCTGGCAGAGCTTGACCACCTCATCGAGAATTTCCGGACGATCGGCGACACCCGCGGCGAGGCTTGGGGCTGGTTCACCATCGCGCAGATCGCCGTCCTGCACGGTGATCGCCATCGGGCCACCGGGGCACTCGACAATGCGACAGCGCTGTTCACCGAGTGCGGGAGCGAACTGGGCACAGCCCAGGCTCGTCTCCAGCTGGCGTCGATCACCGACGACTCGTCGCGAGAGCGCCTGCTGTCGCTCGCCCGTCAGCAGCTCGACGCTCTGGGTTGCCGCTGGCCGGACGAGCTGATCGCCCAGAAGGTCGTCGGGTGGCGAGGGTGGTGACGGTCCTGTTCTCGGTGCTACCCGGGTATGGACACATCTATCCTTTGCGGCCATTGGCCGACGCGCTGATACGGGCCGGCTGCGAAGTCAGGCTGGCCGGCAGCCGCCTTTCCACCGCCATACTCCGGCGGATGGGCTACGCGACGCTCGACATCGGCCCGGAATGGACCCTGGCCGACGACCTTCGTCGCGCTCGCGAGCGCTACCCGACCGCGACCCCGCGAGAGCACTGGTCGCGGATCTTCTCCACCCGGAGCGCCGAGATGTTGACGGCGATGATCCGCGCCGACCCTGCGCTCCGACCCAACGTGATCGTCCACGATGATCACGATTTTGCTGGGGCTCTCTACGGAGAGCGCGTCGGGAGCTACCGCGTCTGCGTCGCCACCACATTTCGCTCGCCGATCGAGACCCAGCGGGCGCGCTGGCACCAGCTGTGGTCGTCGCTGCGGACCGGGGCCGGGCTGGCCCAGGATCCGGCGATGGACGGCTTCTGGGGACATGTCTGCATCGACACGATACCGCCGTCGTTCCAGCCGAATCCCCTCTCGTCCCGCCGCCCGCAGGACCTCTTCATGAATCCGATGCTTTCCGACATCGCGCTGCGAGACATGAGGACTGCCGTTCCCGTGCCCGGCACCTCTCGCAAGATCGGCATCACCTTCGGAACGGTCTATTCCGGCTTCTCTCCGTCGCTGCACAAGGCAGCGGCCGCGTTGACCGGGGAAGGATTCTCAGTTACCCGGTTGAACGGCACCAACGGATCGCCGCAGCCGCGCGCCGCCTACCTGGATTGGCTCCGCGACCAGGACATCGTCGTGTGTCACGGGGGTCGGAGCACCATGCTGGACTGCCTCGCGCTGGGGATCCCGGTCGTTTGCCAGCCGATGGGAGCCGATCAGTCCTACAACTCCTTCCGGGTGGCGAGCCTTGGTGCCGGAATCGACCTTGGCCAGGCGCCGGACGTGGACAGTGCCGTGGTCGACGCCGTCCACCGGATCTGCGCGGACAACCTCTACCACCGAAACGCGTGGCGCCTGTCCCAGGAGATGGGGACCATGCCCAGCGCCGACGAATGCGCCACCTCGATCCTTGACACCCTTGCCCGACACCGCACGATGGAGGAATGGAGTCCGTCGTGATGCCTGCCGAGCGACCGGGGTGGTATGCGGATGAGCTGAAGTCCTCGACCCACTGGCGAATCCCGTACGTGGCCGATCCGGTTGCGTTGGCAGCCGCGGTCCGTGGGCCACTGGATGGGCATCCGGGCTTCGCGCTGGTGACCGACGTCCCGATCGCGGGCCGGAGCCCTGAGGAGTGTTCGGACTTCGCGCCGTCGATCGTGCGCTTCCTCGGTCGGCCGCGCCCCCAGGGCCCCGCCGGTGCCACAACGCTGGGCTGGATCGTCCGGGACGAGGGATCGTCCCGTTTCCGGCCCGACGGGTCGTTTGCCCCCGGCGTCTACACCTCGAAGTCACACGACGAGCTTGACATTCACAATGACAGCGCGATGAGCAACCTCGGCGACGAGATCGACTACTTCGCTCTGCTGTGTCTGGGTTCGGCTGCCGCGGGTGGCCAGTCGGTCCTGTTGAGCGTTCCGACCATTGTCGAAAACCTCCGACAGGAATTTTCGGAGGCGCTGACGCGGCTGTGCCGCCCGTACGCATTTGAACGGAGCCACGTCGACCACGGCGGCCAGCAGTGGATCATGGCGCCGGTCTTCGACGAACGACCAGAGGGATGGCTTGTCCGCTGCAACCGGCAACGGATCGAGATGGCGCAGGCGCTCACGGGTAAACCCCTGACAGACCTGGACAGGATGGCCCTCGACGCATTGGACACCGTCATGATGCGACCCGCGCTGCAGTTCCGCTACACCCTCGCCGAGGGTGACCTGCTCATCATCAACGACCATCTGATCCTGCACGCGCGAGACGCCTTCCAGGACGATGTCGAGGCAGGCCGGCGACGCTGTCTGATCAGAGTGCTTCTGGACGCCGTCGAACCCCATCGCAGCGATACGTAGGTCCGGTCCTGCGACTCCATTCACCGGCACCGCGAACTCAGCCAGGCGATGAGCCGGCCGCTCGTTCAAGGGCGGCGCGGATCGGTCGACGGCGCTCGAGCACCGTCGGGTAGCCGTCCTCCCACAGGCCCGGCAGCGCCGAGTTCGCGCCGTCAATACGGTCCAGCGCCAGCAACGCCAGCGAAGGCAGGCCGTCGGGCACGTCGAGGCCACCGCCGGCGTGGATGAAGTCCGGCGCGTACGGGGAGTCAAGGCGCGGGCCGTCGGGCAGCTGCGCGGCGATGACCGCCGCCGCTGCGATCGCCTCGACCGCGAAGTCGTCGTCCAGGTACGTGTCGGCGTCGTGGCCGATCACGACGGTCAACGCCGTGCGAACCATCGCTGTCCGTTCGGCCGCCGGAGCATCATGCAACTCGCGGCACCAGTCGGCGGCGGTGTCGTTGTCCAGCGGTCCGGAATCCCAAGTTCCCACACCCTGATCATCGCCGATCCGACGGGCAAGCCGTCATCGGGCCCGCCGTGCACCACGATGCAGACCTGTGACGTGCCCCGGCGGGCCCACCGAACATGGGAACGGACCGGCTCCGCGGCTGACCTCTCCTCTACGCTGTGACGGGTGCGACCGGTGCTGTTCCTCGACGTCGACGGCCCGCTCATTCCGTTCGGTGCGCGGGAGTACGGCCCGCCGGCCTCGGCGCGGATCCGTGCGGCGGCGCGGGGCAACCCGCTGCTCGCCCGCCTCGACCCTCGTCTCGGCGCCTGGCTGACGGCGCTGCCGTGCGACCTGGTGTGGGCGACCACGTGGGGCGCCGACGCCAACGAGGTCGTCGGCCCGTTGCTCGACCTGCCGTCGTTGCCGGTCGTGTCCTGGCCGGACGAGGATGATCCCGGTCCGGTGCACTGGAAGACCCGTGGTCTGGTCGCGTGGGCGGCCGGGCGTGCGTTCGTCTGGGTCGACGACGAGATCGCCGCCGCTGACCGTGCGTGGGTCGCCGCGCACCACCCCGGCCCGGCGCTGCTGCACGCGGTCGATGCTCGTCGGGGTCTCACCCGGGACGATGTCGCCGCCGTGGGTGCGTGGCTCGCGTCCTCCTCATGATCCGGTAGACCTCGCGCACCCCTGGGTGCCCAGGGTCCACCGGATCATGGAGAACGGTGTTGAAGCGGGCCTGGCGCGGGTATCGCGGGGGGTATGGCCAAGTACGAGGTGAACGAGGCGGCGGTCGCGTACATCAGCAAGCTCATCGACGCGCGGCAGTACGTGCTGGACAGTGACTGGGGTGAGGTGCAGCCCAGGGCCGAGGATCAGAACGCGTACCTGGAGCGGCACTCCTGGGACGAGTACGGCCGGTGGCACCTCGGGCTCACCGTCGGCCCCGGCGACGAGACCAAGGCGCGATACGCGTTCAACTGCGGCGACCTGCGGCGGGTGCACCGCAGCGGGCTGATCGCCTGTGTGTACCGGGCCTCGGAGTGGCGGCACAAGGACGTCGAGCTGGCCGCGCACGACCTGCTGCAACACCTCGACGAGGTGGCCGGCATCACTGGGCGGTGACGGGTCAGCGGTCGGGCAGCCGGACGAAGGCCACGACGTTCTCCGTGCGGGGCAGGGCCTGCAGGTGCACGGAGACCCCGGTGTGGCCGGCGTTCACGACCTGGCCGTCGCCGATGTAGAGCATGACGTGGCCGCCGTTGTTGGTGAACACCAGGTCGCCGGCCTCGAGCTGCTCGCGGGTGACGTGCTGTCCGACTTTGATCTGGTCGTACGTGATGCGCGGCAGCTGGAAACCGGCCGCCTGCCAGGCCCGCATGACCAGCCCCGAGCAGTCGAACGTCTCTGGTCCCGCCGTCGCGAACTTGTAGGGCTTGCCGACCTGCGCCTTGGCGTAGGCGACGGCGACGGCGACCCTGGCCGCGCGGGTCGACTCGGTCAGCAGCAGCGTCTGACCGATCCGGATCAGGGTCGAGGCGCCGAGGTTGTTGATGCGCTGCAGTTCCGCGACCGTGGTGCCGTTGCGCCGGGACAGGCCCCACAGCGTGTCGCCGGCCTGCACGACCACCGACTGCGGTGGCGGGATGGGGTTCGCTGACACCGGCGCTGCCGGTGCGAAGGCGATGACGGCCGTGGTGAGCGCGGCTGATGCCTTGAGCCAAGCTGAAGCCATGCAGGGAACATAACGAGCGATACTCGGATATGTCCGTCTTATCCGAATATTCACATCACCGTGCGGCGGCCGGAGCGCGCTCGAACCTGTGGAACAGCGCCCAGCAGCATGCCAGTACCAACGCGAAAACGGGAAGCCACAGTATCCGGGCCGCCATCCAGGCCGGCGTGTCGGGCACGGTGTGCAGGCCGGGTCGGGTACCGTCCACGACGAGCGTCACGGTGATCATCGCGGTCTGATGCCAGAGGAACACCGTCATCGCCGACAGGTTCAGCAGCGCGACCCCGGCCCACGCGACCGGCCTGGCCAGCAGCCTCCGCAGCGGACCGAGCAGCAGCAGGGCGAGCCCGCACTGCGCCAGCCCGAACGTGACCGCGGCCAGGGTCGGCGGGTTGAGGTTGGACATGCCCTCGCCGGGCACGCCGACCATCGAGGCCGGGTAGCCGAACCAGTGGATCAGCACCGCCGTCGCGGCCGCCCCGCCGACGAGCAGCTGCCAGCCGGTCCGCCGGACGTTCAGCGTGCCGCGGGACCAGGCGATCCCCAGGCAGAACGGCACCAGCCAGCCGGCACCCAGGTTGACCCAGGCGATCCACTCGGGGGCCAGTGGCCCGAACCGCAGCACGTCCACCGCGATGACCACGCTCAGCGGCCACTGCCAGTGCAGCCGCGACACCAGCGGCGTCGCCGCGGTCAGCGCGGCGAACACGAGCAGGAACCACAGCGGCGACAGGACCAGCTTCACCAGGGTGTGCATGGTCCGATCGGTCGCGCCGGTCGCCAGCAGCACCGCCGCGACCACCGTCCAGACGCCCAGCAGCGGCGGCACCGGGCGCAGCAGCCGGATGAGCCGGGCCGCCAGCCACCGGCGATACGGCAGCGTCCGTGGCCGGCCCGCCGTGTAGCCACCGACCAGGAAGAACACGGCCAGGGTCTGGAACAGCCAGGTCACCGGCGCGAGCTGCGGCAGGAAGCGCAGCGGGCTGGCCCCGCGCACCGTGCCGCCGTCGGTGACCAGGGCGGTGACCAGCCAGTGACCGAGGATGACCCCGCCGATCGCGAGGGCGCGCAGCCCGTCCACGGCGCGGTCCCGGGTCGCCGGGGTCGCATCCGACACACGTTGAGCAAGGGTCATGGCTGAGACGGTACGAACGGTGCCCCCGCGCGGTCGTCACGCTGCGGGACTGTCTTTTCGGTAGCTCCCCGGTACTACATCGCCGGGCGGTTTCCGGTATCAAGGT
This sequence comes from Dactylosporangium siamense, assembly GCF_016862795.1. GTDB lineage: Bacteria > Actinomycetota > Actinomycetes > Mycobacteriales > Micromonosporaceae > Dactylosporangium > Dactylosporangium siamense. The sequence goes on along the minus strand of NZ_BONQ01000031.1, from coordinate 566 downwards.
GGTCATGAATCGTCTGTGGTGGTGGAGCGGCGGGATCGTCGGCGTGCTCGTCGTTGTGGTCGGGTATCTCGTCGCGACCGGATTCCCGGGCCGGTCCGACGCGCTCGCCGCCCGGCAGCCCGGCACGTGTGCGCTGCTCACCGGCGGCCCGGAGGGCACGACCGGCCAGAGCACCCCGTATGGCGCGATCACCTCCTGCCAGATGCTGGGCCGGCGCACCACGCTGTCGGGGGACCCGGACGGCACCGTGTTCGTCATGCTGGAGACCGACCGGGGACCGGTGACGATGCGGGTCGAGTACAACGGCGAGGGCGACGCGTACACCGCCGACGCCGTCGAGATCCCGTCCTGGCTGGCGCCCGGCATCTCCGGCGACACCGCCAACCGCCTCAAGGACGGCATCAACCAGCGCGGCGGGCTGCGGGCCGAGCCTTGGAGAGTGCACCCGGCCGCAAGCTGAAGTGCGACGCTGGGGGCATGGAGATCCCACCACCGAGCATGACCGGCCAGCGAAGCGTCTCGGGCCGGTCATCGGCAGCGCAGTATTGGGGCAGGCGCCCGCAGCG
>NZ_BONQ01000030.1 GCF_016862795.1 Dactylosporangium siamense | reverse complement strand
TCTCGGGCCGGTCATCAGCAGCTCAGTATTCGGGGCAGGCGCCCGCAGCGAAGCGAGGACGCATGACCAGGCTGCTGCACCCGCACGTCGCGCCGCAGCCCGGCGGGACCCCGCTGGTCACGCCGATCCACCAGACCAGCACCTACGAGCTGCCCCGCACCGCCGAGGCCGCGCAGATCGCGGCCGCGGTGGCGCCGGGCGGCTACTACACCCGCTACGGCTCACCCAACGCCCGCGAGGCCGAGGCGATGCTCGCCGACCTCGACGGCGCCGAGGCGGCCCTGCTGGTGGGCAGCGGCATGGCGGCGGTCAGCGCCGCGCTGCTGTCCACAGTGGTCGCCGGCGGCGAGGTGCTCGCCCAACGCAGCCACTACACGGGCACGCTGACGCTGCTCGGCACGATGCTGCCGGCGTTCGGGGTGGACGTGCGGCTGGTGCCGCAGGAGGACCTGGCCGCGGCGGTGCGGCCGTCGACCCGGGTCGTCTACGTGGAGACGCCCAGCAACCCCACGATGACCGTGACGGACCTCGCCGCCGTGCGCGCCGCGGCCCCGGACGCGGTCATCATCGCCGACAACACGTTCGCCACCCCGTACAACACCCGGCCCCTGGAATTCGGCGTCGACCTCGTCGTGCAGTCGGCCACGAAGTATCTCAACGGGCACAGCGACGTCACCGCGGGCGTCGTCACCGGTTCGGCCGCCCTCGTCGCGAAGGCGTGGGAGACCGCGCGGGTCCTCGGGCCGGTCTGCCATCCGTTCGAGGCGTGGCTGCTCGCCCGCGGGCTCAAGACGTTTCCGCTGCGGATGGCGCGGCACAACGCCTCGGGACTCGCCGTCGCCCGGTTCCTGGCCGCACATCCCGCCGTGCGCGCGGTGCACCACCCGGGCCTGCCGGACCATCCGCAGCACGAGCTCGCGGCGCGGCAGATGGACGGGTTCGGCGGCATGCTCGCGTTCACCGTGGCCGACGCCGATGCCGCGGTACGGGTGCTGCGCGCGACCCGGCTGTGCCGTAACGCGGTCAGCCTCGGCGGCCCGGAGACCCTCATCACCCATCCCGCGTCGCTCGTCTTCGCCCACCAGAGCGAGGCGGAGCTCGCCGAGTCCGGCGTCGACGCGGCGATGCTGCGGCTGTCGGTCGGCCTCGAGGAGCCCGCGGACATCATCGCGGATCTCGCCGCGGCGCTGTCCACAGTGGACCCGTGATCCAACTGGCAAGCCGTGGCAAACGGTTGTCGGTGGAAAGAACGCGCTGCTAGCGTCGGGTTTCATCCCCATTGGAGATGCTCGATTCCACCGCCAAGGAGTTGCTATGAGCATCAGCTCAATGCTGCCCAGGTTCTCGTTGAGACCGGGCCGCCGCATCCTCGCCGTCGCCGCCACGGCGGCCCTGCTCGCCGTCGCCGGCGGGATCGGCACCGCCGTCGCGGCGGACGACCCGCCCCGCACCCAGTACCACGAGATGCACGCCAACTGCACGGTCACCCACCGGCTCGGCGACGACCCCATCGTGTTCCCGGGGCTCGCCGGCGCCTCCCACAACCACTCGTTCATCGGCAACCCGACCACCAACGCCAACTCCACCCCGGCGTCGCTGGTCGGCGGCGCCACCTCCTGCGAGGATCAGCTGGACGCGTCGGGATACTGGTTCCCGACGCTGCTGCAGAACGGCAACCCGGTGCTGCCGGACAAGCCGACCGTCTACTACAAGTCCGACGTCAAGGACTACCGCACCGTCAAGCCGTTCCCGGCGGGCTTCAAGCTGCTCGTCGGCGACGCGAAGACCCCCGACGCCGCGCACTTCACCGGCAACTGGCAGTGCCCCGGCTACAAGGGCAGCACCATCCCCGCGTCGTGCCCGTCGGGCTCGTCGCTGGTCGTCCGGATGACCGCGCCGAGCTGCTGGGACGGCGTGCACCTGGACACCGCCGACCACAAGTCACACATGGCGTGGCCGGTCAGCGGGGTCTGCCCGACCTCGCACCCGGTGCCGCTGCCGATGCTGGAGATCAAGCTGCCCTACAAGCTGCCCGGCGGCAACACGTCGAACCTGGCGTACTCGTCCGGGGCCAGCTGGACGTTCCACTACGACTTCATGAACGGGTGGGACGCGGCGCGGCAGGCATACCTGGTGACCTACTGCATCAACGGTGGTCGGCAGTGCAACGGCTACGGCCAAGGATGATGTGAGACCGGCCCGGAAGCCGCCCGCCAGCTGGCTTCCGGGCCCCGGTCTGTTGCCGGTGTCTGCTACCCGCCGTTGCTCAGGTGCCGCTCGATCCCGTCGGTCATCGCGGTGAACTCGGCGGGCAGCGTTCCATCGACGCAGCGTACGCATGCGAACCAGGCCGCGGTCGCGCAGTGACTGCAGCTCACCCGGCGATCGCGGCCACCGTCTTCGGGAACGTCTTGCGGCCGATGTCGCCGAGCCGGCTCTGCAGGTCCTTGATCTGCGCGTCGGTGAACGTGCCGCTGTTGGCGGCGCTGACCACCAGCGTGAGGTTGAGGACCAGGTTCGACTCGACGCCGACGAACGTGGCCGTCAGCACGGACGGCTGCTGCTTGTCGACATAGGTGTACGCCTGCTCGCCGATGCCGTCGAGCTCGGTGACGTCGCCGTTGAGCCGGGCCGAGTCGATCATCTGCTTGGCGACGGCGGCGCCCGTGGACAGGTCCGCGTACACGGTGGCGATCGACACCACCGAGGCCGTGGAGTAGTCCGCCTTGTGCGTCCGGCTGATCGAGCAGGACGCGGTGCCGGCGAACGTGTTCAGGTTCCGCGACGGCGTCGGCTCGCCGACCGGATCCTCGTACTTGCCGCTGATCGGCGCCACGTCGATCGTGCCGCAGATGTTCTGCGGCAGCTTCTTCAGGTCGAACCTGCCGGGCCCGCTGGACTGCCGGCCGGCCCCGGACGCGCCCGAGGTGTTCGGTGTGCCGTTCGTGTTGCCGTTCTTCAGCAGGAGGTACGCGCCGACGCCGCCACCGACGACGAGCACCGCGACCAGCACCAGCACGACGGCGACCGCGACCCCCGCGCCGCTGCCCCGCCGTCGCGGCGCGGGAGGTGGCGGCGGGGTCCAGGTGGGCGCCTCCGGGCGGCCCGGCGACGGGGGCATCGGGCCGGGCCTGGAGCCGGGCATGGAGCCGGGCACGGCCGAGACGGGCGTGGGGCCGTACGGGGTGGCGGACACCGGCAGCGGCGCGGCCCGGAACCCGCCGGAGGCGGTCGACTCGGGGATCGCCGCGGCGGGCATCCCGCCGGTGTACGCGCCGGTGTCGTAGATCCCCGCCGGTGATCCGGAGAACGGTGACCCGGAGGTCGGCTGTGGACGGCCCGCCGGGAACCCGCCGGGGACGGGTGAGCTGGGCGCGGTCGGTCCGTACGGGGACTGCGGCGACGCTGGGCTGTACGTCGGCGGCCCGGAGACCGGGGGTGCCGGCTGCGGTGGGGTGCCGGTCGCGTACAGGGCGCCCTCCGCGACCACCAGCTCCGGCTGCTCCGCGACGACCGGCGCGATCCCGATCGACTCGTGCAGCATGGTCGCGACCAGGGGGATCCGGCTGGAGCCGCCGACCAGGAACAGCCCCGCGATCGCGGACGGTGGCACGGCCGCCTCGGTGAGCAGCGCCCGGGTCATCGAGATCGTCTGGCGCAGCACCGGCCGGGCGAGGCCCTCCAGCTGCTCCCGGCCGAGCGGCACCTCCTTGCCCAGCGCCGGCACCATGACGACGGTGCCGCTGGCCCGCGACAGCATCTCCTTCGCCGAGCGCACGTCCTCCCACAGCTGCCGCCGTGTGGTCGCGTCGGTCCACAGCGTCCCGTAGGTGGCCTGCAGGAACGCCACGACGGTGGCGTCCACGTCCAGCCCGCCGACGTCGTTGAGCCCGTCGGAGGCGACCGGCTCGAACCCCTGCGCCGCTCGCCGGAGCACCGTCACGTCGCAGGTGCCGGCGCCCAGGTCGTACACCACCACGCAGGCACCGAAAGGAAGTTGAGCGCCGCGGGTTTCCGCGAGATAGGTCGCCGCCGCGACGGGCTCGGCGACCAGGTCCACGTCGGCGAACCCCGCCTGCCGGGCGGCCTCGACGAGCACGGCCCGCCGGCCGGTGCCCCAGTTCGCGGGGTGGGTGAGCGTGACGGCGGTGACCGGCCCGGCGACCCGGGCCGCCTCGATCGCGACCCGCTGCAGGACGGCCGCGACCAGCTCCCGGACGCCGATCTCCCGGTCACCGAGCAGCACGCTGGTGTCGTCGACCCGTCGCTTCGGGTTGGGCTCGAGGCGTTCCGGGGCGCTGCGCGCCAGGTGCGCGGCGTCCCGGCCGGTGTGCAGGCGCCCGTCGGGCCCGAGCAGGACCGCCGAGGACAGCAGCGGCGAGCCGTCGAACAGCAGCGGCTGCACCCGCCCGTCGGGCCGGCGCAGCATGGCGATCGTCGTGGACGTGCCGAAGTCGACGCCGAGCCGGAATCCTGTCACGGTCGGCGAGCTTAGCCCTTACCAGCCGAGCGTGCCTGGGCCGCCCTTGACGGGTCCGGTGATGTCGCTGGTGAGCCAGCCGCCGTAGAAGTCGCCGGGTTGGGCGATAACCCTCTCGCCGTCGACCGTGCACTCGTCGAACCGCGACGGGTAGAACGCGAGCAGCCCGCGCAGCGACTCGTAGCCGCGATTCGGCTCCTCGTAGGACCAGGCGGCCTCCACGACCCCGGCGACGTCCCAGTACGTGGCGAGCCCCTTGAACTCGCACACCGTCTGCCGCGGCGTCGGCCGCAGCTCGGCGGCCACGTCGGCGGGCGGGATGTAGTACACCGGCGGGTGCGAGGTCTCCAAGACCCGCACCGCCCGCCGGGTGTCGGCGACGACCTGCCCGGCATGCCGGATCACGACATGCCGGGCGGTCGGCTCCGCCCGGGGCGGCCGCGGGTAATCCCACACATTCTCGGTCATAGCACCAGCGTACTGATGCTTCAGAGGACGGCCACGTCCACGTACGCGAGCTTGTTGTTGCTGGCGCCCGGGCCGTTGGCGACGGTGAGGCGGCCGTCGGTGACGGTCACCGCGAGGGTCCGTTCGAAGAAGTGCTGGGTGGCGCTGGGCGTGCCGTTGATCGCCGCGACGCCCTCCACGGTGAACCGGTACACGCTGTCGGTGTGGTCGGGGTCGCCGGCGGCGAGGTGCACGAGATAGTCGCCGTTGGGCACGGCCAGCTCCCACCGGTTGGCGGTGGTCGGGCGCTGCGCGTGGATGAGCGTGTCGTAGCGCTGGTCGAGGGCGCCGGCCGAGTTGCGGTCCCGGGTCGCGGCGGTGTTGTCGGTAGCCCATCCGTACATGAGACCGCCGGCCCGCGAACCGTAGACCAGGCCGCTGTCGGCGGTGTAGCCCACCGGTACCGATGCCGCGGCGGGCTGGAAATTGACCGTCGCGGTGAATCGGGGGGTCAGCAGGAACGCGTGGTAGGCGCCGTTGCGCAGGCCCCGGCCGACGATCTGGCCCCGGTCGTTGATGCCGTTGGCCTGCTGCAGCTGCCAGCCGGAGCCGGCCGGGATCAGCGTGTCGAGGGCCGTGATCGTGCCGCCGGGGTGCCAGACCCAGGCCTTCGGCGCCGCGCACGGGTGGCACATCGGGTCGGCGGTGCCGACGACCTGGCCTGACGCGTTGATGCCGCGGCCGGTGCTGTACGCGATCCCGTCGACCGTGCCGATGTCGATGCCGCCGAACGGTTGCCCGTCCTGGATCGTCGCCGACGGCCACATCACGGCGTGGGTCTCCGCGTCGCCGACCGGTGCCGAGCCGGCGACCTCGTCGCGCTGGTTGATGGCGTAGGCGGTCGTCCGGTCCTCGTTGAAATACCGCAGGCCCGGTAGCGGGCTCAGCCGTCCGTCGCGCCACACGGTTCCGGGGTTGGCCGTGATGTGGCCCTGGAGGTTGACGGCGGTCGCCGCTTCGAGGCTTTCCGGAGGTGTACCGAGGTACGTCGTGCTGCCGTCCAGCTGGTACAGCATCGCGATCGGTGCGCCCTGGGAGTCCGCGGGTCGCTGCCCGCCGACGACCCGGCCGCGCTGGTCGATGCCGTTGCCGACGCCCAGCCGGTTGACGACCGGGCCGCCGAGGTCGGTGATGGCACCCGTGCTGCTCCATTTCACCGGGTACCCGTAGCCGCCGCTGGACCGGTCGGCGGTGCCGGCGATCTGCCCCGCGTCGTTGACGGCGTTCGCGGTGCTGGTGCCGCCGCCGGGCAGCGTGCCCAGATCCGTCATCACCCCGCCGGCCCAGCGGAACGCGTGCTGCCCCGACGGTGTAGTGGTGTTGCCGACCACGACGCCGGCGTTGTTGATGGCGAGGGCGGTGCTCTGCGCTTGCGGGTCGGCGGACAGCACGCCCAGGTCGGTGATGGTGTAGCGGGGCGGCGGCGCCGCGGCGGCGGCCGGTGTGGGCACCGCCGGCAGCGCGGCGGCGATGAGCAGGACGGCGGCGACACGTGTCTTCCGGTGCACGGAGACCTCTTCCTGGCGGGTGAGAGAGCGCTCTCTCGAGCCTAGGAACGCCGAGAAGGATGTCAATACCTTGCCATGCTTTGCGTGCCGGGCGCTCGGTCACGGGCTGGGCGGACCGCTCAGGCTGGGCGTTGGAACGGCAGGGGCATGCCGGCGGCGTCCAGAATCCGCACGTAACCGTCGACGAGCTCGGCGAGATGGTTCGCGACATACGCCAGCTCTTCCTCCGCGGCGGCGGTGTCACCCGCCCGCAGCAGGTCCAGGGCCTGCTGGACCTCGCCGCTGAGGATGGACAGGGAATCACCCTGCACCAGCACCCCCGGGAAGCGCCGGCCGGGCAGTCGTAACACGGCGTAGTTGTGTTGACCCGTCATCATCTCGACCTCGACCCGTGCCACCCGCCGATCCTACGGCCGCCAGCAGGACATTCGCCTGTGGCACGTTTCCGGGATTTGTCGGTGCCCCGGGTTGCCTACCTTCGTATTCAACAGAGCGACAACACACCAGGGAGTCAGAGATGAGCGACTACGGCGACACGGGCTACGACGGCGGCGACAGCTACGGGCACTACGAGGCGGGTCAGGAGCACGAGTCCCTCGACCAGCTGCACCAGGCCTCCGGCAGCGAGCAGGACTACGCCTCGCAGTACGGCGTGTACGAGGCCGACCACGCCTCGGCCGAGAACACCAGCTTCGACCAGGGCCACCACGTCGAGTACAGCGACCCGAGCGGCGCGCACTACGAGGAGTCCGACTACACCTCCTACGACCACAGCGCGGCCGAGACCGACCACGTGTTCGCGGCCGAGGGTTCCGAGCAGTACCACGCCGCCGAGTGGAGCGAGCTGGACGCGCTGCAGCACCAGCTGGACTCGGCGTTCGCGTCGGCGACCGAGATCAACACCGTCTCGGCGTAACCCACCCGCACCACCCTGCCCCTGGCGTGAGGCCGGCCACCGACTCGGTGGCCGGCCTTCGCCATGTTCGGACGCGGTGGATCGTCTTCAGACGCGGTGGATCGTCTTCAGACGCGGTGGTTCGTCATCAGACGCGGTGGATCGTCTTCGGACGCGGCGGATCGTCTTCAGACGCGGCGGATCGTCTCGGCGTCCGGGGCGCCCTCGAAGAACCGGTCGATGACCCGGCCGAACACCGACTCCAGCGGCGCGGCCAGCTGGAACAGCGTCATCGACGAGCGCAGCTTCATCGCGTCGATGTCGCCGAGCACCTGGGGTGCGGTCGCCTCCGTGTTGGCGAGCATCGCCTCGGCGCACTCGTGCAACCGCGGGCCGAGGACCGGATGCTGGAGGTAGGCGCGGGCCTCGTCCAGCGACGAGATCGCGAAGCGTTGTGCGGCGTAGCTCGACCCGAGCCCGGCCACCTGCGGAAACACGAACCACATCCAGTGGCTGCGCTTCCGGCCGCGCCGCAGCTCATCGATCGCGTCGTCGTAGCTGTCCTCCTGGGCGGTGACGAACCTGGCGAGGTCGTACGGATCGTCCATACAGAAAATTGTCGTACCCCGCGGGCATGATGTGTGCGACGGGGGAGGCGAACTCGATGGTGGTATATGTAGCGAGCCGGCGGCGGGGTCAGGCGTCCCTGACGGCCGAGTTCCCGGGGGCGACGATCCTGGACGTGACGTCGCGCGGTCCCGAGCCGTGGGTGCGGCTGAGCCCGTTCTATCCACACGGCGGCATCCCGGTGCCGTTCAGCCCCGGCACGGTGGCGCAGTCGGTGGAGGGCATCTGGCAGGGGCTGAAGGTGTTCGACGCCGCCGATGTCGACCCGGCGAAGCTGGACGTGACGAGCATGAGCGGGCTGAAGCGGACGGTCAGCGCGTTCGGCGCGACGCGCGGCCACCGGCGTGGCCTGACCGGCCAGACGTTGCTGGACTACGAGTCCGCTCGGCGCCAGATCTACTTACCGGTCTACCGGTGGGTGCTGGAGCACCGGGCCGCCGAGCAGGTCGACGCGCTGCGGCGGGTCGCCGGCGAGGGTGACGTCGTGCTGCTCGACTACACCACCAACGGTGACGTCGCCGACCTGACGAGCCCGCTGTCGCACGCGGCGCTGATCCGCCGCTACGTGCTGTCCGACTGGCCGGACTGACGGGCGGTCCGGTCCGCCCGGTCAAGGTTGACGGGCGTCCGGTCGAGCTGAGGGCGGGCCGATTGGTCGGACCGATGATCGCGTGCTGTTCACCCTCGGTAGCAACCAGTCGGTGTGTCGCAACGGAGAGTGGCGAAGGGTCGTCTCTGGAGGTTAGGTCGTGGACATGCCAGGACCGTCGACCCGCCGCACCGCGCTCCGTCTCGGGCTGCTCGCCGGGGTCGGGGCTGTCGCCGCCGCGTGCGGCACGAAGACCGACGACCGCACTGTCAGCGAGGCACCGAGCTCGGCGGCGCCGACCGAGCCGGCGGTCACCAACCCGACGGAGGCCCTCGAGCGGCTCAAGGCTGGCGGTGAGCGTTTCGCCTCCGGCGGTGTGCGCCGCCCCGACCAGGACACCGCGTATCGGGCCACGCTCGCCGCGGGGCAGCACCCGTTTGCCTGCATCCTGTCGTGCGTCGACTCGCGGGTGCCTCCGGAGATCGTCTTCGACCAGGGGCTCGGCGACCTGTTCGTGACCCGCACCGCCGGTCAGGTCGTCGACCACGCGGTGCTGGGCAGCATCCAGTATGGCGTCGCTGAGCTGAAGATCCCGCTCCTTGTCGTCGTCGGCCACGAGAAGTGCGGCGCGGTGAAGGCGACCGTCGAGGCGGTGGAGAAGAACTCGGCGCCCAGCGGCACTGACATCGACTCCCTCGTCACCGCGATCAAGCCGGCCGTGGCGAAGGCCGAGGAGGAGAAGGCGACCGACGTGCTCGACGCCTCCGTGCGCCACAACGTCACCAACATCGTCGCCGACCTGGGCACCAAGGCGATCCTGTCCGCCGCCGTCACCGCCGGCACGTTGAAGATCGTCGGTGCCCGCTACGACCTGGACACCGGCGAGGTCGAATGGCTGTGAGGTGTGGAGCCGCCCCGGCGGGGTAGTGCGGGCCCGCCGCGTCCCACGTCGGGGGCGCCGAGGGGCGGAGGGTCGGTATGCCCGGACCAGTGTTTGGGGTCGCGTCGGAGGTCGGCCGGCTGCGCAAAGTGATCGTGCACCGGCCGGACCTCAGCCTGCAGCGGCTGACCCCGAACAACCGGGAGGAGCTGCTCTTCGACGACCTGCCGTGGGTCAACCGCGCCCAGGCGGAGCACGACGAGTTCGTCGCGATGCTGCGCGGGCACGGCGTCGAGGTGTATCACCACCAGCGGCTGCTCGCCGAGGCGCTGGAGAGCCCGGAGGCCCGCCGGCACGCCGTCGAGCGCACGGTCACCCATCTGTCCGTCGGGCCGGCCCTGCTCGACCCGGTCCGCGAGGAGCTCGCCGGCTGGGACGGTGAGACCCTCGCCCGGCACCTCATCGGCGGTCTCAGCAAGGCCGAGTTCATCGACCGGGTCCGGGAGCACCGCGCCGACCTCGACCGCCACTCGCTGGTCGCGGCCCTCGCGCAGCCGCGGGCGTTCATCCTGCCGGCGCTGCCGAACTCGCTGTACCAGCGCGACCCGTCCGCGTGGCTGTACGGCGGCGTGTCACTCAACCCGCTGTTCTTCCACGCGAGGCGGCTGGAGACGATCAACCAGAGCATCGTCTACCACCACCATCCGATGTTCGCCGGCGCGGACTTCCGGTACTGGTACCCGCCGATGGGCGACGACGGCAGCTTCGACGAGGAGGACTTCGGCCGCGCCTGCCTCGAGGGCGGCGACATGATGCCGATCGGCGACGGCGCCGTCGCCGTCGGGGTCAGCGAACGCACCAGCCCGCACATGGTCGAGCACCTCGCGCTCGCCCTGTTCGCGCAGGGCGCCGCCAGCCGGGTGATCGCCGTGCAGATCCCGCCGAGCCGCTCCTACATGCATCTGGACACCGTCTTCACGCTCGTCGACCGGGACAAGGCCACCGGCTACCCGCCGGTCGTCGAGGGCGCCACCGCGTTCACGCTCTTCCCCGGCGACCGTCCCGGCGCGCTCGACGTGCGCCGCGACAAAGGGCTCGTCGCCGCGTTCGAGGACGCGCTCGGCATCGGCCACCTCGACGTCATCCCGACCGGCGGCGACCCCGACCAGCGCGCCCGCGAGCAGTGGGACAGCGGCTGCAACTTCGTCGCGATCGAACCCGGCGTCGTCGTCGGGTATCACAAGAACGAGTACACCAACCGCAACCTGCGCGACCACGGCGTCCAGGTCGTCGAGATCGAGGGGTTCGAGCTCGGCAAGGGCCGCGGCGGCGGGCACTGCATGACCTGCCCGATCCTCCGCGACGGGCTGTGACCCGACCACGATGGCCGAGGTGAACAACGCCGAACTGGCGGTCCTGATGCTGCTGGCCCTCGTCGGCCTCTACAGCCCGGTCGCCGCCGTGTCGTCGTACATCCCGGTGCTGCAACCCGTCGACACCAGGCAGCACCAGCGGCTCGCGCTCGGCCTGTTCGTCAACGTCGCCGCGATCGCCGTCGTGACGATCCTCGTCGGCGAGCCGCTGCTGGAACTGCTCGGCCTGTCCACCGCCGCCCTCTCCGCGACCGGTGGCATCGCCCTGATGATCGCGGCCGTGCCGATGATGCTCGGCAAGAGCGACGACCCCGCGACCGGCGCCGGCGACGCGGCGACCGTCCCGCCGTCCACCTCATGGCGCTCGATCGTGTTCATGCCGCTCACGTTCCCCCTCACCGTCGGCGGCGCCACGATCGCCGTCCTGATCAGCTTCCGGGCCCAGGTCACCGGCGTCACCGGCGTCCTGGCCCTGACCGTCGCCGCCCTCATCCACGCCGCGATCACCGGCCTCTGCGTCTACGTCGCCGGCCACGCGGGCCGCCGCCTGTCCGACCGCGCCCGCATGATCCTGGACCGCGTCGCCGGCATCCTGCTCACCGCGATCGCCGCGACCCTCCTGGCCAGCGGCTTCACCCGCCTGGCCGTCGACGTCCTGAAGGCCATGGGGGTCCACTGACGGTCCGTCGTGGCGCTACCCTGCCTCGACATGGAACTCGGCGCGGGCGTGGTGGCCGTCCTCATCGAACACGGCCATCAGGACGAGGTCCGCCGGCGCGCGGACGCCGGCGACTTCGCCTGTGCGCAGGGTTTGGCGGCGGTACTGGTAGCGCACGGCCGCTGGGAGGCCGCTGCCGACGTGTTGCGCCCGTTCGCCGACGCCGGCCGCTGGGCCGCGGTGGACGCCCTCGCCGGCATCCTCGTCGCGCACGACCGCACCGACGAGGCCCTCACCCTGGTGCGGCGGCACGCGGCGGCGGGCGGCCCGGACACCGGTCCGCTGCTGGCGGAGCTGCTGGCCCGGCAGGGGCGCACGGACGAGATCGTGGCGATGCTGCGCCCGCACATCGCGGAAACCCGCTACGCCGAATCGCTGGTCCGGCTGACCACCGGTCACGACGACGAGCTCGCCAGGCTGCTCCGGGAGCAGCTCGGCATCGCCGACCCGCTGTGGGGCCCCGCGGTGCTGCTGGCCACGGTGCTGGAGCGGCAGGGAAAGGTGGACGAGGCGGTGGAGGTGCTCCGCGACCGTCTGGAGGCGGTGAACGACGTCGCGCCGCTCGCCGACATCCTGGCCCGGCACGACCGGGAGGCGCAGCTGCGCGACCTGGTGGCCGGCGCCGGTGGCATGGTCGCCGCGTTGCGGCTGGCCACCTGGTTGGAGGAGCGGGGCCGGATCGACGACGCGATCGAGGTGACGCGGCCGCATCTCGTGGAGCCGGGCGCGGCGGTGTTCCTGGCCCGCCTGCTGACCCGGCACGGCAGGAGCGACGAGGCGATCGACGTGCTGCTCCCGGTGCCGGCGATGATGGGCGAGCACGCCGTGTGCGCCGTCGGCGAACTGTGCGACCTGCTGGTCGGGCGCGGCCGCGTCGAGGAGGCGCTCGCCGTTGTCGACCGCCTCGACGCCCACGACGACATGCGTGTGGAGCTGCACCTGGCACGCGCCGCGGTGCTCGTGCGCGCCGGCCGTGTCGAGCCGGCGATCGCCGGGCTGCGCGACCTGCCGGAGGTGCGCACCTGGCGGGTCGCCTCGTACCTGGCGGATCTGCTCATCGAGGCGGGCCGGCCGGACGAGGCGGGGGCGGTGCTGGACGCCGTCGACCGCACCGTCCTGTGGTCCGGCGACCTGGCGACGCTGCTGATCCGGCGGGGCAACATCGCGGAGGCCCTCGCCCTGTTCCAGGAACAGGGCGAGGATCCGGTCAAGAGGGACCTGGACGCGGCGTTCTGGCGCCGCTTCCGCTGACGCCGCCGTGGCTGATCAGCCGCGGCGACGGTTGAGCCAGTCGCGGTACGTCGTCCTGGCGATGACGGCGTCGCCCCTGGCGATGAGGGCGTCGCCCGGCACCGCGGCGAACATGCCGGCGGTCGCGTCGGTGACCACCTTGCGGTCGTCGCTGTGCGCGGCGAGGGTGATGCGGCCCAGCTCGTCAAGGGCGAAGACCTCCGGCCCGGCCACGTCGCGGGTGCCCCGCAGCGGCGCGCCAAGGCTGACGTCGGTCACGGCGCGGGCGACGTCGGCGGCGGCCATCGGCTGGACGAGGGTGGCCGGCAGGTGGACGGTGTCCTCGTCGGAGGTCCAGGACAGCACCGCGTCGACGAACTCGAAGAACTGGGTGGCCCGGACGATCGAGTACGGCACCGGGCCGGCCTTGAGCAGGTCCTCCTGCAGGACCTTGGCGCGGTAGTACACGAGGTCGGGCACCCGGTCGGCGCCGACGATCGACAGGACGACCGCGTGGCCGACGCCGGCGTCGCCGGCGGCCGCGAGGAGGTTGTTCATGCTCGTGCGGAAGAACGCCGGTGACGCGTCGTCGAACGTCGGCGAGTTCGTCAGGTTGACGACGACGTCGGCGCCGCGGACCGCGTCGGCGACGCCCTGCCCACTGAGCAGGTCCAGGCCCGTGGACGGCGAGTGCGGCACCGCCTCGTGCCCGGCCTCGTCGAGCAGCGTGACGACCTGCGAGCCGATGAGGCCGGTGCCACCGATGACGGCGACCTTCATGCGGTCGCCCCCTTCCGGCGGTCCGCGCGCCGGGCCAGCTCGTCCTCCTCCACGAGGGTGAGCATCGGCTTGTCCGGCTCGCAGAACATGGTGACCATGAATCGCACCGGGACGTCGGTGCGGGCATTGCCGTCCTGGTAGTGGATGACGTCGCCGCCCGGCTCCCAGAACGCCTCACCGGCGTGCAGGATCCGCGGTGGTTCCCCCTCGAGCTCGAACACCATCTCGCCGTCCAGCACGTAGCCGAATGCCGGGCCGGTGTGCCGGTGCGGGGGCGTGCCGGGGTCGCCGGGCGGGAACTCCACGACGACCGTCATCTCATGGAGACCGTCCGGGATGTGCGGCGGCATGGCCTCCTGCACCACGGTGAGCGCTGACTGCCATGCATCCGACCTGGGCCGCTGTCCGGCGGCCGACGGCTTGACCTGCTGCATACCGGCCGAGCTACCCGCCGCGGTCGCGATCACACGCGGTGGCGCGGAAACCCGCGCGACGGCGGCACCGCCGACCGCCAGAATGACGGGCCATGGTCCTCGTGCTCCCCCTGAAGCTGGACGACACCGCCGAACTGCTCGCCGCCGCGGCCCGGCGCAGGGGCATGGCAGTGCGGCAGCTGTCCGGCGCGGGCGTGCCGGACCGGCTGCGGCGCGCCGGGGACGGGCACCTCTACGGCGGCCCCACCTTCGCCGCAGCGGTCGCCGCCGACCTGGACCTGGCGCTGCTCGAACCGGCCGACGACTGGCTGGCGCGGTTGCCGTACCACTACGTCCACCGCGACATCAGCCTCACCACACTCGGGGAGGCGCGCTGGTCCCGGACCCCGATGTTCGTCAAGCCGCCGCGGGACAAGTGGCTGCCGGCCGCCGTCTACGCCGACGGCTCGCGGCTGCCGGGCGCCGGGCCGCACCCGGACACCCCGGTGCTGGTCAGTGGGATCGTCACATTCCTGGTGGAGTACCGGCTGTTCGTCCTGGACGGCGCGGTGCACGCCGCCAGCCGGTACGCCACCCACGGCCGGCTCGACCCGGCGCCGCTCTCCGGCGGTCCGCACCTTCCGGTCGGTCCGCACTTTCCTGTCGATCCGCACTGTGACGCCGTGCTCGACTTCGCCGCCCGGCTGCTCGACGACTGCGCCGGCAGCCTGCCCAGCGCCGTCGTCGTCGACGTCGGGCTCGCCAGCGACGCCGACCGCGGCGACGAGCACTGGGCGGTGGTCGAGGCGAACATGGCCTGGTTCAGCACCAGCTACGCCGCCGACCCGGACCGGGTCCTCGACGTGGTGCTCCGCGCCGCCGGGCCGCGGCACCGCCTGGCACCCCACGACCTGGCGTACATCCGCTCAACGGGCCGTCGAGAGGGTGAGGTCGGCTCCGGAGGGCCGGGTTAGCGTCGGTTGTGGCTCCCCGGAAAGGATCTGTGATGTCCTCGACTGCCACCGTTGCCGCCATCGTCATCATCGTGCTCGCGATCATCGCGATCGCAGCCGTCGCCATCAGCCGTCATCGCCGGACAGAGGCGCTGCGGCGCCGGTTCGGACCGGAGTACGAACGGGCGGTGGGCGAGCAGCACAGCCGCCGGGCCGCCGAACGCGACCTGCAGGACCGCGAGCGTCGTCACGCCGAGCTGCAGCTCAAGGAGCTCGATCCGCAGCAGCGGCAGCGGTACGCCGAGCAGTGGGAGCGCATGCAGGCGCACTTCGTGGAGGAGCCGGAGGCCGCTACCCGCGAGGCCGACGAGCTCGTGACGAAGGTGATGGGCGAGCGTGGGTACCCCATCGAGGACTACGACACCCGCGTGCAGGACCTCAGCGTCGACCACGCCGAGACGCTCGGCCACTACCGCGACGCACACGAGATCAACAAGGTGAACGAGCGCGGGCAGGCGTCGACGGAGCAGCTCCGCCAGGCACTGATGCACTACCGCTCGCTGTTCGCCGAACTACTCGGCGACACGTCGGGCGGCGGCCGGCCGATGCCACGGCACGGCTGAGGAAGCACGGACAGGCTAGAACTCCCAGGAAGGCGCGATCGCGATGCGTGATTCGACCGATCCAGGCGGAAGCCGGCAGCCCTACTACGCGTCCGGGGTGGCACAGCCCGAGACGCCGCAGCCGACCGGACCCCAGCAGCCACAGCAGCCCGAGACGTTTGAGACGCCGCAGTCGACCCAGGCTCAGCAGCCCCGGCAGGCGCCGGAGACGTTCGACACCCCGCAGGGCGCGACCGGAGCGGAACAGGTTCGCGCCGGCACCGACGCGCCGACGACGCAGTCCGGACCGGTGCAGGCACAGCAGACCACCTCGCCGGAGTCCGGCATGACGCAGGGCACCGGCACCGCGCAGGACACCGGCATCCCGCAGGGCGCCGGAATCTGGGACACCACCAAGGCCGACGAGTTCCGGCACCGCTGGCACGACGTGCAGACCCACTTCGTGGAGGACCCGCGCGGCAGCGTCACCGAGGCGCGCCAACTCGTGGACGAGGCGGTGCAGTCCCTGGCCGACAGCGTCCACAACCGCGAGGAACAGCTCGAACGCGCCGGCGCCCGGTCATCGGACAGCACCGAGGGCATGCGCGACACCGTCCTGCAGTACCACCAACTGCTCGACCGCCTGCTGACCGTCTGACCGCAGACCTACGCCGACCCGTCCTGTGACCCGGACCCGTCCTGTGACCCGGACCCGTCCTGTGACCCGGACCCGTCCTGTGACCCGGACCCGTCCTGTGGGCCAGGCCAGTCCTTCGGACCGGACTCGCCTCGCGGGCCGGATCCGCCTCGCAGGGCGGCGGGGTCGACGCCCCACCGGTCCAGGAACTCGCCCACGGTCAGCTCGGCGAGCTGCAGCCGGACGTAGGCCAGCAGCCGATCGTCCTCCCAGCGCGACCCTGTCAACTGCACCGTCGCGCCGTTGTCCAGCCTTGTGATGACCAGCGCGCCGCTGAACTCGGCGCCGCTGTCGATCTCCAGGGCCAGCCCGACCACCACGGTCAGGAGCACGCGCACCTTGCCCCACACCGGGCCGCCCGGCCACGGCGCCAGGTCCGCGGCGAGCACGAGACCGGCGAGCACATCCAGATCGAGGTCTGAAGGTTCGTCGGTCACGCAGCCGACTGTAGCGATGCCGCGCACAGGTCCGGTGGACCCGCCAGCGGCCGCAGGCGGTGCTGCACCGACCCGCGCCGGTCGCGTGCCGCGAACCGTGGGTCGACGCTGGTGGCGCTGCGCGCGCCGCACACGGCTGGCGGCCTTAGTGGTGCAGCGCGCGCCGCGCTCGGTCTCTCGTGCCGCGCGGTCTCTCGTGCCGCACGGTCTCGTGTGCCGCGCGCGGTCTCTCGTGCCGCGCGGTCTCGTGTGCCGGGCGCGGTCTCGTGTGCCGCGCGCGGTCTCTTGCGCCGCGCACCGTCTCGTGTGCCGGGCGCGGTCTCGTGTGCCGCGCACCGTCTCTTGCGCCGCGCACCGTCTCGTGTGCCGTGCACGGTCAGCGGCGGCAGGTGGGGCAGCCGCCGTGCGGGTCCCGCCACAGCTGGCTCCGCAGCCAAAGCGTCGCCGGCAGTGCGGCCGCAGCGGTCACCACCGCGACTCCGGCCGACACCACCGCTACACCCCAGGTCGGCCACGGCTGCGGGTTTCCCGACGCGGACACCGTCATGACGAGCAACAGCACCGGGCAGAGCAGGATCAGCGCCGGCCACCAGCGGCGGGAGTCCCGGCGGACGCTGAACACCACGCCCGAGACCGCGACGATCAGTGCCAGGATGACCCCGGCGTTCTGCGTCACGCGGAGCAGCGCGTAGTAGTGCGTGGCCGGCCCATACGCCACCGCCAGCCACGCCGTCACCCCGGCCAGTGCGAGTCCGGCCGCGGTGAGGCGTGACCAGCGCCGGGTGGGCACACGCAGTGCGACGAGGCCGAGCGCGACGTGTGGCACCAGCACGAACAGCGGCGGCCGTGCGTACTCAGTCAGCGCGGCGATCGGGACGACCGCCACCGTCGTGAGCAGTGCCAGGGCGACCGCGGGCCGGCCGAGGCCGAACAGGGCGGCGAGCGGCGCGAGCAGCCAGGCGATCCAGGCGGCGGCGCCGAACGTCACGAACGGCCCCAGCGGATGCCATATGACGCCGTCCGGGATGGTGATCAGCTCCGCGGTGCCGAGCCACAGCGCGGCGAGCGTGGCGCCGGTCATCAGCGCGAGTTGTGCGGCGAACGGCACCGAGTCGGCGAGCCCGAGCGCGTGGCGGGCGCGCAGGTGCTGGCGGGCGCCGCCGCGGACCAGGTCGATCACGTCGGCGGCGCGCGGCCGGTCTTGCCCTGGCCTGGCGAGGTCGAGGTACGTGTCGAGGATCTCGTCGCCGCGCTCGGCCCGATAGGCGGACGGGTAGCAGCGCAGCAGCGTGCGGTACCGGTCGCGAAGCTCGTCGCTCATGCGACACCCCCCGCGATCGCCGGGCCACCGGTGACGGACGGGCCGGCGGGGAACGCCGGTCGCAGTGCCAGCCGCCGGGTCGCCGCTTCCACGCTGCGGCGCAGGCGCTCGGTCTCCACCCGCAGCGCGGCGTCGCCGTGATCGGTGAGGCGGTAGTACTTGCGGGCGCGGCCGTCGACGATCTCCTGCCGGTCGAGCGAGACCAGCCCGTCGTCGGTGAGTCGGTCGAGGGCGCCATACAGCGTGCCGGGTCGCAGTTCGAGCGTGCCCCCGGACAGCTCGGCTACCTCCTGGATCAGCCCATAGCCATGCATCGGCGCGCGTGCCAGCGCGGTCAGGATGAGGAAGGTCGGTTCCCGCATGCGGCCAATATATCGCACACGAAGATATCTTCGCTACGAAGTGACCCCTTCGAGAGTCGGGTCATCGCCCCAGGATCCCGGCGACGTCGGCGGCGAGCTTGATGGTGGCCTCGATCTCCGCCCTGCGGATCGAGACGCTCTCCACGTTGAACCCGTACGGCATGCCCAGATGCTCGCAGAAGTCGACCAGGTCCCGGGCGATGGCGAGGGCCTGCCGGTAGGACTCCGCGAGCGGGTCGTCGGAGTGCCGGATCGAGTTCTGCAGCCACCGGGGCACCTCGACACCGAGCCAGCGGACGAACTCCAGGGTCTTCAGCGACCCGCACAGCGACAGCGTGAACACGACCGTCCGGGGTGCCGTCCCGCGCGACCGGCATTCGTAGACGTAGTCGGAGATGAGGTTCTTCGTCTCGTTCACGTCGTAGACGACCTGCGACACGAAGAACGTGCAGCCACGCTCCTGCTTGGCCAGCATCCGCAGGTGCTCGTCGCCGCCGCGGGTGTGCCGCTCGCCGATGACGACCCCGCCGAGCGGCAGGTCCGGGCGCACCTCCTGGCGCAGCGCCTGCGCCCGGCGCATGTTCGTGCGCACCGTCTTGTCGCCGGTCGAGGCGCCGACGAACACCCCGAGCACCCGCTCCGCGTCGGCGTGCCGGAGCCAGTCGGCCAGGTCTGCCTCGTCGTACTTGCCGACGCACCGGTAGATCACCGCCGGCCGGTCCCAGCCACCGAGATGCTCGGCGTGGTACCGGGCCGGGTCCATCGTGGGCAGGTAGGGAAAGGGCCGTTCGTCCGGGTTGCGATCGGACTCGTCATCGATGTCGTACAGGATGAGCCCGTCGAGGTCGAGCGGCTCGAGGCGCTCCAGTGTGACGGCCGCGATCTCCTTGATGCGTTCCTCGGTCGCGTTGCGCCGCGGCGGCGTCAGGCTGAACAGCAGGACCCCGGGGCGAGCCTCGGCCAGCATGCGGTGCAGCCCGGGCCGCGACCCGGTCGGGACAGATTCAGGCATCCGTCCACCTTACGAGGCCGCGCCCCCACCCGCTGGCAACAGCTCGAGGTCCTGCCGGGACGGCCGTCGATCGCGATGCCGGTGCGGGCTTCGCAGGCTCGGAAAAGTGTCGTACCCCCGCGATAGGTTCCGGGCATGTTGGAAGGATTGAGCGGGGTGCCATGGGCGAAGCTGGAGCACGCATATGGGCCGGCGGCCGACGTCCCAGACCTCATCCGGGCGCTTGCCTCGGTCGATGCTCCAGCACGCGAAGAGGCGCTCTTCCGGTTGTACAGCAACATCTTTCATCAGGGGACGCGATATCAGGCCAGTGCGTATGCCGTGCCCTTTCTCCTGGAGCTGCTGGCCAGTCCGCGCACCCCAGACCGGGCCCAGATCATGGAGCTGCTGGCCTCACTGGCGATCGGCTATGACGAAGCCTGGCTGCCCGATTCGTTCCCCGTCGCGTCCTACCGGGAGCGGGCGGTCGGCGGCGACCGGATGCTGGTTGCGTCCCCCGTCGCGTCCGGCGCCGAGGACGACGACGGCAGCTACCGAAACCTTGTGCCGCCGGACGAGTCGCAGCAGGAGCAGCTGTTCGCGGACGTCGAGCTCGTCGTCTACGACGCGGTCCGCTCCGGCGTCCCGTTGTATTGCGCACTGCTGACGGAGGAGCACGAGTCGGACCTCCGGGTGGCCGCGGCCTATGCGCTGTCCTGGTTCCCTGAGGATGCCGGCACCAGCGCGGGCCCGCTGACGTACGCCGCCGGCGACCCGGATGCCGCGGTGGCCGCCACGGCATTGGTCGCGCTCGGGCAGGTCGGCGCCGACGACCCGTTCGCCGCGCGGATCGTCCGGGCCGCCCTCACCGACGACCGTGACCTGGTCCGCTGGGCGGCGGCGGTCGCGCTCGCCCGGCTGCACGGCGCCGCCGCCGAGCCTGCGGTCGCGGCCGAACTGCTGGCTTGGACGGCTGGCGGCGACCCAGGTCGCAGCGAGATTCCCTACCTCGAAGGCGACGTGTGCGGTTATGCGGGACTGGCGTTACGGCAGCTCGACGGCGGCCACGCCGGCGCCGTCTTCGACGCTCTCCTGGCCCGGACTCCGGCTGTCGACGGGGTGGCGGCCCTGACGGTCGTCGGCGAGGCGCTGCGTCGGGCGTTCCCGGCCGGGCCTGTGGCGGAGGACGTCACCTTCGCAGTCCTGGACCAGCCCCAGCAACGGCTCCTGCGGATCCTCGCCGAGAACCCGACGACGTGGGAGCTGGACGGCTTTGCGATGTTCGGCAACTTCTCGTCGATGGTCGGCGGGTACCGTCTCCCCGGCGACGCCGAAGCCATGCGCACCTTCGTCACCGGCCACTGAGGACGCCGCCTACGCCGTAGCGCCGTCTGTGCCAGAGCGCTGCCGATGTCATGGCGGTGGTTGTGCCGTGACAGGGTCGACGTTGTAGGGCCGTCTGCGTCATGGAGCGACGTGTGTTGTGGCGTGGCGGTGCCGTGTGGCGGCGGCACCTGCGTGGGAGGGGCCGTCTGCGTGGGAGGGGTCGTCTGCGTCATGGCGTGACCTGCGTCGTGGCGTGGCGGCGGTTGTGTGGTGGTGGTGTGTGATGGCGGCGCCTGCGTGGGAGGGGCCGTCTGCATCATGGAGTGACCTGCGTTGTGGCGTGGTGGCGGTTGTGCGGTGGTGACGCCTGCGTCAGAGGGCCGCTTACATCGTGGGGGCGGCTGGTCGGAGTGGTGACGCCACGATCTCGACGTGGCGGGCCTCGCGGGGATTGTCGACGGCGATCTGCAGCAGCCACCGGCCCGGCGGGTCGAGCGGGATGTCGTCGCTGCCGTCGGCGTCGCCCACGTGCAGCAGGCCGGACGGAACGTCGAACGCGACCTCGTGCGGCATCCCGGCGACCCGGGCCGGCGCGACCCGCACCAGGAGCGTCACGTCCGCCTCGTCCTCGTCGACGGTGCCGGCGTGGGTGACCATGATCGCGGCGTGCGACGCGGTGGCGTGCACCGGACCGTCGCCGTCGAAGCCGATGTCGAATGTTTCCTGGCAGGCGGTGTCCATGAGGTAGATGGCACCCCAGTAGTACGGCCTGACCCGGTGCACCTGTCGGTCTTCGTCCACGGCGCCCGATGCTATCCGGCGGCCGTCGCGAACGCGTACAGCGGCCGACGGTCGGGGAGGTTGCGGTGCTGGTCGACCCGCCGGGAGCAACAGTCAGGACTTGAGGATGCGAAATCTTGATCATGGGGAGGGTGGGGCATTCGACGGGTTGGCTGCGTTTCGAGGTGGGCGCCGGTGCGGACGGGGGCGAGCGGGTGAGTCGCGTTGACCGCCCCGCCAATGCTGCAGGGCGGCCGTCGACCTGGGATCGGTCCACGGGTGCGGGTGCTGAACCGTGCGGGCTGGGACCCGAGTCGTGGGTGGGGGAAGAGGCCGAGGAAGCGGCGCGGCACCGGATCGTCCGGCATCCGGACCAGGCGCCACTGTGGTGACCGCAAGGCCGGTGGTGACGGCAAGGCCGGTGGTGACGGCAAAGCCGGTCGTGACGGCAAGGCCGGTGGTGACGGCAAAGCCGGTCGTGACGGCAAAGCCGGTCGTGACGGCAAAGCCGGTGGGCGGGGACAGTGTCCCCGCCCACCGGACCGGAAAACCTCGCCGGGATCGGAAACCTCAGGCGTAGGTCTCGAACTCTGCCACCCGCGGCGTGCCCGTTGCGGTGGTGATCTCGAAGGTCACCTTCTTCGTCGAGGTGCTGGAGAAGGTGATGACGCCCGCGCCGGTGCCGGAGGCGAGGACCGCGCCGGTGTCGCCGTTGAGGACGCGCCAGTTGCGGATGAGGCCGGTGGCCCCCGAGGCCTCACGGATGTTGATCCGGGAGACGGAGGTGGCGGAGCCCCACTTGATGGAGATGGACCCGGTGGTGCCGTTCGGGGACCAGTACGTGCTCAGGTTGCCGTCGCGGACGTCGCCGTAGCTGGTGCCGCTGGCCTTGCTGGAGCCGTCGGAGCCGGCGCCGATGCTGAGGTTGGTGCCGCCGGACGTCGGGCCGGGCGAGGACGGGGCCGGCGAGGACGGGCCGGGTGAGGAGGGGCGGGGCGAGGAGGACGTCGGGCCACCGGTGGGGCTGGTCGGGGTGCAGCTGCCGTCGGACACCTGCAGGCCCTTGTTGGCTCCGGCGGTGCGGCTGACGACGTCGGGCACGCAGCTGGCCGGGTCGAGGGCGAAGGAGTAGGGGATGCTGACGCTGGTGTTCGACGTCGGGTTCGGGCCAGCGGGGTTGTTGTCGGTGCCCTTCGCCGACCAGGTCACGTTGTCGAAGATGTTGCCGCTGACCTGCCAGTATCCGGCTTCGCTGGTGTAGAACGTACCGATGACGTCCTTGGAGTTCTTGAAGTAGTTGTTGTCGATGCGCGCACGGGCGCCGGCGCGGGAGTTGATGCCGGACTCGTTGAGGCTGACGTAGGAGTTGTTGTAGATGTGTGCGATGCCGCCACGCAGCAGTGGCGTGCGGGAGTCGATGTTGGTGTAGCTGTTGTGGTGGAACGTGATGAAGCTGTTGCCGCGGTCGCTCTCGCTGGAGCCGATGAGGCCGCCGCGCCCGGAGTTCTTCAACGTGCTGTAGGAGAGCGTCACGTACTGCACGTCGTCCTTGAGGTCGAACAGGCCGTCGTAGCCCGCGGACTCGCCGCCGGACGCCTCGAGTGACGCGTGGTCGACCCAGACGTTGCGCACGGTGCTCTCCATGCCGATGGCGTCGCCGCCGTTCGACGTGGGGGAGCCGGACTTCTTCACGTTCCGGACCGTCACGTTCTGGATGATGATGTTGCTCGAGTCGCGGATGTGGATGCCCAGCTGGTCGAAGACCGCGCCGCCGCCGACGCCGATGATCGTGACGTTGCTGATCTCCTTGAGCTCGATCTTGTCGGCGGCGGTGTTGCAGCTGGAGCCCGAGACCTTGGTCGTGTTGCCGTGGTTGATGGTGCCCTCGACCTGGATGATGATCGGGGTGCTGCTGCTGGCCCGGTTGCACAGCGCGGTGTGGATGGCGGTGCCGGTGGTGGCGCGGACCGTCTGCCCGCCGGCGCCGCCGGTCGTGCCGCCGTTCTGGGTGGCGTAGCCGGTGACGCCGCCGGTCGCGGCGGACGCCTCGGTGGTGGACAGGGCGACGCCGATCGCGGCGCCGACGACGGTCGTGGCGAGGGCGGCGACCGAGGCGCGCAGCGCGTGCCGTCGGACGCGCAGGGTTGTTGGGCTCATGAAAACCTCCGGTGCGCAGTCAGGAGGGCGGTTCCCAGGCGGGGGAGCGGCGCTGATCTGCATCGACGGAACCCGATTCTAGGAAAGCGCTTTCCTCGCCGACAAGGGCAATGATGTGCAGGTTTGTTGCAGGATTCCCGCCGCAGCGAGCCAGACCGGCCGGCGGGCAGGGCCGAGCGGTGAGGCAGGCCCGGCCGGCAGGGGACGACCGGCCGGCGGAGCGGGACCGAGCAGCCGGGCGGGACCGAGCGGCCGGGCAGGACCGAGCGGCGGGGGGCGACCGGGCGGGCGGTGAAACTTTCAGCCGCGCGACAGGATCCGCTCCAGCAGGCTCGCCACCCGCGGATCGGTCAGCGCCGCCGGCTGATGCACCAGGTGATACGTGACCGGCGGCAGATCCTGCACGGGCCGCGCGACCAGCCCAGCCGGCGGTGGCACGCACCCGTTCACCACGGCGAGCCCCACCCCGAGCGCGACGAACTGCGCGATCAGCGGCCAGCCCTCAGCCTCCACCGCTACCGTCCACTCGGCTCCGGTCGCCCGCATCGCCTGCTCCAGCAGCACTCTGTGCGGCCGGTGCTGCGGTGGCACGACCAGCCGCGAACCCGCCAGGTCCCGCAACCTCACCGAGCGGCGCCGTGCCAGCCGGTGCCCGGCAGGCACGAACAGCACCTGCGGGAACGTCGCCAGCTCCACCGTGGTCAGGTCCTCGGGCAGCACGTCGAGCACGCTCACCCCGAGCTGCGCCTGCCCGGTGCGCACGGCGGCCAGCATCTGCCGGTGGTCGCAGTTGATGAGGCGCAGCCGGGTCGGCTCGTCGGCCAGGACGGCCCGGATCGTGTCGCCGAGCAGGTACAGGTAGGCGCCCTGCCCGGCGGCGAGCACCACCGGTCGCTGCGGCGCGAGCCCGGCGAACTCGGTCAGGAACTGCGCCAGCCGCTCGTCGTGCGCGCGGGCGAACCGGGCCACCGCCTCGCCGTCCGCGGTGAGCACCAGGCGGCGGCCGGCACGGTGATACAGCGGCCGCCCCAGTTCCCGCGCCAGCTTCGTGATTTTCACGTGCAGGGCGGGTTGCGAGATGCGCAGCTGCGCGGCGGCGTGGGTGAAGTTCAGATGGTCGGCGAACACCGCGAACGAGGCGAGCGCGTCCGGGGAGACCACCATAGGCGCAGACTATAGCGGCGGTGAGAAGAATAGTTCCGCACTATCGGTACCGTGGCCGAATCTGAGAGGCATGAACACACAGCAGATCCGGCTCGGCGTCGACATCGGCCGGGTCATCATCGGCGGGGGCGTCGTCCCCGGCAGCAGCGACACCCAGTTCTTCAGCGGCGACACCGCCCGGATGCTGGCCACCCCGGCCGTGCCCGGTGCCTTCGAGGCCCTGGCCCGGCTCGTGCCGCGCTTCGAGCAGGTGTGGCTGGTCTCCAAGTGTGGCGAGCGCGTCCAGCGGCACACCCGGCAGTGGCTCGACCACCACGACTTCGCAGCGCGGACCGGCATCCCGCGCGAGCACATCCGCTTCTGCCTCAAGCGGCCGGACAAGGCCGTGCACTGCGCGCAGCTGGGGATCACCCATTTCGTCGACGACAAGCTCGACGTCCATCAGGCCCTGCGCGGCGTGGTGGCGCACCGGTACCTCTTCGGCCGGCAGCCGGCACCCGCGCCGGAATGGGTCCGGCACACCGAGACCTGGGCGGACGCCGAGGCGGCGATCCTGCACACACTGGGCGTAGCGCACCACTAAAGACGGTCAGGCGGCCCGGTGCAGTCGGCCGAAGCTGCTCTGGTGGAACACCAGCGGCTCGGCGCCGCGGTCGGCGTGCAGGTCGTGGATGCGCAGCAGGACGATGTCGTGGTCGCCGGCGGGCAGCTCGCGGTCGATGCTGCAGTCGAGCCAGGCGCACGCGCCGTCGAACAGGATCTCGCCGAAGTTGCTGGCCCGCCAGGTGGCGCCGGTGAAGCGGTCGCCGGTGCGGGAGCTCAGCTGGCGGCCCAGGTGCTCCTGGTCGGCGCTGAGGACGCTGACGCCGAGGCGCTCGGCCCGGCGCAGGACCGGCCAGGTCGTCGAGGTCCTGGCGATGCAGACGGAGGCGAGCGGCGGATCGAGGGACACCGACGTGAACGAGCTCGCGGCCAGCCCGACCGGCGATCCGTCGACGAACGCGGCGATGGCCGTGACGCCGGTCGGGAACGCGCCGAAGACCCGGCGCAGGTCGGCGGGGTGCGGTGCGGTGTGCGTGTCCATCTAGGACCTGCCTTTCGTTGCTGCGGTGTGGTGCGCCTCGGCCTGCCGGGAGATCCGGCGCAGCGCGAGGTCGGGTGCCATCTCGGCCCACAGCTGCGGGTCCGGCACGTCTGTGCCGAGCCCACCGATGCCGGCGGCGGCGAGGCGCGCGGCGTGGTGCAGGGACCGCGTCACGGCGAGCTGGAACGGCAGGTGAAGGCTCAGCTGCATGCACCAAGTCTATCAAAAACCCTACTATGTCAATAGGATTAGTTTTCGCCGGACCGGCCCGGGAGGGGTGGCAGCGCGAGGTTGTCACGCAGGGTGGGGCCGAGGTAGTCGTCCTTGACGATGTGCCGCTTGCGCAGCTCGTGCAGCAGGCCGTGCACGACGAAGTCGTGCTCATGGGGATCCGTCAGGCCGCCGATCGACAGCACGTCGAGCACGCCGGCCCGGAACCGCTCCTCGACCGCGTCGGCGATCTGCTCGGGCGTGCCGGCCTCGGCCCAGTGCCCGGTGTCCTGGGCGGCGATGATGAGCTCACGCAGCGTGTGCCCACTGCGGGCGTAACCGCTGAAGATCTCGACCCGGCCGCGGCGGCGGTGCACCGACGACACGTCGGGCAGCAGGTTCTCCGGCAGCGGATCGTCGAGCTTCGCCTCGGACAGGTCGACCCCGCCGCCGAGCATGTCGGCGACGAGGGCCCGGCCGGCGTCGAAGTCGATCGCGTCGTGCCGGTCGCGCACCCGCCGCAGCGCCTCGGCCTCGGTCGAGCCGAACGTGGCGTGCAGCGAGCTGAAGATGAGCGGCAGCCCCGCCGGCCGGCCGTAGGTCGCGGCCCGGGCCCGGATCCGGTCGGTGAACTCGTGGGCGATCGGCAGTGTCGACAGGGCGGTGAAGACCACCTCGGCGTATCGGGCGCCGAGCTCGATGCCCGCCGCGGACTGCCCGGCCTGGATCTGCACCGGCCGGCGCTGCGGCAGCGGCGGGATGTTCAGTGGACCGGCGACGCTGAAGAACCTGCCGACGTGCTCGATCCGGCGCACCTTCTCCCGATCGAGGATCGCCGTGCCGTCGGGTCCGAGCCGCAGGGCGTCGGGGTCCCAGCTGTCCCAGAGCGCGTTGACGATGTCCAGGGTCTCCGCCGCGCGGGCGTAGCGCTCCTCCGGGCCGGGCAGGCCGTCCGGGCCGAAGTTCTCCTCGCCGATCGAGGATGTGACGAGGTTCCACGCGGCGCGGCCGTTGCTCACGTGGTCGAGCGTGCCGAACAGCCGGGCCAGGTTGAACGGGTGGTGGAACGTCGTGGAGACGGTCGCGATCAGCCCGATCCGGGTCGTCACCTGGCTCAGCGCGGCGACGTACACGAGCGGCTCCTGCGCGCCGATGGTGCCCTGCGCGCCGAAGGTGAGCAGGTCGGGCACGAACAGCGCGTCGAACCTGGCCGCCTCGGCCAGTTCGGCGACCCGGCGCGCGGTGTCGAGGGTGGACCTGGCCGGATCGAGCGCCAGTTCATAGGTGCCGGGGTGGCCGCCGGCGCCGGTGACCGTGGCGAGCGTGCGGGGTGGACGGGCCGTCATTCCCGAACCATATTCCTACCGGTAAAGTATGGAAATATGCCGCCCGTCACAGCACCCGGCGTAACCGTTGAGGTCCCTGTGTCGTTGGGGACGCTGAGTATCAGTAGCTGCGTTGCGTTGGGGGTCTGGGGCGGATGTTGATGCGACGGGCGGAGCCCGCGGGTGGGAACGCGCCTCCGCCGAGGGCCAGGGCGGCCGGGACGCTGGCGGTGGCGGCCGCCGGATACGTGCTGCACTACTGGACCTGGATGCTGATCGGCCCGATCGGCCCGCAGCTGGCCCACCGCTACGGGCTCGACGCGGCGACGTGGGCCCTGCTCGGCATCGCCCCGCTCCTGGTCGGCGTCCTCGTGCGGATCCCTGCCGGTGTGCTCGCCGACCGGCTCGGCGCCAGGATCGTGCTGCCCGCGGTCAGCCTCGCCGCGGCGCTCGCCGTGCTGGCGCTGGCCGCCGTGGACGGGCTGCCGGCGCTGGTGGCCGTGGCGTGCGTGATCGGCGTCGCCGGCGCGGCCCTCCCGGCCGGTGCCGCGGCGGTCGTGCGCGCCGTCCCGCCGGGGCGCCGCGGGACCGCGCTCAGCGTCTTCGCCGCCGGCATGTGCCTGGCCGCGGCCGCCGGCGTCGCGGCCCGGGCGGTGCTGCGCGTCGAGCGGGAATCCGGCCTGCTGGTCCTGGCCGGTGTGCTGCTCGCCTACGCGCTCCTGGCCGTCGCGGTCCTGCGCGACGGGCCCGGCCCGAAGCGCCGGCCGGCCGAGGCGTGGTCGGCGGTGACGGCGCTGCTGCGCCGGCCGGTGACCCGTCACCTCGCCGTCTGGTACGGCGTCTCGTGCGGCGGCATCGTCGCCGTCGACCTGTACCTGCCCGCATACCTGCACCGCACGTACGGCATCGACTGGACCCCGGCCATGCTCGCCGCCGCGGCCGGCATGGGCGTCGCCGCGGCCGCCGGGACGTTCGGCGGCTGGCTGTGCCAACACCGCGCCCCCACCACCGTGATCGGCACCTGCTTCACCACCCTCGCGGCGCTGCTGCTGGTCCTGGCCTTCGACCCGCCGCTGGTCTGGGTCGCGACACCGGCCCTGGCCGGTGTCGCGGTCGCGCTGGGCACCGCGTTCGGCAGCGTGCTCGCCCTCATCGGCCGCACCGCCCCGCCCGCCCAGGCCGGGACCATCACCGGCGTGATCGGCGCCATCGGCAGCGCGGTCGGCCTGTTCCCGACGCTGCTGCTGACCGCGGTCCGGGACGGCGACGGCTCCTATGCCATGGGGCTGATCCTCCTCGCCAGCGCCGCGATCGTCGGCGCCCGCAGCCTCCGCGCCCGCCGCGGCTGGATCGGCGCCGCCGTCGCGTTCCCGGCGCCGGCGGTCGTCGCGTCGCAGTCCGCCACCACGGTCGTGTCGCTCGCGGCGCCGCAGATCCGGGCCTATCTGGGCGACATCACCGCCGTCCTCGCGGCCCTCGCCACCCGGCACGAGCTCGCCGTCGTCTGCGCCGACCCGGCCCCGTCCGGCCGGGCCGGCATCGGCCTGCCGCTCGTCGCCGGCCTGCGCCAGCACCTGCCGAAGCACACGATCCTGTCCATCGTCGCGGAGACGCCGCCGCACCCGCACGAGACGGCCGCGATCGCCGCGATGATCGACGCCGGCACGATCCCGGTCATCCTGGTCTCCGGCGCCGACCCCACGCCGACCGCGATGCTCCTGGCCGCGGCGGTCGACGCCGACCAGGTGCTGCACCTCACGCACGACCGGGTCGAGGGGCTCATCCCGGTCCAGCGCCTGCCGGAGGCCGACTACACGGCGATCGACGCGGCACGGTAGCGCCGCTGCACCGGCCGGAGGCCGGCGGCGCAGCGATTGACGCCGCGCGATAGATTCGCGCGATGCCGGTCCGCGACGTGCACCTCCTCGCCCTCCACGAGCCCTACCACGAGCCGCGGCACCCGGTGCCGATCAACGGCACGATCGTGCACGCGCTGACCCTCCTGCACCCGGCCGTGCCGCAGCCCGACGGCGGTCACATGTACCGCTGCCTGACCGAGTTCCCCGGCCGCACCGAGGGCTGCCTGGTGCCCCTGTCGACGCTGACCTACGAGCTGGACGGCGGCCGGGGCTGGAGCGAGGTCGGCGACTGGGAGGACGTGGTGGACACGGTCGTGCACCTGTCCCGCACCCAGCGCTGCGACGCGATGAACCTCGGCCTGCCGGACCGCGCCGTCAGCGTGCTCGTCAACGGCCCCGAGACCATCCACACGGTCATCCACCCCGGCGGCGGGCGCACCGTGCTCGGCCCGGCCGACCGGCAGCGGGAGGTCGCCGAGCTGACCGGCCGCGTGCACGACTTCGTCGCCCGCGGCGGCCCGTTCTGGCCCGGCGACGGCCTGCTGCCGGCACCCGGCCGTCCCGTGCTGCCGTGGTACCGCCCGGCCCGGCACAACTGAGGCGGGCACCCCTCAGCTCGGCAACAGGTGACGGCTTTCGGGCTGATGCCCGTAGCGGGTGGCGACCGCCGTGGCGCGATGGTGCAGGGACGTGCGCAACGACTGCGGGGTCAGGGCCTCCGCGCTGGTGCCGAGCTGCCACAACGCCCACTCGGCGTGCCAGAGATCCTGGTATGTCACCTCCAGCCGCAGCCAGCCGTCCGCGTCGGGTTCCTCGGCACGGACGGCCACCGCGGTGCTCAGCAGGTCCTCCCGACGCGCCGGGTGCACCCGAACCAGCACGGCGATGTGGTCGCTGGACAGGAACTGCGCGCAGCGCTCCCGCCAGACCTGGTCCAGATCGACCTGGTTCGGCCGCTGGGCCGGTTCGGGCAGCTCCTCGGCCGCCAGCATCCGCGACAGCCGGTAGGTGCGGTCCTCGCCTGACCTCCTGGCCAGCAGGTATCCCCGGTCGCGCACGGTGACCAGGCCGATCGGGTCCACCGTGCGCCACTGGGGCGGCTGGCCGGTGGCCGCGTAGTGGATGCGGAGCCGGTGCCCGGCGAGCACCGCGCGCCGGACCTCGATCATGGTCGTGTCGGGCACCTCCTCGGTGACCGGCCGGCGGGACAGCAGGTCGGTCTCCGGCTCGATGAGCAACCGCTGGGCCGCGTCGCTCGCCGTGGCCCGATGGCCCTCGGGCAGCGCGTCGACCACCTTGCGCACGGCCGAGGCGAGCGCCGAGCCGAGGCCGAACACCCGCTCGCCGCGCCTCGACCCGGCGGTCAGCACGGCCAGGGCCTCCTCGTGGTTCAGCCCCGTGAGCTCGGTCTGGAAGCCGGGCAGCAACGCGAAGCCGCCGTGCCGGCCGCGTTCGGCGTAGACGGGCACGCCGGCCGAGGACAACGCCTCGATGTCGCGCAGCACCGTGCGGGTGGACACCTCCAGCTCGCGGGCGAGGGTGTCCGCGGTCAGGCGGCCGCGCTGGCGGAGCAGCAACACCAACGAGATCAACCGATCGGCCCGCATCCGGGAACTCTACCGAAATACGTGACGGAGGATGTCGTGATTTGTTGGCAGGCTCATGGAGGTCAGGGACGGCCCTATCGAATGGAGCGAAAGTGGCAGTGGAACGAGCGGCGGTCAACCCGTGGACGTGGTCGGTGGAGCTGGGGTTCAACCAGGGAGAGGTCGTCTCCGGGCACACCCGGACTCTGTACCTGTCCGGTCAGACCTCGATGAGCCCCGACGGCAAGCCCGAGCACGAGGGTGACATCGCCGCCCAGCTGGCGCTGAGCCTCGACAACCTGGAGGCCGTGCTCAGCGAGGCCGGCATGTCGCTGGCCAACCTCGTGCGGCTCAACGTCTACACCACCGATGTCGACCAGCTGTTCCCGCACTACGGCGTGTTGGCGGCGCGACTGGGCGCGGCTCGGGTGGCGCCGAGCACCACGATGCTCGGGGTGGCCCGGCTGGCGATCCCGGGCCAGTTGGTCGAGCTCGAAGGCACCGCCGTGGCGTGACGACGGCCGTGGTGTGACGACGGCCGTGGTGTGACGACGGCCGTGGTGTGACGACGGCCGTGGTGTGACGACGGCCGTGGCTTCAGACGCGGCGCAGGTCGAACCAGACGCGTTTGCCGCCGGCCGGGTCGGGTTCGGAGCCCCAGGCGGCCGCGAGGTGGTCGATGATGTGCAGGCCGCGGCCGTTGTCACTGTCGTCATCGGCGGGTGACGGGCGGCGCTCCGGCGGCCGCACGCTGGCGTCGTGGACGGTGACCCGCAGGTGCTCCTCCAGGCGCAGGTGGACGGTCACGTCGCCGACGGTGTGCTGGATGGCGTTGGTGATGACCTCGTCGAGGAGCAGCAGCGCGTCGTCGATGAGCGGCTGCTGCTCCCACGCGGTGAGGACGTCGGCGGCGAACCGGCGGGCCGCGGACGCGCTGATCGCCTCGCCACGGAAGCGGCGCCGGGCGGCCGGCGGGCCGGTGGGGGCGGCGTCGCTGGTCAGGCAGAGCACGGCGACGTCGTCGCTGCGGGGCTGCGGGCCGACGCCGCTGTCGAGGAGGTGGTCCAGCGTGCGCGCGGGGTCGCTGGTCGGGGCGTCGCGCAGGGCGGCGAGCAGCTCCCGCAGCCCCCGGTCGATCGGGTGCCGGCGGTCCTCGACCAGACCGTCGGTGTAGAGCAGCAGCGTCGCCGCCGGCGGGACCAGCAGCGTCGTGTCGAGGTAGACGGCGTCCGGGGTCACGCCGAGCGGCGGGCCGGGTCGCAGCCGCAGCAACCAGGCGTCGTCGTCGGTGCGCAGCATCGGCGGCGGGTGACCGGCGGTGACCGCCGTCGCGGTGCCCTCGGTGAGGTGCAGCTGCAGGTAGCAGCAGGTGGCGATGGTGTCCGGATGCATGTCCAGCAGCAGCTGGTTGACGTGGTGCACGACGCTGGCCGGGTTGTGCCGCTCGGTGGCGTAGGCGCGCAGGGCGTTGCGGACCTGGCCCATGGTCGCGGCCGCGGCCGCGCTGTGCCCGGCGACGTCACCGATGACCACGCCGACGGCGTCGTCGCCGAGGTCGATGATGTCGTACCAGTCGCCGCCGACTTCGGCGCCGTGCGTCCACGGCAGGTACCGGGCGGCGTGGCGCATGGCCGGGACGTCCGGCAGGGTGGCGGGCAGCAGCGCCCGCTGCAGCGCCGAGGCGAGCGTGGTGCGCGCCTCGAAGAGCAGCGCCCGCTGCAGCGCCTGGGCGCCGAGCCCGGCGAGGGCCATGAGCGTGGCCTGCTCGTCGTAGTCGAAGTCGCGCGGGTCCCGGTAGCCGACGACGAGGGTGCCGAGGACCTCGCCGGCCACCGTCAACGGCAGGAACGCCCACGCCTGCCGGGCACCGGCCGGGACCGCGGTCACCGGGTCGGGCTGCGCCTCCCGGAACTGTGCGAGCGACGTCAGGAACAGCGGGTGCCCGGTGCGGGCCACGGCCGTCGCCGGATACGGATGGTCCGGCGGCAGCTCCCGCAGACGGTGGACCACCTCGGGCTCGTATCCGTCGTGGTAGCGCAGCTGCAGCTGCCGCTCGTGCAGCAGGAGCAGCGCCAGCCCCTGGCCACCGGCGGACGGGCGCAGCACCGAGCCGAGCGCCGCATACACCTCGGCCGTGGTGCTCGCCGCGACCAGGGCGGTCGTCGCGGTCTGCAGCGCCGTCGCCCGGGCCGCCGCCTCCGTGGCGCGGGCGGCCGCCCGCTCGGCCTTCGCGGCGACGGCCGCGAGGTGCCGCTCCTGCCCGACCTGGTCGGTGACCTCCCGGAACGACACGGCCACGGCCAGGGTGCCGCCACCGGCCCGGGCTATCTTGACCTCCCACACCTGCCCGATCCGCGGATACGTGCGCAGCTCGCGCCACGGCTCGCCGGTGGCCGCGACCGCGCGGTACCGGTCGAACAGCCCGTCGTCCCAGCTACTGGGGGAGATGTCGCTGAGCTTCCGGCCGATGACCTCCTCGGCGGTGCGCCCGATGAGCTTCGCGCCGAGCTGGTTGACGTAGTCGCAGACGAAATCGACGATCGCGCCGGCCTCGTCGGTCACCGCACGCAGCAGCGTGAACCCGTCGAAGGCGGCGTCGAGGGCGTCATACAGCCGGGTGCCGCCGCTGGACTGCGGCGCGACGGTCACCTGCCGCAGGTCGACGAACCGCACCCCGAACCCGTCGCCGTAGGGGCTGATCCGCATCTCGAAGTGCCCGCTCAGGGTCGCCCGGTCGTAGTACACCGTGCGCGTGACCGGTTCCCGGGTCTCCACCACGGTGCGATAGAGCGGCAGCGTCCCGTCGTGGACGGTGTCCGGCCACAGCTGCCGGTACCGGTGGCCGATCAGCTCCTCGCGGGGCCGGCCGACGAACCGGCAGCCGGCGTCGTTGATGTAGACCAGCTCGAAGTCGACCATCACGCCGTCCTCACGCACCGCGCGGGCCAGCACCCAGCCCTGCCGGTCGTCGTCGAGCATCGCCAGCAGCGGCGCGTCGTCGACCACCCAGCCACTCCCTCCGCAGCGCGCCACCATGGCGTCCGGCCATAATCCCGCATCGCCCGATCGGCGTCGAACACAAGCGCCCGCAGGGTGCGGTATGGGTGCCGGATCCGGTGCTGTGGCGGTGATTACGCCGATCGGGGCGTGGATCGGCCAACCACCCGACAGGAACGACCCATCCGGGGCCGCACGCTCGAAGCACCGCAACACGATGGAGGTTTGATGCGTCCAGGTTCCATGCTGCTGGCAGCCGCCGCCGCGACCGGTCTGCTCGTCGCCCCGCTCGCCGGTCCGGCGGCCGCCGCGACCAGCGCCACGCACGCCGCCGCCGCCGCGCCGTCGGTGCCGGTGATCGTGCGGCACGACGGCACCGGCGCCGCCGAGGCGGCCGTGATCCGCGCCGGCGGCACGGTCGGGCAGCACCTGGACCTCGTCGGGGCGTTCACCGCCACGGTGCCCGGCGGCGCGGTCGCCGCCCTGAGCACAGCCGACGGCGTCCTCGCGGTCACCCCCGACGGCGAGGTGCGGCTGCAGGGCGACGAGTGGCAGGCGGACAAGGACCAGCACTCGATGTTCAGCCTGACCGAGTCGATCGGCGCCCAGAGCGTCTGGTCGGCCAAGGACGCCACCGGCGCCCGGCTCACCGGTCAGGGCATCGGCGTCGCCGTCATCGACTCCGGGATCGCGCCGGTCGCCGGCCTCGACGCGCCCGGGAAGGTCATCAACGGCCCGGACCTGTCCTTCGAGTCGCAGACGCCCGCCCTGCGCAACCTCGACACGTTCGGCCACGGCACCCACATGGCCGGCATCATCGCCGGCCGCGACTCCGGCGTGAAGGCGGGCAACGAGGCGGACAAGAAGCAGTTCGTCGGGGTCGCCCCCGACGCCCACCTCATCAACATGAAGGTCGCGGCGGCCGACGGCGCCGTCGACGTCTCCCAGGTGATCGCCGCGATCGACTGGGTCGTGACGCACCGCGACGACCCGGGCCTCAACATCCGGGTGCTCAACCTGTCCTTCGGCACCGACTCCACCCAGGACCCGCGCCTGGACCCGCTGTCCTACGCGGTCGAGGCGGCCTGGAAGAAGGGCATCGTGGTCGTGGTCTCCGTCGGCAACGACGGCCTGACCGAGACCCGGGTCGGGATGCCGGCGCAGAACCCGAACATCCTGGCCGTCGGTGCGGCCGACCCGCTCAGCACCGCCAACCGCGCCGATGACGTCGTCGCCGACTTCAGCACCGGCGGCAACGCGACCCGCCACGCCGACCTGGTCGCGCCCGGCAAGTCCGTGGTGTCGCTGCGCGTGCCGAACGGCTACATCGACGCCGCCTACCCGCAGGCGCGCATCGCCGAGGACCCCGCGCAGCGGTACTTCCGCGGCAGCGGCACCTCCCAGGCCGCCGCAGTCGTCTCCGGCGCCGCCGCGCTGCTGCTGCAGCAGCGCCCCGGCCTCACCCCCGACCAGGTCAAGCGGCTGCTGACGAGCACCGCCGACGCGATGCCCGCCGGCGACGAGCTGGCCCAGGGCGCCGGCCAGCTCGACGTCGCCGCCGCGGTCAAGGCGCCGACCCCGGCCGTCTCGACCCAGGCGTTCCTGCCCGCGACCGGTCTCGGCTCGCTGGAGCTGTCCCGCGGCACCGCCCACGTCGCCGATCCCGACACCGGCACCGAGCTCACCGGCGAGGTCGACATCATGGGCCAGGCCTGGACCCCGGCCGGCTGGGCGCAGGTCTGCACCACCGGCGCGGCCTGGGACGGCGACACCTGGAACGGCCGCACCTGGTCCGGCCGGACCTGGTCGGGCGCCAACTGGGCCGGCCGGACGTGGTCGGGCCGCACCTGGTCCGGCGCGGTGTGGAACGGCCGCACCTGGTCCGGTCGCACCTGGTCGGGGCGCACCTGGTCGGGCCGGACCTGGTCCGGGCAGACCTGGTCGGCCAGCGACTGGGGCTGACGGTTCACGACCGGAGCCACCGGTCGAGGGTCAGCAGGCCGGGGTGGATCCGCCGCAGCGCCGGGATGTCGGCGGCGTAGCCCGACGCACCGAGCCAGGACAACATCCCGGCAGGTCAGCGCGCATCGGCAAGCGTCAATGAAAGGTGTTCCGGGCGTGGAAGTCGCGCACCCGGTGCCGCGCCGGTCTGGTGCGGCACCGGGTGCTGCTCAGCTGAACAGCTGGTAGACCGAGTCTGGGGCGGGGGTCGCGCCGGCCGGTTCGGTGACGGGCAGGACCGAGCCGAAGCCGGCGAACGTCAGCTGCATCGCGAGCTCCGGGTCGATCGACGCGCCGTCGATGGCGAACGCGGTCAGCCGGCCCTGGCCGTCCACGGTGGCGGTGAACGGGACCGCCTTGGCCTTCGCACCCGCCTTCTTCAGCACGTCGTCGGTCGGGGCGAGGATGGTGTCGGCGGCGGTCACGTCGACCGTGCCGGTGAAGTGTGTGGCGTCGGTGCGCTTGACCTCGACCAGGCCGTTCTTGAACAGTTCGGTGACGCCGAGCTTGGGCGCGCCGGCCTTGTCCACCGGCAGCGTGGCCGTGGAGCCGACCTTCGCCAGGTCGACCAGCATCCACACGTTCGCCGGGAGGCCCCAGAGCTGGTTGAGCTCCTTGCCGAAGTCCGCCTTCACCCACAGCTGGGGGGCGATGACGGTGTACGCGACGGAGACGGTGAACTGCTCGACGGTGCCGCCCAGCTCCATCGTGGCTGACTTCGCGGCGGGGTCGATGCGCCCACCGCCGGTCTTGGTGCCCTGCTTGATGTTGAAGTTGTACGCGGTGGTGTCCAGCGCCTGCACGGCCGCCAGCAATGCCTCGTTGGGTGGTAGCGCGGCGGGCGACGACGCGATGGGCCTCGCCTGCGCCCCCGAGGCGGACGTCACCTCGGCGTCGCAGGCACTCAGGCCGGCGGCGGCCAGGGCGAGGGTGAACAGGACAGTTATGTGTTTCACTGCAGGATCCTCCGAATCGGGGTGCGCCCGCTGGATTCGGTGGGCGCAGCCGTCCGGACCGTAACGGCGCGGTGGCGGAGCGCGGGACTCACGATCGTCTGTCTGACACCGTGACGGGGATCTCAAGAATGGCGGTATCTCTCGATGAGCTCGACAAACTCCTCGCCGGAGCGGTCCAGCCAGGTGACCGCCAGGGCGAGGTCCCAGCCGAACGTCTCGCGGTTCCACCGCAGCTCGTCCGCGTGGGAGTGGGCCCTGCCGGCGTAGCGCCACATGGTCCGGTGCTGGTCCGGTGGCAGGGCCGCGATCAGCGGCACGCTCAGGATCGCGGCGAACGGCCGCATGAACCGGCGCATCGCCCGGTTGGCGTGCGCCGGGGTCGAGGCCAGGTAGTGCTCCGGATCGCGCAGCCGGATCCACACCAGGGGTCCCGGTGGCCGGGTGCACCCGACCGCCGCGATGTCCGTCCAGGCGACGGTGCCGCCGGAGTGCAGGCGCATCCCGGTGGGGGTCAGCGTGACCTGGGACATGCCGTGCCGCAGGCCTCGCGCCAGCACCGCGACGGTGCCGCCGCCGAAGAACGCGACAGAGAGTGCCCCGGCGAGCATCGTGAACGGGTCGCCGGTCCAGAGCATGCCGATGCCGGCGGCAGTGAAGAGGGCGGCGCCCAGCACCGTCAGCAGCATCCTGCCGGCGCGGGGGCGGATCACCAGCGCCTCGTCCACGCTGCCGGACGCTACCCGGTGCCGCACCGTGGTGCAGTGAGGTGCGGCACCGTCGCTGGCTCAGTTGAGCAGCTCGTAGGCCGGGGCGGGCCGCGGTCGAGGGAGCCGGGCCGACGCGGGCGCCGGGCGCGCGGCCGGGCCGCCCAGCCAGCGCAGCCACCGGAGGGCGGCGGCGGTCCTGGCCGCCGCGGTCGGCCCGCTCATCGCCGCCGGCCCTGGTGCCGCGGCTGGAGCCGGAAGACGAGCGGGGGAGCCACGTCGTCGGCGTGGCCGCCCGGAACGGCGACGGCGACGACGACGTAGGCCGAGTCGTATCGGTGTTTGTCTACAGTGGATGGACGTTTGCGGGCGCGCGGGGTCGACATCACGGTTCCTCACGAAGATGGGTGCGGACGCTGCGGCGGGAAGCCGGGGAGCGGGGCGTGAGTCAGGCCGGACAGGAGGCGGACCACACTCGACCGAAGTCGATGTGGTCGCGGGTCCACAGTGGCGTGCGTGCCATGGGCACAGTGCAGCAGCGCGGCCGCGGCACTGTCAACGCCGGACGGTCGTTGTTGTCGCCCTTGTCACGGGAACGGGCGCCGGCGTGGACAAAATACTACTAACCAGATAGGATTAATAGGAGTATGTCGGCCCGGAGATGAGGCGTCGAGGATGTCCCTCGAGATCGACGGTGACGGCGCGCACCGCGCCCCCACCGTCGCAGCGGCTCGGCCCGCGCCGGGTCCGGCAGGTCCCGGCAGCCCGAGACCGTCGCGGCCTGGGGACGGCCCGCACTGTGCCTACACTGGCAGCACCTTGCGGGAGCACCTGAACCTGCGTCCACGTTGAGGAGCCATCTATGCGTTCGGTCATCATCACCGGCGGCGCGACGGGGATCGGCTATGCGGTCGCCTCGGCCTTCGCCGAGGCGGGTGACCAGGTGGTCATCACCGGCCGCCGGGAGGGCCCGCTGAAGGAGGCCGCGCAGCGCATCGGCGCGACCGCGGTCGCCTTCGACGCCGCCGACCCGACCGCGGTCGCCGCGGCACTGCCCGCCCTGCCCGCGCACGTCGACGTCCTGGTCAACAACGCCGGCGGCAACACCAGCTTCGACCGGCCCGACCCCGCCGACGGCGACCTCGAGGCCCTCGCAGCCAACTGGCGGGCCAACCTCGACGCCAACCTGCTG
The DNA here is from genome assembly GCF_016862795.1 of Dactylosporangium siamense. GTDB lineage: Bacteria > Actinomycetota > Actinomycetes > Mycobacteriales > Micromonosporaceae > Dactylosporangium > Dactylosporangium siamense. The sequence continues at coordinate 31,145 of NZ_BONQ01000030.1, read as the reverse complement.
TCCGCGGTGCTCGTCACGGCCGCGCTGGCGCCCCGGTTCACCGACCACGCCCGGATCGTGACCGTCGGCTCGATCGCGGCCCGGCAGGGCGCCGGGTCGTACGGTGCGGCCAAGGCGGCCGTCGAGGCGTGGACCGCGTCGATCGCGAGCGAGCTCGGCCCGCGCGGCATCACCGCCAACGTCGTGGCCCCCGGCCTGATCCTCGCCACCGAGTTCTTCCGCGACCGGCTGACCGACGACGGGATCGGCCAGCGGGTCGCGGCCACCCGCAACGGGCGGGCCGGCGCACCCGGCGACGTCGCCGCCGCGGTGCTGTTCCTCGCCGCCCCGACCGCCGGGCACGTCACCGGCCAGGTCGTCCACGTCAACGGCGGCGCCTACCTGGGCCGCTGAACGCGTGCCCCCGGCCGCGCCGGCCGGGGGCACAAGGTCATCGGTCGCAGGGCGCGGTGCGGATGTGGACGGTTGCCGGGCAACCCGCCGCCGGCGCGGAGAAGGTCGACGCGGGCAGCGGGTCCGGGTTCGGGGGCTTCTCCGCGCCGACGAGCCAGGCCTGCAGGAACGGGCGCAGGTCGCGGCCGGCCAGGCGGGACGCGAGGGCGATGAACTGGTCGGTGGTCGCGTTGCCGTGGCGGTGTTCGGCGGCCCAGGTGCGCAGGATGCCGAAGAACGTGGCGTCGCCGACGTTCATCCGCAGCGCGTGCAGGGTCATGCCGCCGCGCATGTACGCCGAGATGCCCCCGTACTGTTCGCCCTCGCGGTCGTACGCGGGCGCCCAGAAGGGCGAGTCCATCGGCAGCGTGTAGAAGGTGTTGAAGCGTTCGCGGACCGTGCGGTAGCCGTCGTGCTCGCCCCACAGCCACTCGCCGTAGGTGGCGAAGCCCTCGTTGAGCCACAGGTCGTACCAGTAGGTCAGGGACACGCTGTCGCCGTACCACTGGTGGGTCAGCTCGTGCGCGACGACGCCGGCCTGGAACTGGGGGCTGCCCATGGTGAAGTACGAGACCGGGTAGATCGGCCGGGTCTGGGTCTCCAGGGCGAACCACAGCGCGTCGTGCCGCTCGACGATCGCGCCGTTCGACTCGAAGGGGTACGGGCCGAACAGCGTCTCCAGGTAGTCGGTGATCTCGTCGGTGCGCCCGACGACCGGGTCGGCGACCTCGGGCGCGACGGCGGCGTCGACGGCGATGACGGTCGGCCGGCCGTCGTGCAGGTGCTGGTCGACGCGGAACCGGCCGATGGCCATGGTGCTGACGTAGGCGGCGATCGGGGTGAGCGCCGCCCACCGCCACGTCGTCCAGCCGTCATGGGTGGACGATCCGAGCGGGACGCCGTTGCCGATCGCGGTGAGCCCGTCGGGCACCGTCAGGTGCGTCGAGTACGTCGCCTTGTCCCGCGGGTGGTCGTTGACGGGGTACCACAGGGCCGCGGACTCCGGTTCGCCGGCGACGATCGCGCCGTCGTCGGTGCGCACGAAACCGTACTCGTACGGCGGTTGGGTGGGGTCCGGGTCGGGGAAGCTGTAGCGCACCGGGACGCCGTGGTACCGCACGTCGACCCTGAACGGCAGGCCCTTGCGCAGCCCGCGGGAGGGCGTGATGACGAGTTCGCCGCCGTCGCGGGTCCACGTCGCGGGCCGGTCGTTGACCCGGACCGCGTCCACGGTCAGGCCGGTCAGGTCGAGGTCGAAGCGGGACAGGTGCTGGGTGGCGGTGGCGAGGATCGTCGCGTGGCCGGTCAACTCGTCCGTGCCGGGCGCGTAGCGCACGTCCAGGTCGTAGTGGCCCACGTCGTAGCCGCCGTTGCCGGCGAGGGGGAGGTGCGGGTCGCCGATGCCGGGCGCGCCGGGTGTGAAGGTCGCCGGGCCGGCCGCGGCCGCGGGCGCCGCCGGTGCGACGCCGAGCAGGGCGGTCATGGCGGCCGCGACGAGCGTGCGACCGTGTCTGTGACGTCGTGCCATCGATGTACCCCCGTGGTCTCGTGTGGATAGCGTCACTGGACGGACCGCCGAGACATCGACGAGGTTGCACCGATTTTCGGCTCAGGTTGGGTCGGGTGGTGCCGATGAGCTGTGCAAAAGTCGTTCCGCCCACAACCAAGGGGATCCGTTGGGCCTGTTGCGAGCACGAGCTCGATCCGAGGAGTCCGCCCTGCCGGTCCCGCGGGACGTGGAGTCGCTGGAACAGTTGATCGCCGCGCTGGAACGCGCCACGGACGAGGCCTCCACCTGGCGGATCACCGTCGAGTCGCTGGTGAGCTCGCACGGGTTCATGTACGGCGCGGTGTGGCTGCCCGGCCCCGACGGCGACCTGCGGCTCGGCTTCGACACCGGCCCGATCGCCGGCGAGCTGAGGACGGCCATGGCCGGCCGGAACCTGACGGTCACCAGCGGCCTGGTCGGGCGCGCCCATCAGGGCCGGCGGCCGATCTACGTCGACAACACCCGCGAGGTGCGCGACTGCCTGCGCTGCGAGACGGCGACCCGGGCCGGCGCGGTGTCCGCGGTGGTCATTCCGGTGGTCAAGGCCGGGCAGGTCGTCGCCGTGTTCGAGTACTACTCGCAGCACGAGCTGCGCGCCGACGGGCCGCGGACCGAGAAGTGGAACGCCATCGCCCGCATCGCCGAGCAGGCCCGCAGCCAGGCCCTCGCCTCCGTGCAGCTGCAACAGCTCGCCGACGACCGGCTCGCGGTGACCACCGTGGTGGCCGCGCTCGGCCGGGCCCACGACATGCAGAGCACCATCCGCGCCGCGCTCGACTCGGTCCGCAGCTCGTTCGGGTGGGCGTACGGCTCGTACTGGGAGGTTGACGCCACCGGGCGGGAGCTGCGGTTCCAGTTCGAGTCCGGGTCCGCCGGTGAGGAGTTCCGCAAGGTCACCCTCGCCGCCAGCTTCGCCGAGGGCGTCGGGCTGTCCGGCCGCGCGTGGAAGGCCCGCGACCTGGTGTTCGTCCGTGACCTGGCGGAGCTGACCGACTGTGTGCGGGCGCCCGCCGCGCAGCGCGCCGGGGTCCGGTCCGGGATCTGCTTCCCGATCATGAGCGGCGACCGGGTCGTCGGCACGATGGACTTCTTCACCACCGAGTACATCGAGCTCAGCGAGTCCCGCGCGTCGGCGCTGCGCAACGTGCAGCAGCTCGTGTCGCAGCGCCTGGACATCGTGCGCGCCGGCGAGACCGCCGCGGAGAACGCCCGGCAGCTGCTCGACTCGATCTCGCGGCTGCGCTCCGCCAGCCAGGACGCGACCCGGGTCGCCCGGGAGGCGGTGGCCCGCGCCTCGGAGATGACCACGAACGTCACGGCGTTGAGCGAGTCGTCGATCGCGATCGGCGACGTCATCAAAATCATCTCGTCGATCGCCGACCAGACGAACCTGCTCGCGCTCAACGCGACGATCGAGGCCGCCCGCGCCGGTGACGTCGGCAAGGGGTTCGCGGTCGTCGCCGGCGAGGTCAAGGACCTGGCCAGGGAGACGGCCACGGCCACGCAGAAGGTCGCCGAGCAGATCGCCGGCATCCAGACCAACGCCCAGTCGGTCACCGACGGCATCCACGTCACCAGCGAGACGATCGGTCAGATGGACACCGTCCAGGCCCGCATCAACGAGGTCCTCGAGGACCAGGCACGCATGGCCCAGCTGCTGGAACGTCTGTCGTGACGGCGAAGGCCCGGCCGGACCGGCCGGGCCTTCGCACCGGTCACTCGCCGGCGTCGGCCTTCGGCGCCTTCTGCGACAGCGCGCTGCCCGCGGCCTGCTTGTCCTCGGTGCTGGCCTTCGGGTCCCGCAGGACGTCGCTGGCCGCGGAGGCGGCCTTCTCGCTGGTCTGCTTCGTGTTCTCAGCCATGGGTACCGCTCCTCGCAGTCGTCGTATGCACGTACAGGACTGGTTGCCCGCTACGACGGGATTCAATCGCTTCGCTTGACGGCGACCTATATCTTGCTGCCATGCAGCCGTGGCAGACGTCACTCGGGGTCGATCTGGGCACCTCGCACACCGTCGCGGTCCTCGCGTCGCCCGACGGCCGTGACCAGCCTCTGCTGTTCGACTCCAGCCCGCTGCTGCCGTCCGCGGTGTTCGGCGCCGGCGACCGCCGGCTGCTCGTCGGGCGGGACGCGCTGCGCGCCGGCCGGCTGGAGCCGGAGCGCCTCGAGCGGCATCCCAAGCGCCGCGTCGACGACGGCGCGATGCTGCTCGGCACCGACGAGTTCCAGGTCGTCGAGGTCTTCGCCGCGCTGCTGCGCCGGGTCGGGGAGGAGGCGGTGCGGGCCGCCGGCAGCCCGTCCCGGGTCGTGCTCACCCATCCGGCCACCTGGGCGGCGCCGCGCCGGCAGGTGCTGGCGGAGGCCGCCGCGGCCGCCGGGTTCGGGACCGTGACGCTGGTCCCAGAGCCGGTCGCGGCCGCCGTCTACTTCACCACCGTCCTGCGCCACGAGGTGCCGTCCGGGCACGCGCTGGTCGTCTTCGATCTCGGCGCGGGCACCTTCGACACCAGCATCGTCGGCCGGCGCCCCGACGGCGGCTGGCAGGTGCTGGGCGCCGACGGGTCCGACACGGTCGGCGGCGTCGACCTCGACGCGGCGGTCGTCGACTGGATCGGCCGGCCCCTCGCCGCCCGCGACCCGATGCTGTGGAGCCGGCTGGAGCAGGACCCCCGGCACCGGCAGCAGCTGTACGACGAGGCCCGCATCGCCAAGGAGCAACTGTCGCGCCAGTCCACGGCAACGGTCCGGGTCCCGGTGTTCGACACCGACGTGCCGGTGACCCGGGAGGAGTTCGAGCGGCTGGCCCGGCCGTGGCTGGAGCAGACGGTGGCGTTGACCGCCGGGACGCTGCTGCGCGCCGGGTTGCGCGCGGACCAGATCGCCGGGCTGTTCCTCGTCGGCGGGTCGAGCCGGATCCCTCTCGCCGGGACGCTGCTGCACCAGCGGCTCGGGGTCGCGCCGACGCTCATCGAGCAGCCGGAGCTCGTCGTCGCGTACGGCAGCCTGCCCGCGGCCGCCGCGTCCATGCCCGCGACGCCGCCGGCCATGGCCGCCCCGGCGGCACCGTTCGCACCGCCGGTGCTGCCCGTGTCCGGACCACCGCCCGCGATGCCCGTGTCCGGACCGCCGATGATGCCGGTGTCCGGGCCGCCGCCCGCGATGCCGGTGTCCGGGCCGCCGACCGTGACGCCCACGTCCGGGCCGCCGACCTTCGGGTCCACCCAGGCGTCGGTCGCGCCTTCCGCCCCGGCCACGCGGGCCGCGACGTCGGCCGACGCGGCCGGTTGGCGGGTGCCGCCGAACCGGCCCGGAACGGCCGGGCGGCGCGGGCTGACCCGGGTCCTCGCCGCGGTCGCCGCCGTCATCCTCCTCGTCGGCGCCGGGTACGCCATCCGGCAGGCAACCACGAGCCGCGACGACGACGGCGGCAGCCGCACACCCGGCAGCGGTGGCGGCACCACAGCCGTGGCGGGTCAGCCGAAGGGCACCCAGTCGATCACCGTGTCCCAGGTCGTCTGGTACGCGGCGGCGAAGTTCACCTTCGGCACGGTGACCTATCAGCCGCCCTCCGGCGGTACCGGCGACGGCACCCTCACCGCCGAGGTCCGGGTGGAGAACCTGTCGAACAGACCGCTGGAGCGCGGCATCTACGCCAGCTACAGCAGCGGCAGCCAGCAGCGCACCAAGGGTCAGCTCTACGACGCCGGTCAGGTCCCGGCGAAGACGCAGTCGCCGGGCCGGTTCCGGTTCAGCATCGACCCCGGCGAGGTCGGCGACCTCAAGGCCGGCACCATCACGATCGGCGAGGCGGACGAGGCGATGGCCGTGGTCCCGCTCGGCGACGGCGCCCCGGCCACCACGTTCGAGCCGCGCGAGGTGCTGCCCGCCGGGACGAAGACCGTCGGCAAGCTGCAGTTCGACCGGCTGACGTGCACGTTGCGCGCGGACCTCCTCGGCGGCGACGGCGTCCTCGACGCACACCGGCAGGTCAAGGACGGCTTCCGTTTCGTGGCCTGCTCATTCGACGTGCGGCCGCTGGGCGACGTCGGCCCCGGCGGTCAGGACCTGCGCCCGGTGAACTTCCGGCTCCAGCAGCCCGACGGTGACACGCTCGCGCCGGAGAGCCGTACCGTCAAGATCCTCGGCAAGGACCAGCTCGAGCGGGACGTGTGGATCTGGTTCACGGTGCGGACGCCGCTGCAACCGGGCAGGTATGTGCTGCAGCTGCTGTACCTGGGCCTGTCCGGCAAGGACGCCCCGACGCCGGCGAACACCGTGCCGATCGAGCTGACGCTGGCCTGAACCTTCCGGATCATGAGGGCAGGAGCTCGCCGGGGAGCAGGCTGAAGATCACGGTGTCGCGGCGGGCGCCCTTGAAGGGGATGTGGGACCGCAGCACGCCCTCGCGCACGAATCCGCAGCGCTGCGCGACCCGGGCCGAGGCCGTGTTGTCCGGGCTACAGGTGAGCTCCAGGCGTTGCACGGCGAGCGCGTCGAACGCCCACCCGGCCAGCAGTCGCAGCGACCGGGTCGCGACGCCGCGTCCACGGGCCCACGGCGCCACCCAGTAGCCGACCGCGGCCCGCTGCTCGGCGGCGGCGACGTCGTACACCGATGCCGCGCCCCACACCCGTTCCGGCCGGGCGGCGTCGGTGACGGCGAGGTTGAGCGACCCGCCGGCGAGCCGGGCCCGCTCGTCGCGCTCGTAGGCGCCGGCGACGTCGGCCTCGGTCACCGGCTCGACCCGCGACCAGGAGAAGCGCTGGCACAGCTCGTCGGCGAAACCTTCGTACCGCTGCGCGGCGTCGGCGTCGCGCCACGGTCGCAACAGCACGACGCCGTCGGTGAGCGGCGGATCTGGAAAGGCGAGCTCCGGCACGGCACGAGTCTATGGATCTTCGTGTCGAAACATCGAGGGGGTTTCGTCAAGTCTCAGCAGAAGTCCCCCCGATGAGCCGTCACATCACAGTTTGATTGCCCTCAGTTGACAGAACCCCCCGCCCGGTACCAAGGTCCGGATAGGTCTTTCGACCACGCTCAAACACGTTCAACCACACCCCGACATCTCTCAACACCCCACGTGCCATCCCTGCTCAGGAGGACACACATGCGCGTCAAGACGCGTGCGCTCGTCACCGCCGCCGGCCTCGCCCTCGCCCTCATGGCGAGCGGCTGCGGCGCCGACGACGGCGACGGCGGCACCAGCGGTAGCGGTAACAAGAAGGTCGAGGTCTTCACGTGGTGGGCCGACGGCGGTGAGAAGGCGGGCCTGGACGGCCTGGTGGCGCAGTTCAAGACGGACTGTTCGCAATACGAGTTCGTCAACGGTGCGGTCGCCGGCGGCGCGGGTTCCAACGCCAAGCAGGTCCTCGCCTCCCGGCTGCAGCAGAGCGACCCGCCGGACACGTTCCAGGCGCACGCGGGCGCCGAGCTGACCGACTACATCAAGGCCGGCCAGATCGAGGACCTCTCCGCGCAGTACAAGGAGTGGGGCCTTTCCTCGGCGTTCCCGAAGGGCCTGGTCGACAGCCTGACGGTCGGCGGGAAGATCTACTCGGTGCCGGCGAACATCCACCGCGCCAACGTGCTGTGGGCCAACAAGACCGTCCTGGCCAACGCGGGCATCACCGCGCCGGCGAAGACGATGCCGGAGTTCTTCACCCAGCTCGACACCCTGAAGGCCAAGGGCATCGCCACGCCCCTCGCCCTGGGCAAGGACTGGACGCAGCAGATGCTGTTCGAGGCGGTGCTGATCTCGAGGCTCGGCCCGGACAAGTTCAACGGCCTGTGGAGCGGCAAGACCGACTGGGCCGGGGCCGACGTCACCGACGCGATCAACGACTACAAGAAGCTGCTGACCTACAGCAACAAGGACCGCGACACGTTCGACTGGACCGACGCGGAGAAGCTGCTGATGGAGGGCAAGGCCGCGTTCCAGCTCATGGGTGACTGGGAGGCCGCGGACCTGGACGCGAAGAACTTCAAGGACTACAGCTACTCGGTGTTCCCGGGTAACGGCGACGCGTACCAGTGGCTCGCGGACTCGTTCGTGCTGCCGAAGGGCGCCAAGAACCCCGAAGGCACCAAGTGCTGGCTGAAGACCCTCGGCTCGGCCGCCGGGCAGAAGGCGTTCAACGTGAAGAAGGGCTCGATCCCGGCCCGCACCGACTCCGTCGCCACCGATTACCCGGCCTACCAGCAGGCCGCGATCGCCGACTGGGCCAAGGGGACCCCGGTCCCGTCGTGCCCGCACGGCTCGGCCTGCTCGCAGGGCTGGCAGGGCGCGGTCGGCTCCGCGCAGGGCAAGTTCTCCTCCGACGGTGACGTCGCGAGCCTGCAGAAGGCGCTCGTCGCCGCGGCCAAGCAGTTCGCCGGCAAGTAGATACTTCGCGCCGGGGCCTTCCGCCGAAGGCCCCGGCGCGACGGTGATGGGAGAACGTTGAGCACCAAGAACACCGCCCGGATGCGCCGCTGGGCGCCCGGCCTGATCCTGCTGGCCCCCTCGCTCATCGTGCTCGGCGTCTTCGTGTACGGCCTGATCGGCTGGACCGCGAAACTGTCGCTGACCGACGAGCACGACGCCCTCGGCAGCAAGGGCTTCGTCGGCCTGCAGAACTTCATCGACCTGTTCACCGAGGACATCAACGGCCGGTTCGTGCACTCGTTGAAGAACCTGCTCGTCTTCACCGCCGTGTTCATGCTCGGCGCGCTGCTGCTCGGCCTGCTGTGGGCGTTCCTGCTCGAACGCGGCGTGCGCGGTGAGGGCTTCTTCCGCGCCGTGTACCTCTTCCCGATGGCCGTGTCGTTCGTCGCGTCCGGCGTCGTGTGGCGCTGGCTCATGAACTCCGGCACCGGCGACCAGGCCGGCGGCCTCAACCGCATCTTCCACGACCTGCACCTCGGGTTCCTGGAGAACCCGTGGTGGACCGACCCCGACTGGGGCATGGCCGCGATGGCACTGCCCGCGATCTGGCAGCTGTCCGGCTACGTCATGGCGCTGTTCCTGTCCGGGTTCCGCGGCATCCCCGCCGAGCTGCGCGAGGCCGCCGCCATGGACGGCGCCACCGGCTACCAGCTCTACCGGCACGTCATCTTCCCGCAGCTGACCCCGACCGCGCTGTCGGCGCTGATCATCCTCGGGCACATGTCGATGAAGATGTTCGACCTCATCATGAGCGTCTCCGGCGCCCAGTGGATCACCGAGGTCCCCGCCGTCTACGTCTGGCAGACGCTGCTCACCAGCGACTACGCCAAGGCCGCCGCGATCTCCATGATCCTGCTGCTGCTCGTCGCCGTCGTCATCATCCCGTACCTGATCTACAACAACCGCGTGGAGCGCCGCTCATGACCGCCACCATCGCCCGCGACCAGGCGGTCACCACGCCGGCCCGCAAGTCCGGCGGCCGGATCAACCGCCGCTCGCCGCTCGCGCGGGTCATCACCTACGGGCTGCTCCTGCTGTTCCTCATCATCGTGCTCATGCCGGCATACGTCCTCGTCGTCACCAGCCTCAAGTCCGGCCGGGAGATCGGCGTCAACGGCCAGTGGAACCTGCCGCAGGAGTGGACGTTCGCCTCGTGGGAGAAGGCGTGGACGTCGCTGCGACCGTCGTTCATCCGCACCTTCGAGCTCGCCATCCCGGTCGCGGCCATCTCCTCGCTCCTGGGCGCCGCCAACGGTTTCGTGCTGTCGCGCTGGCGGTTCCCCGGCGCCGACGTCGTCTTCACGCTGATCCTGTTCGGCATGTTCATCCCGTACCAGGCCGTCATGATCCCGCTCCGCTCGATCGTCCACGAGATCGGCCTGCCACCGGGCATCCCCACCCTCGTGTTCGTCCACTGCGTCTACGGCATCCCCATCTGCACCCTCATCTTCCGCAACTACTACGCCACCACCGTCCCCGTCGAGCTCATCGAGGCCAGCCGCGTCGACGGCGCCGGCATGCTGCGCACCTTCGGCTCGGTGATCCTGCCGCTGTCCGCACCCGGCTTCGTGGTCACGGTGATCTGGCAGTTCACGTCGTCGTGGAACGACTACCTGTTCGCCATCTTCATGTCCAACACCCGCAACGGCCCGATCACCATCGCCCTGAACGCCCTCGCCGGCGCCCAGTCCCCGGACTACGCCGCCTCCATGGCCGGCGCCCTCATCGCCTCGCTCCCGACGCTGCTGGTGTACATCGTCCTCGGCCGCTGGTTCATCGGCGGGCTCATGGCCGGGTCCGTCAAGAGCTGACTACACTGCCCCGCCGTGGACCAAGCCGGCATCCTGGCGCAGCTCGACGCCGCGGACGACGACAGCTGCTTCGCGGACCTCGGCAACGGCTACTCCTTCGCCGTCGACGCCCGGCTGCACGGATACCGTGACGCCGGGCGCCGGGCCCTCATCGTGGTCCGCCGAACACGCACTGGGTCCAACTGGCCGGAGTCAGGTTCCCTCTGATGGCTTCGACGGCCACCGGCTCGCCCATCCGCCGGCCGGGCTCTCGACGCCCGTGTCGGCGTCGAGGATCTCCGCGCACCGCGCCACGCACACCGAGCAGATGATCAGGCCGTCCCGGGCGCCGACCATGTGGACGTCCCGGTTGTGCCGGTCGCACAGGGTGCAGGTGATGTCGCGGAACCCGGTCATCCCCGCACCTGAGTGACGCTGAGGTGGACCGCAGCCATCAGCCGCTGGTAGGAGTCCTCGAGCGGGTCGGTGGTGTCCAGGACGAGCCTGTCGTCGGTGCGCGGCTGGTACGACGCCATCGTCCGCTGCACCTGCGCCCACGTCGGGTGGACCCAGCCGGGCAGGTCATTGTCCCTGGTCTCCACCCGGCGCCGGTGCTCGTCGATGTCGGCGCACACCGTCTCGACCACCAGGTGGCGGCTGCCCAGCGAGGCGGCGAGGTCCCGCCAGCCGGCCCGGGCCTCGGCGACCGGGTTCACCGCGTCGGCGAGCACCAGCAGCCCGCGCCGCAGGTGGTTGGCGGCCACGTCATGCGCGACGCTGTACGCCGCGACCCCGGTCTGCTCGGGGGTCAGGCCGTTGCGGCGCATCGCGCCCTCGATCTCGTCGACGCGCACCCACACCGCGCCGGTCTCGACCGCGAGCCGCCCCGCGAGGGTGGACTTCCCCGTGCCCGGCAGTCCACCGAACTCCACCAGCATTGGTACACCCCGTTTCGTTGTGGCGCGGCAACGTACCGCGCCACAACGAAGGTGATCACATCACGGGGCGATCTGCCACAGCTGGCAGGTGTTGTTGAGCCACATCCACAGCTGGACCTTGGTGCCGTTGGCGGTGCCGCAGTTCTGGTCGTCCAGGACCATGCCGCTGTTCTCGACCACCAGCTCGTAGCGCCCGTTGCCGGCCGGGATGACCGCCCACTGCTGGCATAGATTGCCGAGCGACTGCCACAGGTTCGTGGCCGTGCCGAGCGCCTGGCCGCAGTTGACCGCGTCGAGGACCTTGTTGGCGTTGACGTTCGTCACGGTCCACTTGTTGGCGCCGACGCTGTTGAAGCGCCACTGCTGGCACGTGTTGCCCAGCGCCTGCCAGACGTCGATCTGGGTGCCGTTGGCGGTGCCGCAGTTGACGGCGTCGAGGACCTTGCCGCTGGCGAGGTTCGTCAGCCGATACGTGGCGCCGTTGACGGGGAATGTGACGCTCTTGCTGTAGCCGACGGCCACGACGTTGGCCTGGACCGCGTTCTCGGTGGCGTCGCTCGGGTAGCCGCTGGTCATGACGCCCTCGAAGAACGAGCCGACCGAGCCGTTGCTGTTGTCGCCGCCGATGCCGAGGATGATCGCGCCCTGCTTGGTCATCGGCCGGTAGCCCGCCTGGGTGGGCAGCCCGCCGTCGTAGCGGGTCGCGAGGCCGCCGGACTGTGCGTTGCCGTCCTTGATGGCGTAGGTGGTGGTGCCGTTGTTCTTCAGCATCGCCGTCACGAACGCGCTGCTGCGGCCCGTGTTGGCGGTCCAGGAGCCGTTGCCGCCGGCGAACAGCCCGTTCTCCAGGTCCGCCGCGACCCGTGGCCCGCCCGCGCACGGCTGGAACCAGCACAGGGTGCCGAAGTAGATGGCGTCCATGTCGCCGTTGCCGGTGTCGAGGTTGTTGGTCTCGGCGTTGCCGTAGTCGAAGCAGCACCGGTCGTTGACGTGCGTGCCTTCGGTCACCATGTACATGCCCTCGGGCTGGCTGCCGGTGGCGATGCCGTTCGTGGCGTTGTTGCGGTACCCGTTGCCGGCCGAGATGTAGACGCCGTAGACCTTGTGCCCGCCGGCGGTCACCGGCAGCGCCGCCGCGTTCGCGCCCTGGTCGGGGGTCGGGTTGGCGCCGCCGCCGGGAGCGATCGTGAGGTCGTTGTGCCGGGACGTCTGATCGTAGATGCGCACGATCGTGCAGTACGTGCCGGAGCAGAACGAGTCCTGCGCCGCCGCGTTGGCGTAGCCGCCGGCGCTCAGCACGCCGATGTTCGACGTCGCCCCGTCCGACCAGCGCCGCACCTGGTAGAGCGAGCCGTTGTACGAGCCGAAGAGCGCCCGCGTGGTGCTGTGCGCGGCGACGCACGGGGTGCCGCCGCCGGCGTAGATGTCGCAGGACAGCGTGCCGGCCGCCTGCGCGGTGGTGGGCAGGGCGACCAGCGCCGCGGCGACGAGCGCCGTCGCGGCGGCGGCGAGTGCTGTGCGCCGCAAAGACCTGAACTCCATGGTGCGCCTTTCGGGGTGATGTTAGCGATCACATGGAATGTCGCGCGCATGCCCGACGGCCATCCCGTTGGCGGTGGGTGGCTGTCGAGACCGTGGCGCAGGCGGCCGCCTGATTGATGAGTGTTATCGCTCACATAGATGATGTCAAGTTCAGGCCGCTGCCGCTCGCCGGCGATCAGCAGCCGTAGACCTCGGTGACGCTGCGCTCCCCACCGACGAACTGCAGCGGCGTGATCTCGGCCCGCGCATGGGTCAGCGTCACGGTCACCTTGTCGCCCTCGACCTTCGACGTGTCGACGGTGAACGACTGGATCTCGCCCGTCCGCACCCGGTCCGTGCTCGCGCCCGGGACGATGAGCATGATGCGACCCTTCTGCCCGGCGATGTCATCGGCGACGGCGGCCGCGTCGACGCAGCCGCTCGGGTAGTCGACGGCCGCGGCCGCCGGTGCGTCGAGCTGGTCGATCAGCTCGCGGACCCGGCCCTTGAACCCCGTGCCCTCGCCGCGTGCGGTCGACCGTACGGTGGCAGCGTCGGCTCCGGTCACCAGGAAGCCGTCGCCACCCCCGACCGCGGCCGCGGCGGTGACCCGGTTCCCGGCCGGCGCCCGCCACACCCCGTTGTCCTCGGTGTAGCCGCCCGCCTTCAGCGCCGCCGTGATCTCGCCGAGCTTCTGCCCGGTCGCGAGCACGGTCACCGCCTGCCGCCCCACCCCGTTGTTCGCCACGGCGGAGACCCGGCCGAGGTCGACGGCGTCCCGGACGGCCGACTTGAGCGGCGTGCTCCAGATGGGGTACGCCATCGCCACGATGCTGTCGAACCGCTGCTGCGCGGCCTCGCGTGAGCCGGTCGCCCCGCCGAAGTCGGCGGGCAGCCCCAGCTCTTTGCGGACCCGGGCGAGGTCCACGACCGTCGCCGTCGGCGTGCCCACCGGCGAGAGCCGGTCCAACAGGTCCCTGCCGGCCTTGCCCCCGGGCTCGTCCGACCCGCACGCGGCCGTCGCCAGCACCGCCAGAACCCCCGCGACGAGCATCGTCCTGCGTCGCATCGACATGCGATGCACGGTACAGACGCCCGGCAAACACGACCTGAAGCGACGGAGTGGGCCAGGGTGCTCAGGCCCGGCGGTCAGTCTCGCTTCCGGCGGTCGCCGAACAGCGCCCAGAGCCGTGGGTACGCCCGGGCCACCGCGGCCTCGTCGAGGTCGCGCCAGTCAAGGTCTTCGGGTTTCGGGTCGAACCGGAGGCGGACCTGCCGCTCGGCGGTGACGACGTCACGGACGTCCCCGTCGATGTCGTCGCGTTCCAGGCCCACGCGCCGGGCGACATACTCCAGCGATTCCCACCCGGGGTAGTAGCGCTCCGGCTCCGCCGCGAGCGGGGCCACCTGCGGCGCCGCGGCAAGGCTGTCGGGGTCGGCGATCGCCGCGTCGTACACGGCACGGCCGTTGCCCACCAGCCACATCTGGAAGTAGTGGAACCCGTCCGTGCTGCAGTACCCGCCGCACAAGAGGTCCGCGGCGTGCCACAACCGGTACGTGTTGGCCGGTTCCCGGGTCGCCGCCAGATGCTGGACGAAGTCCAGCAGGTCCGCCCGCGGCACCCGCCGCAGCCGTCGACTCAGCCACGCCTCGCGTTCGTCCTGCCCGTCGCCGTCGCCTGCGGACGCCTCGATGAGCGCCCAGAACTCGTCCGCATCCACCGGCGAACCCTATGCCGGTGCCGCCGGTGTTCCAGCTGTCCCGCGTGGCAACAGGTGGCGAACTCTGGGTGCGACCGTGGTCATCGCCCCGGCGGTCGGGCACCGGGTGAGGACACGGCGGTGGCAACCTTGAGCGGTCACCGCTCTCCCTCGACCACCCGCAGCACGCCGTTGTCCAGGTACGCGGTCCAGTCGTGCGCCTTGTCGAGCCAGGTCGGGTCCGCCTTCTCGGCCCTCGCCAGCCAGGCGCACGCACCGTCCAGCGCGCCGCCGGTCGTGAGGGCCTCCGCCGCCTGGGGTCGCAGCGAGCTGGGAACCGCCGAGAGCGCGAGGGCGGTGCGTGGGCGTTGGGGCGTTCCACGCGTCAGGTGATAGGTGGCGCCGATGTCCGCGTACCGGTCGGCCCGCAGCAGGAGGATGACCGTGCTGTCTCCGCCGTGGCCGGGCTGGCTGAAGTCGAGCGACAGCAGCCGCACGCCGGCCTTCCGCAGCGCCGCCTCGACGAGCGTCCGCCCGATCGGATACGACCAGCCGGTCCAGGTCCTGCTGCGCTCGTAGTGCTCCCACGGCTCATCCTGCACGCCCGCGACTGTAGTGCCCGTCAGGTTGCGCCGGCCTCGGGTTTCTCACCCGTTGTCGATGGCATCGTGGGGGAGGCAGACGAGCCCGCGGCAACGTCACGGCAGCGGGCGGCGGAGGATGTAGTTGAAGCCGAACTCGGTGTCGGAGGTGCGCACGTCGACGTACCCGAGTCGCTGATAGAACTCGTGCGCCGTGATGCTCGCGCCGGTCTCCATGAACTCGTGCCCTTCGGCCGCGGCGAGCGCCTCGATGTGCCGCATCAGTGACCGCCCGATCCCTTGTCCGGCGGCATCAGGGTGCACGAACATCGTGTACACCTTGTTGCCGTCCCGGGAGACGGTGCCGACGATCCCACCGGAATCGGCGACGAACATCTCCCGCTGGGCGGCGAGCGCCGCGATCCGTGAAGGATCGAAGTGCGCGCACATCCGCTCGATGATGTCGGCGGAGTAGTCCCGGCTGTTCACCTCACGCAGGCACCGCTCGATGAGGCCGGCGACCGTGGGAGCGTCTGCGGCCTCGAACCGCCGGATCGTCGTCATCGCCCCATTCTGCCGATCGCCGCCCGGCTCCCAGAAAACCGCGATCGCGTTCAACGTCCGTTCGCCCGCCGTTGGCGACCTGGCAACGTCCGGGTGGCAACAGAGCCGGAGCACCGCGACAACGAGAGGACGTGCCACCATGACCGGTCACGACGGGGTCGCCCACCTGGGCGACATCGACACGGCGCTGCGGCGGGAGACGGACATCCTGCGCGAACGGTTCCCGGACGCCCCGCCGGCGGAGGTCGACCAGCTGGTCCGGGACACCTACGCTGACCTGCTCCGCGACGCCGAGGTCGAGACGCACGTGCTGTCGCTCACCCGGCCGCGGGTGATCGAGCAGCTGCGTGAACGCGGATACGAACTGCACGAGCCCGAAATCGTCGAAGACTAGGGCCGCAGGGCGGCGGGCCACTCGCGCTGTTCCGGGGTGTCGGGGACGGCGAGCCCGCGGGCCTGTTCGAGGAGCCGCCACGCCTCCTCGGCCGGGACGCCGTTGAGGACCAGGATGCCGGCCGCGAGCAGTGAGGCCCGGCCGATGCCGATCCGGCAGTGGGTGACGACGTGCGCGCCGCCGCGGACCTGCTCGGCGAGCCGTCGCAGGTCCGGCAGGACGGTGGCCGGGTCGGGGACGGCACGGTCCGGGATCGGGATGGACACGAATTCCAGCCCGGCGGCACGGGCCGCGACCGGCTCGCCGGTGAGGCCGACCTCGGCGCGCTCGTCGTCCGTCAACGCGCAGACCAGGACGTCCACCCCGGCGGCGCGAAGTGCGGTCATCTCGTCGTCGAGCCAGTCCCCGCCACGCGGTTTGGCCATGGTACTGAGGCCGCCGAAAGGCACGTCGACGGTGAACAAGGTGGCGCGCATCAGCAGGTGAGGTCGAGGTCGAGGACGGCGACGTCGGCGGACCCGACGAACACCACGGTGCCGTAGAAGTCGTCCTCGTCGTCCTCGATCTCAGTCACCGGCAGGTAGCCCGTGCACAGCAGGTCAGGTGCGCCGCCGACCCTGGTCAGCAGCAGGTCGAGCAGGTCCCGGTACAGGTGCCGGGTGAGGTGGCCCGGTGGGACGTGCGGCCACTCCTCGACGCCGCTCCAGCTGCCGTCGAACAGTTCCAGCAGGGAGCCGCGGACGATGGTGTACAGGCCGGCGTCGAGGTCCTCGACGGTGACCGGCCGCAGCTGCGGCGGTTCGTCTGGCTCCTCCTCCCGGGTGCGGGTCCACCAGTCGGCGGCGGCGGTGAGCGGGTTCGCGTCACCGCGCGGGCCGAGCCAGACCCGGAACGTCACCGGGTTGTTGTTGTTCACCCACAGGTGGGCGCTCAGCAGCGTGATGAGGCAGGCGAGCCGGGTGCGCAGGGCGGCGTCGGCGCCGTCGGCCGCGATGACCGGCGGTGGCTCGGTCACCGGTGCGTCCGCCACGGTCAGGCGCAACGTCCGCCCGCTCGAGTCGCGCTGGATCAGCTGCAGGTCGTCGCCGGTCGAGACGCGCAGCAGGTCCACGTAGGGCCCGGTCAGCTGTTCGGCCAGGTGCGCGAGCAGGGCCGTGCCGCGCGGATCGGTGACCGGGATCCGGTCGGCCAGCAGGGCCAGGACCTCGGCGGTCGCCTCCGCCGGCGGGCGGTTCGGCTCGTACGGCCGGTTCGGGCCGGGCTGGAGCAGGCTGAGCAGGACCGTGGCGCCGTCGGCCGGGATGTCGAAGTCCCCGACCGCGGCCGGTGGCCGCGGCCACGGCTCGGTGGTGCGTTCGGCGGTGGTGCCGGTGACGATCTCGCTGCGCCAGCCGGGCGTGGCGTCGCGGGTCCACTCGGCGAGCAGCCACAGCGCCGCGATCACCGACCACTGCCCCGACGTCGCCCCGCCGCCCAGCGGCGACGGCTGCCGGCGCCAGCCGTCCGTGTATCCCGCCGTCAGATCCACCCGCCCACCTCCACGGCCAGTCTGCCACCGGCACGGCCGTCCCCTCCCGCCGGGCGGCGGAAGGGGACGTGTGGGGGGAACTCAGCTCACCGGTACCGGCGGCGAAACGGGAATCTCAGCGGCGGTCGTGGCCCGGGACAGCCGGCCGGGCCACCACGCGAACCGTCCGATGTGGACGGCCAGGGCGGGGACGAGGAGGCTGCGCACGAGCAGCGTGTCGATGAGCACCCCGACGGTGACGATGACCCCGATCTGCATCGACGGCACCATCGGCAGCACGTTCAACGCCGCGAACGTGGCGGCCAGGACCACGCCGGCGCTGGTGATGACGCCGCCGGTGACGGTCAGCGCGTGCAGGACGCCCCTGCGGTGGCCGAGCTGCGCGGTCTCCTCCCGGGCGCGGGTCATGAGGAAGATGGTGTAGTCCACGCCGAGGGCGACGATGAACAGGAACGTCTGCAGCGGCACCGCGCTCCACAGCCGCGGATGACCGATGGCGTCCAGGATGAACCCGGCCGCACCCAGCGCCGCCGCGTAGGACAGCACGACGCTGGCGAGCAGCACCAGCGGCGCGATGAGGGCCCGCAGCAGACCCATCAGCACCAGCAGGATGACGGCGAGAACGAGGGGGATGACGACCAGGTTGTCGCGGCTGGTGACCGAGTCGCCGTCGACCTCGAACGCGGTGTCGCCGCCGACGAGCACCTGCGAGTCCGGGACGCCGTGCACGGCGTCCCGGAGGCGTTGCAGGGCCTCCTGAGCGGCCGGGCTGGTCGGCTCGGCGGCGAACGTCGCCTCGATGCGCACCCAGCGGCCGTCGGCGGAGCGTTCCGGCTCGCCGACCGTCGCGACGCCGTCAACCGTGCGGGCCGCGTCGGCGACCGGCGTCGCGGTGCCGGCGGCGGCGATGACGACGGCGGGCGAGAGGGTGCCGCCGGGGTAGTGCCGCTCGATGAGGCGCTGCCCGGTGATCGAGCCGACCTCGTCGGTGAACGTCTCGTCGCCCGGCAGGCCGACGCTGAGGTTGGTGACGCCGAAGGTGAGCGCGGCGAGCACGGCGGCGGTCGCCAGCCACACGGTGCGCGGACGGGCGCCGACGAGACGGGCGATCCGGGCCCAGACGCCGTGGTCCGCGGCGACGTCCTGCTGCTCGATGCCGGGGGTGTACCGCGGCACGAACGGCCAGAACACCCAGCGCCCGAACAGCACCAGCACCGCGGGCAGCAGCGTCGTCATCGCGAACAGCGTGGCGACGACGGCGATCGCGCCGACGGGGCCGAGACCGTGTGTGGCCGGCTGGTCGGCGGCGAGCAGGCACAGCAGCCCGATCGCGACGGTCGCCGCCGACGCGCAGATCGCCGGGAACGACCGCCGCAACGCGATGCCCATCGCCTCGTGCCGGTCCTCGTGGCGGCGCAGTTCTTCGCGGTACCGCGCGACGATGAGCAACGCGTAGTCGACGCCGACGCCCACCGCCAGGATCGTCATGATGTTCTGGCTCTGCAGGTCGACGGTGATCCCGGTGTGCTTGACCAGCAGATACACCACACCGCCGGCGACCTGGCTGGCGACCGCGGCGGTGAGCAGCGGGATCACCCACAGCACCGGGCTGCGGTAGGTCAGCAGCAACAGCACCGCCACGGCCGCGACGGTGGCCAGCAGCAGGGTGACGTCGAGCCCCTTGAACGCGTCGGCGAAGTCGTCCTCGGCGCCCGCCGAACCGGTCAGCGCGGTGCGCAACCCGTCCGGTGCCTGCGCGGCGAGCCGGTCCTTGACCGGCGCGACGGCCGCGGACTGCTGCTCGGCGTCACCCGCGAGGGCGAACGTCAGCAGCAGCGCCTTGCCGTCCGCGGCGGGCACCGGCTCGGCGACCGTCCCGCCCAGGGCGTGCGCGGCGAACGCGGCCCGGTCGGCGTCGACCTTGGCCCGGTCGGCGTCGGTGAGCCCGGACTCGCGGACGTAGACGGCGACGGCGACGAGCGCGTCCGGCTCGGGGAACGCGGCCTCCTCCCGGGCCGCGGCCCGGCTCGCCTCCGCGCCGGCCGGCAGCGACCCGAGCGAGTCGTTGTCCTGCACGTCGGCGAGCTTCAGCGCGAGCGGACCCAGCACGGCGGCGATGACGACCCACAGGGCCAGCATCACCAGCTTGGTGCGGCGACCGGACGGCAGCCCGGCCAGGCGTTGTGTTGACATCGGGTGTTCCCTCCCTGGAACTGGCTTTCGATGCCTCTGATCCAACGCACCGGCGGGCCGCGGGTCAGGAGTGTCATGTCCCGAAGCGGGGTGGTCCTAGCACCACCGCGGGTTCCGGGGTGCCCGGGTGAGAATGGGACGGTGAACCCGTTGCCGACCTGGCTGCCGGAGCCCGTCCGCCGGGTGCTGACCCCGCCGGTGTGGACCTGGTTGTCCCGTGGGCTGCTCGCCGGCCTGCGCAGCGTCCTGCTCGCGATCGGGACGCTGACCACCAACATCACCCTCTTCGTGCTGTTCGTGGTGTCGACCGTCCTCACGGTCGCCGGCGTCGGCATCTTCCTGGTGCCGCTCGTCGCGCTCGGGGTCCGCGCCGTCGCCGACCTCGACCGGCGGCTCCTGGCGCAGTGGACCGGGGTCGAGATCCCGGTCCCGTACCGGCCCCGCCCCGCGAAGGCGGGCATCTGGCGGCTGTACCGGTGGGTGGTCACCGACCCCGCGACCTGGCGGGACCTGGCCTGGCTGGTGCTGTCCATCCAGCTCGTCGGGCTGCTGCTGATCGCGCCCGCCGCCCTGATCGCATACGGGATCGAAGGCATCCTCGGCGTGCCGGTGCTGCTGTACTTCGTGATCGACTGGTACGGCTACGGCGTCTTCTGGCCCATGGACAACCTCGCCGAGGCGCTGCTGAGCTGGCCCCAGGCCGCGGTGCTGTTGCCCGCCGGGCTGACACTCACCCCGCACACGCTGCGCTGGTTCGCCCTCGTCAGCCAGTGGCTGCTCGCCCCGACCCGGGCCGCCGCGCTCGCCGTGCGGGTCGACCGGCTCACCCAGACCCGCACGGAGACCGTCGACGCCCAGGCCACCGAGCTGCGCCGGATCGAACGCGACCTGCACGACGGCGCGCAGGCCCGCCTCGTCGCGGTCAGCATGAAGATCGGCCTCGCCGAGGAGCTCCTGGCCCGCGACCCGGAGGCGGCGCTGCGGCTGATGGCGCAGGCCCGTGAGCACAGCGGGATGGCCCTCGCCGAGCTGCGTGACCTGGTCCGCGGCATCCACCCACCGGTGCTGGCCGAACGCGGCCTCGACGGCGCGGTGCAGGCCCTGGCCCTGACCGTCCCGCTCCCCGTCGACGTCGACATCTCCCTGCCCGGCCGCCCCCTCGCCCCGGTGGAGTCCGCGGCCTACTTCGCGATCGCGGAGGCCGTCACCAACGCCGTGAAACACGCCCGGGCTTCGCGTATCTCGATCCGGCTGGGGTACGACCAGGGCCGGCTGCTCATGGTCGTCCGCGACGACGGCCGGGGCGGCGCCGTGTCTGACGGCAGCGGCCTGCGGGGGATCGAACGACGCCTCGCCGCGTTTGATGGCACCATGTCCGTGGCCAGTCCGCCCGGCGGACCCACCACCGTGACGATGGAGCTACCGTGCGAGTTGTCATCGCCGAGGACCTCGCCCTCCTCCGGGACGGCCTGATCCACATTCTCGAGGCGTTCGACTTCGAGGTGGTCGCGTCCGTCGACACCGGCCCGGCGCTGCTGCCGGCCCTGCTCGGCCACCGGCCCGACGTGGCGGTCGTCGACGTGCGGCTGCCACCCACGTTCACCGACGAGGGCCTGCAGGCCGCGATCGCCGCCCGCGCCCAGGTCCCCGGCCTGCCGATCCTGGTGCTCTCCCAGCACGTCGAGCAGCTCTACGCCCGGGAGCTCCTCGCGGCCGGCGTCGGCGGCATCGGCTACCTGCTGAAGGACCGCGTCTCGCACGTCGGGCAGTTCATCGACGCGGTCCGGCGGGTCGCCGAGGGCGGCACCGTCATGGACCCGGAGGTCATCGCGCTGCTGCTGGCCCGGCGCCCCGACACCGGCCCCCTCGACGTCCTCACCGCCCGCGAACGCGAGGTGCTCGGCCTGATGGCGGAGGGCCGCTCCAACGCCGCGATCGCCGGCCGCCTGTTCGTGTCGGAGAAGGCCGTCAGCAAACACATCAACAGCATCTTCAGCAAACTCGGCCTGCCCCCGTCCAGCGACGACAACCGCCGCGTCATGGCCGTCCTCACCTATCTGGACCAATGACCGGCGCCGTTGCCTGGCACCGTTCGGCGCACGCCTACGGGCCGGCTTCCGACACACCACAGCACCTGCGCGGCCTGACCGACGCCGACCCGGCCACCCGCCGGGCCGCGCTGGCGCACCTGTGGAACGCCGTGCTGCACCAGGGGTCGCTGTACCCGGTCACCGCGCCGGTCGCCGAAGTCATCGCGCGGATGCTGCCCGACGATCGCCTCGACCGGGTGGAGCTGCTGACGTATCTCGGTCACGTGGCGGCGCGGGCCTCCTACTACCAGGCGAATCCGGACATGGTCAGCTACCTGCGGCGGGACGATCCGGAAGTGGACGCCTTCGAGGTGTACTGGGAACCCGCCGACGAACCGGACTTCGTGATCGTGCGACGGTGGGGGTCCGGCTGCGCGCGCCGGGCCACCGTCGTCGTTCCCTGCCTGATGCCGTGGCTGGACGCACCGGACCCGGCGGAACGCACTGCGGCGCTGCACGCGGTGGCGTGCTGGATGGGACTGGCCGGCGCTCGCCTGGCAGACCCGGAGCCGGCGCTCGAACGGCTGATTTCTGTGGCGGGCGACGACACCGCCGAGCCGGAGCACCGGATCGACTGCGTGCTGGGTCTGGCCGGCGCCGGCGCCGATACCCGCGACCTGCTCGACGACACCTCGGCGGTGATCCGCACCTGCGCCGCCCTGTCACCGGCCGTGACCGCCGACCCCCGGACGCTGCGCGTCGTCACCGATGCGCTGACCTGGCCGGGTGGCTGTGACGGCTGGCTGCGCGACGAACCTCCGGTCCCGCACGGCGGCGCGATGCTGAGCGAGCGGCTGGTCGAGGCCGCGCTGCGCTGCACCGGCGACTTCGACCTGCTCCTGCCGGCGGCCCTGGGGGTCGCCGAGGCAGCGCGCCCGTGGTCGATCGACGCCACCTGGGGCCCGTTGCTGGCGGCCGCCTTCCCGCAGCCGCGGCCCGCCCGCCTCCGGCTGGGCGCCGCCCAACGGGCGTATCTGTCGGCGCTCGCCGCGAACGACACCCTCTGGCGGGAGCAGCGGCAGGACCGCACCGAACTGCTGGACGGACTCGGCCTACCGGTGGACCGCGCCGCGATCCAGGCCCTCACAACAGCCGGCTGAGACGAGCTGAGCCCCGATCCAGCGACTTCGATCACGGTTGCCGGTCGTCCCTCAGGGGTCGGTGCCGTTGGTGATGGACGTCCCCCATCGATCACCAAAAGTTGGCAGCACCGCCGATCTTGCTACTACCTGGTTGATGACTGGCTCTGGAACGCCACCGATCAACCAGGTAGATGCTGTTTCCCGCAGTTCGGGGAGACCGGGCAACGCGCGACTTCGACCAGGCGTGTCAGTCTTGCGGGTAGTTCCCGGGACCATAGCGAAAAGGCATAATTACCGCAGTGACTGAAGTTCGGGGACGCAACGGACAAATTGCATTCGACGGCACCTACATCACCATCCTCCGCAGGGGTCTTCGTGCTCGGGTGTCGATCGGGAAGGGCGAGAAGCGGATCCCGCTCGCCGCAGTGGTGTCGGTGCAATGGAAACCTGCCGGCAGTCTTGTCAACGGCTTCATTCAGTTCGAGACCGCGGGCGTCGGTGGCACCCGGTCCCGAGCCGGGTCGCAGACCAAGCAGGCCGGCCGCGACGAGAACTCGGTGATCTTCACCAAGGCGCAGATGTCCGCGTTCGCTGAACTCCGCGCCGCCGTCGAGCGGGCGCTGGCCGCCCGGCACAACGTTGTGCCGCAACAGGCGGCACCAGTGTCCGTGGCCGATGAGCTCCAGAAGCTGGTCGCGCTGGCGCGGCAGGGAGTCCTGTCGCAGCAGGAGTTCGAGGCGCAGAAGGCCCGGCTGCTTGCCGGCCGGTAGCCCGGGACGGCCGGCGGCCGGCCGCCCGGCGTCATTGAAGGCGCGGCGCCATGCCGTACCCGAGCGACAAACGCGACCCGAACACGGTCAGAGGCGGGTGGCGGCGTTGACCAGGCCGGCGAGGGCGCGGGAGCGGCTGTGCGGCGGCCAGGCGATCACCGTCGTCACCCGTGGAGCGTCGAGGACCGGCACGGCGGCGAGGTCGCGGCGCAGGTGGGTGCGGCAGGACTCCGGCACGATCGCCGCCGCCCGGCGCAGCGCGATCAGCTGGAACAGCTGCACGTTGTCGCGGACCTCGGGGCCGGGGCCGTCCGGGTAGCTGCCGTCGCGGCACGGCCACCGGGGCAGCGGCAGGTCCGGCAGTCCGGTGACGTCCGCGGTCAGCACGCTGCTGCGGGTGGTCAGCGGGTGCCCGGCGGGCAGGACCGCGACCTGCCCCTCGGTGGCCAGCTCCTCGACGTCGAACCCGGAGGTCGAGTCGAACGGGCGGTGCAGCAGCGCCACGTCGGCCCGCCCGTCGCGCAGCAGCCGCTCCTGCTGGGCGAGCCCGCACAGCACGACGTCGACGGTGACCGCGTCGGGTTCGGCCGCGTACGCGTCGAGCAGCTTCGCCAGCAGTTCGCCCGCCGCGCCGGCCTTGGTGACGAGGACCAGGCCGGGTTCGCCGGTCGCGGCGAGTGCGGCACGGCGGGTCCTGCGGCCGGCCGCGTCGACGGCGTCGAGGGCGGCCCGGCCCTCCCGCAGCAGCACCGCGCCGGCCTCCGTCAGCGTCACCGAGCGGCTGGTGCGGGCCAGCAGGTCAACCCCGAGCCGCCGTTCGAGCTGCCGGATCGCCCGGGACAGCGGCGGCTGGGCGATCCCGAGCCGTTGTGCGGCCCGCCCGAAGTGCAGCTCCTCGGCGACCGCGACGAAATACCGCAGCTCCCGTGTCTCCATCGGCCCAACGATACCCGGAAGGTATTGCTGCCCACCCAGACGGTGTTGGTCGCCGGCTGGGCCGCGGCCAGGATCGAAGGCATGAGCGAAACGAAGACCGCGCTGGTGACCGGCGCGAACAAGGGGATCGGATACGAGATCGCGGCCGGCCTCGGCGCCCTCGGCTGGCGGGTCGGCGTCGGCGCCCGCGACGATCAGCGCCGCGAGGCGGCCGTGGAGAAGCTGCGCGCGGCCGGCGTCGACGCGTTCGGCGTGGCCCTGGACGTCACCGACGACGCGAGCGTGGCCGCCGCCGCGCGGCAGCTCGGGCAGGGGCGGCTCGACGCGCTCGTCAACAACGCCGCCGTGACCGGTGGCACGCCGCAGACCCCGACCGCCGTCGGGATCGACACCATGCGCATCGCCGTGGAGACCAACGTCTTCGGCGTCATCCGGGTCACCAACGCGCTGCTGCCGCTGCTGCGCCGCGCCCCGTCACCGCGGATCGTGAACATGTCCAGCACCGTCGGCTCCCTCACGCGGCAGACCGACGTCTCCGCGGGCGAGTCGGCCATCGGGCCGATCTCCGCCGCGTACTCGCCGTCGAAGACGTTCCTCAACGCCGTCACGATCCAGTACGCGAAGGAACTGCGCGACACCAACATCCTGATCAACCTGGCCTGCCCCGGGTACGTCGCCACGGACCTCAACGGGTTCCGCGGCTTCCGTACCCCGGAGCAGGGCGCGGCCATCGCGATCCGGCTCGCGACCCTGCCCGACGGCGGTCCGACCGGTAGCTACTTCGATGACGCCGGCGTCATCGCCTGGTGAAACGTCTCGCCCACGGACGGATCGAGGGACCGTCCGGTCGTGGGTGAGATGAACATCTCGGCGAGCAGCAGGTCCGCGATGTGGCTCGGGTTGATCCCCGACTCCTTGCGGCCGAGGGCCTGCAACGCGCCGCCGAGCCGCACCGAGGCGCGCAGCGCGGCGGCCGGCAGGCGGCGGACCCGGCGGGGACGCCCGACCGCCGCCGCGACGCGCGCCATCATCGCGTCCCAGGTGAGGTTCTCGTCCGCGACGGGGATGTCCTCGCCGCTGCCCTGCTCCAGGGCGTCGACCGCGACGATGGCCACGCTGCGCGCCGACGCCGCCGCGGATCCGCCGACCGGGACGACCAGCGGCGACTTGGACCGCGCCCACTTGTCGAGGGGCCCGGCCCAGTTCGGCAGCCGGTCGCCGGCCCGACCGAACACGAACGGCAGCTCGAGCACCGCGACCGGCAGTTCCCCGGCCGCGGTCCGTGCCTCCTTCGCCTGTTCGATCCGGCAGCGGATGTACGTGTGCCGCTCCGGCAACCGCAGCTGCGGGTGCAGCCGGTCCCAGTACGTGTAGTAGGAGCCCATCACGACCCCGCGGGTGAGCCCCTCGAGGCGGGCCGCGGTGAACAGCCGCACCACCGGCTCGACCAGGTCGTCCCGGAACACCGGATAGATCGGTTTGCGCAGCGCCTGCTGCTCGTCGGTCCGCGCGGCGAACACCACGCCGTCGTGCCCGGCGAGCAGCGGCCGCCACTGCTCGACCGTCGCGGTCCCGACGTCGAGCAGGTGGTCGACGCCCGGATTGGCGCTGCGCGCCACCGTGCTCACCTCATGCCCTCGCTCGCGGAGCACCTCCGCGACGTGCGCCCCGACCAGACCGCTGCCACCCACCACAAGAATTCGCACGGCACATCGTCCACATTGGAACCCGGCACTTGTCAATACCGGGCGGAAATGACGCCGTCGCGGAGGGCGTGGAACAGTCGCTCGACGCCCGCGCGGTGGTCGTCCACCACGGCCGTCGACGGCTCCCCTTCAGTGAGGCGGCGGGCGGTCCGCACCAGCACGGTGCCGTAGCCGGCGATGAGGAACGCGGCGAGCAGCGTCGCGTCGCCCTCGAACGCCGGGTCCCGATCCAGCTCGTCGGTGAGGGTCTGCTGCAGCTCGGCGGCGATCTCCCGGGCGCGGGCGATCAGCGCGGGCGACGCCCCGACGGTCCGGAAGAACGGGACGGACCCGTCGGCGACGCCGGACAGCGCGTGCCGGGTGTCGAGGAGCCGGAGGGTTGCCTCGCGCAGGGACGCGAGCACGTCGACGCCCGGGGCGCGGTCGCGCACCGCGGCGCGCAGGAGGTCCACGGCGTCGACCGTGCGGTCCAGCAGGAGGTCCTCCTTGCGCGGGAAGTGCTTGAAGACCGTCACGCTGGAGACCCCGGCCTCCCGGGCCACCTCGGCGACCGTGACCGGGTCGAACCCGCGATCGAGGAACAACCGGGTGGCAACCTCGGAGATCCTCGCGCGGGTCTGCGGCCCGCCGCGCTCGCTGGTCCTGGGCATCCACCCCTCCACTTCCTTGTGTGACTTAGCTTAGTGAGTTAACTTAGTGGCATGCGTACCCTCACGCCATTGTCGTTGCGGGAAGCCTGGGTGGCCCTGGCGGGGCTGTCCGCGGTGTTCCTGTTCGAGATGCTGGACAACTCGATCCTCAACGTCGCGCTGCCCACCATCGGCCGCGAGCTGCACGCCTCGACGACCGCCCTGCAGTGGGTCACGGGCGCCTACGCGGTCGTGTTCGGCGGGCTGATGCTGGCGTTCGGCGCGCTCGCCGACCGGCACGGCCGGCGCCGCATCATGCTCGCCGGCCTGGCCCTGCTCGGCCTGGCGAGCCTCGCGACCGCGTTCGTCACCACCGCGGAACAGCTCATCGCCGTGCGCGTGGCGATGGGCGTCGCGGCCGCGATGACGACCCCGGGATCGATGGCCCTGGCCTTCCGGCTGTTCGACGAGGACGGCCTGCGCGTCCGCGCCACCACCCTCATCACGACCGTCGGCCTGGTCGGGCTCGCGGTCGGCCCGACCGCCGGCGGCTTCGTGCTCGCCGTCGCGCCGTGGCAGGTCCTGCTGCTGGTCAACGTGCCGATCGCGGTCCTCGCGTTCATCGGCGTGCGGGCCGGCATCGCCGCCGACGACCCGGCCGACCTGCACCGCGACCCGGTCGACGGCGCCGGCGCGGCGCTGGGCACGGCGACGATCGTCCTCGCGCTCGTCGCGCCCACGCTGTTCGTCGACGAGGGCGCCGGCTCGTGGATCCCGTGGGCGACCAGCGCCGCGGCCGCGGCGACCGCGGCGCTCTTCGTCCTGCGCGAACGCACCGCGCCACACCCGCTGCTGGACCTCAAGCTCGTCGCCCAGCCACTGGTCTCCAGCGGCCTGGCGTTCAAGGCCGCCGCCGGACTCGCGACGGCCGGCCTCGGCTACCTGGTGACACTGCAACTGCAACTCGACTGGGGCTGGCCGCCCGCCCTCGCC
This sequence comes from Dactylosporangium siamense, assembly GCF_016862795.1. Taxonomy (GTDB): domain Bacteria; phylum Actinomycetota; class Actinomycetes; order Mycobacteriales; family Micromonosporaceae; genus Dactylosporangium; species Dactylosporangium siamense. The sequence goes on along the minus strand of NZ_BONQ01000030.1, from coordinate 3,323 downwards.
GCCGCCGGCCTGCTGCCACAGGTCATCGTCCTCGTCGCGGGCGGCGCGTTCATCGGCCCGTTCGTGCGACGCGTCGGACTCGACCGCGCCGCCTGGCTCAGCGCCGCCGCGGTCGTCGCCGGTCTCGCCGTGTACGGCCTGCTGAGCCGCTACGGCTACGTCTGGGTCGCGATCGCCCTCGTGCTCGTCGCCGCCGGGATGCGCGTCGTCGGCGTCGTCGCGGGCGTCAACGTGCTGCGCGGCCTGCCGAAGCACCGCACCACGATCGGCGCCGCCCTGGTCGACACCGCCACCGAGGTCACCTCCGGCGCGGGCATCGCCATCACCGGCACCATCCTCGCCGCCCTGTTCACCGGCGCCATCGCCACCCCGGGCTGGACCGCCCGGCAGGCCGGGCAGTTCGAGGAGGCGGTCACCGTCGCGGGCCTCACGCTCACGGTGGTTGCCGCGGCGCTCGTCGCCTGGGGCATCTCCCGCGCCCGCCGCGCCCCGACCACCGAAACCACCGGCCCTCGGCCCACCGCGGACCTGAACTCCGTGCCGGCCTCCTGACCATCCTCGGCCGGGGCAGGCCGGCGTCGTCACTCTTTTGTCACTGATCTTGCATCGGCGGCGGCCTACGGTCGGTCGACATCGATGCGGAGGTGCAAGGAATGACTGAGTTTGAGGGTGCCGAGGACGACCTGACGGTGGTCCTGGTGCACGGCGCGTTCGCGGACGCGTCGAGTTGGTCGGCTGTCGTCGCGCAGTTGCTGGCGGCCGGCCTGGACGTGCGGGCGGTGGCGAACCCGCTGCGTGGCCTGGCCGCGGACGCCCGCTATCTGGTGGACGTGGCTGCCGAGGTGCGGGGCCGGGTGCTGCTGGTGGGGCACAGCTACGGCGGCGCGGTGATCACCAACGCCGCGGGTCAGCTCGGCAATGTGGCCGGCCTGGTGTTCGTCACCGCATTCGCCCCGGAGGCGGGCGAAAGCCTGACCGCGATCGTCGAGCGGTTCCCGGACACGCTCATGGGGCCGGCGCTGCGGCAGACCGAGGTGCGGACCGGACACGATGACACGTCGGTCGAGCTGAGCATCGACCGGGCCCAGTTCCCGGCGGTCTTCGCCGCCGACGTGCCCGCGACGACCGCGGCGGTGATGGCGGCCAGCCAGCGGCCGATCGCGTTGGCGGGCTTCGTGGAGGCGTCCGGGGAGCCGGCGTGGCGGGCGCTGCCGTCCTGGTACCTCGTGGCCGCCGACGATCAGGCCATCCACGTGGACGCGCAGCGCTCCATGGCGCAGCGCGCCGGATCGCACATCGCCGAGACGGCCGGCTCCCACGCCGTCATGGTGTCCCAGCCCACCGCCGTCGCGGACGTGATCCTCACCGCCGCGCGCACACTGCGTTGAAAGGAATCCCGACCATGAACTCTGCCCCTACCTCCCGCCGGACCGTCCTGACCGGCCTGGCCACCGTGTCGGCCGCGGCGGGTCTCGGCATCGTCACGTCGGCCGCGCCCGCGCAGGCCGAAACCTTCGCCCGGCCCGCCGGCGGCGGTACCCGGCCGACCGTCGTGCTGGTCCACGGCGCGTTCGCCGACGCGTCCGGCTGGAACGGCACGGTGCAGCGCCTGCAGGACGGCGGCTACCCAGTCGTCGCGGTGGCCAACCCGTTGCGCGCCCTGGCCAGCGACGCCGCGTACGTGGCGGCCGTGCTCGCCTCGATCACCGGCCCGGTCATCCTGGTCGGACACTCCTACGGCGGCGCGGTGATCACCAACGCCGCGACCGGGAACCCGAACGTCAAGGCGCTGGTGTACATCGCCGCGTTCGCCCCCGATGAGGGCGAGAGCGCCTTCGCGCTCAGTGCCGGTGGGACCCTGCAGGACGTGGTTGCCAGCGTCCCGGTGCCGATCCCGGGCGGTGGCACCGACGTGGAGCTCTCGATCCGGCCGCAGGAGTTCCGCAAGGCGTTCATCAGCGAGGTCGGCCCGGCCACGGCGCTGGCACTGGCGGCGACGCAGCGCCCGGTCACCCTGACCGCGCTGGGCTCCCCGTCCGGTCCGCCGGCGTGGCGGAGCATCCCGTCGTGGTACGCGGTGTCCGGCGCGGACCAGGCCATCCCACCGGCGTCGCAACGGGCGATGGCCAAACGGGCCGGTGCGCACACGGTCGAGGTGCCCCGCGGTTCACACGCCTACTTCGTCACGCACCCGGACGTGGTCGTCGACCTGGTCCGTGCCGCCACCCGCGCGACGGTCGGCTCATGACCGATACGCCGTTCCCGCCACCCGCAGCAGACCCGAGGAGCCCAGCATGAGCACACCGACACCGGTCATCTTCATCCACGGACTGTGGTTGCACGCCGCCTCCTGGGCGCCGTGGATCGACCTGTTCCGCGACGCGGGCTACGAACCGGCCGCGCCGGGCTGGCCCGGCGACGCGGACACGGTCGAGGAGACCCGCGCCAACCCGGACGGCATCGCCGACCACGGCATCGACGACGTCGTCGAGCACTACGCGAGCATCATCGACCGGCTCGACACCAAGCCGATCCTGATCGGACACTCCTTCGGCGGCATGATCGCCCAGAAGCTGCTCGGCCAGGACCGGGCGGCCGCCGCGGTCGCGATCGACGCCGCCCAGATCAAGGGCGTGCTGCCGGTGCCGCTGTCAGCCTTGCGCGCCACGCTGCCGGTGTTCAAGAACCCCGGCAACCTGCACCGGGCCGTGTCGCTGACCGCCGAGCAGTTCCGGTTCGCGTTCGGCAACGCCATCTCCGAGGCCGAGTCGCAGGAACTGTTCGAGCGGTGGACGATCCCGGCACCGGGCAAGCCGCTCTTCGAGGCGGCCGCGGCCAACTTCAATCCGCACTCACCGGCCAAGGTCGACACGGCCAACGAGTCCCGGGGCCCGCTGCTGCTGATCATGGGCGGCAAGGACCACACCGTGCCGGAGGCCGTCACCCGCTCCACCCTCAAGCAGTACCGGCATTCCAGCGCGGTCACCGAGATCCTCGAGTTCCCGGACCGGGCGCACTCGCTGACCATCGACAGCGGCTGGCGCGACGTCGCCGACGCCAGCCTGGCCTGGCTCAAGGGGCAGGCGCTGTGAAGGCCCGCGGACTGAAGCCGCGCCTTCCTGGCCTGAGCACCTGAGCAACACCGGCCGACCCCGGTTTCTGGTCGATACCGGCGCCGGGGTCGGCCGGCCCACGAGAGGATTTCGGAATGGAACTGCACCTGACCGGGAAGACCGCGGTCGTCACGGGCGCCAGCAAAGGCATCGGACTCGCCGTCACCCAGGCCCTGGCCGGCGAGGGCGTCAACGTCGTGGCGGGCGCCC
>NZ_BONQ01000029.1 GCF_016862795.1 Dactylosporangium siamense | reverse complement strand
CCCGCCACATCACCGCCGAACTGGCCCAGCTCGCCGCGGACGGCCGCGTGCATCCGGTGGAGGTGGACCTGGCCACGCCGGACGGGCCGGCCGCGCTGGTCCGGGCGGCGGCGTCCGGGTTCGGTGGCCTGGACATCCTGGTGAACAACGTCGGCGCGGTCCGGCCGCGCACCGGCGGGTTCCTGTCCGTCACCGACGACGACTGGACCTCGGCCTGGACGATCAACTTCCTCGCCGCGGTCCGCACCACCCGCGCGGCCCTGCCGCTCCTGCTCGACCGGGGCACCGGCACGATCGTGACCGTCGCCTCGGTGAACTCGTGGCTGCCCGACCCGCTGGTCATCGACTACAGCGCCGCCAAGGCGGCCCTGCTCAGCTTCTCCAAGGCGCTGTCCAAGGAGGTCGGCCCGCAGGGCATCCGGGTCAACACGGTCAGCCCGGGCCCGGTCAGCACGCCGCTGTGGCTCGGCGACAGCGGCGTCGCGGCGACCGTGGCCCGCGCCGCCGGCCTCGAGCCGGACGCGGTGGCGAAGCAGGCCGCCGCCGGCTCGGTGACCGGCCGGTTCACCCGGCCCGAGGAGGTCGCCGACCTCGTCCTGCTGCTGGCCAGCGACCGGGCCGGCAACGTGACCGGCGCCGACATCGTCATCGACGGCGGCCTGATCCCCAGCCTGTGATCACACCACCGTCACGACGGTGACCCGGCCTCGGCGAGCTTGGCTCGGACGCCGTCGGCGCCAGGGTGGCCGAGTTCGCTGAGGATGAGCTCCGCGGCCTGCCAGTGCTCCCTGGCGGCGGTGCCGCCGGCGGCGGCGTGCCACGCGTCGCCGAGGTGGGTCAGCGTCTCGGCCTCGCCGTGCCGGTCACCGACCTCCCGGCACAGGTGCAACGCCCGCGTGAAGAAGCCGATGGCGGTCTGGTGGTCGTCGAGGCCGTGGTGGGCGGAGCCGATGCTGTCCAGCGCGGCCGCTTGGCCGTGCCGGTCACCCAGCAGCTCGAAGATGGCCAGCGCCAACGTGCAGTTCTGCAGTGATGTGAAGTAGTCGCCGAGGTAGGCATACCCGACCCCGGCCTCGTTGAGCGCCTTCGCGTATCCGTTGTCGTTGCCGTCGGCCCGGTAGAGCTCACCGGCAAGCTCACAGTGCCGCACCATCTCCGCGTAGTGGCCGCCCGGCAGGTAGGTGCGGGCGATGCCACGCTGCACGTGACCCTGCTCGGTGCGGCTGTCCGTGCCCTCGAAGCCGGCGAGGGCGAGCGTGTACTGCGTGCGGGCCTCGTCGAGCCGTTGCACCTGCATCAGGGCGTGCCCGAGGTGCCGGTGCGCACCGGACCGGGCGGCCCGATCCGCGCCGCGTTCGGTCGCGGTCAGCGCGTGGCGGCGGGCGGTGACCCAGTCGTGCCAATGACCCTGGCGATGCAGGAACGTGTCGAGGCTCCAGGCGAGGTACTGGGTCTCGAGGTCCCACCCGTCCCGGGCGGTCCGCTCGATCAGCGCGACCAGCACCGCCCGTTCGGTGGTGAACCAGGCGAGCGCGGCGCGGTGATCTTCGAACGGCACGGCGACGACATCGACGACGGCCGGCAGGGCGGCGAACTGCGGAGCCACCCGCTTCGGCTGGAGCAGGCGATCCGCGTGGAGTGCCGCGGGAAGATAATGATCGACGATCCGGCGCTGCGCGAGTCGCAGGTCGCTCGCCGCATCGACCGTCTCGGCCAGCTCCGCGGCATACGCCCCCAGCAGTTCATGGAAGGCGTACCGGCCGGGCGAAGGCTGCAAGAGCATGTGCGCGGTGGTCAGCTCGGCCAGCAGCGGACGCACCTGCCGGATCGGCACGCCGAGCAGGCTCGCCGCGGCGGGCACGCCGACATCGGGCCCCGGATGCACACCGAGCAGCCGGAACAACCTGGCGGCGGCAGGGCTGAGGGTCCGGTACGACCAGGAGAACGTCGCCCGCACATTGATCCCCGCGTCGGCGCCGCTGAACGCCTCGAGGCTGCCGTGGGCCTCCCGCAGCTCCTTCGCGGTGGCGACGAGCGGGAACGCCGGGTTCGTGGCGGCCCGGGCCGCCACGATGGCCAGCGCCAGCGGCAGTCCGGCGCACAGGGTGATGATCTCCTCCACCGCGGCCGGCTCAGCCGCCACCCGCTCGGCGCCGAGCCGGCGGCCGAGGAAGTCACGGGCCTGTTCGGCGGACCACACGTCCAACGTCATCGATTGGGCGCCCTCGACCGCGACCAGACCCTGCATCGTGTTGCGGCTGGTGACGATCGCCAGGCAACCGCCGGCACCCGGCAACAGCGGCCGCACCTGCTCCACGTCGCGGGCGTTGTCCAGCAGGACCAGCATCCGGCGTCCGGTCAGCAGGCTCCGGTACAGCGCCGCCTGGGCGTCCAGCCCGGTCGGGACGCTCTGCGGCGCAACGCCGAGCGCGTCCAGGAAGCCGCGCAACGCCTGCTCGGGGCGTATCACCTCGGCCTCGGCCGAGAAGCCGCGCAGGTTCACATACAGCTGCCCGTCGGCGAACTGGTCGGCGACCTGATGCGCCCAATGCACGGCGAGGGTGGTCTTGCCGACGCCCGCCATGCCACCGATCGCGCTGATCACCACCGTCGCCGCCGCCTCGGCGCCGGTGTGCAGCCCCAACGCCCGGGCCAGCTCCGCCCGCCGGCCGACGAACGTGGCCGGGGCCGCGGGCAACTGGGCCGGACGGGGCCGTTGCACCGGCTCCGACGGGCCGGCAGCGGCGCCGGATCGTGCCGTGTCGCGGCGCAGGACCGCCGCGTGCGCCGCCGCCAGCTCGGCACCGGGATCGATCCCGAGCTCGTCGGCCAGCTGTTCGCGGACCCGCTGGAAGACGGCGAGCGCTTCGGCCTGCCGACCGGCGGCGGCAAGGGCCAGCACCAGCCCGGCCTGCAACGGCTCGTCGAGCGGGGCACGCACCGCCGCCTCCTGCAGCGCCGGCAGCAGCCGCTCCACCTGCCCGGCACGCACCCCGGCGTCGGCCGCGTCACGCGCCGTGGCCAGAAACTCACGCTCCACCGCCGCGAACACCGGATGCGCGCGGGCGTCGGCATCGATCCCGGCCGCGCACCCGCCGTGCCACAGCTCCAGCGCCTCGGCGAACACCGTCGCGGCACGCCCGGCGTCGACGTCGATCGCCTGGCGGGCCTGCCGGCTCAGCGCCCGGAACCGCAGCACGTCAACGGCGGCTACGTCGGCGTCAAGCCGGTATCCGCCCGCCGAACGCAGCAGCCACCGACCCGCCGACCGCACCGGCAGCTCCGGCTCCAGCAACCGCCGCAGCACACCGACATGGCGGTGCACCACGTTCACCGCGGTGTTCGGTGGATCCGCACCCCACAGCACATCCACGACCTCGCCGAGACTGACCGGCTCCCCGGCCCGCACCAGCAGCAACGCCAGCAGCGCCCGCTGCTGCGGCCCGCCCAGATCGACCTCCTCGGTGCCACGCCACGCACGCACCGGCCCCAACACCGCGAACCGCACCTCACCACCCGACGGCAACCCCACCACCTCGCTCTGCCACCGGGCCGGCGACGATGACCGTCAGCACCCGCACATCGGCCTCGGGAGCACCGTGGTCCGCAGCACCCGCTGCAAGGCCCCGGAACGGGGAACCGATCATGCTCATGACGTCGAGCATCCAGCCACCGCCGCCCCGATGTCCACCAGGTGCCCGGCGTTCCCAGATGCGGAGACGACCAGGCGCCGGACCGGCCCGACCGGACATCGGCCAGGCCGGATCAAGGTGCGCGGCGCCCTTGGACACGGAGAAGACGCCGGTCTCTTCAGTCTGATCACACGCAGGGTGGGAATATCGTTGCGGGCATGCTCGTCAGACCCGCGACCGTGCTCGACGCCGAGGCGATCGCCGTCGTCCAGACCCGCACCTGGCAGGCGGCGTACCGGGGGCAGATGCCGCAGGACTACCTGGACCGCCGCGACCCGGAGCAGGGCCGGATCCGCTGGCTGCGACGGCTCCAGAGCAACCTGGAACCCGTCTTCGTGCTGGACGACGACGATGCCGGCGTGGTCGGGTTCGTCGCCGTCGCCGTCGCCGTCGCCGTCGCCGTCGCCGTCGCGCCGAGCCGTGCCGACGACACGGACCCGCGGCTCGTCGGCGAGGTGCAGGCGATCTACGTCCTGCCGGGACACTGGGACCGCGGCGCCGGTCGCCTCCTGATGCGGGCGGCACTGCACCAGTTGCGGGAGTCCGGCCACGGCGACGTCATCCTGTGGGTGCTGGCGACGAACGACCGGGCCCGCCGCTTCTACGAGGCCGGCGGCTGGCACCCCGACGGCGCCACCAAGACCGACGACTCACGCGGATTCCCGCTCACCGAGGTCCGCTACCGCCACACCGGCGCCTGAGCGACGACCGGAGGAACCTCGCGGGGCGACCCAACCGGACCGCGCTCGTGTCACCCGACGGCACCCGCGTCGCGGTCACCATCCAGGCCGACGAGCGAGCAGCGGGTGTCGTGGAGTTCGATCTGGCCACCGGCACCGTCCTGCACCGCTACGAGCTGCCGGCGAGCACCGGGTGGCGGGCCGTGGCGTACCCGACCGACGGGATCACCCTGGTGCACGACATCTCGGCGAAGGTCGGCCAGCTCAACCCGGACACCGGAGCCATCACCGAATACGCCAGGTACCCCGGCGCGCCGTTCCTGCTCGTGCGGGGCGGGTACGGGTGGTATCAGGTGGGCTGACCTACAACGGGAGGCGGGCCAGGTGCACGATGATGTCGCCGGCGATCTCGACCGTGGGCGGCAGGACCCGCAGGATCCGGTCGAACACCTGCTCCCGCACCGGCGGCGGGAGTTGCAGGTAGGCCGAGACGGTCGAGAGCAGGCCGACGTAGTCGGCGGCGGTCATCGTCACGCGGCGGGGGACCACGGACTGCCGGACGTCGGTGAACCCCGCCGAGCGTTGCAGCTCCGTCCCGGGCCACTGCATCGCGTGATGCGCCGGGGTACCGTCCGGCGACGGGATGTCGTCGCTGTCCAGGAACGGCGCCCGGGCCGCGCGGACGACCTCGTCGACGGCCGGGTCGGCCAGGTGGACCGGCCCGCCGAACGAGGCGAACACGCCACCCGGCTCCAGCAGCGCCGCCACCCGGGCCCACCGGCCCTCCGGGTCCGTCCAGTGCAGCGCCGCCGCCGCGTAGACCAGCCCGTAGGTGGTGCCCGGTCGGAGGTCCTCGAACGCGGCCCCCACGGTGGTGACGGTGGCCGGCACGTGCTTGCGCAGCTCGGTGAGCATCGCCGCGTCGGGATCGGTCGCGGTGACCATGATCCCGTGCGCGGCGAACAGGCGGGTCGCCTTGCCCGTCCCGGCGCCGATCTCCAGGGCCGTCAGCACCGGCCGGCCCGCGTAGGTCAGCACGGTGTCCGCGACCGCGGGTGGGTATCCGGGCCGGAACCGCTCGTAGGTTTCCGCCACCGCTCCGAAGCTCAACGCGCGTCCAGACATGCCGAGCATCCTGACACTGTTGCGCGCGTTTGCGGCGGATTTACGGGACGGCACCCGCGACGCGGTCCTTCATCGCGGCGAGCCGCTCCGCCGGGTAGTAGGTCCCCGCGCGCACCACGCCGGTGATGCCGTGCAGGTGCGCCGCGTCGGTGACCGGGTCGGCGTCCAGCAGGACGAGGTCGGCGTTGCGGCCGGGCGCGACGGTGCCCATGGTGTCGGTGGCGTCGAGGAACTCCGCCGCGTTGAGGGTCAGCATCTGCAGCAGCCGCAGCGGCGCGATGCCGGCTCCCGCCAGGAGGTCGATCTCGTCGTGCAGCGCGGCGCCGGGCACGACCCAGACGGCGCCGGAGGAGTCGGTGCCGGCGAGCATCCGCACGCCCGCGGTGTCGAAGACGCGGGCCAGGTCGCACTCGATCCGGTGCGAGGCGGCGAGGACCGCCCGCTGCGCAGGGGTGAACTTCGCGAACCGTTTGACCACACCGGTCCAGGTCTTGCGGGTCGCCGGCGTCATGTACCGCAGATCGGGGTCGGCGGCGAATCCGGGGTCGTCGCACAGCTTGCTGGTCTTCTGCCGGATCAGCGTCGGCACGTGCCAGGTGCCGTCGGCGGCGAACTGCTCCGCCAGCGCCCGGGCGTGCGAGGGGGAGAAGGTGCGCACGGCGTGGTCGAGGATGTCGATGTCGGCGGCCTTGTTCAGCAGGACCGGGTTCAGCACGACCCGCCGCACGATCGCCGCGATGACGGCGTCCATGAACGGCAGCCTGACCGCCGGCAGCTTGCGTTGCCGGCGTTGTGACAGATCCAGCGAGATGTCGTGCCCGTCGGTCGAGCAGCACGGCATCACGCCGAGCCCGGCGCCGAAGTGTTCGATGGACTTCATGCCGAGGCGGGAGGCGCGCAGCACGTCGATGCCGCTGGGGAGGTGGCCGACGATCGGCACGCCCAGCCGCAGTGCCTCGGCCTGGGCGTCGAAGAACCGCTCCCCGGTCATGGCGGCGGACTTCACGAAGTCGGCGCCGGCGGCGACCTGCTCGGCGACGGCGGCGGTGGCCTGTTCGGCGGTGCCGGTGTTGAGCGTCGTCAGCAGCGGCCCGGGCATCGCGAGCAGCGCCGGCGACGCGGCCGGGAACCGCAGCTCGCCGACGGCCCGGGCGCGGAGCAGCGGGAGGTCGCCGGGCATCTGCCGGTACCCGGTGATGCCGTGCGCGAGCATGAGCTCGAGGGTGGGCGCGAGGCCACCGGACACGACGCCGAGCGGGTGGGCGTGCATGTCGTTGTAGCCGGGCACGACGTAGCGGCCGGTGGCGTCGACGACGGTGGCGTCGCGGGGCGCGTCGAGGTCGGCGCCGACGGCGGTGATCGTCCCGCCGGCGGTGAGGACGTCGGTGCCGGGGCGCAGCGAGCCGTCCCGGGTGTCGACGACGACGGCGTGGCGCAGCAGCAGGGCGGTCACCGCTCGGCGCCGGCCAGCAGGCGCCGCGCGTTGCCCGTGGTCAGGTCGCGCCACGTCGGGTGACCCGGTGGTGGTGGGGCGGCGTCGATGGAGGCGATCTGGTTGAGGACGGCGGCGGCGGGGGTCCAGCAGTGGTCGCTGCCGTAGACGAGCCGCGAGGTGCCGAACGCCGCCTCGAACGCCGGGACCTGCCGCGGGAACGGGGTGCCGGCCATGTCGTACCAGATCCCGGCCAGCTGGCTGATGACAGCAGGATCGTCGGTGGGAGACGCGGCGAACGCGGCGCGGAACATGTCCATGCGGTCGGCGAGCAGTGGCAGCACCCCGCCGGCGTGGGTCAGCACCCACCGGATCCGTGGGTGCCGGAGCAGGACCCCGGCGAGGACGAGGTCGGCGGCGCTGCGGGCGGTGTCGAACAGGAACTCGAGCATCGGCCGGGGCCGGCCCAGCGAGACCGCCTCGGCGTTCGGCGGCGACGTCGGGTGGACGAAGACCAGGGCGCCGCGCCGGTCGAGCTCCGCCCACAGCGGCTCGAACCGCGGGTCGCCGAGGTAGACGCCGTGCTGGTTGCTCTCGACCACGACCCCGTCCGCCCCGAGCACGTCCAGTGCGTAGGCGGCCTCGGCGACGGCGCCGTCGATGCCGGGCAGCGTCGCGAAGTGTCCGAACCGGTCCGGGTGCTGCAGCGCGACGGCGGCGCCGAACTCGTTGACGGAACGGGCCAGCAGCCGCGCGGCGGTGTCGTCGCCGAAGTGCACGCCCGGCGAGGACACCGAGAGGTACGCCTTGTCGATGCCGCCGCGCCGCATGAGCTCCAGGTGATCGGCGGGGTCCCACCCGGGCCAGCCCGGCATACCGTCCGGGTGGGCGATCCCGGCGGCGCGGGCCGCCGCCACGTATTCGTCGGTGACGAAGTGCGCGTGCACGTCGATGAGCCCAGAAGGCGCCATCAAGCGCTCCCGGGGCGCAGGGTCCGCATCGCGCCGGAGACCCGGGCGAGCTCGTCGAGCATCGCGGTGGCCGCGTCGCCGAGTGCCGGGGTGGCGTTGAACGCGCCGTCGGCGATCAGCGAGGTGTGGAACGGGATGTTGACGCTCTCGAACACCGGCACCATCCGCAGCGTCGTCACCACCTGCTTGAGCTGCTGCACGGCACGGGTGCCGGCGGCGATCCCGCCGTAGGACACGAAGCCGATCGGGGCGTACGCCCATTCCTGCGACAGGTGGTCGAGGGCGTTCTTCACCGGCGCCGGGTAGCCGTAGTTGTACTCCGGCGTCACGATGACGAACGCGTCCGTGGACTCGACCGCGGCGCTCCAGTTCCACGTGTGCTGGTGCTCGTACTGCCGCAGCCGGGGATGGTGCGGGTCGGCGAGCAGCGGCAGGTCGACCGCGGCGAGGTCGGCGATCCGCAGGTCGAAGTGTCCGTGGTCCTTGACCCGGCCGGCGAACCACTCGCCGATCGGCAGGCCGGCGCGGCCGGGCCGGGTGGAACCGATGATGACCATGAGCGTTGGCATTGCGTGGCCTTTCATGCGCCGGGCTGGTGGGCGCCGGTCATCAGACCGGCGAGGTCCTCGGGGGCCAGGAAGCTCGGCGGTGGCGGCGGCCCCCAGCGGTACAGGCCGCGCGCGCCCTCCCAGACCTGCGGCGTCCACAGCGCGTCGTCGACGATGCAGTCCAGGTCGGAGTAGTACTCGGAGAAGTTGCCGGCGGGATCCTTCAGGTACCAGAAGAAGTTCGAGCCGACGTGGTGCCGTCCCAGGCCCCACACGTGCCGGGCGGGGTCCTTCTCCAGCATCGCGGTGGCGCCCCGGCCGACCTCGTCGACGTCGTCGACCTGCCAGGACGTGTGGTGCAGGAACGCGACCGGGGCCTGCTGCACCAGGACGTTGTGGTGGTCGGTGGAGCAGCGCATGAACGCGGCCAGGCCGGGCACCGTGTCGCTGACCTTGAACCCGATGCCCTGCTGGAAGAACGTCTGTGAGAACGCCTGGTCGGTCGAGCCGAGCACGACGTGGCCGAGCTTGCGCGGCCGGACCGGGTGCTCGCGCAGGATGCCGGGGGCGCGTTCGCCGGTGCGGGCGTCGACGCCGGGCGTGTTGTAGGCCGGTGCCGGGGTCGGCGCCTGGTCGTAGCGGGCGGCGATCTCGACGTGGACGGTGACCTGCGTGCCGGGGTCGATCGCGCGGACGCCGGTCGGGGTGCGTTCGAACGCGACATCCAGCGCGGTCATCGACGCGGCGACGCGGTCGAGGTCGTCGGGGTTGTCGGCGCCGACGCCGAGCTGGAGCAGCCGCCGGTGGTCGCTGCGCACGATGCGCAGCTGCTCGCCGCCGTCGACCGTGGCGAACGTGTTGCCGCCGGCCTGGGCCAGACCGAAGTCGGCGTAGTAGGCAGCGGTCTCCTCGACGTTGGGCACGCCCATCACGATCTGGGTGAGTCGGTGCAGAGACACGGTCGTCTATCCTTTCGCGGTCGGGGCGGCGACGAAACGCTGGCGGAGCTCGCCGATGCCGGTGATGGAGCTGACGAGCTCGTCACCGGGGGCGAGGAACCGGGGTGGCGTCCGGCCCATGCCCACCCCGGCCGGGGTGCCGGTGAACAGCAGGTCGCCGGGCAGCAGCGGCACCTTGGCCGACAGCTTCGACACCAGCGCCGGCACCGAGAAGATCAGTTCCCGGGTCCGTCCCTTTTGTACCTGTTCGCCGTTGATCGCGCAGCCGAGTTCGAGATCGTCCCGGTCGGCCAGCTCGTCCGGGGTGACCAGCCACGGACCCGTCGGTCCGAAGCCGGGCAGCGACTTGCCGAGGCTGAACTGCGGCGACGGGCCGGCCGTCTGCTGCACCCGCTCGGACAGGTCCTGGCCGACGGTCAGCCCGGCCACGTGCCCCCACGCCGCCGCCTCCGTGACGTCGCGGGCCCGCTCGCCGATGACGACGACCAGCTCGACCTCCCAGTCGGTGTGCCCGCCCTCGGGCAGCTCCACCTCGGTGACCGGGCCGGTCAGGCACGACTGCCACTTCGTGAACATGACCGTGGGCGCGTCCGGCACCGCGAACCCGGACTCGGCGGCGTGCTTGGAGTAGTTCAGGCCGATGGCGAAGACCTGCCGGGGCGCGGGCACCGGCGCGCCGAGGTCCTCCACGGTGAACGGTTCGGCGTTTTCCAGGTCGGTACCGGTGGCCCAGTCCTTGAACTCCGCCCAGCGGTCGTACACGGCCTGGGGGTCCGGCCCGAACCGGCCGCCGCTGGCCCGTTCGACGTCGACAGTGCCGTCTTCGGTGACGATGACCAGCCGGCTCTTGAGGTTGGCGATGCGCATGAAGGCTCTCCTTTTGGGTGGTCAGACCAGCGGGGTGATGGTGTCGTCGACCCCGAGCAGGGCCTTGCCGTACACCTCGTAGCTGACCTGCGGGGACACGACGGCGTGCCGGGCGGCGGTGGCCGAGTCGCGCCAGATCCGCTGCAACGGGTTGACGTCGGCGAACGAGCCGGCGCCGTGCGCGGACAGCAGGATGTCGATGGCTCTGGTGATGCATTCCGCGACGTAGCCGGTGTCCGAGCGGACCCGGGCGCGGGCCGCGAAGTCCGGGTAGATGCCCCGCGCGGCGGCCTCGTCGACGTCGGCGGCGGCGCGGTACGCGTGCAGGTGCGCGCTGTCGATCAGCCGGGCGGCCTCGGCGATCTGCAGCTGGAAACCGACCGACTCGGTCTGCGCGGTGAAGAAGGTGTACGAGATCGGCTTCTTCGCTGCCTTGCCGATCACGTAGTCCAGCGCCGCCCGGCCCAGGCCGAGCTGCGGGCCGACCAGGACCAGCGCGAGGACCGGTACCAGCGCGGACCGGTAGAAGCTCTCGGTGTCCAGGTGCTCACTGCCGTAGGTGCCGGTGATGGCCGGCGGGACCAGCATGACCCGGTGCTCGGGGACGAACACGTCCTCGGCGACCAGGCAGTTGCTGCCGGAGGACTTCATCCCGGCGACGAACCAGGTGTCCTCCAGGCCCAGGTCGGCCCGGGGGATGAGGGCCAGGCCCTGGTTGACGACGGCGCCGGTCTCGTCGGTGACCGGGATGCCGAGGCCGGCCCAGGTGGCGTGCCAGGAGCCGGAGTTGTAGTACCACTTGCCGGTCACCCGCCAGCCGCCGTCGACCTTCTGCGTGGTGGCGGTGGGTGCCAGGACCCCGGAGACCTTCGCGTCCGGGTCGGCGCCGAAGATCTCGTCCTGGGCCTGCTGCGGGAACAGCGCGGCGAGCCAGTTGCAGACGTTGGTCAGGGTGAGGACCCAGGCGGTGCCGCCGTCGGCCTCGGCGACCGCGGCGGAGACGTCGAGCATCGTGCGCAGCGAGGTCTCGTAGCCGCCGTACCGCTTCGGCGTGGCGATCTTGAACAGGCCGGCGTCGGTGAGCGCCTGGATGCTCTCCTCGACGACCCGGCGGTCCTGCTCACCGGCGGCGGCGTTGCGCTTGAGCAGCGGGTGCAGCTCCCGCACCCGGGCCACGAGCTCGGCGGCGCTCGGCGCCGTGGTGGCGGTGCTTTGGGCAGTGGTCATCGGTGACTCCTTGCTGGGGTGTCCGTTGTGTGGGGTGTCGGCGGGTTCGTGGGGTGTCAGCTGGGGTGTCAGCGGGCGAAAGCGGCGATCGTGTCGGCGATCGGGGTTCGGGGGCGCTCGGCGAAGCGGGAGTGGGTGCCGAACGTGCGGTGCCCGTAGACCAGCGGCGACAGGTGGCTGGACTCCGCGTGCGTGACCAGGCCCAGCAGGAGCAGGTGGTCGCCGCCCTCGACGACCTGCCACAGGTCGCAGACCGCCCAGCCGGCCGCGCAGTCCAGCCGCGGCAGCCCGTGTGACGGGCTCCACCCGACGGCGCCGAAGCGGTCCTGGTCGCGGCGGGCGAACAGCAGCGCCAGGTCGTCGTCGGCCGAGCCGAGCACGTTGACCCCGAAGCGGCGGCTGCCGAGGATCCGGGCGAGCAGGGCGGACCTGCGGTCCAGCGCCACGGTGACCAGCGGCGGCCGCAGCGACAGCGACGCGAACGAGCTGACCGTGGCCCCGTGCGGCCCGTCGCCGTCGGCGGTGGTGACCACGGTGACCGGCGCGCACACGCCGGCCATGAGGTCCCGGAAGTCCTGATCCCGCATGACCGCTCCAATCACCATGCTGGTTTAGCTCAGCTTGGGTGTGGACGCTGGCACGCGTCAAGAGTTCTCCGCTAAATCAGCATGCTAGTTTTTCTCCGAGCGTGTTTGTGTATCCCCGGAGGTATGGATGGTCGCCGACCCGCCCGCGCTGCGCCGCGCCGACTGGGAGCTGCCCGCCACCGCCACGGCCGCGCTGCGGCGCCCCGAACAGGCCGCCGAGCAGCTCGCCGCGCTCGCCGCCGCCGCCGAGCCGGGCGCCCGCCTCGGCACCAAGGAGGAGCTGCGGGTGCACTGCGGCGTGTCGGTCGGCACCTTCAACGAGGCGCTGCGCCTCGTGCAGGCCCGCGGCGTGGTCGACGTGCGCCCCGGCCGCACCGGGGGACTGTTCGCGACCCGCCAGTCGCCGCTCGTGCGCCTCGGCAACTCCGTGCTCGCCCTCGACAAGGACGCCGCCTCCGTCGCCGACGCCGTCCGCCTCCGCGACGCCCTCGACCCGCTCCTCGTCGAGGACGCCCTGCGCCACGCCGCCCCCTCCGACGTGACCGCCATGCGCGCCGAGCTGGACCGCATGCGCACCGCCGCCGCCGACCTCGACGGCATCGCCTTCATCCACGCCAACTGGGCCCTGCACGCCCGCATCGCCGACGTCAGCCCCAACGCCATGCTGCGCTCGTTCTACCTGAGCCTGCTCGAGATCATCGAGTCACACACCCTGGCGGTGCAGCCCCTGGGGGACGAGCCGCTCCCGGAGTACATCCAGAGCCGCTACGACCTGCACGCCGCCCTCGTCGACGCCATCGACGCCCGGGACGAACCACGCGCCATCGCCCTCATCCATGAGCACAACATGACCGCGCACACCTCGTAATCCCGGGTGCGTGGCGCCCTTTGCGTGCGGCACGATGGCGTGCTGTGACACCACAGTCTCCGGCAGCGCTCTCGACACCCGAATTGTTCGAACGCGCCCTGGCCGAGATCCGGGCCGACGACCCCGAGTGGCACTGGGACCACCTGGTCGCGTTGCACCAGCGCCCGACGCCCGAGGTCTTCGAGACCGCCCGGGCGCTCACCCACGACAGCGACCCGGAGCGGCGTGAGCTCGGCGTCCGGGTGCTGCGCGAGGTCGGCCGGGACGACCCGGCCGCCGCCGCCCTCCGCCGGGACAACGCACCCGTCCTGCGGGACCTCCTCGAACACGAGCAGGACCTCACCGTGCTGGCCTGGGTCGTGTCCGCGATCGGGTACAACCAGGTCACCGAGGCCCTACCCGACCTGATCCGCCTCGCCGGCCACCCCGACGACGCCGTCCGGTTCCACGTCGCGGCGAACCTGCCCGTGCTCGCCGACCCCGACGCGCCCGAGGACGCCGCCGTCGCCGCGCTGGAGCTGCTGACCGGCGACGAGGACGAAGACGTGCGTGGGTACGCCATCTACGGCCTCGTCACCGAGCTCAACGTCGACCGGGACCGCATCGCCGGCACCCTGGCGAGGCTGCTCGCCCACCCCGACCCGGACGTGCGCCGGCTCGCGGCGGGCGAGCCCTCCTGAGTTCAGCAGGACAGCGTGCCCGAGCGCAGGGCGTGGCTGCCGTCGTTGCTGTCGTCGGCCCACAGGACCTGCTTCGTGCCGCCGGAGCACACCGGGCTGAACGCGAGACCCTCGTTGTTGTAGTTGGACATGCCCGACGGCCGGTTGTACGTGGCGGTCGCGGTGAAGCGGCCCTGCGCGCCGACGGTCAGCGTGGTGGAGCGGCCGGAGCAGGTGTCGTCGCAGGTGGCCCAGAGGCGGCCGGTCGACGGCTCGTACTCGAGGTCCATGACGGCGGCCAGCCCGGACGGGAACGCGGCGACGCGGGTGTAGCCGGTGCCGCTCAGGTTCAGCGCGTACGCATAGACGGTCCCGGTGGCCTCCGCGCCGACGAAGTACAGGCCGGTGCCGTGGTTGGCATACGACGCCGGCGAGTAGCTGCCGCCCGTGTGCTCGTCGCGGAAGCCGGCCGCGACGAGCGCCGTGTCCGGCACCCACGTGATGGCCTCGAGCCCGCTGTTCGCGGCGGCGCTGGGCAGGTCGGCCGTGAGGTTCCACTCGGCGGCCGCGCTCACGGTGCTGCCGGACGGGTTGTACCGCAGGATCTTCTGCAGGCTCGTGCCGCTCTTCGAGTTGTCCCGTTCGGTCGCGACCATGATGCCGTCCGGGGTGACGACGACCCCTTCGGCGTCCGGATCGCCGCTGCCGTTGGCGTAGCGCAGCGTGTACGTGTTCGCCTTCTGCCACGTCGATCCGCTCGGCGTCAGCCGGTACAGGGTGCCGGCGCCGTTGCGGACGGCCCAGACGACGGACGCGGACTCGTAGGACAGGCCGCTGAGGTTCTCGCCGAAGGCGTTGCTGGCGTCGGCGTTGGCGACCGCCGACCCGCCGGGCCAGGTGGCCGGGGGCGGCGGCGGGCACGCGTTCGGAGCGTTCTTCGTGGCGGCCGTCGTGGCCACGAACCCGCCGGTGCCGTTCGGGCAGCGCCCGTACGTGCTGCTCGCATGGCTGGACCAGGAGTACGAGTCGGCCAGGGCGCCGCCGGGCTCGTACAGGCGGACGCTGTCGGAGCTGCCCAGGCCGTACGCGCTCTCGACGTCGACGGCGAGGTACCCGCCGGGCGCGAGACTCACGCCACTGCCGATGACGAACGCGTGGTCGTCGTCGTTGTCCTTGATGACCCAGCCGGCAAGACTGACCGTGGCGGTGCCGGTGTTGGTCAGCTCGACCCAGTCGCCGGGGCTGCCGCCGCTGGACTCGACCTCGTTGATCCGCACCCCGGTGCCCGCCGCGTGCGCGGCCGGGGCAGCCAGGGTCAACAGCGGGACGGCCAGCGCGGCGGCGAGGCCAGCCGTGAGGGACGGGCGAATACGCACGAAGGTCACTCCAGACATCGATGTACGTCGAGTGCCGTAGCCTGCCGGACGGTGACGTCGGCCGGTTGAACACACCACGAACGCCGATCACCGATCGCGGGACGCGCCGGTGGTCCGGATCCGCCGGCCGTCACGGGCAGATGAACTGCCCCTCGTCGCCGCATTGTTCGAACCGGTCGGCGATCGCCAGGCCAGCGGGGTCGAAGGTCGTGCGGTGCACGGCGCCGTCGCTGGTGTGCAGCTCGATCGCACCGGGGGCCGGGATCTCGACCCGGACGACCTCGACCTGGACCTGGTGGGAGCTGTGCCAGATGAACGCCAGGGGACGCGGCGCCTCCCGGCTGAGCCATCCGGCGCGTGATCGCAGCACGAACTCGTCAAGGTAGCCGTCGGAGTCGGAATGATACGTGTAGCCGACGATGACGACTTCCCAGCGCCCGTCGGACGAGCGGGTGGCGGTGGTGCTCGACCTGACCTGCCGCTCCGCTGCGACCAGCGGATCCGCCAGACCTCCGACGCACCCCACCGGCAGGACCAGCGCCACCAGCACCCACGCCGTCACCGTCCGGAACGAGCCGGGCGGCGCGGCCACCAGCACCGCCAACGCCAGCAGCACGGGCACGGCGAGCGCCACCGCGAACGTCGGCCCGTACTCGGCCACCGGCCGCAGCGCCAGGTAGTTGCGCGGGTTGCGGTGCGCGTACACCTCGACGGCTATTGCCAACACGGCCACCGCGACGAAGGGAGACGCCAGCCAGAGCGATCGGGTGCGCACCGCGGAAGTCACGCGCACATGATCCGCCCAACCGCTCATTCCGTCAGCCCCGCAGGACGACCCGGACCCGTCCCTTCCACTGCGTGTGGCGGTAATGTTCTTCGGCGTGGACGCGCGCAACAGGCAGGTCAGCCGCCCGGTGCGGCGCGTCGAGCTGGACCCCGGCGCCGACTGGGACGCGGACGCCTGGTGGGCGCGCATTCCGGCGGTCCGCACCGTACTGGAGGCGGGGCTCGACCTGCCGGCCGGCGTCACGTTCCTCGTCGGGGAGAACGGATCCGGCAAGTCCACGCTGATCGAGGGCCTCGCCGAGGCGTACGGCCTCAACCCGGAAGGCGGCTCGCGCAGCGCGATGCACCGCACCCGGCCCACCGAATCCCCGCTGGGCGCGGCGCTGCGCCTGGTGCGAACCCCCGGCAGCCGCGGCGACGCGTACTACCTGCGGGCGGAGACGACCCACGGCCTGTACACGTACCTGGAGGAACTGCCGGAGTCACGCGACACGGACCTGCACGACCGCAGCCACGGCGAGGGCTTCCTGGCACTGCTGGAACGCAAGTTCACCCGGCCCGGCTTCTACCTGCTCGACGAGCCCGAGGCGGCCCTGTCGTTCACCTCCACGCTCAGCCTCATGGCCCGCCTGGCCACCCTGGCCGACGCCGGCGCGCAGATCGTGGTGGCCACCCACTCCCCGGTGCTGACCGCATTACCGGCCGCCTCGGTGCTCGAACTCGGCGACCACGGCATCCGCCGGACGGCATGGTCCGACCTCGCCGTCGTGGACCACTTCCGCGCGTTCCTCGACCGCCCCGACCGGTACCTGCGTCAACTGCTCCAGTGAACCGACGGCGTTCTACCGGTCGCGCCAGGACAGCGGCGAGAGGTTCGTCGCCGCCTCCGCCACCCGTCGCGCGGTCTCGGTCCTGAGATCGCTGCGCGCCGACTCGATCCAGCCGCCGACGCGGTGCACGCCGATGTCGCGGTACTCGATGGCCTGCAACAGCATTTCGAGCTTGTCCGCGTCCTTCGCGCACAACGCTTCCAGGGTCTGCCGTGACTCGTACTCGTCCACCGCGCCGCGGATCAGGTCGCGGCTGGAGCCGGGGAGCTGTTCCGTCTGATCGGCGGTGATCGCACGCGGGTCCGGCTTGCCCAGGTAGGCGGAGGCGGTGTGCGGCAGGTCGCCGGTCCGGGTCTCCTGACTGTCGTGCCACAACGCGAGAAACGCTGCCCGAGCCGGGTCCGCGCCTTCCTCGGCCGCGATGATCGCAGCCAGTTGCGCCGCCCGCATCGTGTGCTCAGCCACCGACTCGGGGTCCCGCACGCCGGCATGCCACCAACCGGAACGTCGAATGCGCTTCAGCAGCCCGAGCTCGTACCCGAAGGCGGCGAGCGCTTCGGCACCAGAAGGCATGTCCCGTGTCCTCTCTACCGGCCGGCGATGCGCACGGCGTACTGCAGGCCGGCGAGCTGATCGCGCTCGGCACGGCCCAATGCTCCGCCGGCGCCGAGCTTATCGAGCACCGCGCCCAGCCCGATGCGCGTGCCCGGGCAACTGCTCAGCAACGACGGACGAGAGGCGACCAGGGCGTGCGTCGTGCTGATGTTCAAATTGGACGGTGCTGACGTCGACGCCGAGCGCCTCGCCGAGCTTCTCCTGCGTCAACGCTGTCGACTGCCGTGCGAGCTTCAACACGAAGCCCGACACCGGGCCGATCGCCCGCGAACCCTGACTGCCGGTCGGCGTTGGTTGTCCGCGTGCCATGACGTTCTCCCCGGATCATCCGCTCGCTCTGCGGCATACCCGCACTGATGGTCAGTTCCGCGCACTGTCACCCGATCGTAGCCTCGTGTGATCGACGAGCAACGCGGTCGTGGGGGATGCCTCGATGAAGGAGCAGCGATGAACGCCCATCCGGTCTGGTGCGTCCGTACCGCGTGCACGGCCTACACACCCAACGGCGATGAACTGCACCGTTCCGAGCCCGTCGTGGTGAAGACCAGCGATCCGGCAGTAGGGCTGTACATCAGCAAGGTCGCGGACCCGGACGGCTCCGACGAGCACATCGAGCTGGTACTGCTGGAGCTCGTCGAGGGACAGCCCTGGCACCTGACCGAGCCGTTGCACAACTGCGACATCCTCATCTCGATCGACCGCGCCGACGCCGTGCGGCAAGCGCTGACCGCGCTGGTGTGATCCCCGACGTACCTGCGTCAACTGCTCGGCTGAGCGGTGAACACGCCTGACGGGTCGTAGCGGGCCCGGAGTTCCCGCACCCGGCCGGTGTTGCCGAGGTAGTACGCCTCGTCTGGCAGGCCCGGTTCGGGGAAGTTCGGATACGCGCCGCCGGTGCCGAACGGACGGGTGAGCGCGAACGACGCGTCCAGCCAGCCACCGGGCCGCTGCGCCGCCGGTACCGTGGCCGTCTGTTTCAGCAGGAAGCGCGCGTCGCGGTGCGGGAAGGCGGTCGCGTCGGCGGCGACCCGGTTGTAGGCCCCGCCCCACGGTGAGAAGTCCAGCTCGCGTTCCTCGCCCGCGACGCGGTCCGCGGTGACAAGGTCCAGCAGGTCGGCCGCCGGGACCGTGCCGCGGAAGTACTGCGAGCGCGGGTACGCGTAACGGTCGTCGGGCGCGTCGTCGCCGGCCAGCCACTGTTTCGTCTCGCGGTGGGTGCCGTGGCGCCGGTCGTCGGTCAGGGGCGCCGCGTCGAGCCGCCGGATCAGGTCGTCGACCGCGGCCGGATGGGGCGCCGCGCCGAACACCTTCACCGCGAGCGGCGCCGCGGGATCCGGCGGGGCGGTGACGACCAGGCTCGCCGCGACCGCGTCGTCGAGGGCCGGCAGGGCCAGCTGCCACGCATCGAGGACGTGGGTCGCGGCCGCGGCCGGAAACGTGAGCCGGAACGCGGTCGAGTCGGGCGCCGGCACGGTCCGGAACGTCAGCGACGTCACCACGCCCGGTGCGCCGCCGCCCCGCAGCAGCCACAGCAGCTCGTCGTCGGCCTCGATCGTCCGGCCGTCGGCCAGGACGAGGGTGGCGGCCAGGAGACTGTCACAGGTCAGCCCGTGCCGGCGGCCGAGGATGCCGAGCCCGCCGCCGAGGGTCAGCCCGGCGATGCCGACGGTCGGGCCGCAGCCGGCCGGGATGGTCCGGCCGTGCGCGGCGAGCGCGTCGTACACCCCGGCGAGGCGGGTGCCCGCACCGATGACCGCCCGGTCGCCGTCGACCTCGACCCCGGCCATTGGGCTGACGTCGATCACCACCCCGGTGCCACTGGACCGCCCGGCGAAACAGTGCCCACCGCTGCGCACCGCCACCGCGAGCCCACCCTCGCGAGCCTTCTCAAGCGCGGCCGCGACATCATCCGGAGCACCGCACGGCGCAACGAGAACGGGCCGGATCCCGGCAAAACGAGGAAGCACCATCGCCCAACAATAGGCAGGCAACCGCGAGGTGCAGCCATCGTCAGCGATACACGTCGCCTTACGAGCGTGGCTCCGAGCGCTCCTTTGTTGAGCGCCCCATGCCGCCCATGCCCGCCGTAGCGGTGATCTGTTTCATCCACGCAGCGATCTGGGGCTCGTCGAGGTCTTTCTCGGACGCCAACTCCACGCCGCGGGTTGCCTTGCCCATGCCGATTGGAGTCACCGGCGGTACCGGGTCCAGCAGGGTCGAACCGTTGATGAACATGAGCTTCACGTGGTCGACGAAGGCGCCGCAGCTGAAAGACCACCCCTTACCGACGCCGTAGTACGCCTGCCCCCATTTCACCGCCCGCTTGAGGTCCGGCAACGTACTGGCCGCGAGAGTATCGATTCTTTCCGCGATACCCCGTTGGGGCTGCGGAAGGCTTTCGATGTACGCGAAGACCGGCACGTCGCCGACGGCCGCCTTCGCTGAGCTCGCCGCACCGGTCATGCCCGCCAGCAACGGTTCGGGGCCGGTCGGCGTCGCTCTCGTATTCGCCTGTTGTGCCTCGGGCTGGCCTGCCGCTGGCTCGCTCTTCCTCACAGAAGCTCCTTCTGTCTGCGCCCGGACGACGTCTGCTGCACCAAAGGGTGTATGACCGGGTTGCCACTCGGCAACACCCTGCGCGACCAGCGGCAGACGTGCGCGGTCCGCCAACGTCATCTGGAGCGAACTCCACCACTACCCGGTGGATCCTTGCTGCCAGGACGACACGGATCCACCGGACAGTGGAGAACCCAGGTCCCGTCCGCCGAGATCACATGTGCGCTCATCGGCAGAAGAGTGAATTGATCATGGCATCGTGTGGCTACCTATTACTCAACGTAGTTGCCGGTATCGGAGACCGCGCCGATGCGAAGCTCTGGCGGCGAGTCGGTGTGGGCTGGTAGGACGGGTCTCGTTCCCGCGCTTGCACGCTGTCGTTGTTCCGGGCAGGTCGGGGGCGAAGCGCCGCACGCCGGTCGTTGTTGTACGAGGGCTGCGGACGGCGCCTTTGTCGGCGGAGGATCGCCGGCAGGTGGTGACCGTCTTGGCTGTCATGATCCACGAATGGTGGTCGAGCGGCCGGGACCGCAGCGCCGGGACTGTGAGCGGATCGGATTCATTGGACGGCGCTGCGGCGGGCGGCTGTCGGTGAGCGGTCAGGGTAGGCGTCGGCGGACGGCTGTCAGGGTCACGATCGGGCCCTGAACAGCGTGGGTGTGGTTCGGGTTCTGCCACATCGGGTCCACCACGGGTTGTGACCTGGGGAAACGTGAAATCGGCTGGGCAGTGCCCGAACCGCCCTGGCGAATATCTGCCGTGACCTGGGCGAACGTGTGCGTCTGCGGTTGAGTGGCCGTGCTGGTGCGGTGACGGCGGAGTGTTCTCGACGGCATGTTGATCGGCTGGACCGGCCACGTCGGTTGGTTGGGTCCGGTTCGCGCAAGCGATTCCGGCGCGGTGCTCGGTGTGCTGTCCGGCGCGGTACTGACGGCGGCGGCCGGCTGCGTCGAGAAGCTGCTGAGGCTCTGTCTGAGCCGGCAACGCGCCTTGTCCTCGGTGCGAGCGTGCGTGAGCCGATGCGGTAGGCGGTGACAGTCAGTAGCGAGCGCATCGCGGCATGGGCGGAACGTGATCACGAGGTGCTGGCGGCAAAGGGCGCAGTGCGCGACTGGGCGATCAGCGGCACGTCGGCGCTCGTCGTCTACACCACCGACAAGCGTAGCGGATCGGTCGGATCGATCCCGACGTCGTCGAATCGCTGCTCTAAAGCCTCAGTACCCCGCTGTTGGCGGAACGCCAGTTCGGCCGAGGTGATCGGCAACAACCACAACAGCCTGGCATGCCCCGCTGGGAGTTCACATCTCTCCAGGTTCGGTCCGTGCAGATAGGGCAGGCTCACGAGCAGGTGATCGCAGGTGGCGCCAGGCAGCCACGGCTCGCCGATCGGCATCGTGTGCCAGTGATCGAGGCGGTGGGCCGCGTGGTAGAAGGCAACCATCGCGATCAGATCGACGAGGGCCGGCTCCCGCCGTTGCGATGTCATCACGAACTCAATCCCGTGGCCGTCAACGTTGACGGCCGACCAGCAGCCAGCGGTCACGTACGCCCATGCGCCACTGCGAGGGCCCGGACCGACGACCATGACACGCAGGTCGGGCACCGCTCCACGGCGGCCAGACCCGAGGTCGTACGCGATGCTCTCCACGTCATGGCCGACGAAGAATGCCTGCACGTGCGCCGCGGTTGCCTGCACCGCCGCCTGCTGCGCCTTGCTGTCCGGATCCACCACATGCCCTCGATCTCAGAACCGCTGCCCGTGCGAATGCCGTTCACAGCGACGGAAGCGGCATACCCATCCAAGCATTGCCTCACCCTCGCGCCGACACGCGGCGACGGCACTGCACCGAGATTATTTGATCATGCAATCGTGCTGGCAACCCTTGGCTCGCGGACCTTCCCTCCGATCACGCGACTGTTCAGGCACGGCGCTGCGGCGGACGGCTGTCGGTGAGCGGGTCAGGGTAGGCGTCGACGGACTGCTGTCAGGGTCACGATCGGGCCCTGAACGGCGTGAGTGCGGTTCGGGTTCTGCCACATCGGGTCCACCCGCGGCATGTGACCTGGGAAAACGTGAATCCGTTTGGGCGGTGCCCGAACCGTCTTCGCGATATGTCCCGTGGCCTGGGAAAACGTGCGCTTTCGCGGTGGAGCGGCCGTGCCCGTGCGGTGACGGCGGAGTGTTCCGACGGCACGTTGATTTGGCCGGACCAGCCACGTTGGCGGGTCGGGTCTGGTTCGCGCACGCGGTGCTCCGGGATCCTGCCCGGCGCTGTATCGACGTCGGTGGCCGGCTACGTCGGTGAGCTGCCAAGGCTCTGACTGAGCTGGCAACGCGTTTTGTCCTTGGTGCGAGCGTGCGCTGGCTGATGCGGTAAGCGGTGACAGCCGGTAGCGATCAGATCGCGGCAAATGAGTGCACTGTCGGGCGGTCGACCGGATAGCCTGCGTGGCCGTGGACAATCAGCCAGCTCCGGTATCGCTGCTGCGTGAAACCTGGCCGATCTTCACGGCCGAGCTCGCTATGGCCCTTGACTCACACAGCGACGACCGGCTGGCCGTACAGGTCGATCAGCTGCGGGTCGTCGCCCGTCTGCGCGTGCGGAGACGGCTTCTGCCGGAGCTTCTACATCGGTCCAAAGCCAGCTGGCGCCTACGGCCCGGGCCACCGCAATCTCTGCCTCGAACCGCCGTGGCCGGGTTACCTCATCCTCAGCGTGCTGAACGACGACATCGTGCACATTGAGGTCCTCTACCGAACGCCACTGAACTGACCCGGCGTCACCGGCCGTGCGGTTGCTGACGGATGAGCGAGCACACACGATGCGCTAAAAGGGTCCGGGTCCTGCTGCTGGTGCGCCCGGCATCAGGGACGGCACCAGCAGCAGGACTGCCTGGCTGATTTAGCTGACCAGCTTCCAGGGGCCGTTCTTGTCGCCCGGCTTCTGGTTGCGGGTGTACCACTTCGCCTCGTACACGTGGTTCTGGTACGTCACCCGGTCACCGGCGTTGTAGACCCGCGTCGGTGCCCACGCCGCCGGGCCGCCACCCGGCGGCGGCGGGGCGATCTCCTCCCATGGGCCGTTCGGGTCGCCCGGTGCCTGGTTGCGGGTCCACCACATGGCACGCCACTGCTTGCCCTGGTACGTGGCGTACTCGCCGTTGTTGAAGATCCGCGACGCCGTCCACAGCGCGGCGCCGTCCTCGGCCATGGCGATCTCCTGCCACGGGCCGTTCGGGTCGCCGGGCTTCTGGTTCTGCGTCGCCCAGGCCGCCTGGTACACCTTGCCCTGGTTGGTGACCCGGGCGTTGAACTTGTACTGCGTGGTCGCGACCCAGGCCGGCGGCAGGTTCACCGTCACCGCGACGCCGGCCTCGGCCGGCTCGTAGCCGTCGGTGCCGAGGTAGGCCGCGGTCAGGTTGTGGACGCCGCCGGACAGGCCGGCCGGCAGGGTGAAGCTCGCCTTGCCCGCGGCGAGTTCCGCGGTACCGCGCTGCGTCGTGCCCTCGCGCAGCTCGACCTTGCCGGTGACCGGCAGGCCGCCGGCGGCCACGGTGACGTCCACCTTCGCCGCGGTGCCCCAGTCGACCGGCGCGGCCGTCGCCGTCACCTGCGGCTTGGCCGTGACCGTGCGGAAGACCGCCGGCTGGGCCACCGCCGCGCCGCCGTCGGCGCTCGTCGCCGAGACGATCCAGCCGTACGACGTGGCCGGCGCGAGCCCGGACCAGGTGACCGTCGCGGTCCCGTTCGCCGTGACCTCCTGCTGCGCGATCGTGCCGCCCGGCACGTACAGCGCGAGGGAGTCGGTGGCGAACGACGTCTTGCGGCTGGTGAGGTCGACCGGCAGGGTCAGGTTGTCCTCGGCCCCGTTGTACCGCGGCTTCGTCTGGCTGCCGTCGGCCCGGATGTCGTACTCGGTCGCCCCGAAGTTGTTCAGGAACGGCGAGTACGTGTCGATGTGCACCTCGGCCCGGTCGACGTCGAACTGCAGCAGGCGCAGGAAGCTCGCGCCGAACTGGAGGCGGTCGGTGGCCTTGTGGTCCACCGTGCCGTCGCCGTTGACGTCGATGTTGCCGCTCGCGTCGACCCGGCCGGGCCACAGGTCACCGGCGGACACCGTGTAGAACTGGTAGTCCGCCAGCAGTTCCACGACGTCGTGGGTGACCGTGACGCCGACCTTCGACTTCACGTTGGTGCCGACGCCGTGCTCGTGGCCGGCCAGCACCAGGAAGACGTTCGGGTTGGCCTCGACGACCTGCTTGTAGAGCGGCGAGCCGTCCGGCGCCGAGAAGTCCGCGCCGCGGCCGTCCGGGTTGACCGACGGCTTCAGGTAGTCGTGCGACAGCAGGATGCCGTTGCGGTCCTTGTACCGCTTGAACACCGAGTCGGCCCACCTGGCCTCCTGCGGCGTCACGCCGTAGGACAGGCCGACCGCGACGAAGTCCAGGCCGCCGGCGGAGAACAGCACGTAGTTGTTCTGGTTGTCCTTGCCGGGGATGACGCTGCCGTCGGCCGCGACCTGCTCGTCCCAGGCGTGGTACTCGGTGCCCGCCGGCCAGCTCTTGGCGACACCGTAGTACCGGTCGGCGCTGAACGTCTTGCTGAACCGCGAGTCCGGACCGGTCTCGGCGCCCAGCTGGTCGTCGTGGTTGCCGGCGATGACCTGGTTGACCACGCCGTTGTCGTCGAGCACCTTCTGGTACTCCGACGCCGCCGCGAGCTCCCGCTCGACCTGCTCGTTGAGGCCGGGCCGCAGCAGTGTGCCGTCCGGGTTCTTGGCGAGCGGGTCGTAGTAGTCGTTCTCGATGATGTCGCCGGTGTGCGCGGTGTACGCGATCTTGCGTCCCTCGCGGTTGTCGGCGATCCACTGGGTGGTGTTGCGGTACGCCGCGGCCCAGATCGCCTGCTCCTCGGCGGCCATCACGTCGGAGGGCTCGGCGCGGCCGTCCCAGTCGTCGTAGGTGCCGCCGGCCGCGCCCTCACTGAGGTACTGCGTGTCGGTGAAGTGCGCGAGCGCGAAGTCGTAGGTGCCCGGGTCCTCGAAGCGGTCCTTGTCCTGCTGCGCCGTCGCGTCGCGGGGCGACAGGTCGTCGGCGAAGGGGTCCTCGCCGGTGACCAGGACGTGGAGGGTCCCGCCGTCGCGGTGCTCGGCGCCGACCGGCGCGGCCAGCACGGTGGTGTGGCCGGCCTGCCCGCGGGAGCTGGTGAGCACCGTCCAGCGCTTGGCCGCCGGGTCCCACACGCGCAGCGCCACGACCCGCTCGGGGTCGATGTTGCCCTCCCACCGCAGGATGGGGTCCTGCGCGGTGCCGACGCTCAGGTCGTAGCGCTGGAACACCACGTCACGCCCGGACGGCGTGTCGATCGTCCGGCCGTCGAGCGGCTGGAGCGACGCCAGCTGCACCGCGGCGTCGTGGGACACGTCGAGCGTGGTCGGCACCGACGTCGCCGTGCCCTGGTAGCCGCCGGTCGGCAGGACCTGGTCGGCCTTGGTGAAGGTCGCCGTGAGCGGCACGCCGGCCGGTCCGGGGATCTTCGCCGACAGCGTGGCGCCGGGCGCGTTGGGGTCCCCGACGGTCGCGGTCAGCTCGGATGGCACGTCCGGGATGCTCGCGCTGGTGAAGTGGATCTCCCGGGTGGCCGTGTTGCCGAGCACGTCGGCCACGGTAACCGCGATCGTGTGCGCACCGGCGGCCAGGCCTCGGCCGATCAGGGCGCCCTGCGCGACGGCCTTGCCGTCGAGCGTGATCACCGGCGTGCCGGCAATCCCGGAGGCGTCCTTGACCTGCACCACGAGCGCGACGGTCGACGTGAGCCGCTGGCCCTCGGCCGGCACGCTGTCGGCCACCTCCGGCGCGGTGTTGTCGACGGTGAACCGCCGGGTCGAGGTCTTGTCGCCGACAACGGCCGTGATGCTGTGCCCGCCGTCGCCGAGCTTGGTGGTGTCGACGTCGGCGCGCCGGCCGAGCGCGGGCAGCGCACCGCCGTTCTCGGCGGTGACGTCGAACAGGACGCTCTTGGTGAGCACGCCGTTGCTGCTGCTGCCGCAGGTGCCGTCGCCGATGTACACGGTCACCGGCTGGCCGGCCGGGTAGCTCGCCGAGCCGATCGTGACGGTGTTCCCGGCGATCTCGCGGCTCAGCAGCGTCGCCTTCGCGCCCGCCGGGGCGAGCTGGAAGTCGCGCAGCGTGAAGTCGTCGTAGTTGTCGCAGCCGCCGGCCTTGGCGCTGCCGTGGTCGCTACCGGCGACGAACTCGACGACGTTGACGCCGGGGACGAGCCACTCGTTCGGGAACGCGAGGTCGGCGACCTCCTTCTCCCAGATGCCGAGGTTCCGCGGGATGCCGTTGATCCGTACGACGTTGTCGAAGCCGCTGTCGGCGCCGTTGCCGCCGACGAACACCCGCAGGTGGGCGTCGGTGCCCGCGCCGAGCGTGTCGACCGTGCGGGTGGTGGGGGCGTCGGCCACGTCGAAGTGGAACTCGGCCTCCTTGTTGGCGCCGCAGGTGCCGTCGCCCAGGGCGAGGGAGGCGGCGGTCGTCGCCTCCCTCGTCACCGCGCCGCTCGTGGCGGTGGTGACCAGGTACGTCGGGCCGGCGGTGACCGTCCCGGATGTGCCCAGCGTGAGGCTCACCGACGCCCGGGTGACCCGGAAGTCGTCGTGGTTGGCGCAGGTGGCGCCGCTGAGGGTGCCGTTGTAGTCGCCGGTCTTGAGCAGGATGGTGTTGTCGCCGGACTTGAGGTACCGGTGCGGCACCTTGAGCGTCGCGGTCTCGGCGCCGGCGACGCCGTAGTCGCCGCCGAGGTCGACCCGGTTGCCGTTGATGAGCAAGTAGTTGTGGTACTTCGCCTCGGCCGAGTTGCCGGCCTCGACGGTCAGCGCGAGCGTCGCGGTGCCGGCCGCGAGGAACTCCGCGTTCTCGGCCGGGGCGCCGTCGATCGCCAGCGACTGCACGCTGCCGACGCCGGGCGCGCCGGCGAGCGCGGCGATGACCGGCTGGCTGCCGCGCACGAGCGAGCCGTCGGCCGGGGAGATCTTCGGGGCACCGGCGGGCGCGTTGTTCACGGCGACGAGCGCCTGCGCGGTGGCGCCGGACCTCGTGGTCGCGACGACCGCGTGGGCGCCGTTGTCCAGCGTGCTGGTGTCGAGGTCGACGCCCAGGCCGGCGGTCGAGCCGGGCTCGCCGGAGACGACGAACGTCAGGTCCTTCACCAGCAGGTTCTTGGAGCTGCCGCAGGTGCCGTCACCGAAGCTGTAGCTGAACGCGTTCGCCTCGCCGTCGGCCACGACGCCGAGCAGGCTGAGGGCGAGGCTGCTCAGCGGGAAGTCGTCGTAGTTCGGGCAGCGCAGGCCCTCGCCGAACGGCAGTGTCTCCACGCCCACCGCGTTGGCGTTGGTGGTGTCGACCCAGTTCGCGCCGGCGTGCACGGTGACCGTGTTGACGCCCGCGTGCAGCCAGGCGCCGGGGAACTGCAGGACGCCGCTGCGGCCGCCGGGGATGTCCGGGAAGTAGACCCGGTCCGCCTCGGCCGTGTGGTCGTTGACGGTGATGTAGTTGTGGTAGCGGGCCTCGGTGCCGTTGCCGCCCATGTCGAACGCGAAGCGCGCCGTGCCCTTCGTCGGCGCGGCCCCAACGGCCTTGCCGTCGACGGTCAGCGCGACGACGGAGTCGTTCTCCACGGTCGGCTCGGCCTCGACCCGGACCCGCCCTTCGAGGGTCTGCCCGTCGCTCAGGTTGAGCACGGGCGCGCCGCCGGTCAGCGGCGGTGCGTTCTCGGCGACGGCGTCCGTGGGCACGGACCCGCCGGCGAGGACGACGGCGAGCGCGATCGAGAGCGCCCGCCGTAGTCGGTGCCTCATGGTTCTCCTTATGTGACGGTGACGAGGTGCATCGCGGCGAACGCGACGATGCCGGCGCCGAAGACGGTGATGCTGCCGGCGGCGAGGACGGGGGCCACGCGGGCGGCGGCGTGGAGCCGGGGTGTCCGGCTGAGAACGGTGCGGCCGGCGATCGCGAGGACGCCGACGCCGAAGAGGACGACGGCCATGCCGGCGCCGAAGGTGAGCACGAGCAGCAGCGCGAACCCGGCGCGGCCGACGAACAGCCCGGTGGCGAGGACGAGGAACGCGGCCGGCGAGGGGGTGAGCCCGCCGGACATCCCGAGCAGCACCAGCCCGGGCTTCTTCACCTGGCCGTGCTCGTGGTCGTGCTCATGGCCGTGCTCGTGGTCGTGGTCGTGCGCGTCGTGATGATGGTGATGGTGATGACCGTGCATGTTGCGGCGGATCAGCCAGATGCCGGTGCCGATGACGAGCAGGCCCGCGACCAGCTGGAGCCAGCCGGTCAGCTGCTCCATCCGGACCAGGTCGGACAGCGAGAAGAACGTCCAGGCGACGCCGATGGCGAGCACCGACACGGTGTGCATCGCGGCGACCGTGCCGCCGAGCCAGGCGGCGTCGCGGACCCGGCCGCGGGAGCCCGCGAGGTACGCCGCCGCGAGGCTCTTGCCGTGCCCGGGCCCCAGCGCGTGCCCGGCGCCGGCCAGGAACGCGAACAGGAACGCGAGCGGCGCGATGCCCGGAGCGTTGACGAACTCCTGCAACCGGTCGCTCATGCCGGTGCCCTCCTGCGCCGCATCCGACGGCCCACCAGCCAAACGACAGCGATCGCGACCAGCACGCCGGCGACGACCGCGCCGAGCTGGATCGCGGCACCACTGCCGGACGCGGGCACGGTGGCCGGCGAGTCGCCGAGGGGCCAGTCGTGGGAGTCGGCGCCCTGGCGGTACACCGTCCGCTGCCCGTCGGGCCCGGTGGCCAGGGTCTGGTAGGCCGGGTGCAGGTCGGTCAGCGTCCGCACGGCGACCGACGCGGTCCCGACCGGCCCCGGGCAGGTGTAGTCGATCGTCACGCCCCGCTTGGCGAGTTCGTCGATCGGCTGCAGCACCCCTGGACAGGCCTGACGGTTGGTCTGGACCGTGATCCGTTCGAGGAGGTACTTCGCGAACGCCGGCGCGGGCGCGATCGCCGCCGCGTCCGTGTCGCGGTAGAAGACGGCGCCGTCGAGCATGACCCGGTCCTGCGGCAGGATGCCGAGCGACACCCCGAGCAGCGTCAGGTCGTCGGACCCGCCGACCCGCCACCGCACCCGCACGACGTCGGGCCGGTTGTCGCCGAGGCCGACGGCGACGGTCTGCGGGTCGCCGAACGGGTGCGCCGCCGCCGTCCCGGGAACGGCGAACCCGGCGAGGACCGCGAGCGCCACCAGGCACACCGCTCCCCGCCGCTGCCGTCTTCCGCGCGTGGCCAAGGCTGTACTCCGAATAGAGGATCTTGGTTCGCGCTGAGTCTTGCCGATCGTTGGCCAGCAGGAGGGAACACCCGGATGAACATTCGGGTCCGGCAGTTTCGTCACACAACTGTCATGATTCAACGGCAATTCGGCCGGCACATCGCCCACCGTGCAGCACCTCAACGGCATCGGCCCGTCCGGCGCCGCCCGGCTGCTGGGCGACATCGGCGACGTCGGCCGCTTCGCCAGCCGAGACCACTTCGCATCCTGGAACGGCACCGCGCTCATCGACGCGTCCTCCGGCGACCAGCACCGCCACCGGCTTTCCCGCGCCGGGAACCGGCGCATCAACCGGGTCCTGCACATCATGGCCATCGTCCAGCTGCGCAACGGTAAGCGGTGACAGCCAGTACTGAGCGGATCGCGGCGGAAGCGGATACCCATTTGGGACTTGGGCCAGGGTCGTTCGTGGTCGCAGGGCCAGCTGTGGCACTACGTGGAACCATCGACGAGCCAGGTCCTTACCACGGTCGGCACCGAACTGTCGCCATTTCCTGCCCACAGTTGGGCATCCAGCCCGTTGAAGTACACGAGCCTGTGGTCGTCGCGCCACCATTCGACGCAGAACCCGCTCAGCGCCGTCATTCGGCGCAACTGTGGATGACGTTCACGCAGACCCTCCAGGTATGCGTTGGCATCCGGCGGGGTCTCCACGACTACAGGGCGCTGGCGGCCGACGTCGTGGAGCAGCGCGTCACACTCGATGAAGTGTTCGAGCGAGGGGAACGTCCGCACATCGACGTCAAGAAGACGGAACCAGACCGTCAGGTCAGCAAGCACGAAGCCGCTGCGGCACCCGTCCGGCGACCGATCCATGATGGCGTATTCAAACGCAGTCTCGGCCGTGTCGGGGTCCACCTCCAGCACCGGCTCGAAGACGATCTCGTCGCCTCGAAACGGGCTGCGGTAGGTGAGCCCGGAGTAGCGGCGTTGGAGCCGCCGTAGGGTGGCCAGCGCGACTTCGTCGCTTCGCCCGAGCGCCGCGAGCATTGCTGCCCGGCAGTCCTCATCGCTCGGACCGGTATCAACTGGGACCGTCCGCGCATGTGTGGCAAGGAAGGCCCGCGCTCGATCGCTCAGCGAACCTGGCGCATCAAGGATATGGGGCACTCACACATCCTCCGGCATGGTGCACCGGTGAACCAGAGGCGGGCGGGCCGTACGCATATCAAGCATGAGCGGAAACGTGATCAAGCGCTATGCAGCGGCAGGTCCGGTTGCGAGGATCGCCCGTGCGGCTGTCATGATCTGCCTCGGCGTGGAGAGATGCGCGGTTGGCGCCGTGCACGGCTGCTCTCGGGGGTATCGATGGACCACGCTTTGGACCGCACGCTGGTCGTCTGGGCGGCGACGTCGCCGGATTCCGGTCGGGTGACACCCGCCCGCCCGGGCTCGACCTGGGTCGAGCTGTCGGAGCGGATCACCGCCCTACGCTCGGCCGGCGCCGGCTACGTCGAGGCCGGGTTCCCGGAGCTGGACTACCCCTACCTCGCCATCGGCTTCCGGGCCGACTACGCGGTCGTTCATTCTTTCGCCAGCGCCGAGCACGTGTTCCTCCTCGGCAGCGACGGCACGGCCTGCTCCGACGAGCCCATCGAGGTACCGATCCTCGACGAGACCGGCACCTTCACCGCAGACTTCGTCATCGACACCGATCACGCCTTCCAGCTCATGCACGCCTTCATCCTCAACGGTTCAGCCGACCATCTCGGAACATGGCACGAGTTGTAGCGCCAGTCGCCACCCGTCCCCACGCAAGCCGACGCCAGAACCAGCCGTTGGCGACAGGCCGAACGCGATGCGGGAGGGCTGTATTCGTGGTGGCCCGGCGATCGGGGGCGACCCGGATGTTATGGCCCAGCTGTTCGGCTCATCGGGTGCCGCTGAGGGCCGCGTCGAGGTGGTCGAGATGGCGTGCGACGGGGCCGGCGGTGAGCATGCCGCTGCCGGCCCCTGCCAGCTCGTTGGCGGCTGGCGTGAGTTCGGTCCGGGCGCGTTGCATCACCGTCCGGTCGTCCAGGGCGATTGCGGCCTTGGCGGTGAGGCACCATAGGGCCTCGAACAGCAGATCGCGCGGCGGATCCGGGGCCTGACGCAGCGCCGCGGTGGCATGGGCCCGGCGGTCCTGGGCCAGCAGGACGAGCGGGCGCACCCAGGGTGTGTAGGGGCCCCAGTCGGTGTCATCTTCGAAGCGGATCGGCTCGCCGTGCCGCACGCGCAGGCACAGCAGGGCCAGCGGTAGGAGGCCCCGCTCGACACCGGGCATGCCGGCGTTGGCGAGCTGTGCCGCGGCGTCGCGGTAGGCGGCTTCCGCGGCCTGTGGCGACGGTCGGGTCGCGGCGAGTCGCAATGCGCGGTACCACTGGGTGAACACGCCGACCAGCGGGCGGTCGTGCCGCTCGGCGAGCCGGTCCGCTGCGGCGGCGTGCTGGTCGCCGGTGGCGAAGTCCGCGAGCGCGCTGCGGGCCTGTAGCCGGACGAGATGGCCGAGGATCTCGAAGGTCGCCAGGCCGTGCCGGGCGGAGAGCGCGACCAACTCTGCACCGATTTCGTCCCGCTCGGGAGCCAGGCCCGCGCGGTGGAAGGTCTGCATGAACACGCCGTTCAGGGCGAAGGCCAGCAGGGCCGGGTCGCCCAGGCGGCGCGCGATCCGCTCCGCCTCCTGGGCCGCCTCGGGCCCGCGCGCCGCGTGCGTACCGCGTGACTCCACCGCAACTGTGGCCAGCAGTCGAGCTCGGGTGGTCTCGGACGAGCTGGGGTGAACGGCGGTCATGGCCCGCTCCGCCGCGGCGACAATCTGCGCCGCCTGCGCCGGATCATCCGAGCGGGTCCAGATCGCGGGTACGTCGTAGCCGCCGATGACCCGGGCGGTGAGCTCGGGATCGCCCAGCTGCTCGGCGGCGGCGATGGCGGCGATCCGCTGCTCCCGCGCCGCCTCGAGTCCGCTCGCCCCCGTCACGGCGAGACTCCGCAGCAAACCGACGGTGGACTCCAGTCGAGCCCCGGAACCGGACGCCACGGTACGGTCGTATGCCGCCGCGGTCTCCGCCCAGACCCGTTCCGGGCCCAGCGAACCGGGACCTTCGCTGACCCGGTCGGTCTGGCGGAGGATGTCGGTCTCCAGGCGACGCAGTCGCGGGCCCGGATCGATGCCGAGCTGTTCCAGGAGTAGGCCGCGGGCTCGGCGCAGCACCGCAAGTGCGTCACCCTGGCGCCCCGCGCGGGACAGCGCAAGCGCCAGCAGCCGCCACGCCTCCTCCCGCCAGGGATGCTCGGCCACGTGCGCGTCGAGATCCGGTACGACGTCGGAGGCACGCCCGACAGCCAGTCGCGCCTCGGCCCGCTGCTCGATCGCATTCAGCCGTAGCTGTTCGAGGCGGGAACGCTCGACGCGGGCCCATGCCTCGTCGTCGAAGCCGGCGAACGCCGGCCCCCGCCAACAGCTCAGGGCACGATCGAGCCGCTCAAGTGCCTCGTGCGGGCGCGCCGTGGACGTGGCGGCGACCGCGTCCTCGAACCGCCAGGCGTCGACCGCGTCGGGCGCCGACCGAAGCGCGTAGCCCGGGCCCTCGGTGACCAGCAACCGAGCCGGCTCGCGCGGTGCACGCTGCGGCTCCAGCGCGCGCCGCAGCGCCGCTACGAACGTGCGGATCGCGCCGACCGCGCCCGGTGGAGGCTCCTGCCACAGGTCGTCGACGAGGTGGCCGACCGGCACGACCCGGCCGCGCGCGATGACGAGTCGCGCCAGCACCGCGCGGTGTTTCGGCCCTTTCAGGGCAATTGGCACGCCGACGCCGTCCCAGGCGACAACCGGCCCGAGAACACCGAACCTGACCTGCACTGATCGAACCATCCTTCCGCGCCTGAGCCTCAACCTGTCGCGCTCATTGTTTACTCATCCGCGACCGGCACGCTGAAATCGTCCACCCGACAAGAAGAGGACGATCATGACTTTTGCCATTCCCGGGTTCGACTACCAGCGTGTCGCGGTCGACGATGACGTGACACTCAACGTGGCGGTGGGAGGTACGGGCCGCCCGATCGTACTGTTGCACGGCTTTCCGCAGACCCACGTCATGTGGCGGCACGTCGCCGCCGACCTGGCCGCCGACCACACCGTGATCTGTCCCGACCTGCGCGGCTACGGCGCCAGCGACAAGCCCGCCGCGCGCGACGGCGACACGTACTCCAAGCGGACCATGGCCGCCGACATCGTCACCCTCGCCGGCAAGCTCGGCCACGAGCGCTTCGCCCTGGCCGGACACGACCGCGGTGCCCTCGTCGCCATCCGTGCCGGCCTCGACCATCCCGCCACGATCACCCACCTCGCGACCCTCGACGTCCTGCCGACCCTGGACATGTGGGACATCCTGCACGGAACCACCGCCGCGGTCGCGTTCCACCTGTACCTGATGGCCCAGCCACCCGGCCTGCCCGAGCAGATGATCAGCGCGAGTGCGGACGCCTTCTTCGGCTACTTTCTCGACGTGTGGACGCAGAGCCCGCAGGCCATTCCGGCGGACCTGCGGGCGGAGTACCTGAAGGCCTCCCGGGAGGCGGTTCCGTCCATCATCGCCGACTACCGCGCCTCGGCCGGCATCGACATCGAACACGACCAAGCCGACCGAGCAGCCGGGAGCCGGCTGACCATGCCGGTCACCGTCGTCCAGCAGGACTGGGGAGCCGCACTCGGCTACGACGCCGCC
The DNA here is from genome assembly GCF_016862795.1 of Dactylosporangium siamense. Lineage (GTDB taxonomy): Bacteria > Actinomycetota > Actinomycetes > Mycobacteriales > Micromonosporaceae > Dactylosporangium > Dactylosporangium siamense. The sequence goes on along the minus strand of NZ_BONQ01000029.1, from coordinate 137,265 downwards.
GCGCTGTGGCGCACCTGGGCCGCCGATCTGGAGCACCGCACCACCTCGGCCGGGCACTTCATGGCCGAGGAAGCACCTGACGAGATCATCAAAATGCTTCGCTCCCTGCTCGCACGGTAGCGAATCGCCTGCCCGCCGACAGCGGTGACGCGCTCAATTCGGCACGAGTGCTCGTCGTTGCGGTCCGTTTGACAGTCACGCGGCGTAGTGGTCAAACGCATGGCTCCGCGCACGCTCGGCGGCATGAGCGTGCAGCTGATCTGTGGCTACGGTCGGGGGTACGTTTCCAGCAGGCGGGCCGCTTCGGCGCGTAGCTCCGCTCTGGTGAGTCCGGCGCCGAACATCGAGTCGGCGACCAGGTCCAGGAAGCGGATGAACTCGTCGGCGCCTGCCGGTGGCCGGTGGTCCAGCGGCTCGAAGTCGCCGGTCCTGCGGATGTTCCATTCCTGCAGGACCCGCACACTGGCGTTGTCGGCGCGCTGCCAGCACTTGTGCCAGTCGGCGTCGTTGAGCTCAACGGCCGGATACACGGTGTCGACCGGGACGAGGCCGAGCGCCTGCACCAGTCCGTACACGGCGGACTCGTCGGTGTAGGTGCCAAGCGCCTCTGCGATACATTGCGCGGAGGTGTCAAGCCCAGCTTCGGCGGCCCAGCCGGCCAGGTGGTCCGCCAGGCTGGCCGGGTCGTCCGACGGCAGGTCGACGCCGACAGGCACGGGCACCGTTGCGTCGACGCGGTGATCGAAACTGCAGCGCTTGTGGCGATCGGCCGCGGCGGGGGCGGAGTGTGCCAGCCACAGTTGGCCGTCGGGGGTCGCGCCGCCGTACTGCAAGCAGTAGCTTTCCTTGATCTCCACCGCCAGCACCGGTGTGCCGGTTGCGGTCGCCAGGGGTACCGGTCCGCCGTTGATGGTGGGACTCTCGTGGTACATCGGCGTCATGAGGCCGACCAACTGCCACCTATCTTGGTACCGGTCGATGGAAATGAACCTGCTGCCGAACGCCGAACGCATGCCGGGCACATGCGGCAGCAGTGTTGCCGACCGGGCCAGCACGTAGGTGCCATAGAAGCTCACTCAGCGCCCCTGCGCCTGGCCGAGGTGAACTCGTCGCGCTTGAGCCGCCACTCGGCTTTGACCGTGCGGCGGCCCCCGGCAATGCGACCGTCGACTTCCGCCACCAACGCCGAGGAGCTCAGCTCAACCCCAACGATCCGAGCGCCGATGCCATCGGGCGGACGCAGGAGTTCTGCGATCTCGTTGAGAGGTTCGTCTCGCATGCCGACAGGATGCCCTGCGCGGTGAAGTCTGAGCACATCCCGGCATGCCAGGCGTTCAGACACTCACGTGATCGGCAACGACCACTCAGACCAGGACCAGCAAGATCAGCGACAGCACGAGCCGCCAGGTTGCTGGCAAGATCGTGGCATGGGGTTGAACATGATCGTCGGCGTGAGTGCTGATGCCGATGACGACGACGCCGAGATGCTGCGGAACGACTTCACGGTCATCGGTGAGCTTCTGCTGAGCGAGGGTGTGGGTAGCTGGAACGAGCCGGCCGCGACCGAAACTTCGGAGTTCGAGATGTGGGGCTACTCGGGCCTGCACAGGGTCCGTCGCCTCGCCGTGCATCTCGCGGTGGACGGCCGTCTACCCGCGCCTCTGGCGGAGGGACAACGCGCGACCGACGATGCGCTGTTGAAGCAGGCCTATGCGGTCCTGCCGACCGGGCGTCCTGGTCCGTTCGATCATCTGGTACATCACTCCGACTGCGAGGGTTACTACGTTCCTGTCGCGTTCGAACGGGTGATCGTCGACGAGAAGGTACCTGGTGGCTACGTCGGCTCGTCAGTTCGTCTCCTTGCGGAGACCCGTCGCATAGCTCAGGCGATCGGCCTGCCGGAGGATCTGGACCCCGACTCTGAGGAAGTCTTCGAGGCGACCGACGGCGAGGTTCCGGCCACCGAAGGATGGCAGCGGTACGGCGTCGAAGCGTACGTCTGTCTGCAACTCCTTCGCGCCGCCGAGCTGTCCGTAGAGACCGGATCGACCATTGCCTTCTGCTGACCGACCAGCGCACTCATGATCGTCTGAGCGCTCATCGGCACGAGTGCGCACCAGCGGCGCCGAGCCGCTGCCACACAGCGCGACAGTCTTCGTGTCGGCCAGCGCGCGAGACCCACGGCAGGACGGGTCTCGTTCCCGCGCTTGCATGGTGTCGTTGTTCCGGGCAGGTCGGGGGCGAAGCGCCGCACGCCGGTCGTTGTTGTACGAGGGCTGCGGACGGCGCCTTTGTCGGCGGAGGATCGCCGGCAGGTGGTGACCGTCTTGGCTGTCATGATCCACGAATGGTGGTCGAGCGGCCGGGGCCGCAGCGCCGGGACTGTGAGCGGATTGGCGACGGAACCCTGACCCGCCGACAGCTCGGGGCTGGCGTCGAGGTGACGTCATGCTTGAGCGCCGTACCGATGTTTGATGCTGTCGACTACGTCGAGGCCGTCACCTCCGATCATGCGGGCACGGCGGCGGGGAGGGCGTGGATGAGGGGGTTGGTGTCATTGGCGCGCCAGGCGAAGGCCCATTGGATGGGTGGGGCGTCGCTGACGGGAACGTAGGCCACATTGGGGCGGGGGTAAAAGCGGGGTGCCTCGCAAGCCGCGGCGGCGACGGCCGTTCCCGCTCCGATCCTCTTCAATGCGTCCTCCCAGTCGGAGACGACCAGGCCCCGGGCGATTGGACGCCCGGAGGGTGTGTGGAACGGGTGGAACGCCTCCTCCATGGGGCCCGGGATCGTCGACTGGTGCGCGATGAAGGTCAGGTCACCGAAGTCTTCCAAAGTGACCGATGTTCGGTCGGCGTAGGGGTGGGAGGCGGACATGGCGAGGACGACCGACGAGGTGTGAGTGACTGGGCCGACCGTAATGTCGGGTTCACCAATCGGAAGCCACAGGAGGGCCACGTCGAGTTCACCCGCACGCAGCGGGGTGAGCGGGTCGACGATGTTGATCTCGCGGTGCACGAGTTGCACGTTGGGGTGCCGGGTCCGGAACCGGTCCATGATCTCCTGAATAAGCAGTCCCTGCGGCCCCATGCTGCCGAGCGTGAGGACACCGCTGATGCCTTGAGCGGCCAGTCGGGCGCGCTCCAGGCTGTCGTGCAGCCCGGTGTAGATCGGCTGGAGGTCGTCGCGGAGTTGCCGGCCCAGTGGGGTGAGCCGGACCTGGCGGCGGTTGGAGCGGTCGAACAGTGCTCCGCCCAGGTGGCGTTCCTGCTGGTTGATCGCTTGACTGATGCGGGCCTGGGACACGTGCAGGCGCTCGGCGGCGCGCCCGAAATGCAGCTCCTTGGCCACCGTCAAGAAGATCTCGATGTCTCGGAGCTCCACGCTTCCCTCCGCAGAAATAACCCGTGTGTTATCGACGCACGCGCGAAGCCTACCTTGATCAAAATTGGTGCCTTGGGGAGAGTGGAGTGCAGGTCAGCGCGCACCAGCCTAGGCGGGCCGGTGGACGCCTTGAGCACCTCAGCGCTTGCGCTCTGACCTCCGCGCGTCCGTCAGCCGGGCGTGAACTCCGCGGCCCTGACGAGAGCACACGGGCGAGAACACCGATCTACATCACAGCGAACAGGCATGAGAGGACACGGATGCTACGGGAGATGCGTTATCGCGGACCGTCGCTGGACGAACTGCACGAGAACTACGCCAAACGACACCGGATCGATGAGGCCGCACCCTTTCGCTCCGCATACGAAGTGACGATCGACGCACCGGCCGGGCGCGTCTGGGACCTGCTCGCCGACCCCGTCAAATGGCCAGCCTTCGACCCAGCGATCCGTGACGTGCGCACCGCGAGCGACGACGCCGTCGCGGTCGACACGCAGTTCATCTGGGTGAACGGCCGCACCACCATTACCTCACGGTTCGCTGTCGTCGAGCCTCTCCGCGAGATCACCTGGACGGGCACCGCGATGGGCTCGCGCGCCATCCACCGGCACCTCATCACACCCCGCGGAGACGGAGCTTCCCTTTTGCAGACCGAGGAGTCCATGTCCGGCGCCCTTCTCGGCCTCTTCTACAGCAGCACGAAGCTGCACGCCGAGCTCATCCGCTGGCTCACCTCGATCAAAGCCGCCGCAGAGCGAACACGTGGGCGTGTGTGACCAAGCCTGGCGGCAGCGGGGTGTCGCCGTCGCCGTCCCGGTGATCCGGCGCCCGCGCCGCGTCACCAGGGGGTCGGAGGCGGTGTCGTGCGTGCTCGACGGTCATCAGTCCGCCCGTCAGGTGGCTGGGGCGTCACGCCTGAGGTGCCGCGGCCCGGATGGCGCGGACGGCCTCGGTGACGCCGCCGGACCAGGGGGCGCCGTGGCCGGGGAGGAGCCACTGCACGGGCAGGTCCTCGAGGCGGCGCAGCGACGCGAGGGCCTCGGCCGGGTCGTCGGTGAAGGGGGCCGGCTGCGGGCCCTGCCGGCCGGTCAGCACGTGCCGGGTGGTGAGCGCGTCGCCGACGAAGACGGCACCGGCGACGGGCACGTGGACGGCGACGCTGCCCGGGGAATGGCCCGGCATGCCGATGATCCGCGGCGCGCCCGGCAGGTCGAGCACCTGACCGTCGCGCACGGTGACGACCTCCTTGAGGGGCTTGCTGCGAAGCATGCCCTTGCGCATCCCGTACGCCATGAACCCGGCGGTCGGACCGAGTTTCATCGGCCCCCACGAGTTGTCGGTCTTGACCTCGCCGCGGGCGCGGGCGGCGTCGGCCTCGTGGATGTGGACGGGCACGCCGTGCTCGCTGCGGAGCCGCTCGGCGAACCCGATGTGGTCGCTGTCGCCGTGGGTGAGCACCAGGCCGCGGACGTCGCCGACCGACCGGCCCATCGCGGCGAGCTCGGCGAGCAGCTCGCTCCAGTGCCCGGGCAGGCCGGCGTCGATGACGGTGACGCCCTCGTCGGTGTCGACCAGGTACGCGGCGACGATGTCGTTGCCGATGCGGTGCAGGTGCGGGGCGAGTTGCATTGCGGCCTCCGGGGCGCTCGTGGTTATGATGGCTACGGTACATAGCCATCATAGCTACGGTCAATAGCCATCCGCGGAAAGTAGGGCGATGTCACATGCCGACCCCCGACCGGACCTCGCTCGACCAGATCGTCCACGCCGGCCGCGAGATCCTGGAGTCCGCCGGCCTCGCCGGGCTGACCATGCAGGCCGTCGCCGCCCGGGTCGGGGTGCGCGCGCCGTCGCTCTACAAGCGGGTCCGTGACCGCGACGCGCTGGTGCGGCTCATCGCCGAGGCGACCGTCGCCGAGGTCGGCGAGCGGCTGGCCGCGCTCGGCGCCGGCGCCGACCCGCGCCGTGACCTGGTCGTCCTGATCCGCGAGTTCCGGGCGTTCGCGCACGAGCGGCCGATGGCGTACCAGCTGATGTTCACCCCGGTGTCCGGGCTCGACGTGGCGACGGTGAGCAGTGCGATCGAGCCTGTGCTGCGCGTCGCCGGCCAGCTCGCCGGCGAGGACCACGCGCTGGACGCCGCCCGCACCCTGACCGCCTGGGTCAACGGGTTCATCGGCATGGAGCTCGGCGGCGCCTTCCAGATGGGCGGCGACATCGAACAGGCCTTCGAGTTCGGCCTGACCCGCCTGACCGCGGCACTGGCCGCACGGTAGGTCCGTGACCGCGGACGCCCGTTCCTGCGGGCCGCTCGCGTGGCGAGGTCCGCGTTCAGGAGCTACGCCGATCCGCGGCGGGTCCTCGAACCGGGTCGGTAGCTCTACGATCGTCGGGTGGAGGTCCTCCCCGCGGACGTGTCCGCCGAATCAGTGCTCGACGCCGTGCGCCGGTGGGTCGGGCTGCTCGCCGCGGACGACTTCGACGCGGCGGTCCGGTTCCTGCATTCGGGTGCAGGCTCGGCGGCGGAGCTGCGGGAGCGGCTCTCGGCATACGAGCCGTCTCCACCGCTGCGGCCCGGGCCGGCCCGGGTGACGCCGGCCGAGTCGGCGGGCGGCCCGTTCGACGGGCTCCGCGAGGTGTTCACCGACGGCGACGGCGTGCCGACCTCGGTCGACTTCTCGATGCCGGTCAACGGCGAGTGGAGCGACCTCACCGCGTTCTTCGACGTGGTCGCGGTGCCGGGCGGCCGCGCCCTCGTGCTGCGGGACATGTACGTTTCCTGAGCACCAGGGGGATGCTTTGGCGGCACTGCGGGTTCGAGGGTTCGCGCTGCCCGAGGGGGAGCCGGTCGACCTCTACGCGGACGGGGACCGGTGGACCACGGACCCGGTGGCCGGTGCCGAGCTGGTGGCGGAGGGCTGGCTGCTGCCGGGGCTGGTCGACGCGCACACGCACCCGGGCGCCGAGAAGCCGGGTGATCCGATGGACCTCGACGTGCTGCGGGAGGACCTCCGGGCGCACCTGGCCTCGGGCGTCACCCTCATCCGCGCGCCCGGTCTCGTCGACGACCCGCCGGACTGGTTCGGGCGCACGCGGGACGGTCCGCGGGCCGTGCACGCCGGGCCGTGGCTCGCCCAGCACGGGCAGTTCATGGCGGGCTGGGGCCGCCGGCCGGACCCGGCCGAGCTGCCCGCCGTCGCGGCCGAGCAGGCGGCGCGGACGGGCTGGGCGAAGGTCGTGATCGACTGGAGCGTCGACGACGAGGTCATGCCGGTGGAGCTGCTGCGTGAGGTGGTCGCCGGCGTGCACGCGGCCGGTGGGCGGCTCGCGGCGCACACGCAGCACCCGGCCGGTGGGGTGGTCGCCGTGGAGGCCGGCGTGGACTCGGTGGAGCACGGCATGGGCCTGGACCCGCAGCTGTTGCCGCGGATGGCCGAGCAGGGCACGGCGCTGACGCCGACGCTGTCGGTGATCACGGGGTCGTTGGCGCGGGTGTCGGCCGGGCCGGACAGTCCGCGCCGGCGGTGGTACGTGTCCGGGGCGAGCGTGCACGGCCGGTTGACCGCCGCCGCCGTCGAGGCCGGGGTCACCGTGCTGGCCGGCACCGACTCCCGCCCGCACGGCGGCATCGTCGGTGAGGTCCGGGCGATGGTCGAGGCGGGCGTGGCACCGCACGCGGCGATCGCCGCCGCGTCGTGGACCGCCCGGGCGTATCTCGGCCTGCCGGGCCTGTCGGACGGGGCGCCGGCCGACGCGGTCGTGTTCGACGCCGACCCCCGCACCGACCTCGGCCAGCTGGACCGGCCGCGGGCCGTCATCGCCCGCGGCAGGCGGGTCAGCTCGTGAGGAAGTCGACGGTGTGGCGCAGGAGGTCGCCGGTGTCGGTGAACCACAGCGCGTCGGTGCCGGCCACGGTCCGCAGGTGGGCCCGGGGCAGGTTGGCGGCCAGGTAGGTCGCGTGGCCGGCGTCGACGTTGAGGCAGTTGCGGCGGTGCAGGACCAGGGTCGGTGCGGTCACGTCGGGCAGGCGGTGCCGCAGGTCGGTGCCGGTGGCGACGGCCCGGACCGCGGTGGCGACGGCGGGGCTGGCGGCGCGCCGGCCGATGCGGTTCCACCACTGGCGGAAGTCGTCGTCGGCGGCGAGGCTCGGGGCGGCCTGCACGACGGAGTCCATGCCCTGCGCCGGGTCGGCCGGTGAGACGGTGTCGCGGATGAGGGTCTCGGTGGTGCCGGCGTCCAGGCCGAACGGATAGCCGGCGCCGCGGGTGTACCGGGGGAAGCACTGCGCGAGCACCAGCGACCGCACGCGTTCGGGGTGGCGGGCGGCGAACTCGATCGCGACGAGGCCGGTGTCGAAGTTGGCGAACAGGTCGGCCCGGTCGATCGCGAGGGCGTCGAGGACCCGGCGCACATCCTCGACCCACTGATCCAGCGGTGGGCGGTGCCGGTCCAGCGGGTCGGACAGGCCGATGCCGCGCCGGTCGAAGCACACGACGGCGGCGTGCCCGGCCAGGGTCGCCAGCGCCGCGCGGGCGTGGGTGCCGTCGAGGAGCCCGTCGATGGTGAGCATCGCCGGGTTGAGCACGACCAGGTCGCGGCCCCGGTCGGACAGCCGGGTGTAGGCGGTCGAGCCGTCCTCGCCGGTGGCGTACCGCACCGCCACCGCGACGGTGGGCGTGGGCGCGGCGGGTGATGGGACCGGCACCGACGAACGCAGCACGTCGGCCTGGGCGGCGTGCCATGCCGGGGACGGGTCGAGGCCGACCGCGACGAGCGCGGCGCGGGCGGTGGCCGCGGCCCGCAGGGCCTCGGTCTGCCGGTCGGCCCGGTGCAGCGCCCGGATGTAGTGCACCCACAGCGGCTCGTCGAGCGGATCGAGCGCGGTGAGCTGCTCCAGCTCCCCGAGGGCCGAGCCGGGGTCGCTGCCCGCGGCGAGGCAGCCGAGGTGCTCCTGCACGAGCAGCCGCCGCTCCTGCCGCCAGCCCTGCCGCAGCGCCGCCGCCGCGACCGTGTCCGGCAGCTCCGGCTCGCCCAGCCACAGTGCCCGGGCGGCGGCGAGGACGGCCGCGGCGCCGTCGGGGCGGCCGTCGGCGAGCAGGAGCCGGGCCCGGGTCCGGGCGGCGGCGACCTGACCGACGTCGGTCCGGTCCGGGGCGAGGGCGAGCCGGTAGCCGTCCCGGCCGACCCGCACCACATCGGCCGACGGGTCGGCGGCCTGCAGCGCGGCGCGGATGCGGGACAGGTGGGCGCGCAGGGTCTTGACGGTCGAGGGCGGCGGGTCGTCCCACAGCAGCCGGGCGAGCTCGTCGAGGGTGACCGCGGCCGGCGCCCGCACGGTCAGGACGCTCAGCAGCTCCCGCGCCTTGCGCTCCAGCCGCGGCGCCGGGTCCTGCACACCCGCCGTCCCCAGCACCCGCACCAGCACGCTGCCCAGCGTAGGACCACATCCGGACCACATCCACACCGCATCGGTCCCCGGCAGGGTGCTGCCTAGCTTCGAGCGCATGACGAAGCTCAGGAACACGGACCTGGAGCGCCGGTTCGCCGGTGCGCTCCTGCGCCCGGGCGAGACGGGATATGACGGGCACCGGCTCGGCTGGCACCGGACCTTCGAGTCCCACCCGGCGCTGATCGCCGCGGCCGCGACCACTGCCGACGTGCGCACCGCGGTGCTCGCCGCCCGGGAGCACGACCTGCCGCTGGCGGTGCAGGCGACCGGCCACGGCGTTGTCGTGCCCGCCGACGGCGCGCTGCTGCTCAAGACGACGGCGCTGGACGGCATCGAGATCGACCCGCACCGCCGGGTCGCCCGGGTCGGGCCGGGGGCGGTGTGGGCGGACGTGAACCGCGCCGCCGCCCGCTACGGCCTGGCCGGGCTCGCGGGCCGGTGCAGCACGGTCGGGGTCACCGGGTACACCCTCGGCGGCGGGCAGTCATGGCTGTCGCGGACGTTCGGGTTCGCCGCCGACAGCGTCGTGAGCGCGGACGTCGTCACCGCCGACGGGGTGGCGCTGACCGCGACCGCGCGGCAGCACCCCGACCTGTTCTGGGCGTTGCGTGGCGGGGGTGGAAACTTCGGCGTCGTCACCTCGCTGGAGTTCCGGCTGTACCCGGTGCCGCGGGTCTACTCCGGCATGTCGTTCTACCCCCTGGAACGCGCCTTCGACACCCTCGCCGCGTATCGGGAGTGGGCCCTCGGCGAGCCCGCGGCGATGAACACGGCGGTGCTGCTGATCCGCCTGCCGCCGTCGCCGGCGTTCCCCGAGGCGCTGCGTGGGCGGCGGGTCCTGGCGATCCGGGCGTTCCACCACGGTGACGACGGGGACCGGGTCCTCGCCCCGCTGCTGGAGGCGGCCGGCCCGCCGCTGCTGGACGGGTTCGGGATGCGGGCGTTCCCGGCCGCCAGTGACGCCACCAACGGCCCGGACGCGCCGCCGATGGCCAACCGGCAGGAGATCGAGCTGTTCCACGCCCTGCCGGACGCGGCCCTGCACGCGATCGTCGAGGCCGGCGCCGCCGACTCCCCGCTCGCGTTCGTCGACGTGCGGCACTGGGGCGGCGCGATGGCCGACCCCGGCCCGGACGCCGGCCCGGCCGGGCACCGCGACGTGCCGTTCTCCGTGATGGCCGTCGCGCCCTACCCGGGTCCCGACCGGACCGCCGCCGACGCGGCCCTGGACCGCCTCACCGGCCGGCTGCGCCCGTTCGCGACCGGCGGCTCGTTCCTCACGCTGCTCACCGACCGGACGAAGACCCACACCGCCTTCACCCCCGACAACTACGCCCGCCTGGCCGCCGTCAAACGCGCCTGGGACCCGGCGAACGTCTTCCACCTCGGCCACAACATCCCACCGGCTCCCGATCGAGAGGCAAGCTCATGACCCGGATCCTCGTCACCGGCGCCACCGGTGCCGTCGGCGCGAACGTCATCCATGAACTGCGGGCCCGCGGCGCCGACGTGCGGGCCTTCGTCCGCGACCCGCGGGCCGCCGCGGCGAAACTCGGCGACGTCGAGCTCGTCCCCGGCGACTTCGACGATCCCGCGTCGCTCCGGCGTGCGCTGCACGGCGTCGACCGGGTGTACGTCAGCGCCGCCGACGGCCCGCGCAAGGTCGCCCACGAGACCGCGGTCATCGACGCCGCCGCGGAGGAGGGGGTCGACCGGATCGTGAAGCTGTCCGCGATGCACGCCGAGGAGTCCTCGGCGCTGCCCGCGTTTCGCTGGCACGGCGAGGTCGAGGCGCACCTGCGCCGGTCCGGGCTGGCCGCGGTCGTGCTGCGGCCCGCGTTCTTCATGACGAACCTGCTCATGGTCGCCGGCGGCGTCGCGCACACCGGCCTGCTGCACGCACCCACCGCCGGCCGCCGGATCGCCATGATCGACATCCGGGACGTCGCCGCGGTCGCCGCCGCGACACTGGTCGCCGAGACGCTCCCGGGCCGCAGCTACGACCTCACCGGCCCGGCGGCGATCACGTTCGCGGACGTCGCGGCGGCGCTCGGCGACGCGACCGGCCGGCCCGTCCGCTCGGTCGACCTGACCGAGGAGGAGGCCCGGCCCCGCTTCGAGGGCGCCGACGTGCCGGACTGGCTCGGCACCCACCTGGCCGGCGTCTTCGGCGTCATCCGCGCCGGCGGCTTCGAGCGCACCACGGATCAGGTGCGCGCGCTGACCGGCCGCCCGGCCCGCGACATCAGCGGTTTCGCCCGCGACTTCGCCGCCGCATTCACCCCACAGGGGGCGCCTGCGTAAACGCAGCGGGATCCGTACCGTCGAGGCCATGCGATCCGCACTCTGGCTGCCGCTCTTCGACCAGCTCGCCGACCCTCGCACCGTGGCCCGGCTCGCCGCCGAGGCCGAGGAGCACGGCTGGCATGCCCTGTTCGTGTGGGACCACGTGCGATGGCACGCACCCGTGCAGGCGGTGGCCGACCCGTGGGTCACGCTGACCGCGGCGGCGATGGTGACGTCCCGGCTCCGCCTCGGCCCGATGATCACCCCGCTGGCCCGGCGCCGCCCGGTCAAGCTGGCCCGCGAGACGGCCACCCTGGACCTGCTCAGCGGTGGCCGGCTCACGCTCGGCGTCGGGGTCGGCAGCGACCGCTTCGGCGCCGAGTACTCGGCCACCGGCGAGGCCGGCGACGAGCGGACCCGCGGCGCGATGCTCGACGAGGCCCTGTCGATCCTCACCGGGGCGTGGTCGGGCGAGCCGGTCCGGCACCACGGCACGCACTACACGGTCGACGACGTGACGTTCCTGCCCCGCCCCGTGCAGCGCCCGGGCGTCCCGGTGTGGGTCGGCGGCTTCCCCGGCAAGCAGCGGCCGATGCGACGCGCCGCGCGCCACGACGGATACGTCCCGGTCAACCTCGAACACCCGGACCAGCTCGCGGAGGCGGCCGCCGTCATCGCCGGGCTGCGCGGCCCCGGCCCGTATGACATCGCGGTGGAGCTGGCGCCGGGCACGGACCTGCGGCCGTACGAGGCGGCGGGTGCGACCTGGTGGCTGACCGCCTTCGACCCGGAGTCGGTGACCGTGGACGCCGTCCGTGGCGTGCTGAAGGCCGGCCCGCCGGTGTAGCGACGCATTGACAGGGTTCGCAACGGGACGGAATGCGACGGCCTGCGCTGTTAGCATGACTCGATGCTGCATGCGGCACGGATCAGCACCGTTGCCCCCGTTTTCTCGCGAGGCAGCGCGACAGCGATCGATGACGCGACCTGACGAGGGCGCGACCGGCCGCCGCGGGCCGTCCTGGTGGCCGGCCGTCGTCGCGGTCGGCCGGGCCAGTCCCGGGCTCGCCGCCGTCGCGGTGTCCACCACGCTGCTCAGCGCTTCCGTCCCCGCCCTGTTCATCATCCTGTCCGGCACGGCGGTCGGGCTGCTCGCCCGCCGCGACGACGGGTCGGCCGGGTCGCTCGGGCTGGTGGTGGCGGCGATGGCCGTCGTCCTGGCGCTGTCACAGCTGAGCGGCATGGTCCGCTCCGACGTCCTGGAGGCCCTCGCCCGGCGGATGGACATCGTGCTGCGGCGCCGGCTCATCGAGGCGGTGGCCCGGCCGGTCGGTCTCGGACACCTGGAGGACCCCCGGCTGCAGGGCCGCATCGCCACCGCGCACGGCCTGGCCAACCGGCTCGGCGGGCCGGCGGGCGGGCTGCTCGGCGTGACCGGCCGGATCCAGGTCCTGCTCACCGCCGTCGGCTGCGTCGCCCTGCTGGCCTGGGTCGACCCGGTCCTGGCGGCCGGGTCGGGGGCGCTGCACCTGGTCGTCGGCCGGGGGCTGCGGGACAACTACCGGCAGCTGCTGCAGCAGCTGCACCTGGACCCGGGCGCCCTGCGCCGCGGCCACTACCTGCGCGACCTGCTGCTGCGGCCCGGTGCGGAGAAGGAGACCCGGGTCTTCGGCCTCGGCCGGTGGCTGCTGGGCCTGCACCACACCGAATGGCTGCGGGTGTCCACGGCCGCCTGGCAGGGGCGGCGCATCGCCTGGTGGAAGATCGCCGCCGGCGCCGTGCTGCTCGGCGCCGGGCAGGCCGCCGGCATCGCCGTGCTCGCCGACGGCTGGCAGGACGGTGCCGTGAGCCTCGCCGCGCTCGTCGTCGGGGTGCAGGCCGGCATCGGGCTGTTGCGGTTCGCCGCGGTCACCGAATGGGACCGGCTGGCCCACATCGGCTGGGACGCCGTCGACGCCCTGGTCGAGGTCGAGGATGCGACGCGGCCCGCCGGCCCGACCGGTGACCGTGACCCGGGCGCGGCGCCGGTGCGCGAGATCGTGCTGCGCGACGTCAGCTTCTCGTACCCCGACGGCACCCAGGTCCTGCACGGGGTCTCGATGACCATCCCGGCCGGCGGCTCGCTGGCGATCGTCGGGCGCAACGGCGCCGGGAAGAGCACCCTGCTGAAGCTGCTGCTGCGCAGCCACGAGCCGACGTCCGGGGAGATCCTGGTCGACGGGGTGCCGCTGCGCGAGCTCGACCCGCAACGGTGGCGCAGCCGGCTCGCCACGATGACCCAGGACTTCGTGCGGCTGCCGCTGACGGTGCGGGAGAACGTCGCGGGGCCGGGGCGGGCGACCGACGCCCGCACGCTGGCCGCGGTCGCCGCCCAGGCCGACCTGGACACGGTCCTGGCCGACCTGCCGCACGGGTGGGACACCGTCCTGTCCCCGCAGCTGGCCGGCGGCACCGACCTGTCCGGCGGGCAGTGGCAGAAGGTCGCGCTCGCCCGTGGCCTGCACGCACTGCGCACCGGCGCGACCGTCCTGGCGCTGGACGAGCCGACGGCCAACCTGGACATCGAGGCGGAGCGCGCCGTGTACGACGCCATCATCGACGCGACGAGGGAGCACACCTTGCTGCTGGTGTCGCACCGGTTCGCGACCGTCCGGCGGGTGGACCGCATCGTTGTGCTCGACGGCGGCCGGATCGTCGAGACCGGCGACCACGCCACCCTGATCCAGCAGGGCGGCCTGTACGCGCAGATGTTCGACGCGCAGGCGGCGGTCGTCCGATGAGCGTGTCCGGTGCCGTCCGCCGGTCACTCGCCGCGTCGGGCTCGGCCGTCCGCCTGGTGCTCCGGGCGTCGTTCCAGGCCAGTCCGGGCCTGGCGGGCGCGGTCATCGTCGTCGCGCTGGTGGAGGCGGCGCTGCCGGTCGGGCTGGCCTGGACGGTCCGCACGCTCGTGGACGGCCTCACCGCCCACGACACCGGCCGGATCCGGCTCGCCGCGATCGCGATGGGCGCCGTCGGCCTGTGCTGGGTCGGCGCCCAATGGGTGTCGATGACCAGCCAGACGGTGCTGGAGGAGCGCACCGACCACTGGCTGGAGCAGCGGCTGAGCGGGCTCGTGCACGAGCTGCCCGACCTGTCCGCGGTCGAGTCCCCCGACTTCCAGGACCGGGTGTTCACCCTCGCCGGGCGGCCGCGGCACCTCGTCGGCTCGATCACCACGATCATCGAGACCGTCGCGCTGGCGGTGCGCTTCGCTGCCGCCGCCGTCCTGTTGGCGTTCGTCGCTCCGGTCCTGACGCCGCTCCCGCTGCTCGTGCTGCTGCCGGTGCTCGCGTCGATGCGGGCCGAGCGGGAGATCTCCAGCATGCTCGACGACATCTCCGCGCCGATGCGGGCCGCGCGCATGCTCTTCCTGGCCGGGACCGAGCCGGGCTCGGCCGGCGAGCTGCGCCAGTACGGCATGACCGGCGCCGTCGCCGACCGGCAGGACGAGCTGCTGCGCACCGCGGACCGCAGGCAGCGGCTGGCCCGCTTCCGCACGGGACGGATCATGACCATCGGGTGGACGCTGTTCGCCGCGGGCGTCCTGCTGCTGCTCTGGCTGTCCCGCGACGACCCCGGCGTGCGCAGCGGCGGCGTGGTGTTCCTGCTGGCCGTCCTGGCGATGCAACTGGTCGCCCAGGCCGAGCAGGCGGCGACGACGTTCAGCAAGCTCAGCCGGCTCAGCACGATCCTGGAGCGGTTCACCTGGCTGGAGCGCCTCGTGGAGCAGGCCGGCGACCGGTGCTCCGGCAGCGCGACCGCACCGGCCGGCCTGCGGCACAGCATCGAGCTGCGGGGCGTGACGTTCCGGTACACCCCCGACGGCCCGCCGGTGCTCGACGACGTCAGCCTCGTCCTGCCCGCCGGCACGGTCGTCGCCCTCGCCGGGCACAACGGAGCGGGCAAGTCGACCCTGGTCAAGCTGCTGATGGGGCTGTACCGGCCGACCGCCGGCCAGATCCTGCTCGACGGCGTCGACCTCGTGACGCTCGACCATCACAGCGTGCGCGAGCGGCTCGCGGCCGGGTTCCAGGACTTCTGCCGGTTCGAGCTGCCCGCCGGCGACACCGTCGGGGCCGGTGACCTGCCGCGCCTCGGCGACCGGGAGGCCGCGGCCGGGGCGCTGACCAGGGCCGGCTCGGCCGACGTGATCGGCCGGCTCGCCGACGGGCTGGAGACGCCGCTGGGCCGGTCGATGCCGGGTGGCGCCCTGCCGTCGGAGGGGCAGTGGCAGAAGCTGGCCCTCGGCCGGTCGATGATGCGCGAGGCGCCGCTGCTGCGCGTGCTGGACGAGCCGACCGCCAGCCTGGACGCGGAGAGCGAGGCCGCCCTGTTCGCCGGCTGCCTGGAGGTCGGGCGGGCGGACGCGGCGGTCAACGGGTGCGTCACGCTGCTCGTGTCGCACCGCTTCTCGACCGTCCGCACCGCCGACCTCATCGTGACGCTGCGCGACGGCAGGGTCGCCGAGGTCGGCACGCACGAGGAGCTGATGGCCACCGGCGGCTGGTACGCCACCGTCTGCACCATGCAGGCGGCCGACTATGCCTGAGCCCGCCCCTGCTCAGGCCCGGCGGATCGGCATGTGCGTGGGTGCCGGCGGGCCGGACAGGAACGTGGTGACGAGCCCGGTGCACAGTTGCGGGTGCTCGATGAGCAGGGTGTGCGAGGCGTTGGGCACCACGGCGAGCTCGGCGTCGGGCAGCGCCCGGTAGAGCCGCAGGACGTGATCCAGGGACACGGCGTCGTCGTCGCCGGCCATGACCAGCGTCCGGCAGGTCACCGCGCTCAGGTCGGCGGCGGCCAGCGCCAGGTCGCCGGCGTCGGACGACGCGGCGATCCGCTCGATGACGGACACCAGGTGGCCCGGTCCTTCCGGGGTCACCTCGGCGTGCTGGTCGTAGATGATCTGCGGGATGTCGGCGGGGCCGGCCGGCGGCGACAGGACACCGTCCTGGTGGAAGGCCCCGCTGATCAGCACCAGCCGGGACACCAGGTCGGGTCGGGCGATCGCGGTCAGCAGCGCCACGACCGCGCCCGCGCTGTAACCGACCAGCGCGGCCGGCGCGCCGACGACGTCCCGCAGGAACGCGACCGTGTCCCGCGCCATGACCTGCGGGCTGAGCGGTCCGCCCGGGTCCGCGGTGTGCCCGTGGCCGCGCCGCTCCGGCACGTACAGCCGGAACCCGCCGTCCAGCGCGTCCAGGTTGCCGGCGAAGCAGCGCGAGTCGACGATCGCGCCGTGCAGGAGCACCACCGGATCGCCCGCGCCGCGTTCGTCGTACCAGGTGCGCACGCCGTCGAGCTCGACATATCGCTGCACGGTAACCTCCCGCCCCGATCATGGCGCACCGGAGCCGCCACCGCTGCCCGCGCTACCGGCCCGGCAGGGGTCCGCCGCGCAGGAACGCCTCGTACAGGTCGCGGACGTCCTCGTCGATCGTCGGCCGGATGTTGCTGTACCGGGTGTCGGCCCGGTCGCGGTGCGGCCCCGAGAGCCAGTAGCGCTCGTCGGTCTCGACGTCGAAGAAGTTCGCGTCGGACATCCCGGGCCAGCGGCGCAGGGTCCGGCCGTGCCAGTAGGCCGTCTTCCAGGTGCGGTTGAACCGGACGTTACTGATCCACGCCGGTCCCTGGTCGGTGCCGTGACCGGTCTTCAACTGCACGAACATCACCCGTTCAGCCATGGACAACCACGATGCCGCAGATCTCCACGTCGCGCACCGCCATATTCACGCCGCTGGAGACAGGCAGGTGCGTCTTGAGTCTTCGTTAAGAGTGGCTTAGATCGAGGCTCGACGGTGTCTCCGGCCGTTACGTTTGGGCTGGCCTGCCGGACTCCGCCACCCCGCCGGGGTGGCCGGGCAGCCACCGCTGAGTCGTCGGCCGCGTGTCCCGCACGAGGTCGACGAGCCGGGGAACCAACCTCCATCGGGGTGAATCCGCGCCGCGGCGCGGTAGGGCGTCCTTCTTCTCGCCCGAATCCGTCAGCTAACCCGGTAAGCGGTCCAGGAAGAAGGACTGTGCCGTGTTCAACGGACGCACGACGCTGCGCACCGCGGTCGTCGCGCTGGCGGTGGCGTCGATGATCGCCCCGGCCTGCGCCGCGCACGCGGATCCGACACCCGAGCAGCTCCAGGCCCAGATCGACAAGGGCAACGAAGAGGTCGAGCTCGTCGTCGAGCAGTACAACAAGGTCAAGGGCGACCTCGAGGCCACCGAGGCGGCGATCACCAAGCTGCAGGCCGACCTGGCGCCGCTGCAGACCACCATGGACACCGCCCAGGACGAGGCCACCACGCTCGCGGTCAACGCGTACAAGAGCGGCGGCAACCTCGGCACCTGGTCGCTCATGCTCGGCGCGAGATCGTCGGACAGCTTCACCGACCGGGTCGGCACCCTCCGGCAGATCTCGCTCAGCCAGCAGCGGGACCTGGCCGCGTACGGCGCGGCGAAGGACGCCTTCACCACCGAGCAGCGCCGGCTCAACGACACCAAGGCGGCGCAGAGCCAGCAGAAGATCGAGCTGGAGACCCGCCGCAAGAAGATCGAGGGCGACATCGCCCGGCTGGACGCCATGCAGGCCAAGGCCGAGGCCGCAGCCGCGGCGGCCGCCGCTGCCGCCGCGAAGCCCAAGACGACGACCACCACGCCGCCGCCCGCGGGCAAGCCGCCGGCGGTGTCCGGCTCGGCGGGCAAGGCGGTCAACTACGCGTGGGCGCAGCTGGGGAAGAAGTACGTGTGGGGCGCCGCCGGGCCGAACACCTTCGACTGCTCCGGGCTGACCATGATGGCGTGGAAGGCGGCCGGGGTGTCGTTGCCGCACAACGCCGCCCAGCAGTGGCAGAAGGTCCGCCACATCACCCGCAGCCAGCTCGCCCCCGGCGACCTGGTGTTCTACAACAACCTCGGGCACGTCGGGATCTACATCGGCAACAACCAGATCATCCACGCCCCCAACAGCCGCACGGTCGTGAAGGTCGCCCCGGTCGACATCGACAAGTTGTACGGGTACGGCCGACCGGCCTAAATGGTTGGACGCGGGCGGCCCGGACGTCCATGGTCGGTCGATGAGCGATCGGTTCGCGGGCGTCCGGGCGGTGTTCGACCAGCACCTGGCCGACGGCACGGACGTGGGCGCGTCGTTCTGCGCCACGGTGGACGGCGACACCGTCGTCGACCTGTGGGGCGGGTTCGCCGACGCGGCCCGCGCCCGGCCGTGGCGCCGGGACACGATCGTCGGTGTGTACTCCACCACCAAGACCATGACCGCGCTGACCGCGTTGCTCGTCGCCGACCGCGGAGAGCTGGACTTCGACGCGCCGGTGGCCCGGTACTGGCCGCAGTTCGCCGCCGCCGGCAAGGACCGCGTCACCGTCGCCCAGCTCATGAGCCACTCCAGCGGACTGTGTGGCTGGCGCGAGCCGATCACCGGGGCCGACCTGTACGACTGGGAGAAGATGACCGCCCTACTCGCCGCGCAGGAGCCCTTCTGGAAACCCGGCACGGCCTCGGGCTACCACGGCCTGACGCACGGCTATCTGGTCGGCGAGGTGGTCCGGCGGATCACCGGGCGGTCACTGGGGACGGTGTTCCGCGAGGAGATCGCCGCGCCGCTGGGCGCCGACTTCCACATCGGCCTGCCCGCGTCGCAGGACGCGCGCGTCGCCGAGCTGATCCCGCCCGCCGGCCCACCGCCGATGAGCGGCGCGGGCGACAGCGAGCTGCAGGCCAACGTCGCCGGCAACCCGGCCCTGGACGTCGAGGTGACCCGGACCCGCGCCTGGCGCGGCGCGGAGATCCCGGCGGTCGGCGGCATCGGCAACGCCCGCGCCGTCGCCGAGATCCACACGATCCTGGCCAACGGCGGCGTCGCGAAAGGCCGCCGGTTCATGTCCGAGGCCGGCTGCCGCCGCGCGTTGCGGCCGCAGGTGGAAGGCGTCGACCTGGTCCTCGGCGTGCCGATGCGGTTCGGCCTGGGCTTCGCCCTCGACACCGGGCTGATGCCCAACCCGGGCACGCTGTTCTGGGGCGGCTACGGCGGCTCCCTGGCCATCATCGACCTGGACGCGCACACCACGATCGCCTACGTCATGAACAAGATGTCCGGCACCACGACCGGCGACCTACGCGCCCTCGGCCTGGCGATGGCCTTCTGGGCAGCGGCCTGACCGCCGGCCTTCGACGCGGGGGAGGCGTCCATCCTCGTCCTCCGGGGCAGTCCAGACGGGGCATGGGCCGGTAGGGTCGTCCGCGTGGATCTGGACGACATCGCCGCACGGCTCGGGGTGCCCGTCGAGGACGTCGAGCGCGTGCAGCGGCTCGCCGGTGACTGGCCGTCGGCGCCGTTGCCCGCCAGGGCCGACGCGCCCGCGATGCTCGAGCGGCTCGGGGTGCGGCCGGACGACGCCGCCGAGGTCATGGAGGGCTGGCCGGACCCGGACTCTCCACTGTGGACCGCGGAGCTGCGCTGGCTGCTGGACCGCTCGATCGCCCTGGTGCGCGCCGACCTCGGCGGTCACGGCTGGCTGGTGCCCGGCCCGGAGCTGCCCCGCGACCGTGGACCGGCCTGGCGGCACCTGTATGTGTACGCGTACCTGGCCTTGGTCGACGTTGCCATGGGGTATCACCGTGACCACGGCGTCCCCGATTCCGTGTCGTGGGCGACCCTCGCGGACCTGGGTCGCAACCTCGCGATCGACCGGCGGATGCGGCGTGAGGGCTGGCCGGTCATGCAGAGCTGGCTGACCCTGCATTCGCGCGGCGGCCTGTACGAGCTGGGCCGGCTCCAGCACCAACGCGGCGACACCGCCATCGGCCTGCACATCCCCGACTCGGGCCCGCTGACCGCGGAGGCGGTCGACGCGTCGCTCGACGGGGCCCGCGCGTTCTTTCCGCACCACTTCCCCGACGAGCACTACACGGCGTTCTCGTGCGGCTCGTGGCTGCTCGACCCGCAGCTGCTGGAGTACCTGCCGGAGGACTCGAACATCGTGCGGTTCCAGCGGCGGTTCGAGCTGGAGCCCTACGAGGAGCCGGAGGGTATCGACGCCGACGTCGAGGTGCTGCGGTTCGTGTTCCGCTCCCTGACCACACCGCTGGCGGAGTTGCCGGGCCGCACCGTGCTGCAACGCGCGGTCACCGAACACCTGAAGGCCGGCCGTCACTGGCAGTGGCGCAGCGGCCGCTTCCCGATGTAGGCCGGCGCCGGATCAGGCGATGGGCCGCAGCCGCAGCCAGCGGCAGCTCCAGTCGTCGTCGCTGCCGGCGACCGGCGGCCCGTACTGCTCCTCCAGCGGTGCGTACTGCCCGCGGGTGCCGGTGAGGGAGCCGCGGCTGACCTGGTACCGGCCGGGCCGCACCGGCAGCACGGCGCCGACGCCGTGGATGTGGTCCAGGTCGAGGGTGACCGGTGCGGGCGGTGCCGTCGGGAACGGGCCGACCTCCGCCGCGACGACCGGCGCCCACACGACGGCGAGGCCGCCGCCGGTCAGGTCGAGCTCGCCGACCGGCAGTTCGGCGGCCGCCGCGGCCGGCCCGGTGACGTAGCGGTGCGGTGCGTCGGTGTTGCGGACCCAGGAGCGCATGATGAGCACGCTGGTGTCCGCCGCCGCGATCTCGGCGACGCCGGATCCGTCCATCTCCCACACCAGTGCGGTGTGTGCGGCGAACTGGACGAAGCCGGCCTCGAACTCGTCGTCGTCGGTGGGGTACAGCACCTGGTTGGCGCGGTGCAGGTCGCAGGCGGGGTCGAGGTCGTAGTCCTCGTCCAGCACCGCGCCGCCCCAGTCGGCGAACGCTGAGGCGGCGCAGACGAGCAGTGGACCGCCTTCGCAGCCGACCTTGGCGATCCAGTTGACCATCGCCACACCGTAGAGCACACCGCAAGGCACACCGTGGAGGACGCGGTGCAGCGCGCCGTGGAGCAGACCGGCAGGAACGGCTCAGGCGGCGGCGCGGTCGCCCGTGCGGCGGCGGCGCAGGGTCGGGTCGGCCAGGGCGGGCGGGCGCCAGGCGCCGTCGGCCCGGTACAGGTCGGTGCCCGGCGGGACGATCTCGTCGATCCGGTCGAGGGCGGCGTCGTCGAGGGTGAGGCCGGCGCCGCGCAGCGCGGCGTCGAGCTGGTCCATGGTGCGCGGGCCGATGATGACCGACGTGACCGCGGGGTGGGCGACCGGGAAGGCGAGGGCGAGCTCCGGCAGCGTGCAGCCGAGGTCCTCGGCGAGCTTGACGAGCTGCTCGACCACGTCGAGCTTGCGCACGTTCTCCTCCAGCGCCGGGTCGAAGCGGTGCGGGTTGAGCGCGGCGCGACCGGTCGACAGGTCCACGGGCCGGCCCTGGCGGTAGCGGCCGGTCAGGAACCCCGACGCGAGGGGGCTCCAGGTCAGCACGCCCATGCCGTAGCGCCCGGCGACCGGCAGGAGGTCCTTCTCGATGCCGCGGGCCAGCAGCGAGTACGGCGGCTGCTCCGTGCGGAACCGGTGCAGTCCGCGCCGTTCCGCGACGTGGTGTGCCTCGACGAGCTGCTCGGCCGGGAACGTCGAGCAGCCGAACGCGCGGATCTTCCCCTGCCGTTCCAGGTCGGTGAGGACGGACAGGGTCTCCTCGACGTCGGTGTCGGCGTCGGGGCGGTGGATCTGGTACAGGTCGATCCAGTCGGTGCCGAGCCGGCGCAGGCTGTCCTCGATCTCGCGGATGATCCAGCGCCGGGAGTTGCCGCCGTGGTTCGGTCCCTCGCCCATCGGGAAGTGGACCTTCGTGGCGAGCACGACGTCGTCGCGGCGGCCCCGCAGCGCCTTGCCGACGATCTCCTCCGACTCGCCGGCGGAGTACATGTCGGCGGTGTCGACGAAGTTGATGCCCCGGTCGAGGGCGGCGTGGATGATGCGCACGCAGTCGTCGTGGTCGGGGTTGCCGACGGCACCGAACATCATCGTCCCGAGACAGTGGACGCTCACCTGGATGCCGGTGCGACCGAGGGTGCGGTATCGCATGCTGCTGCTCCTTGCCGTCGTCGTGCCGGGTACCCCATGCACGCTATGACCTGGAGCGGACTCCAGGTCAAGCCCGGAAGGTCAGGCCCGGAAGGTCAGGCCCGGAAGGTCAGGCCCGAAGGTCAAGCCCGGAGGCGTAGCGTGGCCGCATGACGACGTCGTCAAGAGGTGAGGTGTTTGCCGCCCGTGGGACCGGGGCAGGTGGACTAACACAGTGACGCCGTTATGGCTCATCTCGCGGTACGGGAGAGATGGCATCGAGATGAGCGTCGTATGTTTTCGCGGAGGGCGTAGAGTCCGCGAGTGTGAACGGTCGGCGCGGTGAGTGACCCGCGCGGTCTCGTCGTGGTCGGTGCCTCAGCCGGCGGGGTGGAGGCGCTGCGATCGTTCGTGGCCGGCCTGCCCGGCAAGCTCGACGCCGCCGTGTGCGTGGTCCTGCACATCCCCCGGTCCGGCACCAGCGCGCTGCCGCACATCCTGCGGCGGGCGGGCCGGCACCCGGTCGTGCACGCGACCGACGGTTGCCAGCTGGAGGCCGGGACGGTCTACGTCGCACCGCCGAACTTCCATGTGCTGGTGGCGGACAGCCGCCTGCGGCTGTCGCGCGGCCCGACGGAGAACGGTCACCGGCCGGCGATCGACCCGCTGTTCCGTTCCGCCGCGCGGGCGTGGGGGAGCGGCGTCGTCGGCGTGGTCCTGTCCGGCAGCCGCGACGACGGCGCGTTCGGACTGGCCACCATCACGCAGCACGGCGGGTTCGGTCTGGTGCAGGCGCCGGCGGAGGCGTTGTATCCCTCAATGCCGGCCCACGCCACCGAACTCGTCCCGCATGCGCGAGTCATGCCAGTGGGCGCGATGGGCGCCGCGCTCGCTGAGCTGCTGGACGGGATGTCGGGCCCGGCCCCGGCCGCCCAATCCGGAGACGCCCAGGTGGACGCGGAGGACGCGATGGTTGCCATGGACGATCTGACCGCCGCCGACGCGGGCGGGATTCCGGCCGGGTTCGGCTGTCCGAGCTGCCACGGGGCATTGTTCGAGATGCCCGGCCACCACCGGCCGCCGAGATTCCGCTGCCGGGTCGGGCACGCGTGGAGCGCGGTGGGCCTGCTCGAGGAGCAGGGTGAGGTGCTGGAAGGCGCGCTGTGGATGGCGTTGCGCAGCCTGGAGGAGAAGGCCGCGCTGAGCCGGCGCATGGCGGATTCCGCCTGGAACCGCGGCAGCAGGACGACCGCCGAGCGGTACAACGAGGTCGGTCGCGACGCCGAGGACGCGGGGCGGGTGATCCGCCAGCTCATCGACCAGCTCGGGTCGATCGAGGACAAGACCCCGGTGACCGGTGAGCCATGACGGGTCTGACGTGTTTCCTGGAGCGGGACTTCCCGGTGTGCCACGTCACGGTCCGCGGGATGCTCGGTCATGCCACGGCGCCGCAGCTGCGCGCCGCCGTGCTCAAGGCCCTCGCGGACCGGCCGGAGCTGGTGCTCATCGACGTGAGCGGGCTCGGCATCGAGGACGACATCACCCTGACGGCGTTTCCGGCGCTGGTGCGGCAGGGTGAGGCAGTCGGGGTGCCGGTGATGCTGTGCGGCCCGTCGCCTTCGCTCGCCCGGCGGCTGGGCACGATGGTGGTGGCCCGGCAGGTGCCGGCGTTCGCGTCGCGTGCCGAGGCGCTTGCCGCGCACGCCGACCACCCCGCGCCGGCCTTTGCCGAGGTCGACCTGCCGCCGGGCCCGGCGGCGACCGCGGGCGCGCGGGAGCTCGTCGACCGGTTCTGCGGGCGTTGGGGGCTGGAGTACCTGGCCGACGACGCCGCGCTGATCGTGACCGAGCTGGTCGCCAACGTGGTCCTGCACGCACGGACCGCCTGCACGGTCACGATCGCGGTGCGGCAGCGCTATCTGCACATCGCCGTTCGCGACCAGAGCCGGCTGCCACCGCGCAGGATCACCGCCGACGACGATTTCGAGTCCGGGCGTGGGCTGCTGGTTGTCGAAGGTGTCGCCACGTCCTGGGGATTCCTCGAGGCGCCGGGCGGCAAGGTGGTATGGGCGACGCTGCGGATGCGCGCGGGACGATAACGTAGCGGTCAGGCCGACGCGGAAGGACGCAGTGGTGACCGAGACGAATCCGGACTTCGAAGCGCTGCTGGTGTATCTCAAAGAGGCCCGCGGCTTCGACTTCACCGGCTACAAGCGTTCGAGTCTCATGCGCCGCGTCGACCGCCGGATGGCCCAGGTCGATCTGCACGACTACAGTGACTACCTGGACCATCTCCAGGTCCACCCGGATGAGTTCACCGCGCTGTTCAACACGGTCCTCATCAACGTGACGGCGTTCTTCCGCGACACGGACGCCTGGTCCGCGCTGAGCCAGCGGGTGCTGCCCGGCCTGCTTTCCCAGCACGACGGCACGTTCCGGGTGTGGAGCGCCGGATGCGCCTCCGGCGAGGAGACCTACACCCTCGCCATCGTCCTGGCGGAGGCGCTGGGGATCGAGGCGTTCCGGGAGCGGGTCAAGATCTACGCCACGGACGTCGACGAGGAGAGCCTCGCGCACGCCCGGCAGGCCATCTACACCGAGCGTGACCTGCAGACCGTGCCGCGGGAGCTGGTCGAGCGGTATTTCGAGCCCACCGCGGGGCGGTACGTCTTCCGCAAGGACCTGCGGCGCTCGGTGATCTTCGGCCGCAACGACCTCGTCCAGGACGCCCCGATCTCCCGCATCGATCTGCTGGTGTGCCGCAACGCGCTGATGTACTTCAACGCCGAGACGCAGACCCGCATCCTGTCCCGGTTCCATTTCGCGCTCGCGCCCAACGGCGTGCTGTTCCTCGGCAAGGCCGAGATGCTGCTCAGCCACGCCAGCATGTTCGCCCCGATCGACCTGAAGCGGCGGATGTTCCACAAGGTCGCCCGGCCGATGGCCAACGGCAGCGCCTACTTCGCCGACACCTATCCGCCGCCGCCCAGGCCCGAGATGCACGCGCTGGACCGGTTGCGCAACGAGGCGTTCCATGCCAGCCCGGTCGCGCAGGTCGTGGTGACCGCGGACGGGCTCGTCGCGCTCACCAACCGGCACGCCGAGAGCCTGTTCGGGGTGTCGCCGCGGGACATCGGCCGGCCGTTCCGCGACCTGGACCTGTCGTACCGACCGGTGGAGCTGCGCGGATACATCGAGCAGGCACAGTTGGAGCGGCGGGTAGTGAAGATCGACAATATTGACCTGGCCAACGGGTCCGGCGATGTCGTCAACCTCAACGTCCAGATCAACCCGCTCGTCGACTCCGACGCCGCGCTGCTCGGCGTCGTCATCATCTTCCAGGACATGACCGCGGCCCGGCGGCTGCAGGACGAGCTGGAGATCGCCAACCGCCAGCTGGAGACCGCCTACGAGGAGCTGCAGTCCACCAACGAGGAGCTGGAGACCACGAACGAGGAGCTACAGTCCACGGTCGAGGAGCTGGAGACGACCAATGAGGAGCTCCAGTCCACCAACGAGGAGCTGGAGACGATGAATGAGGAGCTGCAGTCGACGAACGACGAGCTGCAGTCCATCAACGACGAGCTCCGCGACCGCACCACCCAGCTCAACGACACCAACTCGTTCATGGACGCCGTCCTGACCAGCCTGCAGGCCGGGGTCGTGGTCCTCAACCGGGAGATGCACATCCTGGTGTGGAACCGCCGGGCCGAGGACATGTGGGGGCTGCGCTCCGACGAGGCCGTCAACCAGCACTTCCTCAACATCGACATCGGTCTGCCGACCGGCCAGCTGCGTCCCCTGATCCGTGACGTCCTCACCGGTGGGCAGCAGCTGCAGGCGCCGCCGATGACCGCGGTGAACCGTCGCGGCCGCACCGTGAGCCTGCGGGTCGTGTGCAGCCCGCTGGCCAGCGAGGTCGCCGGGGCGGTCGGGGTGATCCTGGTGATGGAGGCGTTGGGCGAGGTGGAGACCGCCGCGCACCCGGCCGAGCTCGTCGAGGGGTCCTAGCTCAGCCGGTCGCCGGCGGCGGTCCAGGCTTCGAGCAGGCGGTCGAGCTGCTCCAGCTGCAAGGGCTTGGCGAGATGGGCGTCGAAGCCGGCGGCCCGGCTGGCGCGGCGGTCGGCGTCCTGGCTGTGACCGGAGACGGCCACGATGCGGGTGTGCCGGTGCAGGTCACTGCTACGGAGCCGGGCGACGACGTCGTAGCCGTTCAGGTCGTCGCCCAGCACCAGGTCGCACAGGATCAGGTCGAAGGTGCCGCGCCCCGCCACCCGCAGCGCGTCCACGGCGGTGGTGGCCACGGTGACCGTGTCTCCGTGCCGTTCGAGCAGCCGCCGGTACATGTCGGCGAGGTCGGCGTTGTCGTCGATGAGCAGGATCCGCAGCGGCGACCGGCCCGGGCCGGTCGGTGGTGGCGCGCTGTCGCGGTGGGGCGCGTCGGCGAGCGGGACGTGGACCGTGAAGGCGGCGCCGTGGCCGGGGCCGTCGCTGTGCGCGGTCACGGTCCCGTCGTGCAGCTCCACGATGCCGCGCACGACCGCGAGGCCCAGGCCGAGGCCGGCGGGCGCTTGGTCACCGACGACGGCCCGGGTGAACATCTCGAACAGCCGGGGGCCGGCGGTGGCGGGAAAGCCGGGTCCCGCGTCGCGGACACACAGCCGGGCCTGGGCCCCGACGACGTCGAGGTCGACCGTGACCGTCGTGCCGGGCGGGGTGTGCTTGTACGTGTTGTCGACCAGGTTGGCGATCATCTGGACCAGCCGGACCTGGTCACCGGTGACGATCGTCGGGGTGGCGGGCACGGTGACCGCCGGTGCGGCGCGGTCCGGGTGCGCGGCCGCGACGTCCTGGACGCCGGCCTCCACCAGGTCGGCGAGGTCCAGCGGCCGCCGCACGACCCGCTGCCGGCCGGAGACGAGGCGGGCGGCGTCCAGCAGATCGTCGGTCAACCGGGTCAGGGCGGTGAGCTGCCGGTCCAGCACCGCGCTGGCCGGGTGCCCGGCGACGTCCAGGGCGAGCACGTCGAGGGCGGCACGGGCGGCCGCGAGGGGGTTGCGGAGCTCGTGCGACAGCACCGCGATGAAGCGGTCCTTGGCCTCCTGCTGTGCGCGCAGCTCCGCGGTGGCCGCGGCCAGCTCGTCGTTGACCTCCCGCAGCTCACGGTTGGCGCGTTGCAGGTCGCCGGCGCGGGTGAACAGGTCCGCCTCCATCTGCTCGACGCGGGTCCGCAGCACCTCGGTGCGCTCGTCGCGGTCGTGGTCGTGGTCGTGCCGGCGGGCCTCGACGAGGTCGGTGACGTCCTGCACCCGGTGGATGATGAACGCGACGCTGCCGTCGTCGCGCAGGACGGGGGTGTTGACCGGGCTCCAGTACCGCAGGACGAAACCGCCGTCCTCGGTCCGCACGTCGTAGCGTTGCGCCGGCATCGCGTCCGGGCGGCGGGTCTCGACGACGGCCTGCAGGCTGCGGCGCAGGTTGCGCACGCCGTCGGCGTTCGGGTCGTCGGGGTTGTCGGGGAAGATGTCGAACATGTACCGGCCGGCCACCGCGTCCCTGTCGATCATGGTGGCTTCGGCGTAGGCGGTGTTCACCGTGACGATCGTGAAGTCCGCGGTCATGATCAGGTACGGCGACGGGGCCTGCTCGAACATCCGCCGGTAGTCGAGGTCGTCGACGTCCGTCGGGCGGGTCACGGGTCCAGCCGGTATCCGGAGCCGCGGACGGTGGTGATCTGCGGGACGGACCCGCCGGTGGCGGCGAGCTTGCGCCGCAGCCGGTACACGTGTTCGGTCACCGACGACGGGCTCTGCACCGACGGGTCCGACCCCCACACGGCGGCCAGGAGCTGCCCGGTCGTGAACACCCGCCGGGGTGCGGCCGCGAGCTGCGCCAGCAGCCCGTATTCCAGCGGCGTGAGCTCGACCGCCGCCGGCCCGACGGTGACCTCCCTGGCCTGCAGGTCGACGACGAGATCGCCGAGCTCCAGCAGGCGGACCGCCGGCTGCGGGTAGGTGCGGCGCAGGACGGCCCGGATACGGGCCGCGAGCTCCGGCAATGAGAACGGCTTGACCATGTAGTCGTCCGCGCCCAGCTCGAGGCCGACGACCCGCTCCTGCTCGGTGGTGCGTCCGGTCAGGATGATCACCGGGAGGTGCCGGCCGGCGCGGACGCCGCGCAGGAAGTCCAGGCCGTTGCCGTCGGGCAGCATGAGGTCCAGCACGAGCAGGTCGACTGGGCGTTGCCGCAGGACGGCGGCGGCGGTCCTGGCGTCGCCGGCGGTCACCACCTGGAAGCCGTCGCGGCGCAGGTAGGTCTCCGCCATCGCCAGGAGGTCCGGCTCGTCGTCGACGATCGCCACCAGGGGCCGGCTCACCTCGGCCTGCAACGGCTCGCGGCCGGCCGGCGTGTTGATCTGCTCGCCATGGTCCGGCGACCCCGCACCCATCTGCGCAACGTATCACCGTAACGGACGACTCGCCCACCAGCGAGGGGAGCAGCCATGATCTCCGACGACATCCTCACCGGCCAACTTGCCGCACCGCCGCGGCACGACCCGGTGACCTCCGCGCGGGCCGCGGCCGAGCGGCTCGCAGAGCGCCGCCGCGCCTCCGCAGCGCTGCTGGAACGGGCCAGGACGCTCATCGACTCCTCACACGCACGCTGCATGGCCCCGTTGCGCCAGCACTGCACGCACGGCACGGCCGGCCGGTAGTCGCCGCGTCCCAGGGCCGACCGCGCCCGGATGTGACTATGGTGACGCGGTAGGCGGGCGCAGTGATTGGAGACCGTGCGTGGACCTGTCGTTGTCGACCCGGCCGGGCCGCGGTTGCACGGTCGTGGTGGCGGCCGGGGTGCTGGACCTGGCCACGGTGCCCCAGTTGCGGACCTGCCTCGAGCTGGAGATGGACGGCGGCGCGCTGCGGATCGTGCTCGACCTCGCCGGTGTGCGGCTGATCGACTCCAGCGCCCTGGGCACGCTCGTGTCGGTGTCCAGGACGCTGCGGCAGCGGGCCGGTCTGCTGTGCCTGGCCGCCCCGCAGCCGATCGTGCGGCAGGTGTTCGAGCTGACCTCGGTGCAGCGCATCGTCGACGTCTACGACACCGTCGCGGCGGCCGAGGACGGCCTCGTCATGGCGGACGGGGCGGGCTGACCGTCAACCGGGCAGCGGCGCGCTGGCGCGGGCCAGGTCGGCGCCGGCGGAACTGCGCCTGAGCCGGCCGTGCCCGCCGTACCAGTCGATGATCAACAGGGTCGCGTCGTCGGCCAGGGTCGGACCGGCGACGCCCAGCACCGCGTCGGCCAGGGCGCGGGCGGCCTCCCGCGGATGGAGGTCGGCCATCGCCCGCAGCGCGGCGGTCAGGTCGAGCCCCGCCGCCCTGCGCTCCTGCATCCCGTCGGTGACGACCACCAGGCGATCACCGGGCAGCAACGTCACCTCGCCGGCGGCGAAGGTCGCGTCCGGGACCATGCCCAGCGGGAAGTTGCGCGGCGTCTCCACCGGCCGCACGTCACCGTCGCGGATCAGCAGCGGCGGCAGATGGCCCGCGTTGACCAGCTGGCAGACCCCGGTGGGCAGGTCGACCTGGCCGAGCACCGCGGTCACGAACGTGCTCGTGGGCCCGGCGTGCTCGGCCACCGCGGCGTTGGCGGCGCCGGCCTGCTCGGGCAGGCCCAGCCCGCGGCGGCGGCTGTTGCGCAGGCTGCCCACCCCCAGGGTGGCGGTCAGCGCGCTCGCGACGCCGTGGCCCATCGCGTCGGTGACGCTGAAATGCAGCACATGCCGGGCGAGGGTGTAGTCGAAGGTGTCCCCGCCGATGCTCGCCGCCGGCTCCAGCCACCCCGACAGGGTGAAGGCCCCGGCCTCGCAGGTGAACGCGCCCGGCAGCAGCCGGCGCTGGATCTCCGCGGACAGGTTGAACGGCGTGGTGCGCTGCCCCCACTCGAACAGGTCCGTGTGCCGCCGGTTCGCGATCACCACGAACCCCAGCAGGTGCGCGATCCGGCTGATCTCGGCCAGGTCCCGGGGGCCGGGCTGCGCCGGCAACGTCAGCTCCAGCAGCCCGATCGCCTCGCCGCGCTCCGTCACCGGCGCCCACACCGTCCAGGTGGCACCGTCGGGCCGCACCCGCACGGTCTGCATGCGCAGCGCCTGCTCCGGGCCTCCGCCGTCGAGCGGCACGACCGTGGCGACCTCGTCGTCACGGCGGCGACCCACCTCGTCGCCGTAGGCACCGCTGAGCGGCACGTGCGCCAGCCGGACCAGTGCCCGGCCGCCGAGATCGGCGATCAGGAACGAGACCATCAGCGCGTCGAGGGCCAGCCCCAGCTCCCGGGTGACCGCCTCCACGGCGTCCACCGGCGACGCGTCCTCGGCCGCGGCGAGCACCGCGGCAACCACCGGCGCGTCGATGTGAGCCACCCCCGGAGCATACGCAGCCGGTGTCCGGCCGCACCTCGCTCGTGCGGCCTACCGCGGGTCGGACGGCCGGCGGGTGCGCCGCAGTGTCACCCACACCACCTTGCCACCGGCGACCGCGACGGAGCCCCACGCGGCCGCCAGACCTTCGACGATCAGCAGTCCACGACCCGATTCGAGGTCGTCGTCGGCGACCGTCGGACGCGGCAGCCGGGAACTCCCGTCGCGCACCGAGACGTGCAGGTGATGCTCGCGCAGCGACAGCAGCAGCCGCATCGGGGTGCCGGCGTGCTGGATGCCGTTCGCGACGAGCTCGGTGACGATCAGCGCGGCGGTGTCCGCCAGGTGGGTGATCCGCCAGCGCTGGCAGGCGTCGTCGACCAGCCGGCGGGCGTCGGTGGTGGCGGACGGATGGGCCGGCAGCTGCAGCGCGGCGCGCAACGGACCCGGAGCGTGGGCGTGCAGCTCCAGCGCCTTCGTCTGCGACTCGGCGACCGTCACCCACCGGGTCACGGCCATTGCCTCCAACTGCCGCCGCAGGTCCGTGGGTGGACCGATGACGATCATGGCGATCCCGTCGGCGGCGGACTGCCGGGCCAGCATCGGCAGCGCCGTCAGGGCCAGGTCGTCCTCGGCCCGCAGCCCCGACACGTCGAGCAGGATCAGCTCCGGCTGGTCGGCGAGCGCCTTGAGCACGGCCCGGCGCAGCACCGGTGCGGAGGCGATGCTGAGCCGGCCGGTGGCATGGACCACCGACACGGGGAAGCCTCGCTCCAGGTCGCAGGCGAGCATCGGTTCGGCGGTCATGGCTCACCCGCCGATGCCGGCAACGACCACGTCGTGAAGGGTGCGCACATAGCGGTACGTTCCTTTCCGAGGCTCTCGTCGCCTACCCGCGGGTCGCCTCCGGAAACGCCGGTCACCGGCGTCCGGTGCGGCCGGGGCTAGCGGTCGGTCAGGTGCCGGTGCAGATAGTCCAGGGAGTGCCGCAGGAGCCGCGACACGTGCATCTGTGACAGGCCCACCTCGAGCGCGATCTCCGACTGGCTCTGGTTGCCGTAGAAGCGCAGGGACAGGATCCGCTGCTCCCGCTCCGGCAGCCGGGCGATGATCGCCTGCAGCGTCGCGCGGTCGTCGACGAGGTCGAGCCGCGGGTCCTCCGCGCCGACGGTGTCACCCAGCGTCTGCTCGTCGTCGGCGCCGGAGACGGGCAGGTCCAGCGACAGCGGCCGGGTGGACCCGGTCGACTCCATCATCTCCAGGATCTGCCCGGTGTCGACGTCGAGGTGCGCGGCGAGCTCCGGGGCGCTCGGCGCGTGCCCGAGCGTCTGGGTGAGATCGTCGCGGGCCCGGTTGGCGGCGAGCCGCAGCTCCTGCAGGCGGCGGGGGAGCCGGATGCCGGCGTTGCGGTCGCGGAAATGCCGTTTGATCTCTCCGATGACGGTCGGTGTGGCATAGGTGCCGAACTCGACGCCACGCACGGCGTCGAACCCGTCGACCGCCTTGACCAGACCCAGCGCGGCGACCTGCAGCAGGTCATTGATCGAGTCGGAGTGGAAGCGTCGGGCGAGCCGGTACGCGGCCGGCAGGCACCGCTCGATGATGTCGTCCCGCAGGCGGACCCGGGCCGGGTCCTGCGGTGCGAGCCGATGCAGGCTGCTGAGCAGGTCGGTCACCTCGACCGGCCACAGTCCGTGCGCGGCGGGAGCGCCGTCGAGCGGCACGACGCGCCGTTCGAGGCCGGTCGCGGGCCAGTCGAGCTCGTCGTAGGCCCGCAGCTTCTTCGCGACTCCGGTGATCTCCAGGGCGGTCAGCACCGCCCCGGTCGCACCGGCCACGTGCAGCCCGCCGCCGAGCTGCTCGGCCCGGCGCAGCAGGTAGAGCAGCGCCCTGATGGCGCCGGCGTCGAGCAGGCGGAGCCTGGTGACGTCGACGGCGATGTGGTGCCGTCCGTCGTCGAAGAGCTCGAACATCACGTGTCGCACGAACGGCGCGGCGGCGAAGTCCAGCGTGCCGGTCAGCTCGACCAGACCACCGTCCTCGTGCGTCGACACCGTGACCGTGAGATCCATGCCTTCTCCTCCTGGGCCTGCTCAGCGGTGGTGTACGCACCTGCGTGCGGCATCACCCGGCGCTCATTCCCAAGGGTGGCCGTTGTCCCAGCGCGGTCCGTGCACTCACCGCCCGACGGGCTGGCGGCCGGCCGCATCCCCATAATGTGACCCGGCCCACACACTACTCCCGTTCGGTGACCACGGCAGTAGGTGGCTATGACGCTACGTCGCCGTCTTCGCCCGGCGGGGCGCCACGCCAGCGCCATCGCTCGGGACGTGGGTGCCCCGGCAGGTCGCGCCGCCCGGCGGACCACAGCAGCACGGCCCACGGGTCCAGCCCGTCCAGCGCGGCCGGAGTCTCCGGGAACAACCGGGTGAGCCCCTGCTTCCACAACCGGCGTGGACCCGTGAGCCCGTCGGGGCGCGAGTCCGGCGACGAGGACCGCCGGCCGTTCCGAGGCTGGTACGTTCGGCTCGATCGACGGGTGGGAGAGCCGCATGACGTTCACCGAGCTGATGGAGCACGCGGCGCAGGGATTCGACGCGTTGGGCGCCGGGGTGCTGGTGGTCGGGCTGCTCTGGTCGGTGGGGCTGGCCCTGCGGACGTGGCGGTCCGCTGGCGGGAGGCCCGCGTATCAGGCGCTGCGGGAGAGCTTCGGCGGCGTGCTGCTGCTCAGCCTCGAGGTGCTCGTCGCCGCGGACCTGATCCGCACCGTGGCCGTCGCGCCGACGACAGAGAACGTGGCGGTGCTCGGTCTCATCGTGCTCATCCGGACGTTCCTGAGCTTCTCGCTGCAGGTGGAGATCGACGGCGCCCTGCCGTGGCGCCGCGCGGTGACCAGCGGTGCGGTGCACATCGCCCGGGCCGCCGGCAAGGCCCGCGAGGCGTCGGCGGACGGCAGCTGAGCTCAGCGGGCCGGCAGCGGCAGGCGGACCGGTGGGGGCAGCGGCGCCCGGACCGGGTCGGCCTGAAACGACTGGAGCATCAGGGCCGCGAAGCGCCGCGTCGCGGCCACCCGCAGGCGCGGCGACTCGGCCCGGATGCCGTCGTTCGCCATCAGCGCGAGGATCACGTCCTCCAGCACGAAGTCGGCCCGCAGCGCGCCGGCGGCCTGCGCCCGGCGGATGAGCTCGAGCAGCAGGCGCAGCGTCGTGTCCCGGTCGGCGGTGAGATACGGCGACGGCGGCGACGTGAACGCCCGGGCGAACCCGCGGTCGAGGGCGTGGACCTCCATCAGCCGCTCGATGACGAGCCGGAACCCGTCCCACGGATCCTCCGCCGCCAGGCCCTCCCGCACGACGCTCGAGCACAGCGCCATCTGCTCGGCGAAGGCCTCGGCCAGCAGCGCCTCCTTCGTCGGGAACCGGCGGTACAGCGTCGCCACGCCGACCTGGGCGCGCCGCGCGATCTCCCGCAGCGGCACGTCGAGCCCCTCCGTGGCGAAGGCGAGGCGGGCGGCGGCGAGGATGCGCGAACGGTTGTCGCGCGCGTCGGAGCGGAGACTCACTTGATCCGTCACCGCTCTCACTTTAGCCAAACGGACGGGGTGCTCCGTTACGGTCCGGCCATGAGAGCTGTGCAGTTCAGCGACTACGGCCCGCCCGGCGTGGTGCACGTAGCGGAGGTCGAGGCGCCGCACGCCGGGCCGGGCACGATCCGGATCGCGGTGCGGGCGTCCGGGCTGTCGGTGGGGGAGACCCTCATCCGCGCCGGGACGCTGCGGGACCTGGTGCCGGTGGCGTTTCCCTACCGGACCGGGTTCGACGCGGCCGGCGTCGTCGACCAGATCGGCGCCGGCGTCACCGGTGTCGACGTCGGAGACCCGGTGTTCGGCATGACGAGCACGACCGGTCGCGGCGCCAACGCCGACCACGCGGTCCTGACCGCCTGGGCGCCGAAACCCGTCGGGTGGAGCTGGGAGGAGGCGGGCGGCGCCGCGGGCACCGTCGAGACCGGCATCCGGGTCCTGGACCGGCTCCGGGTCGGCGCCGGGCACACGGTCCTCGTGCAGGGCGCGGCCGGCGGGGTCGGCGCCGTCGCCGTCCAGCTCGCGGCGGCTCGTGGGGCCACCGTCATCGGTACCGCCGCCGAACGCAATCACGACTTCCTGCGCTCGCTGGGCGTGACGCCGACGACCTATGGTCCGGGTCTGGTCGGGCGGGTCCGCGCGCTGGCACCGCACGGCGTGGACGCGGTGTTCGACTGCGCCCGGGGTGCGCTGCCCGACCTGATCGCGATCGCCGGGGACCCGGCCCGCGTGGTGACGATCGCGGACTTCGCGGCCGCCGCCCACGGCGTCCACTTCTCGCGCAGCGCCCCGGCCGGCGACACCGGCGCGGGCGCGGACCCGCTGGCCGTGCACAGCCTGGACATCGCGGCGGGGCTGGCCGGGCAGGGCCGGCTGCGGGTGCCGGTCGCGGCGGCGTTCCCGCTCACCGGGGCCGCCGCCGCCCACGACCTCGCCGGACGCAGTCACGCCCCGGGAAAGATCGTCCTGGTCAACTGAACGGCGCAAGGGGCGGTCAAAAGTTTCCGGATCTTTTTCGCGCGGGGATGTATCAGGAGGCCCCCGCCGGCACACCTGTGTGCGTGATGCAACGCGACGCCCCCGTTCCGGGGGCTCCGATCGTCGGCGGCGACGCTCCGATCTGGGACGCCGTGGCGCAGGCGTTCGGCGACTGGCGGGATCGCGGCGACCGCGAGGCGCTGGACCGGCTCGTCCGGCTGCTGACGCCGGTGCTGTGGCAGGTCGTGCGGGCGTACGGGCTGGACCGCGCGGAGGCGGAGGACGTCGTCCAGACGACCTGGCTGGCGGTCATGGGCAAGGCGGGCACCGTCCGCGAGCCGCACGCCGTGGGCCGTTGGATCACCACCGTCGCTCGGCGGGAGGCGTGGCGGGTGACCCGGCACGGGCTGCGGGAGCGGCCGGCCGACCTGCTGCGGGTGGACGGGGAGATCGACGGGTCGCCGGACCCCGCGGTCGAGGTCGTCCTGCACAGCAGCGTCGCGCGGCTCTGGCACCACGTCGCGGAGCTGCCCGAGCGCTGCCGGCGGCTGCTGCGCGTGATCGCCTTCGCCGAGCGGCCGGACTACGCCACGTTGTCCGCCGAGATGGACATGCCGGTCGGTGCGATCGGGCCGACCAGGGGCCGGTGCCTGGAGAAGTTGCGCCGCAATCTCGACGGCGATCCGGAATGGAGCGACCAATGAGTCCTGATGAGCAGCTGTTGGCCGCCATGCGCACCATGTGGGAGCGCACCGATCCGTGCCCGCCGGATCTCGCCGAGCGGGTGCTGTTCCGGCTGGGCCTGGAGCAACCGGACGTCGAGCTGATGGTCTTCCAGTCGGCGCTGACCGGGGCGGGAGCGCGCACCACGGAAGTGACCGACACGGTCATCTTCGAGTCGCAGCGGCTGGCGTTGACCATCACGGTCTCCGACGGGCGGCTGCGGCAGCGCCGCCGGGTCGACGGGTGGATCAGTCCGTCAGCAGCGTTGCGGGTGTGCCTGCACGGCGCCCAGGGCGTGCTGGAGGAGACTGCTGATGAGGACGGCCGGTTCGCATTCGTGGACGTGGCCGGTGGGTTCGTGCATTTCACCGTCGAGCCGACGGCGGGCGCCGCGGTGCGCCTCGACCATCCGGTGGCGACACCGGCGATTTCGATCTGACCTCGCTCGAGTCTGGAGACCACACGATGACGACGCCCCGATCGGACGGACCTGAGTCCGACTACGACCCAGTCATGCCGGGTGCGGAGATCCTGTCCCGCTACGGTGCCCGGCTGCTCGATCCCCTGACCGCCCCGCTGTTCCCGGGGCAGCGCATCCGCCCGACCGTCTACCTGGCGGACCGGCTGCTGATCACGACCGAACCACCGACGAGCTGGAGCCGGGCACGGGCCGAGTGGCGGCCGACCGTCGTGGACCTGCTCTGCACCGCCGCCCGCGACGTCGGTCTTGACGCCACCTGTGACACCGTTGCCGAGCTCACCGCCGACACCGCGGACCGCACGGACGGCTCCGACGGCGGGGTCACCACGTTCACGATGCGGTTGGCGCCGACATCGGAGGGCAACGCGGTCAACGTCGACGCCTGGACGGTGCTGCAGCGGGCCCGGCGGCTCGCCGACCCGGACCCGGCCGCGAGACTGGACGGGCCCGGCTATCCACGCCTGCCCGGTGTCGGGTTGGACCACCTGATGTCGATCCAGCCGTACCGTCCGGCACCGTTCGACTCGCCACATCCGTTCGACTCGCCGCACCCGTTCGACTCGCCGCATCCGTACGCCGATCTGGCCTACAGCGGCCCGCGACCGATCGCGCTGGTGCTGGACCTCCCCGCACCGACGGGACCGGAACCGGCCGGACCGGAGGCGGCCCTGCCGGCGTCGACCAGGCCAGGACCGGACGGACCATGCGATCCGGATCTGGAGCCGCCGGCCCGGCGTGTGCCGGTCGTTGCCGTCGTGGACACCGGCTGCGGTGAGCATCAGTGGCTGGCCAAGGTGCGGTGGACGCCGCTGCAGAAGGCGGGCGCCGGCGCCGCCACGGCGCCGAGGGAGTACCGGGGTGCGGCGAACCGGCCGCTGGACGGGCTCCGCGACCCGCTCGCCGGGCACGGCACGTTCATCTGCGGTCTGGTGCGGCAGGTGTGCCCCGAGGCGGACATCATCGCGATCCCGGTGATCGAGGCTGACGGCACGATCCCGGAGAGCAACCTGATCGCGGCCGTCAACCAGATCACCGCGATGGTCAAGGGCGGCGACCCGGTCGACGTCGTGTCGATCTCGATGGGTCACTACCACGAGGACCCCGACGACGTCGCCGCGACGAACGCCCTGTATTCGTCGCTGCGGACGCTGACCGCGCTCGGTGTCGTGGTGGTCATGTCCGCCGGAAACGACTGCACGGCCCGGGAGAACTACCCGGCCGCGCTCGCCGAGCCGGGCAGGTACCAGTGGGACGGGGTGCCCGTGGTGAGTGTCGGCGCGCTCAACCCGGACGGCAGGACGGTGGCGATGTTCAGCAACACGGGCGCGTGGGTCACCGCGTGGGCGTGCGGCGCCGCGCTGGTCAGCACGATGCCGGAGGACTTCCAGTTCAGCCTGCAGGCGAGCGCGCGGACCAGGGACGAGGCTTCCAGCCAGGACCGCGCCAGCGTGGACCCGGACGACTTCTCGAGCGGGTTCGCGATCGGCTCGGGCACGTCGTTCGCCACGCCCGTGGTCGCCGGCCGGATCGCGAAGCGGCTCGCCGCGTTGGGCGCCCTCGACCTGCAGCAGATCAAGCTGCGCAGCGAGGCGGTCCGGCAGGTCATCGCGAGGTAGCCCGTCCGGAGCCGTTCCCGGCCGGGCCACCGGCCGGGAACGGCGCGCCCCTGTGCCGCCGCGACAACGCACTGGCGCACAATGGCCCCCATGGGCGCGGCGACCGCTACCGAACTGCACCAGCAGGCACAGCGCGAGGCCGAACGGGGGCGCAGGTCGGCGGCGTACGTGCTGCTGCAGCGGGCGCTCACCCGGGACCCGGATCCGGTGCGCCGGGCGCACATCCTGATCAGCCTGTCCTATCACGAGGCGGAGCGGCGCCGGCTGATGGACGGCCTCGCGCTGCTCGACGAGGCGGACTCCCTGCCGGACCTGCCGGCCGCACTGCGGGGGCTGACGGCCAGCCAGCGCGGGCTGCTGTACCAGCGGGCCGGGGAGCTCAACCGCGCGGCCGCCAGCTACGACCTGGCGCTCGGCCTGTTCAGCGAGGCCGAACCGGAGGGCATGTGCCGAAACCTGCTCAACCGGGGGCTCGTCAACATGCAGCGCGGCCGCAACCGGGCCGCCCGGTCGGACTTCGCCCGCTGCGCGGAGGTCGCCGCCCGGCACAAGCTGGACGTCCTCGCCGCCAAGGCCTCCCACAACCTCGGCTACCTGCAGATGCTCGCCGGGGACCTGCCGACCGCGCTGCGCATGATGGACGGCGTGGCGCCGGTGCTGATGACCCAGTCGCCGCTGCACGCGGGCGTCTGCCACGTCGACCGGTCGCAGGCGCTGGTCGCCGCCGGGCTGTTCCGGGAGGCGGACGACGAGCTGCGCACGGCGGCGACCCTGTTCCAGGCGGCCCGCTCGACCCACGACCTCGCGGTCGCCGAGCTCGGGCAGGCCCAGCTGGCGCTGCTGGATGAGCGGTGGACCGACGCGGGGGCCACGGCGGCGCGGGCCCGCCGCCGGTTCGCCGGCCGGGGCACCAGCGCCTGGGCGATGCTGGCCGGGCACGTCGCCATCGCCGCCAGGGTCGGCGCGGGCATGCACCGGGCGGCCACCGTCCAG
This sequence comes from Dactylosporangium siamense, assembly GCF_016862795.1. Classification (GTDB taxonomy): domain Bacteria; phylum Actinomycetota; class Actinomycetes; order Mycobacteriales; family Micromonosporaceae; genus Dactylosporangium; species Dactylosporangium siamense. The sequence continues at coordinate 98,343 of NZ_BONQ01000029.1, read as the reverse complement.
GCGCTCCGGCTGGCCGACCGGCTGCAGGGCGCGGGCCTGCACGACGAGGCCCGCCGCAGCCGGCTGACCGCCGCGCTCGCCGCCCTCGCGGGTGCCGGGCCAGGCCGGGTCGCCCGGGCCCGCCGGGCCGCCGGCCAGGCGATCGCGTTGCGGGCGCGGGACCCGATCGCGACCCGCCTCCAGGCGCGCACGGTCCGGGCGGCGCTCGCCGACGCGGGCGGCCGGCCCGCCGCCGCCGACCGGGAGCGGCGCGCCGCGATGGCCGACGTCCACCGGTACCAGGCCTCCTTCGGCAGCCTGGACCTGCAGACCGCGATCGGCAGCCACGCCCACCGCATCGCCGAGGACGGCCTCGCCCGGGCTCTGTCGACCGGCCGGCCGGCGACCGTGTTCGGCTGGGCGGAGCGCGCCAGGGCCCTGTCCGCGCGGCTGCCGCCGGTGCTGCCGCCGGACAACGACGAGGCGGCCGACCTGCTGGAGGACCTGCGGCACGCCCGGCGGGAGCTGCACGAGCAACTGCTTGCCGGGCGGGTGGACGCGCGGTTGCGGGTCCGCTGCGCGCAGCTGGAGCAGCTGGTCCGGCAGCGTTCCTGGTATACGCCGGGACCGGCGCAGACGCGCGCCGCGGCGCCGCTGCCGCAGCTTCGGGAGCGGCTCGGCGCGGCGTCGGCGACGTTCGTCGCGCACCTCATCGCGGGGGACCGGCTGTGCGCCCTCGTCGTCACGGCGCGGCGCCAGTCGGTGGTCGACCTCGGCAGCGCCGAACCGGTGCTGGAGACGCAGCGAAGGCTGCGCCGCGACCTGGACCTGCTGGCCCTGTCGACGGTGCCCAAGCAGGTGCGCGAGACGATCCGGGCCAGCCGCCGCTCCGCGCTCGCCCGCCTCGACGCCGCGCTGTGGCACCCGTTGCGGGCCGCGGTCGAGGACGGCCCCGTGCTGCTCGCGCCGTCGGCGCAACTGGCGACGGCGCCGTGGACGCTCATGTCGACGCTGCGGGGCCGGGCCGTCGCCGTGGTCCCGTCGGTGACGGCGTGGCTCGCGGCGCATGAACGCCCGCCGATGCCGGCCGCGCCCGTCGTCGCGTTCGCCGCCGGTCCGGACCTGGCCCGGTCCGCGGAGGAGATCGGGCTGCTGGCCGGAGTCTGGTCGAGCTCGGCCACGGCGGTGACGACCGCCGCGGGCGTGCGCGCGGCGGCGGCCCGGGCGGACATCCTGCACGTCGTGGCGCACGGCACGCACGAGCCCGACAACCCCCTGTTCTCGCACCTGGTCCTCGGCGACGGGCCGCTGTTCGGCTACGAGTTCGAGCGGCTCGCGAAACTGCCGCACCACGTGGTGCTGTCCGCCTGCGAGCTCGGGCTGGCCGGTGCGCGGCCGGCCGACGAGACGCTCGGCATGACGGTCGCGATCCTGCACGCCGGCGCCGGCAGCGTGGTCGCGGGGGTGGCGCTGGTGTCCGACGCGATCGCCTGCCGGGTCGCGGCCGCGCATCACACCGGGCTGCGCGGTGGGCTGTCGCCGGCAGCGGCGCTGGCCGGCGCGATCGGTGCGCTCGACCCGGACGAGGACCCGCCGCCGCTGGTCTGTTTCGGTGCCGGTTGGTGAGCGGCCGACCGGCCGCGGGTCACGCCGCGGCGGGCTGCGGGACCTGGCGCCGCGCGAGGGCCTCGGGGAGCAGCGGCCGGGCGTAGTGGTATCCCTGCGCGTAGCGGTAGCCGAGCCGGCGCAGCTCGGCCGCCTGCTCCGCGGTCTCGACGCCCTCGGCGACGGCGCGCAGGTGCAGGCCGTTGCTGATGTCGATGAGCGCGGCGGCGATGACGGCGTGCTCACCGCCGTGGGTGACGGTGTCCACGAAGGACTTGTCGACCTTCAGCAGGTCCACCGGGCAGGTGCGCAGCAGCCCCAGCGACGAGTGGCCGGTGCCGAAGTCGTCGAGGGCGACGGTCACCCCCAGGGCCTTGAGCGCGTGGAGTTCCAGCAGGGCGGCGCCGCCGTCGAACACCGCGGTCTCGGTGACCTCGACGGTCAGGTGCCGGGCCGGCAGTCCGGTGCGGCGCAGGATCGCGGCGACCTCGGCGGCGAACCCGGCCTCGCGCAGCTGCCGGGCCGACACGTTGACGCTGACGGTCTCCGGGGCGGCCGGGCCGAGCTCGCGCCGCCACCGGACGGCCTGGCCGCACGCCTCGGCAAGGATCCAGGCGCCGAGCGGGACGATGAGGCCGGTGCGTTCGGCGGCGGGGATGAAGTCGACCGGCGGGATCGGTCCACGGTCCGGGTGGTTCCAGCGGATGAGGGCCTCCACGCCGTACAGGCTGCCGTCGTTCATGTCGACGATCGGCTGGTACACCAGGTGCAGCTGCCCGGTGTCCAGCGCGGTGCGCAGATCGCCGGCGATGCGGGCCTGCTCGGCGCCGCGCTGGTCCATGGCCGGCGTGTAGCTGCTCCAGCGGCCCTTGCCCTGGTTCTTGGCCTCGTACATGGCCACGTCGGCGCGGCGCAGCAGTTCCGCCGCGGTGTCGCCGGTGCGGGCCGCGGCGAGGCCGATGCTGGCCTCCACGACGAGGTCGTGCCCGGCGCAGTGCTGCGGCAGCCGCAGCGACGTGGTGATGGTGTTCAGGGTCCGCTCGTGCGCGGCCTGGTCGGTGCTGTGCAGCAGCAGCGCGTACTCGTCGCCGCCGAGCCGGGCCACGGTGGCGCCGGCCGGGACGTGCGCGGTGAGGACCTCGCCGACCGCCTGGAGCAGGGCGTCGCCGACGGCGTGGCCGAGCTCGTCGTTGATGCCCTTGAAGTTGTCGAGGTCGATGACCGCCACGCTCACCGCGTCGTCACCGGTCGCCAGCGCCGCGGTGGTGGCGTCGGCGAACACGGTGCGGTTCGCCAGTCCCGTGAGCGCGTCATGGCTGGCCTGATGCGCGAGCTTGCGTTGGTACGAGTGCAGGTCGCGCACCCGCGAGTCCAGCTGCTTGACCAGCCGGGCGTTGTCCTGCAGCCGGGCGTCGAGCTGCTGCAGCAGGGCCGCGTTGTCGCGCAACGCGATGATCTGCCGGGCGGCGACGAGCACGGTGACGGTGATCGCGCCGACGGCGACGACGACGTTGTCGGGGGAGCCCTGGATGGACGACAGCAGCAGCAGCCCGCCGGTGGCCACGACCGCGGCGTAGGGCATGGTGCTCAGTTTGCGGCCCGGCGGCCGGTCGGGGACGGGTGCGAGGGACGCGGCCCGCAGCTGCCGGTCGGCGGCCAGGCACAGCACCAGGCAGGTCGCCGGCAGGATCAGGTGGGCGGTGTTGAGGTGCGGCCGGGACGCCAGCAGCGGCGCGAGCGACCCGCCGCCCGCGCCGACGGCGCCGGTGAGCGCGAGCAGGTGCAGCGCCCGCCGGTCGATCGGGCCGGTCCCGGTGAACGCGACCTTGATGAACGCGAAGACGCAGATGAAGCCGCCGCCGACGACGGTGAGCGCGGACCACGTGTCCCCGGCGCTGCCGGCGAACCAGGTCTCCCAGCGCGGGTACACCAGATGCCACGCGAACGTGAGGGTGGTGACGATGACCGTGGCGATGTCGAGCCCGAACCGGGTCCAGGCGCCGCCGGTGCGACGCGTCCCGGGGATGCGCAGCAGGCCGATCATCATGACCAGCAGGCCGCTGAGGTAGATGGCCGAGGTGACACCGCTGACGTGCTGGTTGCGGTCGGTGCCGATGAGGTTGTCGCGGGCGTTGCTCATCGCGCCGCACCCGACCAGCACCAGCCCGACGCTGACATACCGCCAGAACGTGCGCGGCTGGTCCCCGCCCGGTGAGCCGCCGGCCCGCCACGAGCTGGCCGCGGCGACGGGGACGCTCACCAGCAGCGCCGACCAGCCGAGCAGCGACGGTGTCTCGTACACCAGCCCGACGCCGAACCACAGCGTCGACAGGACGACCAGAGCGGCGGCGACAGCGAGGGAGCCGGTCACCCGCAACGGTGCCACCACGCCACCGGTCGGGCGGCTGGTGGGTGGCGAGGCGCTCATGGCCGCACTATCGGCCCCCGCCGGCCCGCCCTGAGCGCCGCTCAGGTGCGAAACGGGCGTTCTCGCACCCGTGCCGGTCTGAGTGGCGGTACCTACCCGAGATGGGTAACCCGACTCAGGACCGCGGGGCGGCGCGGTTGGCATCGTCCTTGGCATGCCGCTCGCGATCACCGAACGTAGCACCGGCCCCGCCCGTACCGCGCCCATCCGACGGCGCGACGGGGTGTACCGGCGGATCACCCGGACGCTCGCGGTCGTGCTGATCCCGGCGGCGTGGGTGGCCGCGCCCGGGCGGGCCAGGCACACGGCGTGCCAGTGGGCGCTCGCGGCGCGGTTCCCGGCCGAGGACCTCGGCGGGCTGACGGGGGCGACCCGGGCGGCGTTCGAAGCCGCCCGGGCCGAGGCGCTGTGGCGCGACGGTGAGCTGATCGGGCTGACGTCCGGCTACCGCGACCCCATCGAGCAGGCCCGGCTGTTCCGGCAGGCGGTGGCGGACGAGGGGTCGGTCGCGGCGGCGACCCGGCGGGTGCTGCCACCGCACGCGTCCCGGCACGTCGCCGGCACCGCCCTGGACGTCCGCCCGAGCGAGGGCGCCCGCTGGCTGGAACGGCACGGCGACCGGCACAGCCTCTACCGCACCTACGACAACGAGTGGTGGCACTTCGAGTACCGCCCGGACGGCCGCCCGGTCCGCCTGCCGCACTCCGGCCTCACGCTCTGCAGCACTCCCGGGCTCGTCGCCGGCACTCCCGGGCTCGTCGCCGGCACTCCCGGGCTCGTCGCCGGCACCCCCGGGCTCATCGCCGGCACCCCCGGGCTCATCGCCGCCGGAGCGGATCGGCAATGATCGTTCGCATGGAGGAGCCGACCACGACGCCCGCGCTGCGCGCCGCCACCGTGACCGCCGCGCTGGCCGCCGCGGTGCTGCTGGTGGTGCCGCTGCGCCGGAGCGGCCCCATGCCGCTGCTGCTCGACGTGCCGCTGCAGGGGCGGCCGGTCGGCGTGTCCGGAGCTCTGGACGCCGTCGTCGCGGTCGGCGCGCCGGTCGTCGCCGTGGTCGCCGGGCTGCTCGCGATCCGGCGGTGGCCGTGGCTGCTGTCGGCCGCGGCGCTGCTCACGCTGACCGCGCTGCTGTGCGGCGTCGCCGGGGTGGCGACCCCCGAGTGGTTCGGCTCGCTGCTGCTCGCGGTGCGGCCCCTCGTCGTCATCGGCGTGTTCGCCGCCGCCCAGTCGCTGATCCGGTGCGGGGAGATCCGGCTCGGCGCCGTCGTCGCCGGGTCGTGCGTCGGCGCCGCCATGATCGGTTCGGCGTCCGTGCTGCAGTACTGGTTCGGGACCGGCCGGGGCGGCGGCCTGGACTGGTTCGCCGGCCTTGCGGTCGCCGCGCTGGCCGGCACCGTCCCGGCGGGGTGGCTGCTGCGCCGGGGCGACACCGCGGTGCTCCCGGCCGGCGGAAGCCGGGGCCGGCGGTGGCGGCTCGTCGTCGCGGGCGGGCTGGCGATCGCGCTCACCTGGCCGCTGGGGCAGCTGACCAGCGACCGGCTCTCGGTGCTCATCGGCGTGTCGGAGAGCTCGCTGAACCGCCACCAGTACGCCCAGTCGGCGGTCATCGGCGCGATCGCGGTCGTCATCGTGGCGGTGCTGGCCGCGATGACCGGGCCGTGGTCGCTCGGCGGCGCGCTGACCGCGGCGGTCGTGCAGGTCGCCGCAGTCGGCCCGATGCTGCTCGCGCTGACGTCGCTGAAGCTGGGCCCGGCGTCCTGGGTCGCCGTGCTCGCCGGGCTGGCCCTCGGCGCGACGCTGGCCGGCAGCCGCTGGCGCTACCCGCTCAGTGCCGCGGTCACGGTGACCGCCGCCGTCGCCCTGATCATCGTCTCCGTCGCCACCAGCGGCCGGCCGGAGAAACTCGCGGACCAGGAGAGCGTCATCCCGGGGGTGCTGCTCGCGGTGGTCGTCACGGCCGCGGCGACCGCCGTCGTCGGCGCGACCGCGACCGCCCTCACCCCGGCCGGTGTCGTGCCGGCCGCCCTCGGCCCGCTCGCCGGCATGCTGGCGATCGGCGGGCTGCAGGTCGTCAACGGCACCAACCCACGGGGCACCGCGGTCTGGTCCGGCTACGGCCGCGCCGCGGACCTCGACGTGTCCGTCTGGCTGCTGCTCGTCGCCGCCGCCGGGGTCGGCGGCCTGGGGCTGGCCCGGCAGTGGGCCAATCGGCGGGCCGAACGCCGCCTCGCCGAGCAGATCCGCCTCGAGGCCGCCGAGGCGGAGCGCAACCGCCTGGCCCGCCCCATCCACGACGGCGTGCTGCAGGTCCTCGCCCTCGTCCAGCGGCACGGCGCCGACCTCGGCGGCACCGGCTCGCAGCTGGCCGCGCTCGCCGGCGAGCAGGAGGTGGCGCTGCGCAGCCTGCTCAGCGGCGGCGCGCCCACCCCACCGGGTGAAAAACCACCGGCTTCCGACGACCTGCGTACGACGCTGACCGCCCTGGCATCGGCGACCGTGGAAGTGGCGGCGCCGGCGGATCCGGTACCGCTGCCGCAACCCGCCGCCGGTGAGGTGACCGCCGTGGTGCTGGCGGCCCTGGACAACGTGCGGCGCCACGCCGGTCCGGACGCACGGGCCTGGGTGCTGCTGGAGGACGAGGGCGACGGGGTGCGGGTCACGGTCCGGGACAACGGGGTCGGCTTCGACCCGGTCCGCCTGGCCGAAGCGGCCGGTGAGGGCCGCCTCGGCGTCGCGCAGTCGATCCGCGGCCGGATCACCGACCTCGGCGGCACCATCGACATCTTCAGCCGTCCCGGTCAGGGCACCGAGATCGAGTTCTGGGTCCCGCGGCGGCGCTGATCCTGCTCGTACCGGACGGCCAACAGCCCGAACCACACGACGATGAGCAGGCCGGCCGGGTAGAGGGCCTCCTCCGGGGCGACGTCGGCGACGAACGAGAACGCGCCGAGCCACACACCGGTCAGGACACCCACGACGCGGATCGCCACCGACCGGGCGTGCACGGAGCTGACGGCGATCCACAGGCCGGCGAACACGTGCCCGCCCAGACGCACCGGCCAGGTGATCTCGTACGGCACGTCGTTGATCGACAGGATGCCGGTGAGCACGTCCAGGGCGATCCAGCTGTAGCCGGCGGCCTTCGCCCATTGGGGGGCGTCCATCCGCGCGACCAGGAACAGGATGGCGAGGTGGAAGAAGACGCCGCTGTACTCCGGCCACACGACGCCGGGTTCGGAGACGGCGAAGGACACCAGCGACGGGATGAAGAGCACGATGGGCAGCAGGGCCAGGGTCCTGAAGCGGGGTTCGGGCATGACGGTGCCTCTCTCGGACGGCGGTGCGGACTGACGCCGAGTGTGTGGCCCGCCTCCGGCCCGGTCCAGGCGTGCCGCTTCCTGGTATCGGTGGTACCAGGCTGCCCAGGGCGTGGGCTGGCACGATGGGGGCATGAGCGGCGAATCCGGGGAGCTGGCCGCGGTGCTGCGGGTCTGGCGCGGGCGGCTGTCGCCCCGCGCGGCGGGCCTGCCGGCGCACACCGTCCGGCGCACCAGCGGGCTGCGGCGCGAGGAGCTCGCCGTCCTCGCCGGGGTCTCCGCGGACTACATCGTGCGGCTGGAGCAGGGCCGGGCCTCAGCGCCGTCGCCGCAGGTGTGCGCCGCGCTCGCCAGGGCGCTGCAGCTCGACGACACCGAACAGGAGCACCTGCTGCACCTGGCCGGGCACGCCACCGGCGGCGGCCGGATCAGCCGGCTGGTGCCCGCCAGCATCCGGCGGCTCGTTGAGCGCACCGACGACCGGCCGGTCGCCATCTTCGACGCGATGTGGACCCTGCTGCTGTGGAACCGCACCTGGGCGGCGCTCGTCGGTGATCCCACGGCGCTGCCCGAGGCCGAGCGCAACACGGTGTGGCGCGCCTTCACCGCCGGCACCACCCGCCACCCGCCGGACCCGGACTTCGACGCGTCCATGGTCGCCGACCTGCGGCGCACCGCCGGCCGGTATCCCGACGACCCCGACCTGCGCGCGCTCGTCACCCGCCTGCTCGGACGCAGCGACCGCTTCCGGGACCTGTGGCAGCGCCACGAGATCGCCGAGCACGGGCCGTCCCGCAAGACCGTCCTGCACCCCGAGGTCGGCCCGATCGACCTGGACTGCGACATCCTGACGACCAGCCGCGGCGACCTGCGCATCGTCGTGTACTCCGCCGAGCCCGGCAGCGACGCCGACAGCAGGCTCGCCCTCCTGGCGGTTGTCGGCTCGGCCGCGGCGGAGCCGTAGCCGTCCTGTTGCGCCGGCGTCAGACGACGCAGAACTCGTTGCCTTCGGGGTCGGCCATGATGACGTGGCTGGGGACGCCGCCGACGGCCACCTCCCGCACCACGGTGGCACCCGCGTCGAGGACCCGCTGGACGGTCGCGGCCACCTGCGGCCACCGCACGTCCTGGGGCTGGTCCCGGCCGCCGGCCTTGAGGTCGATGTGCAGCCGGTTCTTGACCACCTTCGGCTCGGGCACCTTCAGGAACGACAGGCTGGGCCGGACACCGTCGGGGTCGACCAGGTAGGCGCCGTCGTTCCACTCGTCCTCCGGCACCTCCCACCGGATCAGCCACTCCTCCCAGGTGGCGAAGCCGTCGGGTACCGGAGCATCCACGTATCCGAGGGCCTCGCGCCAGAACGCGGCCAGCCGTTTCGGGTCGGCGCAGTCGACGGTGACTCCCCACACGATGGTCATGGTGATCTGTATACGCCGTTCCGCGAGACTCGCACGGTCGACGACGTCAGTCCGGGTGACCGGAACAGGAGGGAGCCGGGTCCTCGGTGACCCGGCTCCCTCCCGATCAGCGCGGGCGGAGCGAGGTGAAGAACTGTCGCAGCTCGCCCGCGAGCAGGTCCGGTTGCTCCAGCGGCATGAAGTGTCCGCCCCTACCTGGCTCGCTCCAGTGCCGGATGTCGGTGCAGGCGCGTTCGGCGATATCGCGAGGGAAGTTGGCGTGCGACGGTTCGGTGCTCACCGTGAACGCGGCGGGCACGGTGATGGCGGGCCGTGGGCCGTTGTGGCCGAAGTCCACGTACTGCCGGAACGACGAGCCGATCGTGCCGGTCGCCCAGTACAGGGTGATGGTCGTGAGCAGGGTATCGCGGTCGATACTGCGCTCCAGGTCGCCGCGGTTGTCGGTCCAGTCCCGGTACTTGTCGACGAGCCAGGCGGCAAGGCCGGCTGGGGAGTCATGCAGCGCGGCGGCGATGGTGTCCGGCCGGGTGCCCATGATGGCGCTGTAGCCGCCATCGGTCTCGTCGTACGCCGCCTCGGCATCGAGATACGCCTGCTCCGCGGGCGAGAGCGGGTGGGAGTCGAAGCTGGCCGGGAACGGTGGGTGGATCATATGGATGCCGGCTACCTGCTCGGGGTACAGGGCGCCCAGCCAGCCGGTGACCACGCCGCCGATGTCGCCGCCGAAGGCGCCGTAGCGCTGGTAACCGAGGACGTCGGTCATCAGCGCGTGCAGCGTCCGCGCCATCGCTGCGCGGGTGAGCGGCCCGTTGGGCAGCTCGGAGTACAGGAAGCCGGGCAGCGAGGGCACCACCACGTCGAACGCGTCGGCGGGGTCCTCCCCGTACTGCGCGGGGTTGGTCAGGCGATCGACCAGCGGCAGCATCTCCACGAAACTGCTGGGCCAGCCGTGGCTCAGGATCAGCGGTGGTGGTGCGGGCGCGTCCGCCGGGCGGGTCCCGGGTACGTGAAGGAAGTGCAACCGCCTGCCGCCGATCTGGGCCTGGCGGTGCGGCAGTGCGTTGAGGTCGGCTTCCTGAGCGCGCCAGTCGAACCCGTCGATCCAGTAGGACACCAGGTCCCGCAGGTAGTCGGGGTCGGCACCGGCCTGCCACGGCTGATCGCCGCTGCGGGTGGTGAAGCGGGTCTGGGCCAGTCTGGCCCGTAGATCGGCGAGTACCTCATCGGATACGCCGATACGGAAGGGGGAGAAGGTCATTGGTCCTCCGGTTTGGAGGGCGCTCCCCGACGCGAGGTCAGCTGGAAGGGATGGCCGGGTGGAGCGCCCAGACGTGACATTGGGTGTTCATCGGGCTCACCTCCCTCATCGCTGACAATGATCCACTATACACATCCCCTTCTGGCGCGATGTGCGAGTCGACGCCCGGCCGCGCACCGACATGCGCGGGCCCGGCCTGGATCGGCTGATCCTGGCCGGGCCGGACTCGTCTGCCGATCAGCTCGTCATGCCGGAGAACATGCCAGGCTCGTAGGACCCACCCGGGTTGCGCAGGATCACGCCGAGCCGGTTGGCCGCGTTGATCATCGCGACCCCGGAGACGAGCGCGGCGGTCTGGTCGTCGTCGTAGTGCTTGCGCACCTGGGCCCAGGTCTCATCGGACACGCCGTGGTGGGCGTCGGCGAGCCGGGTCCCCTCCTCGGCGAGCGCCAGCGCGGCCCGCTCGGCGTCGGTGAACACCGTAGACTCGCGCCATGCGGCGACCAGGTGGAGCCGGACCGCGGTCTCGCCGGCGGCCGCCGCCTCCTTGGTGTGGTAGTCGACGCAGAATCCGCAGCCGTTGATCTGGCTGACGCGAAGGTTGACCAACTCCTGGACGGCCTTGGACAGCGGCGACTGCTCGATCACCATGCTGACGTTGGCGATCCTCTTGCCGATCTTGGCGCCGATCTCGTTGGCGAACAGATTGAACCGGGGTTCCATGACTTCGTCCCTACTCGTGCAGTTGCGTGCTGTCGCACCGGACGAACACGAGATGTCGGCGACCGGATCCGTGTGACAGCGCAGTGATGTGACGCGAGGCACTGATCGCGGGTGTCACAAAGAAGCTGGGATCGGCATCTCGTGGACGGCGCAGTCGAGAGCGAACAGGCGGGAACCAGCTATGAACCAGCGCAGCGAGCGAACAACGGACACAGCCGAGCCGGTCGCTCGGGGCGACCGGATGGAGACCGCCACCGAGGCGTTCGTCGCCCACCGCGACCTGCTGTTCACCATCGCCTACGAGATGCTCGGCTCGGCCGCCGACGCCGAGGACGTCCTGCAGGAGACCTGGCTGCGGTGGGTGGGCGTCGATCTGGACACGATCCAGAATCAGCGTGCGTACCTGGTCCAGATCACCACTCGCCAGGCGCTGACCCGGCTGCGGACGCTCCGCCGGCGCAAGGAGTCCTACGTCGGTCCCTGGTTGCCCGAGCCGCTGCTGACCGCGCCCGACGTGGCCGACGATGTCGAACTGGCCGACAGCGTCTCGATGGCGATGCTGCTGGTGCTGGAGACACTCAAACCGACCGAGCGGGCGGTGTTCGTGCTGCGTGAGGTGTTCGATCTGGAATACGACGAGATTGCCGGAGCCGTCGACAAAAGCCCGGCCGCGGTCCGGCAGATCGCCCACCGGGCCCGGGCCCACGTCGCCGCGCGCCGACCGCTCGGAGTTGTTTCCGCAGCCGAAACCCGAGGCGCGTTCGACGCGTTCCAGCGGGCGATCGAAACGGGCGATCTGCAATCCCTGCTCGACCTCCTCGCTCCGGACGTCGTCTTCCTGGGTGACGGCGGCGGAATCAAACAGGCCGCGCTGACGCCCGTCGTCGGTGCCGGCAGCGTGGCCCACGTGCTGGGCAGGATCGCCGCCACGGCGTCGCTGCAGCAGGCACAGGTCAACGGCTACCCGGCGCTGATGCTCCGGCTCGACGGCGAGATCGACACCGTCATGGCGGTGCGCATCGACAACGGGCACATCACCGGGCTCTACGTCGTCCGCAATCCCGAGAAGCTGTCGCACATGCGGCGGGAGACCACCCTGCGCCGCTGAGCATGGACGCCAACCTCGACCTGGCAGGTCTGCACCTCGACCCGGGCACGCGCACCGCCGGCGTGTGGAGCGCGGTGCGGCCGCTGCAAGGCCTGGCCGGGTACTGGCCACGGCTGTGGCCGGGCTGGACGCTGCAGCTCTGGGACGACCGCAGCGACGAGCAGCTGCAGCGGTGCGCCGGTTCGGTGACCTTCCCGACGGTTGACCCGCTGGGGCGGGCACGGCTGGCCGAGAGCGTCATGAGGACCTGGTCGTTCTTCGTCGCCGAGGACTTCCACCGCAACTGGCGCAGGGTGTTCATCCTCCGCAGACTGGTCGAAAGGGAGCGGGAGAACGGCTGGTTCTGGGCGCGTGAGCAGACGCGCATCACCCGCCAGGAACTGTCCACGGCGTTGGAGGCGATCGCCGGCAGCCCGTGGCCCGCTCCCCGATGGCCACACTTCAAGGGGCCGCGCCGCAGCGGCATCAGTCGACTGCTGCGTCGGTGACGAGGTGCTGCGTTGCCGTCCGGCTCCAGGTGGGGGAGCGCTTCTCCGGCGGACGATGCGGGCGATGTCAGGAACGCTGAGCCGGCGGCGCGGTGGGCAGCCAGAAGCGCAACTTGGCGCCGCGCTGGTCCTCGAGGATCCCGCCGTTCGCCTCGATCACCCGGCGGGAGGCGACGTTGCCGGCATCGCAGGTCACCAGCGCGGACTCGATGTTCAGCCCGTGCGCCAGCGGCAACGCGGCGCGCAGCATCGCGGTGGCGTGGCCGCGGCGGCGCGCCGACGGCCGCACGTCATAGCCGATGTGACCGCCCTCCTCCAGGAGGCTCGCGGTCAGGCGGTGCCGGATCGCGATGCGACCGAGGTAGTCCTCGCCCTCGACCCACCACAGTGTCGTCGACGGCACGATGCCGTCCGGCCGGGTCGTGTCCTCCAGTGCCTGGGCCCGCAACCAGTCGACGTAGGCGGCGAAGCCGTCCGGCGACGACCAGCGCTCCGCGAAGCCCCTGATCTCCTTGCCGATCATGCTGAAGTCCGCGGGCTCTCCCCGGCCTTCACCGCCGAACTCGGCCATGGCGGCGCGGAACGACCGCTGCACACGCGCGGTTGGCAGGCTCAGCTCGGGCACAGCTTCCATTGATACCAGACCGTCGAAGCGCTCACGTGCGACGATCTGGCGATGGCCGGCGGGTTTCCTGAGGCACGCACGATCCTCGAAGAAACCGACTGGACCGCCTTCGAGAGTTTCGACGACATCGAAACGGGATGGCCGCCCGCGGACACGGCCACCAAGCTGCAAGGGTTGACCTCAAACGATCCGCGACTGGTGGAGGCGGGGCTCTGGCACCTCGCCCACTGCCTCCAGACGGAGTATCCCAGCGCGATCCGCGCCATTGCGGCAGCGGTCGCGGGTTCCGGCTCAGAACGGCAGGCGGAGCAGTGCGCTCTGCCGCTTGCCGCGGAACGTGGCCAGCGGCCGGTCGCCGAGGAACGTCCACGGGTACTCGGTGGCGTTGCCCCCCAGGAGCTTGAAGTGCCCGTTGGCGGCGCCGGGCTCGCGGGTCAGCGAGAACCAGGCGGCCGCGTAGTTGTGGGCCAGGAACTCGTCCGGCGTCGCGCAGGGCCGGGCCGGCAACTGTTCGGCCGCCCGGTGACCGTCGGCGCGGACCTCCGCGTCACGGGCGAAGCCTCGCCCCTCCCGCAGGAACCGCTGAAACTGCACGACGAAGAAGAGCGCGGGCAGGGTCGAGTCGGCCGGGGCCGAGGTCAGCCACTTGCGGATGTGGTCGACGGCCAGGTCGGCCGAGCCGCCCCACATCGGGCCGAGCGCGATGGCCGCGTGCAGTTGCGACGTGAAGTGCTGCGGCGCGCGTGCCTCGAGCTCGTCCCGGCGGCGCAGCACCTCGTCGGTGCCGACCTGCTGGCCGCGCGCCATCTGGAGCAGGTAGGCCCAGGGCGCCGGATCGCGCGGGTCGGCCTGGGCGGCCGCCCGGCAGTAGCCCTCGGCCTGGCCGAGGACGGTGATGAAGTCGCGCAGCCGCTGCTCCTGCGTCTGGCGCGCGACGAAACCGCCGCGGATCTCCCAGGCGCGGATGACCTCGACGCCGCCGCGGACCGCGAGGGCGGTCGGGTTGCCCGGCTCGGCGCGGACCCAGTCGTCGAGGCCGGCGGGCACCGAGGCGCCGGTCCGCGCCGTCAGCGTGTCCACCGAGAGCGGCTGACCGCGACATGGCAGGTCGTTGACGGCCTGTGCATGGGCAGCCACCGCACGACTGCCGCGGGTGCCTCACCGGCGTGCGCAAGGACCCCGACGGGACGGTCGCGGCGCAGAGGTAGCCCGTCGGGTCAGGGCGCGGCGCCCGGGCCGGGGAGGACGTCGATGTCGGTGGCGCGCATCGGCCGGTCGCAGTGCGAGCAGTGCAGTTCGGCGTGGGCGATCTCGCCGCACGCGTGGTGCCGGTACAGCACCGGCGGCCCGGCCTGACCCGCGGTCCAGCGGTCGCCCCAGCCGACCATCACCAGCAGCAGGTCGCACAGCTCCTGCCCCTTCACGGTCAGCGCGTACTCGTGTCGCGGCGGCCGGTCGGTGTACTGCCGGCGCTCCAGGACGTCCTGCTCGACCAGCCAGGCGAGGCGCTGGGCCAGGACCTTGCGGGAGATGCCGAGGTCGTCCTGCAGCTGGTCGAAGCGGTTGATGCCGACATACACGTCCCGCAGGATCAGCGGCGACCACGGTTCGCCGATGACGTCGAGGGTGCGAGCGATGGAGCACGCCATGTCGGCGAACTGCGTGCGTTGCATGCCGCAACCATAGCCGACTGGGTTCCCTTAAGGAACGCTCTACGATAGGGTTCCCTGAAGGAACGCACCCAACCGCAGCCGGAGGTCGCCATGCAACGCCCACAGGTCGTCTCGCCGCAGGAGTGGCAGGCGGCGCGAGACGCGCTGCTGGTCAAGGAGAAGGAACTCACCCACGCCCTCGACCGGCTCGCGGCGCAGCGGCGGCGGCTGCCGATGGTGGCCCTCGACCCGTCCTACCGGTTCGTGGCGCCGGACGGCGCCGAGGTCGGCCTCACCGACCTGTTCGACGGCCGCCGGCAGCTGGTCGTCTACCACTTCATGCGGGAGCCCGGCCACGATCACCTGTGCCCCGGCTGCAGCACCTTCACCGACAACCTCGCCGAGCACTCGCAGGCCCACCTCGGCGCTCGCGACACGCGGCTGATCCTCATGTCCCGCGCCCCGCAGGAGGAGATCGAACCGGTGCGCCGCCGGATGGGCTGGACCGTGCCCTGGTACTCCTGCCACGGCACCACCTTCCACGACGACCTGCGCATCGACGGCTTCGCGCTGAGCGTCCTGCTGCGCGACGAGGACAGCGACGAGGTCTTCCGCACGTACGCCACCACCGGCCGCGGCGTGGACCGGCTGCGCCTGGACTTCAACCTGCTGGACCTGACGCCGTTCGGGCGGCAGGAGGCCTGGGAGGACTCACCCGACGGCTGGCCGCAGACCCCGACGATGCAGTGGCTACGGCCCCACGACGAGTACCCGATCGGAGCCCACCGTGGCTGAGCTTTCCGCCGACGTCGCGCGGCTGGTCGACGACGTCAACTACGCCCACATCGCGACGCTGCTGCCCGACGGCTCGCCGCACGTCGTGCCGGTCTGGGTCGACCGCGAGGGCGACCGCATCGCGGTGCTGACCGGACCGGGGTCGCGCAAGGCCCGCAACGTCGCCCGCGACCCGCGGGTCGCCATCTCCATCATCGACCAGGCCGATCCCAAGGCCACCGCGCTCATCCGCGGTCGCGTCGCCGAGGTGCTCGACGATGCCGACGCCTGGCGGATCATCGACCGGATCGCCCACAAGTACACCGGCGGCCCGTACCCGCTGCGCACCGACCGGGTCGTGCTCCTCATCGAACCGACCCACGCCCAGGCGCCGACCTTCGGCTGAACCGTCACCCGTTCGGCGGCCGCCACTGCTGACCCTGCGGCGGAGGCCCGTAGGCCGGCGGCCCGGACGGCGGAGGCCCGTAGGCCGGCGGCCCGGACGGCGGAGGGCCGTAGGCAGGAGGGCCGAACGGCGGCGGACCGTAGGCGGGCGGCCCGGCAACGACCGGCCGGCGGAACCAGGCGGCCGACGGCGGCAGGAGCAGCAGCACGATGATACCGGTCACGGCGAGCAGCCCGATCACGGCGAAGGCCACGTTCGCCAGTCCGTACCAGCCGGGGAGGTGGTCGGCCAGACTCTGGTCCACCTGCGTGCGGCTCGGCCCTCCGGAGCCGGAGGAGATGCGCGGCGACGCCATCGACACGCCGCCGAACATCTGCGGGGAGACGCAGCAGTAGGACAGGCCGGCGAGGACGATCGTCGTGACCCGCACCCACTGCCGGGGGCGGCCGAGCAGCAGCGCCGGGACGATGATGATCAGCGCGTACACCGCGCACAGCACGAGCCCGGTCACTGCGGACACGGTGCCCTTGGAGGCGCTGTCCGGGTCGCCGAAGGCGTCGACGTAGCCGGCCCGGATGTCGTCGAGGAACAGTACCGCGAGCAGGCCACTGAGCAGTTGCATCGCGGCGAGCAGCGCCAGCAGGAGGCGGGCGAGGCGCACCGTGGCCGGTTTCGGTGCGAGAGGGAGGGTCATTCGCCGAAGGTAGGGACATCGAGGTCCATGGTCCCGTTCGCGACGGGAACCGGACACCGGCGATGTCAGCGCAGCGCGCGCCGGGCCGCGTCGCGGAGCCGGTCATCGGGATGCGGGATCTCGACCGGCCAGCTCGTCGCGCTGAGCACCCGGCGCGGCGAGTCACGGAATTCACGGACCCGGTCGGCGGCCGCCGCCACTCCGAACGCCGCGAGCGTTTCCATTGCGGCCAGGTGTACGGGCACCGCCGCGTCACCCACCGCGCCCAGGGCCGCCCCGAGGCGGGTGGCCGCCGTGGCGGTGTCGCCGGTGATACGCCCGTACGCGGCGGCGGCCCGCACCCGGGTCCAGTCGTAGCTGCCGTCGAGCATCGGCGTGACCAGGTCCGCGAGGGGTGCCGCGGCGGTCGCGGCGCGGGCGACCTCGCCGAGGTACCACGGTGGCATCCGGCCCGTCGTGAGCACCTCGCGCAGCACGTCGAGCGCGCCGGCCGGCGGGTGGCCGAGCAGGAGCCACGAGGCGGCGGCGGTCGCCCGTCGCATCTCGTCCGGGGCGAGCACCCCCTCCTGGGCGCGCATCGCGTCGGCGAGCGCGGCCGTGACCCCAGGGTCGTCGGCCGCGCCCGGGATGTCACTGAGCAGCCGGACGATGACGACGGCGGCCGTGCCCCGTCCGGCGAGCGCGAGGAGCTCCGGCAGCAGCCGCGCGGCGTCGTCAGGGCTCAGCGACTGGACCAGCGCGATCGCGTCGTTGCCCTCGGCGGTGGCGAGCGCGCCGCGGACCGCCGCCACGGGGCGGTTCCCGGCGGGCAGGACGGCCAGGACCCCGGCGGGCAGCGGCCCGGCGTCCGGCGGCACCGCGTCGAACCGGGCCAGGCAGCGTAGCGCCACCGGCGGCACCCGCTCGTCCGCGTGCCCGGCCGCCGCGGTCAGGGCCCGGCGGGTGGTGTCCGGCAGGGCCGGCAGCGCGGACAGTGCGAGCTCCAGGTCGACGAGCCGCTGCCACAGCCCGGTGTCGTGGTGCGGCAGGGCGCGGGTGAGCAGCCGCGCCGTCAGCTCGTCCCGGTCCCGCCAGGTGCGGTGCAGCTCCGCCGCGAGCGTGGAGCCGTGACCGTCGTGGTCGCCGGCGTCGATCCATCGTGCCGCCACCGCGAACCCGGTGTCCGGCTCCTCGATGAGCAGCTCGGTGATCCGCTTGGCCTGGTCGTCGCCGCGCGGCCGGTCCCCGACCGCCGCGACGACCTCGACGGTCGGTGGGGGATAGGGCGTGCCACTGCGGCGCATCGTCAGCACGGCGGCGGTCAGCCGCACCGCGGCGAACGCATCGGAAAGCGCGGCCCGCAGGCGCGGTTCGGGCACCGGGTGGTGCGCCGCGAGCGCGGTCAGTGCCTCGGCGCGCACGTCGACGTCGGGGTCGCCGGCCTCGAGCGCGGCGAGTTCGGCGACGACGGTGTCGGGCAGCGGCAGCGGGACCGCCGCGGCCAGCCGGGCGTACCGGGCGCGCAGGTCGGCGTCGGCGTGCCGCGCGGCGGGCAGCAGGTCCACGGCGGCGGCCGCGCTCGCCTCGACGACGGCCACCGCCACGGGGTGCCCGAGCTCCTCGGCCGGCCGGTCGGCGATATGGGTGAGCAGCCGCAGCACTCCCGCCGGGTCGGCGCCGTGCACCGCCGCGTGGGCCAGGAACGGCACGGCCGCCGCCGTGGCCGGGTAGACGCTGCCCTGGTGCCAGACGGTGGCGTACAGCTCGTGGAGGGCGTCACCGGCGGCGTCCGCGTCGTAGAGGGCGCGGACCAGTTCCGGCAGGTCCTCCGCCTCGCCGTACGCGTGGGTCAGGGCCGTCCAGTCGATGGTGTCGAGCTCGTCGGGCGTTCGCACGGCTCGTACCCTATGCGCTGTGAAGGCGCGATGGGTCCTTGCGACGGCGGCGGCCGTGCTGCTCTCCGGCTGCGACGCGGGCCCTCCGGCGGCGCGGCCGTCGCCGTCCGGTGTTCCCGGCGCCGTGCCGACCGCGTCGCCGTCATCCACACCCTCACCGGCGGCGGCGGTTGAGTTGACGCTGGCGTTCGGGGGTGACGTGCACTTCACCGAGCGGACCGCGGCGCTGCTGAAGAACCCGGCGACCGCGTTCGGGCCGCTTGCCGGTGAGCTGTCGGCCGCCGATCTCGCCGTCGTCAACCTGGAGACCGCGGTCACCACCCGCGGCACGCCCGAGCCGAAGGAGTTCCACTTCCGGGCGCCCCCGTCGGCGTACGAGGCGGTCAGGGCCGCCGGCGTCGACGCCGTGTCGGTCGCGAACAACCACGCGCTCGACTACGGCCGGGTCGGGTTCGCCGACACCCTGGACGGCGCGGCCGCCGCGGGGGTGCCGGTCTTCGGCGGCGGCCGCACGATCGACGAGGCGTACGCCCCGCTGATCCTGACCGCGCGCGGCGTGCGGGTGGCGATCGTCGGTTTCAGCCAGATCCACACCCTCGCCGAGAGCTGGAAGGCCGGCCCGACCACCTCGGGGATCGCCCTCGCCTGGGACGTGCCGCGCGCCGTCGCCGCGGTCAGGGCCGCCCGCGACCGCGCCGACCTGGTGGTCGTGTTCAACCACTGGGGCACCGAGACCGACTCCTGCCCGAACGCCAACCAGAAGTCCTTCGCCGCCGCCCTCGCCGCCGCCGGCGCCGACATGATCATCGGCGCGCACGCGCACGTCCTGCAGGGCGACGGCTGGCTCGGCCGCACGTACGTCGCCTACGGTCTGGGCAACTTCGTCTGGTACGTCGGCTCGGCCGACACCGGCGTGCTGAAGGTCCGGGTCCGCGGCCGCTCCGTCGTCGGCGCCGACCTCGTCCCCGCGGTGGTGTCCGGCACCGGCCAGCCCAAGCCGGTCACCGGCGCCGCCGCCACGGCCCTGCTCAAACGCTTCACCGATCTGCGCCGCTGTACGGGTCTGGCCCCGGCCCCGCCGGCGCAACCGTGAGCACCTTTTCACGGACTACGATGGGCGCCATGCGGCAGGTGGTCGATGGCGTGTTCGAGATCGACATCGCGTTCGTGCACGCGCATCTCGTCGTGGTCGACGACGGGGTGGTGCTGGTCGACACCGGGCTGCCGCGCCGCTCGGCCAAGGTCGAGCAGGCGTTGCACGAGGCCCGGCGCACGGTCGGGGACGTGCGGGCCGTCCTGCTCACCCACTGGCACGCCGACCACACCGGCGGCGCCGCCCACATCCGCCGGGTGTCGGGCGCCCGCACCGTGGCGCACACCCTCGACGCGCCGATCATCACCGGCGCGGCGCCGATGCCGCTGACCCCGCTCCAGCGGGTGACGAAGCTGGTGACCGGCGTGCCCGAGCCCGCACCGGTCGACGAGGTGCTGGCTGCCGACGGGCCGTTCTCGGTGCCGGGGTTCACCGCCGTGCACACACCCGGGCACACCGCGGGGCACGTGTCGTTTCTGCTGGACCGCGGCGGTGGCGTGCTGTTCGCCGGTGACGCGGCGGGCGGTGGCGGCACGAAGGTCCGCCGCACGCCGCGGCTGATGACGGCCGA
This sequence comes from Dactylosporangium siamense, assembly GCF_016862795.1. Taxonomy (GTDB): domain Bacteria; phylum Actinomycetota; class Actinomycetes; order Mycobacteriales; family Micromonosporaceae; genus Dactylosporangium; species Dactylosporangium siamense. Next base: position 78,327 of record NZ_BONQ01000029.1, on the reverse strand, counting down.
CGCCGCCGCGGCCGACGCGAGCGTCGCGCGGCTGGCGGAGCTGCGGTTCGAGGTGGCCGTGTTCGGCCATGGCCGCGCGGTGACCGCGGCCGCCGCGGACCGGTTCCGCGACCTGACGTCCGCGTGACGCCCGGCGGCGCGCTGTCGTGGCGCCGTTCGTGAGATCGCACCGGCCGCGGCGTCGTCAGGCGGTGAGGCGGCCGTGGAGGAAGCCGGTGATCTCGGCGCGGGCGGCCTTGGCGTGCGGGACCACGCCGGGCATGCTGAGGAACGCGTGGGTCGCGCCCGGGTGTTCGGTGAGCTGCACGGTCGTGCCGGCGTCGCGGAGGCGTCGGGCGTAGGCGCGGCCGTGGTCGGCGACCGGGTCGAGGGTCGGCACCACCACCAGCGCCGGGGGCAGGTCGCTCAGGCTGTCGGCGTGCAGGGGTGAGACCGCGCGGGCGTCGGTGCCCGACGGCACGGCCAGCCGGCGGAACAGGTGCAGCTGCGGCACGGTGAGGGTCGGGCTGTCGGCGTGCTCGCGCATCGAGGCGTAGTCGAACGCGGTGGTGGTCAGGTCGACGCACGGGTTGACGAGCACCTGCGCCCGCAGGGCAAGATCCGAGTCGCGGGCCCGGATCGCCGACAGGGCGGCGACCACCGATCCGGCGCTCTCCCCGAAGACCGCGACCCGCGCCGGGTCGATGCCCCACCGCGCGGGGTTCGCCACGACGTGGCGCAGGACGTCCCAGCCGTCGTCGACGGCCGCCGACAGCGGCACCCCCGGGGCGAGCAGCCGGTGCTCGACCGACACGACCACGGCGGGCAGCTGCGCGGCGAGGTGGCTGTTGACCCAGTCGCTCTGCACGGCGGTGCCGACGAACCCGCCGCCATGGACGTGCACCACGAGCGGGAGGCGGGCGTGGGTCTGCGCCGGGCGGTACACCCGGACCTGCAGCGAACGATCGGGCAGCGGGAAGGGCTCCCAGCCGATGGTGACGCCGCGGGACGGGAAGCCGGTGACGACCCGGATCAGGGTGGAGGCGCGCCGGCGGTTCTCGGCCTCGCGGAACGCCGCCAGCTCGTCGTCCGGCATGGTCGACCAGTCGGGCTCCTTGCGCAGGGTCTGCAGCAGCCGGATGCCAAGGGGAGCGGTCATGGCTTCTCCTGTCGATCAAATTACGCTACCTGAAGTATCGATACTAGAAGTAGCATAACTCGGTATGCTGTGTCCATGCCCCGACCAGCGACCCCGGCCCGCACCCCCGGCCGTCCCCGAGCCGGTGTCGACGCGGCCGTCTTCGCCGCGACGCTGCGCACGGTCCACGAGGTCGGCTACGCGCACGCCACCGTCGACCGCATCGCCGCCGCGGCCGGCATCGCCAAGACGACGGTGTACCGCCGCTGGCCGACCAAGGGCGCGCTCATCACCGCGTGCCTGGTCGACGCGTTCGGACCCGTGCCGCTGGACGGCGCGGACCGGGAGGAGATCCTGTCGGCCGCCATCCGCTGGATCGCGGCGAAGATCGGCGAACCCGGCATCGGCGCGGCCTTCGCGGGCGTGTTCACCGACGCCGTCAACGACCCGGCCCTGCGCCAGGTCCTCTCCACGCAGCTGCAGGATCCGTACCGCCTCGCCCTGCAGGACACCCTCGGCGAGCCGGAGCAGCGGGTCCTGTTCCTCATCGACGTCGTGGTCGGCACCCTGCTGCACCGGATGGGCATGACCGGCGAGCCGATGGTGGACGCCGACGTGGACGCGCTCGTCGCCATGGTCCTACGACACTAAGCAGCAGCCGGCGGACAGTGCCAGGAGCAGGCCCGGCGCCGGCAGGTGTGACCAGCAGCGCGCCCGCACGACGGTGCCGACCGCGCCGATGAAGTACAGGACCAGCCCCACCGCGGCGGCCACGCCGATCACCGGCGCGACCAGCCCGAGCAGGAGCCCCAGGCCGCCGGCCGCCTTCACCGCCCCGAGCAGGGGCAACCACGCGTGCGGCACCCCGTACCGCGACATGTTCGCCAGAATCCACTGTGGACGGACGAGGTCGGCGGCGGCTGCGGCGAGGGTGAGCGCCGCCGTCACGACGTACATGATGACCATGCCCCCACCCTCGACCGGCCGCACCGCGACGGTCCAATACCCGCATCGATAACCTGACGGCATGGACGTCGACACCCGGCTGCTGCGGTACTTCCTCGCGGTCGCCGACGAGGCGAACCTGACCCGCGCCGCCGAGCGGCTGTTCGTGTCCCAACCGGCCCTCAGCAAGCAGATCAAACAGCTGGAGACCCAGCTCGGCGTGCGCCTGTTCACCCGGTCGCACGACGGGATGGCGCTCACCGACGCCGGCCGGGCCCTCGCCGCGCGGGCGCCGGCCGCGCTCGCCGCCTGCGACAACGCGCTGCGGGAGACGAAGGCCACGGCCCGGCGCGTGGACCACGTCCTGCGCGTCGGGTTCCTCGCCAACGCCGCCAATGAGGCGACCCAGGAGATCGTCGCGCGGTTCACCCGGATCCGGCCGGACTGGCACGTCACCATGCGGCAGGCGTCCTGGTCCGACCCGACCGCCGGACTCGCCGACGGCGACGTCGACGCCGCCCTGCTGCGCCTGCCGTTCCCCGGTTCCAGTGGATTCCGGGTGCGGGTGCTCATCACCGAACCACGCTGGGTCGCCCTGCCCGCCGCGCACCCGCTGGCGGTCCACGACGAGATCCCGTTCGAGGACCTGTGGGGCGAGCCGTTCGTCGCCGCGCCCGCCGGGACCGGGCCGTGGCGGGACTACTGGCTCGCCGCCGGCGAACGCGACGGCCGTCCGCCGCGCATCGGCGCGGTCACCGACCAGCCCGACGACTGGCTGCAGGCGATCGCCAACGGCGACGGTGTCGCCCTCGCACCCGCGTCGGCGGCCCGGTTCTACGCCCGCCCCGGTGTCACGTACCGGCCGGTCCGCGGCGTCAGCCCCAGCCGGGTCGGCGTCGCCTGGCCACCGGCCGCCGACCGCGACCCGGTCGTCCAGGACTTCGTCGCCTGTTGCCTGCACGCGACCGGATCGCCGCGTTCAACCCACGCCGGGGAAGGGCTATGACCCGTCTGACAGCGGTGTCACGTCGAGATACAGCGAGTCGGCGTAGCCGTCGTTGTCGGTGCCCGCGGCCCGCACGAACGACAGCTCGACCTCCGCGGTGCGGGCCCCGGCCGGCACCGTGCCGGTCGTGGCCCGTTTGAACAGGCCGGTGCGCTGCCCCCGGTCGGCGGCGGTGACCGGGCCGAGCGTCACGCTGGACAGCGCCTTGCCGCTCGCGTCGACGAACGTCACGGTGCAGGTGGTGCTGTCGCCCTGCTCGGCATAGCCGCCGAGGAGGCCGGCGAGGTTGAACCGGGCGTCACCGGCATGGTCCGGCAGCTGCACCGTCTGGCCGAGGCGGCTGAGCGCGACGGTGCCGCCACCGAAGAAGTTCTGGCCGCGGTCGGCCGGGCCCGGGCTCGCGGTGCCGGGGAAGCCGTCGCTGCCGTAGCGGATGACGGCCGGGGCGCCCTCCAGGACCGTCCACCCGGCGATGCCTTTGGTGGCGTCGCCGACGCCGCCCGGCACGTCGTCGCCGCCCGGACTGGCGAGCAGGTTCCCGGTCCGCGCCGGCGTGGACGGCGCCGGGCTGGACGGCGCCGGGCTGGGCGGTGCCGTTGGGCTCTGCGAACTCAGCGGCGCCGGCACGAACGGCGGTTGCACCGCCCGGTTGCCGCCGACCGGGCCGTGGCCGCCGATCAACGGGTTGACGGCGATGCCGCACAGGCCGGCGAGGATCGCGGCGGCGGCGAACCACACGGGCCAGTGCCGCCGTGCCCGGAAGCGATGATCGCCCATTGTCGCCTCTCGCCGGTGCCGGACATGGACGGCGGACGGTGCCCGGTGCCGGGCCCGTCCGCTGCGTCTCGAAAGCTATGAGGCGTCCCGCCGCAGGTCAACTTAAGTCTTCCGCAAGCGCGGGCCCGCTCCCGGCGACCCGCATCAGCCGTTCGGCCGGCCCGGTTGCCGACAGCGGCACCGCCACGACCCGGTCGGCGGGCATCCGGGAGTGGGGAGCCCCGCCGGAACGGGACGGCGGGTCCGAAACCGCTCGAACGGTCCCGGCCGGCTTCCTTAAGCGGACCTCAGGGCGCGGCTCGATCGGAAGCGTCACGTATGACGCGGGGTGCGTCGAAATCCCGGTTGTCGATGACGATGTCCGCCCGTTCGGCGGGCCGGATCTCGGCCAGGTACAGCTCCTCGCCGGGAATGTAGTAGGTGCGATACCGCTCGGCGGCGGCCTCCGCCGAGTCCATCCACTCCTGGTCGCGGGCCGTGCCGCGGGTCAGCACCTCCGCCACCTCGATGTGCAGGTACACGCACAGGTCCCAGTGCGGTGCCAGGGCCGGCTTCTGCAGGAAACCACCGTCCGCGACCAGGATCGCGTCGTCCGCGGCCACCACGACCCCTGAGTCGATCGACGCGCGGCCGCTGAAGTCCATGATCTGGGTGCGATACCGGCGGTCGCCGCCGGGCCCGAGCGGCACCAGCAGCGCATCGCGGATCGCGTCGACGTCGAACATCTCGTGGTAGTAGCTCTCCGGCGAACCGGACGGATACCGCGTGCGCAGGTCGACGTGCCGTTTGAAGTGGTCGATCATGACCCGGAGCACCGGCCGCGCCGTCTTCGCCCGCAGCGCGGCGGCCAGCTCGTCGGCCAGGGTCGTCTTGCCGGCCGCGGAGTGACCGTCGATCCCCACCCGGGCCGGGTGCCCCAGTCGCAACGCGAGGATCCGGGCGGCCAACCCGTCGATGACCTGCTGCCGTGCTTCCAGGTCAGATTTCGGCGACGTACCAGGTTCGGGCATCGTCGAACTGTATCCACATGCGGTTGTCCCGGCATGCCGTCCGGCGTGCCCAGGTGCCCGGCCGGTGCCCGTCGGGCAGGACCAGCGGTGCTGTCGCCCGTTGTGCGGGATCTCGGCCTCGAGCTCGACGAGGGTGGTGGCTGCCGGCGGATCACCGACCGGGACGCAAGGAGACCCGATGCCGACGGGCCGGCGCGGTTCGCGCCGGCCCGTCGTTCACCGCACCTGGGCGGCGGGCTCCACCGGGATCCACAGCTGTGCCTCGGCCTCGGTGGCGCCGCCGTTCAGCCGCACCCGCAGGATCTCGGGCCCCGGCCGGCTCTGGTACGGGTTGGACGGGAACCACTCCGTGAACACGTCCCGCCACAGGTGCTGCAGCGCCTGCGGGAACGGGCCGTAGCTGTCGAACACCGCCCACGTCCCCTTGTCGACGTCGAGGCTGTCCAGGTCGGCGGGCGCGGCGCCGGTCGTGGCCACCCCGTGGTGGTAGTCCAGTTCCGTGCCCTCGGCCCGGCCTTCGGCGATGTTGACGCTCGCGCTGATGATGCCGCCGGGTTCGGCGTCGGACAGGGCCTCGATCCGTTGCAGTTCCTCCCGCCCGATCCCGCGGATGAACGCGGCGATCGCCGGGTTCATGCCTTCGTGGACGAGCGGGACGCGGGCCTTCCTGCCCACGACCCGGAACTCGTCCCGGTGCACGATCTGGTATCGCATGCTGCTGCTCCCTTCGACGACGAGACGGAAGGACATCCGGGGCTGCGAGTGCAGGGCCGCGCCGGCCCGGCGCGCCTCGCCGGGCCCGACGCCGTGCACGGCGCGGAACGCGCGGGCGAACGCCTCGCCGGAGCTGTACCCGTACCGGACCGCGATGTCGAGCAGCGTCTCCCGGCCGGCGAGGACCTCCGCACCGGCGACGGTCATCCGGCGCCGCCGGACGTACTCCGACAGCGGCATCCCCGCGAGGGACGCGAACAGCCGCCGCAGGTGGTACTCCGACGTCACCACGATCTTCGTGAGGTCGGCGAGGTCGATCTCCCCGTCGAGATGCCGCTCGATGTGTTCCATCGCCGCGTTCAGCCGGTCCAGCATCCTCGGTATCCTTCCTGTTTGCGATCACCACGCTAAGCGGGCGCGGACCTGCGCCACCCGACATCCTGTGCCGGGTTCTGTCTGGTCGCGGAGGGGCATGACGGTGGAATACACACGGCTGGGCCGGGCGGGTCTGCGGGTGAGCCGGATCGGGCTGGGATGCATGAGCTACGGCACCGCAGCCGCCGGCATGCACCAGTGGACCCTGGACGAGGACGCCGCGGCGCCGTTCTTCCGGCAGGCGGTCGAGCTCGGCGTGACGTTCTGGGACACCGCCAACGTGTATCAGGGCGGCACGTCGGAGGAGTTCGTCGGCCGCGCGATCACCCGGTTCTCCCGGCGCGAGGACATCGTGCTGGCGACCAAGGTCAGCGGGAGGATGCACGACGGGCCGGGCGGCAGCGGCCTGTCCCGCAAGGCGATCCTGGAGCAGGCCGACGCGTCGCTGCGCCGGCTCGGCACCGACTACATCGACGTCTACTACATCCACCGCTTCGACCCCGACACGCCGGCGGAGGAGACCATGGCCGCCCTGCACACGTTGGTGCAGGCGGGCAAGGTCCGCTATCTGGGTGCCTCGTCCATGTGGGCGTGGCAGTTCGCCAAGCTCCAGCACGTCGCGGCCCTCGGCGGGTGGACACCGTTCTCGGCCATGCAGGACCAGTACAACGTCCTCAAGCGCGAGGAGGAGCGGGAGATGATCCCGATGTGCCTCGACCAGGGCGTCGGCCTCACTCCCTACTCGCCGCTGGCGAAGGGGCGGGCCGCGCGGCCGTGGGGCGAGCAGACCGCACGGTCCTCGTCCGACGCGGTGGCCCGGGCGTTCGACCGCGACGTCGACCGGCCGGTCGTCGACGCGGTCCAGCGGGTCGCCGAGGCCCGCGGGGTGCCGATGGCGCAGGTCGCCCTGGCCTGGCTGCTGACCAAACCGGTCGTCTCCGGCCCGATCGTCGGCGCCACCAAACCGCACCACCTGCGCGACGCCGTGGCGGCGCTCGCCCTTGAGCTCACCGGCAGCGAGATCGCCGCGCTCGAGGCCCCGTACACGCCGCAGGACAACTACTGGTGGTAACCGGGCCACCAGGACTGGTCCCATGGCTGGGGCGTGTCCAGCAGCCACGGCAGCAGCGCGAGGATCGCCACCCAGGGCAGGACGGCGATCAGCAGCGACGTCTTGCGTTCCCGGCCGTAGCCGCCGCGCCGGAACATCGCCGAGCCGGTCTGCGGGCGGGCCGGGGGAGTGTCGGCGACGGTGACCAGGCCGCCGCTGAGCTCGTGCACGGCCGCGGCGACCTCCGCCGGGTCGATCGTGCCGTCGGGGATCGGCGTCACGTACGCCCGCTCCCGCGTTCCGGCGAGCACGCCGAGGCTGCGCTGGCTGCCGTAGTACGCGAACCACGCCTCGCGGACGTCGGACCAGGCGATGTCCGTCAGGCCCGGTGAGATGGCCTCCGCGCGCACCCGGAGCCCGTCGGCGCTCAGCGTGGCCGGCGGCGAGTTGAGCGTCGCGATGAACGCGACCAGGCCGATGACGCCGGCCAGCCCGAAGATCCCGATCACGAGGAGCAGGTAGGGGCCTTCGGCGCCCAGCAGCACCGCGTACGCGACGACGAGCCCGCGGAACAGCACCGTCACGGCGAGCGGGAGACCTGCCCGCCGCCGCGAGCGGACCAGCACGAACTGGGTTGTGGCAGCGTCGGACATGCAGTCTCCCCCGGGTAGCACGTCGCCGCATCGTGCCAGGCGCGGTTGACCTCAACCAAACTTGAGGTTCTACGGTGGTCGCACCAGCACAGGGGAGCGCACATGACCGTGGAGTACCTGACCGACGCCGACCTCGTGGACCAGCCCGCCGCCTTCTGGACCGGCGTGGCCTACGAGTCGCTCATCGCCTTCACCCGCGCGCGGCAGGCCGAGCTCGGGTTCACGCAGCCGCAGTACTGGCTGCTGCGCAACCTGTCGAAACACGACCTGTCCACCGACGGCCACGGCATGACCGTCCCCCAGCTCCGCGAGGCGATGCGCACCTACCTCAGGTCCGAGGACGACCTGGAGGCCGAGTCCGCGGTCCTGGTGGAGCGCGGCTGGCTCACCCGCGACGGCGACGACCGGCTGTGGATCACCGAGGCGGGCGACGAGGCCCGCGCCGGCCTCAAACGGCACGCACCGGCCATCCGCGCCCTGATCCACGACGGCATCGACGACGCCGACTACGTCACGGCGCTGCAGGTGCTGCGGCGGATGATCCGCAACACCACCGGCTGACGCGTCAGCCGGTGGCGGTGGTGATGACCATCGTGGCCGCGGTCATCGCCGCCATCGACGCGATGACCGCCTGGATCTGGGCGATCGCCTGGCGCACCGCCTCGGCCGCCCAGTTCCCTTCGGCGATCTCGTCCAGCCGCGCCCGCAGGTGCCGTTTGTCGTGGTCGGGGAACACCTGGCCGGCCAGGCCGACCGCCTGCACCAGCCCCAGCAGCGCCGCGGTCCGGGCCGGCACCGCACCGGTGCCGTCGACCGCCTCCGCCAGCTCCCGCCGCACCGCGGTCTCCGTGACGGGTTCGTCGCCGGTCGCCGACGCGTACCTGGTGCGCGGGAAGACCCACAGCACCTTGTCCCGCTCGACGCGCAGCACCCCGGCCTCGACCTGCCGCTCGAGCACCCTGGCCCGCAGCCCGTCGGTGAGCGGCTGGATCCACGCGTCGGGCTTGCGTGGCGTGGCCTCCTTGACGACGCGGGTCAGCGCCGCGTCCGCGACCGGGTCGTCGACCGGCGCCGGGTCGGTCACCACGACCCGCCCGTCGGTGAGGCCGAGCCGCCCGGCCAGCATCAGGTCCAGCAACACGGCGCCGGCGAGGCCGTAGTCGAGGCCGGGGTCGCCGACCAGGTTCGTGCCGCGGTCGTCGAGCGCCAGCAGCAGGAAGTCGTCAGCCAGTCCGTTGCTCATGATCTCCACGATAGTCGTTGCCGTCATTGGGTACCGTCGCGAATCCATCGATCTGCGGCGGCCCGTTGCTGCTCGCCGGCGTGGCCGGGTCCGCCCTGGCGTTCGTGCTGGCCGGGGTGGCCGTGTTCGTCGAACAGGGCTGGCCGTGGTGGCCGGCGATCCCGCTGCCCCTCGCGGTCCTGCTGTGTGCGTGGCGGCTCGCCAGGCACGCTTGACGGTCTGTGGAACGGTGTTCCAGGTTGTGGCAGGATGCGGTGCATGGCAGTCAGGACGCGGAGTCCGGAGCGGCGCGAGGACGCCCTCTCCCGGGAGCGGATCGTCGCCGCCGCCGTTGAGCTGCTCGACGACGCCGGTGAGAGCGGGCTGACGTTCCGTGCGCTCGCCGCGCGCCTGAGGACCGGGCCCGGTGCGATCTACTGGCACGTGGCGAACAAGAGCGAGCTGCTCATCGCCGCCACCGACGCCGTGCTCATCCCCGCGACGGTGCCCGGCGTCGCCGGCGAGACGCCGCGGGACGCCATCCGGGCGGTCGCGCTCGGCGTGTTCGACGCGATCGACGTGCACCCGTGGGCGGGCACGCAGCTGTCCCGCACGCCCGCGCAGCCGGCGCTGCTGCGGATCTTCGAACGCGTCGGGCGGCAGGTGCAGGCGCTCGGCGTGCCCGCCGCCGGGCAGTTCACGGCCGCGTCCGCGGTGCTGCACTACATCCTCGGGGTCGCCCAGCAGAACGCGGCGCTGGCCCGCTCGCAGGAGCCGGGCACGGACCGCACCGCCGTCCTGGAGGCCGCGGCGGCGGTGTGGTCGGGGCTCGACGCGGAGGAGTACCCGTTCACCCGCGGCGTCGCGGACCAGCTGCGCGACCACGACGACCGCGAACAGTTCCTGGCCGGCATCGACCTCATCCTCACGGGCATGTCCGGCCCGCGGTAAGGCGACGTAGCTTCTACGCTGGTGCCAATGGACGGCGGCGACGAGCGTGGGTACCTCCTCGACAACCAGCAGGCGGAGGCCGGCGCCCGCTTCGACGCCCTGGCGGCGCTGTTCGACCCGTCCACGTTCCGGCACATCGACGCGCTCGGCATCGCCGAGGGCTGGCGGTGCTGGGAGGTCGGCGCGGGTGGCGCGAGCGTGCCGGCCTGGCTCGCCGGGCGGGTCGGACCGTCGGGACACGTCCTGGCCACCGACATCGACGTCACCTGGACGGCGGCCGGCACCGGGTACCGCATCCTGCGCCACGACGTCGGCGCCGAACCGCCGCCCGGCGACGGGTTCGACCTCGTCCACGCGAGGCTGGTCCTCGTGCACGTCCCGCAGCGGGCCGCGGCCCTCACCGCGATGGTCGCAGCGCTGCGCCCCGGCGGGTGGCTGCTGCTGGAGGAGGCCGACCCGGCGCTGCAGCCGCTCGTCAGCCCCGACGAGTCGGGCCCGGAGCAGCGGCTGGCGAACCGGCTCAAGCACGGCTTCCGCACCCTGATGGCCGGGCGCGGCGTCGACCTGTCCTACGGGCGGACCCTGCCCCGACTGCTGCGCGCCGCCGGCCTGACCGACGTCGGGGCCGACGCCTACTTCCCGATCACCGGGGGAGCCTGCGCGGCGCTGGAGGCGGCCACGGTGCGGCAGATCCGCGACCGCCTCGTCGCCGCCGGTCTGGCCACGGACGGCGAGATCGACGAGCACCTGGACAACGTCACGGCGGGGCGGCTCGACCTCGCCACCTCACCGATGATCTCGGCGTGGGGCCGGAAACCCCTCGATGGGAGGTAACGTCGTCGATGTCCGGTCGGATACCGGGGGGTGCCATGCGAGGATTCGTCGCCGCGCTCGCGGCGGTCGTCCTGGTCGCGTCGTGCGCGAAGGGCACCGGTGACCCGCAACCGGTCGCCACGCCGCCGGCCGGTGCGCACGCCGGGCACGTCTCGGCCCAGCCGGCCGCGCCGCTGCGGGCGGGTGAGCGGTTCCAGGACCTGTCCATGCCCGCGCGGTACACGCCGAAGGCGCCGAACGGCGGCACGGACGAGTACCGCTGCTTCCTGATCGACCCGGAGCTGACCAGCGAGGCGTACCTGACCGGCAGCCAGTTCCGGCCGCAGAACGCCGACATCGTGCACCACGCGATCTTCTTCCGGATCGGGCCGGGCTCCGCCGCGGCGGCCCGCAAGCTCGACGCCGGCACGCCCGGCGACGGCTGGACGTGCTTCGGCGACTCGGGTGTCGCCGGTGACACCTGGGTCGCGTCCTGGGCGCCGGGCTCGAACGAGACCCTGCTCGCGCCGAACCTCGGCTACCCGATGCCGCCCGGCAGCCTGCTGGTGATGCAGATCCACTACAACCTGCTGGCCACCAAGGGGGCCGATCAGTCGAGCATCCGGTTGCGGCTGAACGACACCACCGAGGCGATGACGCCGCTGCAGACCTCGCTGCTGCTCGCACCGATCGAGCTGCCGTGCACGGCGGGCGAGTCCGGCCCGCTGTGCGAGCGGTCCGCCGCGATCGCCGACGTGACCGCGCGGTTCGGGGAGGAGGTCGGCGGCCGGGAGGAACAGCTCGTGCGGCTGTGCTACCAGGGCAAACCGCCCGTCGCGGGGCCGACGCAACACTGCGACCGACCCGTTTCGCGGCCGGGCACGGTGTACGCCGTGGCCGGGCACATGCACCTGCTGGGCCGCGCCGTCAGGATCGAGCTCAACCCCGGCCGGCCCGGTGCGCGGACGCTGCTGGACGTCCCGGCGTACAACTTCGACGACCAGGCGATCCGGCCCCTCGCCGAGCCCGTCGCGCTGAGGCCCGGCGACACGCTGCGGGTCACCTGCACCCACGACGCCGCGCTGCGGGCCGTGCTGCCGCAGCTGCGCGGGACGGCGCCGCGGTATGTGGTGTGGGGCGACGGCACCAGCGACGAGATGTGTCTCGGCCTGGTCATCATGGCCACCGGAGGCTGAGGCACGTGGCCGAGCTCGCGGGCTACCCGCACGGACCCGACGCGCCGCCGCGGGCCACCGCCCGCGCCCTCGCCAAGGCCGGCGGCGCCGCGACGCTGGTGCTGGTGGAAGGCATCAGCGACCAGATCGCGGTGGAGACGGCCGCCGCCGCCCGCGGCCGGGACCTCGACGCGGAGCGGGTCGTGGTCGTGCCGATCGGCGGCGCGCACGCGATCGGCCGCCTCGTGCCCACGCTGGGTCCGGTGCGCCTCGCCGGACTGTGCGACCTGCGGGAGGAGGGCCTGTTCCGGCGCGGACTGGCCACCGCCTCGTCGACGCCGCTCGGCGTGTGCGTCTGCGTCGACGATCTGGAGGACGAGCTGATCCGGGCGGTCGGTGTCGCGGGCGTCGAGGCGCTCTTCGACGCCCAGGGCGACCTCGGGTCGCTGCGGTCCATGCAGCGGCAGCCGGCGTGGCGGGACCGGCCCGCGCCGGCGCAGCTGCGGCGGTTCCTGGGCGCCGGCTCACGGCGCAAGCTGCGCTACGCGAGCCTGCTGGTCGAGGCCGCCGCCGCCCGGGACGCCCTGCCGGGACCGCTGGACGGGCTGCTGGCGGTCATCGCTTCCGGAACACGCCGAGGGCCAGCGGCACCCCGATGATGCCGGCCAGCAGGGCGATGGCGACACCGATCCACATCGCTGGAGTCATGGTGCCGGGATGCCCGTGCGCCGTCGCGACGAAACTCGGCGCGGTTTTTTGTCGGTGGTAGCGGCTAAGTTAGCCGCGTGGAGAACCAGCGTCCCAAACTCGCCGACGTGGCGCGCGTGGCCGGCGTGTCCCGGGCCACCGCGTCGCGGGCGATGAACGGCCTGCCCGGCACGACGGAGGCGGTCCGCCGGCGGGTCCGTGACGCCGCCGAGGAGCTCGGCTTCCAGCCGCACGCGGCGGCGCGGGCGCTGGCGACCGGCCGGATGACGGCGGGTCCGGTGGAGCGCATCGAGGTCCTCATCGTCGACCCCGATCCCGACGCGCTGAGCGTCAAGCCGTATTACGGCCGGGTGCTGACCGGCGCGCTGCGCGCCCTCGCCGGCCAGGACGTGGCGCTGCAGGTCAGGCGGGTCGCGACCCCGCCGGCGGGAGATGTGGACCCGCCGTTCGGGCAGGTCCTCATCAACATGCCCGCCGCGGCGGCGGCCCGGCTGCGCCGCAACCGCACGATCGCGCTCGGTGAGACGGCGCCCGGCATCCCGTTCGTCGCCCCCGACAACGACGGCGGCGGGCACCAGGCCGCCGACCATCTCGTCAGCACCGGCCGCCGCCGCATCGGCGCCGTGTTCGGCCCGCCGACCCCGTGCGCGCTGGAGCGCAAGGCCGGCTTCCTGCGGGTGATGGCCGGCGCGGCCCAGCCCGTCGCGTCGATCGACGGCGACTTCACCCGCGCGCGGGCGTATGCGGCCGCGAAGGAGCTGCTGGCCCGGGACCCGGAGCTCGACGCGGTGTTCGCCGCCTGCGACGTGTCCGCGATGGGGGTCCTGCAGGCGCTGCGCGAGGCGGGCCGGCGGGTCGGTCACGACGTCGCCGTCGTCAGCTTCGACGGCAGCGCCCTGGCCGAGGCCGCGGACCTGTCGTCGGTCTACATGCCCGTGGAGGAGGAGGCGGAGTCGGCGATCCGCCGGCTGCTCGACCCGGCGCTGCCCCCGCCGGGCCGCCTGCCGACCACCCTCACCCTGCGCGGATCGAGCTGATCCCGTGAGCTGGGCCGAGATCCACGTGTTCCAGGGCCGGACGTATGTGACGGGCACCTGGGGATCGTCCGGCGTCCGCGTCGCCGACACCGTCGGCGACGCGGACCTGGGCCTGCTCATCCGCCACCACGAGCACCTGCGCACCGAACGCCGCTACCCGTGGTCACCCCCGGTCGAGCGGACCCCGTGGGACGTGTTCTGCGAGGAGGTGGCCGGCGTCGCGACCCGCCGGTATCGCCCGGAGAAACGGGTCCGCGCATATCAGGTCGACCGCAGGTGGCAGGTCGATGCGAAACCGGAGGACCGGGACGCCCCGGCGCGGGCGGTGCCCGGGGACCTCGCCGCGCTGGGTGCCGAGGTGCGCCGCGAGCTGGCGCTGATGCAGCCGCGGTGGCCCACCCTGCGCCAGGTCGTGCTGCTGACCACGGCGGCGCGGCAGCTGGTGGTCATGCCGAGCATCGGCGGATGGTCCGTCGGGCCCGCCCGGGTCCTCGACCTCACCGCCGGCGGGCCGGCCCTGCCCGATGCGGTCCGCGCGGGGCTCACCGATAGCGACCGCGACCACACCGAGGCCCCGGCGTATGAGGCGGCGCTGGCGGCGGTGTCGGTCAAGCCGGGCTCGATCGGCAGGGCGTCGGTGTCGCTGGAGGAGTTGTCCGACGGCACGATCCGGGTGACCGGCGCCCACACGACGGACGGCGAGGATGTCTGGGGTCCGCCGTGGCTCGGCCGGGTCGACCGGCTCGCCGAGGCATGCGTCGAGGCGGCGCGGCTGCTCCGGGACCTGCCGCCGGCACCGACGACCCCGGCCGCGGCCTTCGGATACAAGTGCTGCTGGCTGGCGGTCCGCGACGGCCGGCTCGACGAGGTCGCCGCCGCCGTCGGGCTGCTCGGCGCCCAGCCGGTCGACTGGTATGACGGTGTGCAGGCGGCCTACGACGAGCAGGTGTTCGTCTCGCCGCCGACCGCGGGATGGGTCTTCGTCGTCGGCGCCGTGCTGTCGTTCGACGGGCTCGCCGTGGCGGACCTCAGCGCCCGCCTCGGCACCGAGGTCCAGTTCTTCGGCACCCACCGGGGGTCGGAGTATCACGAGTGGGCCTTGGCCACCGGTGGCCGGCTCGTCCGTCACCTGCGCTGCGACGGCACGCTTGAGCAGCAGGGGCAGCCCACCGCCGTGGAGACCGACCTCGGTGTCCCGGCGATGACCGAGGACGACTGGGACATCGACGAGGACACCGTCATGCGGGTCGCGGCGGCGTGGAGCATCGACCCGACGACGTTGCAGCAGGTCGAGTCAACCGCGCCGGCGGGCGTTGCCGGTCACGTCGCGGCCGGGTAGATCGCGTCGAAGAGCGACCGGTCCACCGCGCCGGCGGGCGTCGCCGGTCACGTCGCGGGCGGGTAGATCGCGTCGAAGAGCGGCCGGTCCCCGCCGGTCAGCGCGGCCCGGGCGGCCTCGACCAGTTCGTCGCCGCCCTGGATGCCGGCCGGGTAGCGGGCGTCCGCCGCGGCGGTGAGGTGCCGCCGGGCCAGTTCGGGGTCCACGGGGAGGCCGTCGCCGCCGGTCAGGTACGCCACGCCGAGCTCGAAGTGGACCTCGCCGGTCAGGGAACTGTCGTCGTCGTAGCGCAGCGACGTCACCTGCAGGACGTCGTCGATCAGGTCGTCGGCGTCGTCGTGACCGAAGTCGGCGGCGACGGTGAGCCACTTGTAGGCGAGGAGGTCGCCGTGGCCGTCGAGGTCGCACAGGTGCAGGATCGGCTCGAGGTCGCCCGCACGGGCGAGGGTCAGCAGCTGCTGAGCGGTCGGCTGGTCACGCATCGACGGCACGGTAGCCGTCCAGGTGGCGGTGGGCCAAACCGGGCCCGCGCCGCGACGGGTCAGACACGACTTCGGTCGGTCACCGGAGGCGATCCGCACCGGAGCTGACGCTCGCCAGGGCTTCGGCCAGGACCAGCGGGTTGAGGTAGTCGCGGTACGACACGACCAGGCCGTCCCTGATCCGCAACACGGCGATGATCGTCTGGTGCAGGGGTGCGCCGGTGGGGACCACGGTGCCGTGCGCCTCGTATTCGACGATCACCACCTCAGGGTCGGTCGTCTCGTGGAACACCGTCCCGCGGTACTCGTCGAACGTGACGAAGCCGTTGGCCTGCGTGGTCAGGAATTCGCGGATCCGGTCGCGGCCCTGCACGCGGCCCGGGACGCCGGCCGGGCGGAACGGCCACTCGATGCAGCAGTCCGGCGCCAACAGGTCGACGAACCGTTCGGTGTCCTGCTCGCGGCTCGCGCGCAGGAGCTGCTCGGCGACTTCGCGGGACGTGACGGTCACCGTCGCCTCCTCTCATTCAACGCTTGTTGATTGAACGAGTGTAGAACGGCGAGGGCTGTCGGTCAACGGCCGTAGAATGAACCCGTGACCGAACCGAGCGCCCGCCCGACCAGAGCGCAGCAACGCCACCGGACCGAGGAGCGGATCCTCGCCGCGGCCCGCCAGATCTTCGCCGAGCTCGGCTACGACCGGACCACCATCCGGGCTGTGGCATCGGCCGCCGGCGTCGACGCCGGTCTGGTCATGCACTACTTCGGCAGCAAGGACCTGCTCTTCGCCCGGGCCGTCGAGGTGCCCGCCGACGAGCTGCCCGGCGGCACTTCGGGCGAGGTCGCCGAGGCGCTGCTCACGTCGCTGGGCCGGCGCCTGACCAGCGAGCCGGCCGCCTCCCTGGCGGTCCTGCGCTCGATGCTCACCAACGCCGACGCCGCCGACCGCTACCGGGCCGCCGCGGAGCCCCAGCTCAACCAGATCACCGAGGCGATCCCGACGCCCGACGCCGACCTGCGCGCGAGCCTGCTCAGCGCCATCGTCCACGGCGTGATCGCCGAGCGGTACCTGTTGCGCCTCACGCACCTCGCGGACGCCTCACCCGAGCAGATCATCGACCTGCTGCGCCCGTGCTTCCAGAGCCTGACCACACCGCCGTCGAAGTGAGCGTCACCGTGCGCACCACCGGTTCCAGCCCGATCGTCGTTTCCGAGGTCTTCCCGCAGGTGGCGTCGCTCGCCATGACGGCCGTGCGGCTGCATCCCAGGCGTGGCGCGCCCACCGCCGAGCAGAGCTCGATGGGCGGTCCGCTGCTGTGGCCGGCGACGGAGCCGTGGCCGATGTGCGATGGGCCGGATCCGTACGACCACCTCGACGAGCAGCCGGGGGAGGTCGAGGTGCCCCTCGTCCCGGTGCTGCAACTGCTCGCCGAGGACGTTCCCGAGCTTCCGTTCCCCGCCGGCACGGACGTGCTGCAGGTGCTGTGGTGCCCGTTCGATCACCAGCCGTGGAGTTCGCCCCGGCCGCAGCTGCGATGGCGCCGCCGCGCGGAGATCGGTGACCGCCGGCAGGCGATGCCCGAGCCGGACGGGGAGGCCGACCCCTGGCACGTGCCCGATCCGTGCGTGCTGCACCCCGAGCGGGTCACAGAGTACCCGAAGCACGACCTGCCCGCGGCGGTCTGGTCGCAGATCCGGGACGACATCGCCGCGGTCGAGCGGGACACCGGTTGGCAGTACGAGGACGACCTGTCGGTCGCATCCGGCACGAAGGTGGGCGGCTATCCCGGCTGGACCCAGGTGCCGGACTGGCCGGTCTGCGGCTGCGGCGCACGGATGGATCACCTCCTCACCGTGGCCAGCTGGGAGTTCAGCCGCGGTGACGAGAAGCGGTGGGTCCCGCTGCAGGACCGCGAGGCGATGGCCGGTTGGGGATTCGACGCCGCGGACGACCATCCCTGGCGGCGCATCCAGAACCCGGCCGGCCTGATGCTCGGCGACGTCGGCGGCATCTACGTGTTCGTCTGCGCAACCTGCGCCGATCGCCCGTTCGACTATCGGTTCGACTGCTCCTGACACGTCGTCCGGCTCCGGCGCGGGTGCAGCCGGGCGGGTGATGATGTTGTGAAGATCCCGCGCCTGCTGTCGCGGGATCGGACGTCGGCCGGGCACGCTGACGCCAATGGATGACAGGGCAAGGGCGGGTCTGGTCGGCATCGGTGCGAGCGTGCCGATCGTCGCGTCGGTCTGGGCCTTCGCGGCGGACCTGTCCACCATGGGCGGCTTCGGCGGTCTCATCGTATTTCTCGTGTACGGACCGATGATCGTGCTCGCCGCCGCGGCGGCCGGGTGGGTGGTGGTCTGGGCGCTCCTCGACCGGGGAACGGAGCCGTGGCGGCATTCCTGGGTGATCGTCGCGCCCTTCGTCATGTGGGTGGTGCTGCTGGCCGGTGCGGTCACGAGCGGGCCGGTCGAATCGGTGACCGAACAGCGGCTGGGCTGGGCGCTGGTCGTCGTGCTGATGTACGGCGCGGCCGGCGTCGGGTTCGGCCGGGGCGCGTCGCGGAAGGTCCGCGTGCTCGCAAGCGTCCTCGTCGTCGCGGCCGCACCGCTGATGATCGCCTACGACGACGCGTCCCAGTACCGGTGGCGCAAGGAGACCTACGCGTCGGCGCCGCGGGTGTTGCCGGTGATTCCGGGCTACACCGTGGTCGCCGTGCGGGGTGAGGGGCGGCTCCTCCAGGTCGACATGCGGGGACCGGCCGACCTGTGGGTGTCGGTGTTGCGATGCCGCGACTGCACCGTCCGCCGGGACCGCACCGCCAACACCCTGACCGTCGTCGATGGGAGTTTCCAGGTCGAGATCTGGGCGGTGGGGAGCCCGGAGTGGCAGTGGTCGGCCCCGGACGGCATCCACGTGCGCGCAACCAGTATCGATGAACTGGCGTCCCTGCCGCTTGCGGTCCTGGATGACGCTGATTGACGAGCTGCAGGCCCGTCAGGTACTGGACTGACAACGCTGTGTAATGGGTCGACCATGCGCGTATGCGTCGGTTGTTCCTGTACGTGCCCGCGATCACCGGCTCCCGGCTGCTGTGGGAGGGGCTGAAGGCGCGGCTGGAGACCGAGCCGGAATGCGAGGGCGACACGTTCCTGTCCTGGCCGGCCCACGGCCGCCACCTCGGGAAGTACACCCGGGGAAGGACCCTGGAGGGCTACGCCGGCAACCTTTCCGCGCATCTGGCCGAGCTCGACGCCGCCGCAACCGCGCGGGACAGCCCGTACGACGAGATCATCCTGTTCGGCAGCAGCCTTGGCGCGCTGGTGGTGCGGTGGGCCTGGCTCGACGGATGCGGCGCGTTCTCCGGTGACGCGCCCCGCCCATGGGCGGCGAAGGTGACCCGGATCGTGCTCATGGCGGGCATCAACCGGGGCTTCTCGACCCGGTGGGAGTCCGGCCGCCGCGGTCCGCGGCTGCTGGCCGAGAAGGTGGTGATCTCGCTGGCGTCGCCGTTCGGCTTCGCGTGGAAGGACGCGCTGGCCGGGGCGCCGTTCGTCACCGACCTGCGGCTCACCTGGATGCGGCACCTGGCGGAGCACCCCGACCGGCAGCCGTTCGTCGTGCAGTTCCTCGGCACGTCGGACCGGCTGGTGCGGCGCGAGGACAGCCGGGACATCGAACAGTTCCCCCGCGCCGCTCACGTCGAGGTGGCCGACGCGGCGCACTTCGACGTGCTCGACGTCGCCGGGCCGGACCGCGACAACCGGTATCTCCTGCTCCGCTCCTACATCCTCGGGGCGCCGGACCCGACGACGCCACCGCCGGTCAAGCGGGAGGCGACCGAGGTCGTCTTCGTCGTGCACGGGATCCGAGCCGGTGTCCATGGTTGGGTGCGGGAGGTCCGGCAGCTGGTGGAGGACACCGGCACGCAGTGGCGGGTGGTGACGCCGAGCTACCGGTACTTCTCGGCGCTGGCCTTCGCGTTCCCGGTCACCCGGCGGCGCAAGGTGCGCTGGTTCCTGGACCAGTACTCGGGCGAGGTGGCCCAGCACCCGACGGCGAACTTCCACTTCGTCGGTCACAGCAACGGCACGTATCTGCTCGGCCGGGCGTTGCAGACGGTGCCCGCCGTGCGTTTCCGTCGGGTGTACCTCGCCGGCAGCGTCCTGCCGGCCACCTTCCCCTGGCACACCTATCTGCGCGACGTGCGCCGGGCGCCCCGCATCGGCCAGATCCGCAGTGACCGCGGCAATCGCGACATCCCGGTGGCCCTGCTCGCCCAGGGACTGCGCGGCCTGCGGATGCACGACGTCGGTAACGGGGGGTTCGGCGGGTTCGCAGAGCTCGACGCGCCGCCGGCGATCCAGTGGCCGTTCTTCTCCGGCGGGCACGGCGCACCTCTCGCGACTCCGGAACGTCGCCGCAATGTCGCCGCCTACATCACCACCGGACTGGCGGACCGCCCGGATGGGCTGGTCGACAGCGACGGCGGACTGCTCGGCAGGATGTCCCGGCTGTCGCCGGTGCTCCTGCTCGTCCTGACCGGTCTCGCCGTGGTCGTGCTCGCCGCGGCCGTCGTCGCACCGAGCACGACATCGGTGACCGCCGCACTGGCGATCGTCGCGGTGGTGGTGGCCCTGGCCTTCGTCTGATCGTCAACCGCGTCGCCGCCACGGGCGGCATTCACGCCGGTTGCGGGGAGCGTGGTGCGATGGCTGCCAGCCGGGCGTGGACCTGTTCGAGGTCGTCCGGCAGGTGCAGTTCGTCGAGCAGGCCGGCGGCCCGCTGCCAGGCGGCCCGGGCCTCGTCGACGGCGCCGGCGGCGCGGTGTGCGTCGCCGAGATGGTCGAGGATCATCGCCTCGACGTGCCGGTCGCCGAGGTCCCGGCCGCGCCGGAGGGCCTCCCGGTAGGCGGCGATGGCCTCGTCGAACCGGTTCAGGTGGTGCAGGGCGAAACCGATGCTGTCCCAGGTGTAGACGTGATCGGCCGGGGTCTCGAAGTCCTGGAGCAGGTCCAGCGCCGCGCGGCAGGAGGTCAGCGCCCGGGCGTGGTCACCGAGCAGCGCGTGATACCAGCCGACCACGTTCAGCGCGCGAGCCCTCCACCGGCCGTTGTCGACCGTCCCGAACGACTCGAGCCCGCGGCGGGCGTGGTCGAGCGCCTCGGCGTAGCGTTGCTCCCGCTCCAGGACCAGCGCGATGCTGAGGTGGGTCTGACCCTGCCCGATCGGGTCGCCGCATCGGTGGTGCAGCTCCAGCGCGGCGGCCAGGTGCCGGTGGGCCGTGGCGTAGCGGCCGGTGCGGGTGTGCGCCCGGGCGAGGCCGCGCCGCGCGTAAGCCTGGAACGCCAGGTCACCGATGCGTTCGGCGGCGGCCAGCGCGGCCCGCTGGACCTCGACCAGGGCCGTCCAGTGCCCGCGCCAGTCGAGGAAGGTGGTCAGCGTCCAGGCGAGCCGGGTCGCGGTGGCGTCGAGCCCGGCGGCCACCGCGAGCGGCACGGCCGCCAGCAGGACGGGCTGCTCAGTGGTGAACCATTCCAGTGCTGCCCGGCGGTCCGCGACGGGCTCGACCCCGGGCTCGTGCCGGTCGAGGATCAGTTCCTCCCGCTGGGAGCCCAGGAGCGCGTCGGCGTGGTGCGCGGTGTGCAGGTAGTGCTCGATCATCCGGTGCACGGCGGCGGCCCGCTGCTCGGACGGTTCCTCCGCCGTGGCCCGTTCCGTCGCGTACGCGTGCAGCAGGTCGTGCAGGTGGTACCGGCCGCCGGTGTGCTCCGTCAGCAGGTTCGCCAGGACCAGCTCGGCGAGCAACGGCCGCGTCCCATCCACCGGCAGCCCGGCCAGGCCGGCGGCGGTCCACACCGACACGCTGCCGCCGGGGTGCAGGCCGAGCAGCCGGAACAGCCGCGCCGCGGCGGGTCGCAGCGCGCGGTACGACCACCAGAACACCGTCCGGACCGCGCCGTCCGGCTCGTCGATGTCCAGCGCGTCGAGTGGGGTGCGGGCGTCGCGCAGCTCGCCGGCGAGGGACGACAGCATGGCCCGTGGCCGGGTGGCGGCGCGGGCGGCGACCAGCGCGAGGGCGAGTGGCAGCCCGACGCAGCGGGCCACGATGGCATCGACCGCCGCCGGCTCCACCTGGCCCCGGTGCGGTCCGACGCGGCGCAGGAGCAGCTCGGTGGCCTCGTCCGGGCCCAACAGGTCGAGCGTCACGGGATGCGCGCCCGCGGCGGCCACCAGACCGGGAAGCTGGTTGCGGCTGGTCACCACGACCAGGCAGCCCGGCGTGCCGGGCAGCAGCGGGCGGGCCTGGGCGCTGTCGCGGGCGTTGTCGAGGACGATGAGCATCCGCCGGCCGGCAAGGGCGGTGCGCAGCAGCGCCGCCCGTGCCGCCAGGTCCGGCGGGATCCGTTGCGATGGCACGCCGAGCGCGTCGATCAGCTGGCTCAGGGCCTCCCCGGCCGGCATCGCCGCGCCGCTCGGGTCGAAGCCGCGCAGGTCGAGATACAGCTGGCCGTCGGGGTACCGGCCGGCCATCCGGTGCGCCCAGTGCAGCGCGAGGGCGGTCTTGCCGATGCCGGCGGTGCCGGTGATCGCGACCGTGACCGGCCCGGTCGCCGGGGTCCGGGCGACCAGGTCGGTCAGCTCGGCAAGCTCCGGGCACCGGCCGCTGAACTGGTGGACCGCGGGCGGCAGCTGCCGTGGCACCGGGGCGGCCGCCGCCCGGTCCGGCTGCGGGTCCGGCGGGCGGGTGTCGCCCCGGCGCCGCTCGTGGACGCGGTCACGGGCGGTGGCCAGGGCGCCCCGCTCGGCCGGGCCGGCGCCCAGCAGGTCGACGAGGACGTCGAACCGGTCCGTCGGCGGCAGCGTCTTGCCGGTGAAGTACTCGGCCACCGCGGTGTGCGACCAGCCGGTGCGGGCGGCGAGGGTCCGGTAGGACAACTCCCGCTCGCCGCACCGGCGGGCGTGCCGGCGCCGCAGGGCACGCAGCAGGCCGGCCAGCTCCGCCAACGTTTCCACGCCGCGCCCGGCGCTGCTCAGGTCCTGCTCGTCCGCGCCGAAGACCATCCGCCGCCTTTACCGGTCGGGACCATCCACTCACAGCAGGATAGGTCCCGACCTGCCGTGGCAGCATAGGCCGATCGACGGGTGTCGTTCGGTCAGTGGTCCGGTCGGACCGTGGTCACTGCGGGAAGTCGCCGGGGTTGACCGGGTCGGTGTCGGCGTTGCCGCCGACGCTGGCCTTGAGGGTGATCTCCCAGGTGGTGTACTGCCGGCTCGTCGTCTTGAACTCGAAGACGTCCGCGAACTTCTCGAAATCGCAGGAGCGGGTGAACCCGGCAACGCCCGCGTCCCAGTCGACGCCGCTGCTCATGTACACCTGGTAGTTGCCGTCCTTGACCTTCTTGACCTTGAACGTCTTGCCGGCCGAGACGAAGACCGTGAAGGCCGCGACCTTGCCGCCGTTCGGGACGAGGCTCACGGTGACGTCGGTCTGGCTGCCGTTGTTGTTGATCGTGAACTCGCCCGAGCCGTTGAGGGTCCCCTTCTTCACCATGGTGCCGTTCGCGAGGGTGCGGGTCTGCTGGGCGACCGGTGCCGGCAGCCACGCGCCGAACGCGAAGGAGGTCCCGAAGGCCTTGACCGCCTCCCGGAGGAGGTTCGCCGAGGGCAGGCTGGTCACCTGGGAGACCGCCGAGGAGCCGGCGCAGTACTCGCCCGACTTCACGGCCCCGGCCAGCGCGCTGATGTCGCTGCTGAAGGAGTTGAACGCCCGCTTGATCTGCTCGTGGCCGGCGGCCGCCTCCTTCGGCGGGGTGAGGGACGCGAACTTGGGCGCGCTCGTCCTGACCGCGTCGGCCAGCGCCTGCACGGCATCCGTCGTCGCCGTCTGGTTCTTCGCCGCGACGACCAGCTGCCACGCCGGCCCCAGCAGCCCGTCGACCTCGGTCAGGACCGACTGGTACGCGGTGGAGGTCATCGGCTCCGGCGCCTTGCTCGGCGTGGGGCTCGCCGACGCGCTGCTGGTCGCGCCCACGGCGGCCGGCGTCTTGTCGGAGTCACCACCGACGAACGCGGCGACCCCACCGACACCGCACACCAGCAGGAGCACGACGGCGACGACGCCGACGATGAGCTTGTTCCGCGACCTGCCGGGCCTGCCGGATGGGGGCCGATAACCGCTCGGCCAGCTGCCCGGTCCGCCGATGACGGGACCCGTAGGCGGCGTCATCCAGTTGGGTGCACCGGGGGGTTGTGCCCCGAACGGGTCCGGCGGCCCGTACCCGGGAATGCCGGAGGTGGGCGGGCCGGACGCGGGGAAGCCGGAGGTGGGCGGGCCGAACGCGGGGAAGCCGGAGGTGGGTGGCCCGGGCATCGGCATGCCGGACGCTGGTATGCCGGAGGTCGGCATGCCCGGTGCGGGGGTGTTCGGTGGGCCCCACGCAGGAACGTCCGGGTTCGGCCCGGAGGGAGAGGGCGGCGTCGTCACGCGAGCACCGTACAGGTTCAGATGCATGTGCATGAGCCCGTAACTCATCCCTTCGGGTGAGCGTCGGTGCGGCGCCCGGCGGGAACGGGCACCGGGTGGGCAGTGTTTCCGTCCACGCTCCGAGTCGGAACCGGAGGGGCGATGAGCACCCTGGACAGTGAGCCGACGGCACTGCACGATCTCAAACTTGCCGTTCTGGCCGAGCTGGCGATCGCCGGCCAGCCGGAGCGGACCGACGGTGTGCCGCTCGATGAGCTGCTGTTCGACCGGGTGGACGCCGACCGCTACGAACTCTGCCTGCACTGTCTGCTGGATGCGGTCGTCGCACTCGAGCGGAGGTAGGGATCCGGCCTCACATGCTCGGCGGGAAGTCGGCGGCGCGGGAGGCGGCCTCGGACCTGGCGATGTCGGTCATGGCGTCGCGGAGCGTCGACGTCACCGCGTCGTAGGCGTCGCTGCCCAGCACCAGCCGGTGCGGCGGTGGGTCCTCGGCCATCGCGGCGATGACCGCGCGGGCGCCGCGCAGCGGGTCGCCGGGCTGGGTGCCGTCCTGGTCGATCATCGCGGACCGCACGCCGTCGAGCATCCCGTGGTAGGCCGGGATGGACTCGGTGAGCGGCTCGTCGGCGAAGCCGGCGTAGGCGTTGGTGCGGAACGCTCCGGGCTCGATCGCCAGGACGCGGATGCCCAGCGGGGCGACCTCCTCGCGCAGGGCCGCCGTCACCGCCTCGACCGCGTGTTTCGCGGCGCTGTAGTAGCCGAACCCGGGCACGCTGCGCAGGCCGGCGACCGAGGACATGTTGAGGATCCAGCCGCGGCGCCGTTCCCGCATGCCGGGCAGCACCGCACGGGTCACCGCGAGCAGGGCGAAGAAGTTCAGCTCGAACGTGTGGCGCACCGCATCCTCGGCCATGCCTTCGATCGAGCCGTACCATCCGCGCCCGGCGTTGTTGACCAGCACGTCGATCCCGCCGAAGGCATGAGAGGCCGCGGCCACCGCGTCGCGGATCTGCGCCGCGTCGGTGACGTCCAGCGGCAGGAGCAGCACCCGGTCGCCGTGCGGGCGCGCCCACTCCCGCAGCTGCTCGGGGCGCCGCGCGGTCAGCACCACCCGGTCACCCGTTTCGAGGGCGGCGTCGGCGTACGCCTGACCGAAGCCACCCGGCGTCCCACCGGTGATGAACCACGTCGAATTTGGTGTAATTGGGGGAGAAAGGTCCATGCGTCAACCGTGCAGTCTCCCGCCGGGAGAGGGTCAAGACTGGACGCATGCGCCAAGGAATGACCATCGGGGAGTTCGCCACGCTGACCCGTCTGAGCGTGCGGACGCTGCGCCGGTATCACGAGGGCGGCCTGCTGGAGCCGGCCGCGGTCGACCCGTTCACCGGATACCGCTACTACTCCGCCGAGCAGATCCCGTCCGCGCAGGTCATCCACCGGTTGCGGGAGCTCGACGTGCCGCTGGTCGAGGTGCGGGCCATCCTCGCCGCCGACGACCCGCAGCGGCGCGCGGATCTCATCGCCGGGCACCTGCGCCGTTTGGAGGAGGAACTCGAACGGACCCGGGCCGCCGTGGTGTCGCTGCGCCGGCTGCTGCGCCCGGAGCAGGACGACTTCCGGGTCGAGCTGCGCTCCCTGCCCGCCAGATCGGTCGTCGCGGTCCGCGGCGACGTCACACTGCAGGACGCAACGCGGTGGTACGACGCCGCGATGGCCGAGCTGGACGCCGCGTTCGGTCCGGCCGAGCGCACCGGCCCGCCCGGCGGCCGCTACGCCAACGAGCTGTTCACCGCCGGCGCCGGGGCGATGACGGTGTACCGCCCGGTCCGCGAACCCCTCGCCCGGGGGCGCATCGAGATCGTCGAGCTGCCACCGGCCGACGTCGCCGTCGCCGTGCACGCCGGCCGGCACGACGACATCGACGTGACCTACGGCCGGTTGGGAGCGTGGGTGGTGGAGCACGCCCTTGCGGTCGACGGCCCAGTCGACGAGACCTACCTGGTCGGCCCCCGCGACAGTCCCACACCCGCGGACTGGCGCACCGAGATCGGCTGGCCGGTGTTCCGCCTCGCCCCGGAGCCGGCCTGACCGGCTCGGCGTCAGCGCCGGGCGGTCAGGTTCGCCACGAGCAGGGCGCCGGTCGCCTCGAGGTGGGTGCGCATGGCGGCCTCGGCGGCGGCGCCGTCGCGGGCGATCACGGCGGTGACGACCGGTTCGTGCTCGGCGTGGATCTGGGCCAGGGCCCGGCCGCTGGCCGTGGTGGGCGGCCCGAGCAGGGCGGTGGTGGAGCGCAGCTGCGCGACGATCCCGGCGGCCCGGGCGTTGCCGGCGGCGCGCAGCAGCAGGTCGTGCAGGGTGCGGTCGGCGGGCCAGAAGGCGGCCTCGTCGCCGCCGGCGGCCGCGGCGGCCATGGTGTCGAGGGCCGCCCGGATGGCGGCGTGCTGCTCGTCCGTGCCGTGCGCGGCGGCCTTGCGGGCGGCCGGCGGCTCCAGCCAGAGGCGGATCTCGATGATCTCCGCCACGTCATGGGCGCGTGGTGGCAGCACCCGGAAGCCGCGGTTGCGCCGGATCTCGACCAGGCCCGCCTCGGCCAGGCGGAGCATCCCCTCCCGGACCGGGCTGCGGGAGACGCCGAGGAGCTCGGCGAGCTGATACACGGAGTAGGTCCGGTCGGGCACCAGCTCCCCGGCCGCGACGCCGTCGCGGACCGCCTGGGCAACGGCCTCGGCGAGCGAGGGCGCCTCGGCCGGGAGGCGAAGCGCGAGGGCGGGTGCGCGGAGAGCGAACGACGGCGCCTCGGTTGGGAGGTCGGGCGAGGGCATGAGTAACATGTTACCCATGAACGACGTGGTGGGTGCACTGCAGCAGGCCGGGCTCGAGGTCCGGGCCGACGCCGGCACCCTGGGCATGTATGCCTCCGACGCCTCGCTGTACCGGATCCCGCCCCTCGCGGTCGTCCGCCCGCGGCACGTCGACGAGGTGGCCGCGGCGCTCGCCGTCGCCCGTGCGACCGGGGTGCCGCTCACCTCCCGGGGCGCCGGCACATCGGTGGCCGGCAACGCGGTCGGCCGCGGGATCGTGCTGGACTTCTCCCGCCACCTCAACCGCGTCCTGTCCGTCGACCCGGACGCCCGCACCGCCGTGGTCGAGCCCGGCACCGTGCACGCCGTGTTGCAGAAGGCCGTCACCAGGCACGGCGTCCGGTTCGGGCCCGACCCGTCGACGCACCCGCGCTGCACGATCGGCGGGATGATCGGCAACAACGCCTGCGGCTCGCGCTCCCTGGCCTACGGCCGCACGTCGGACAACGTCGCCGGCCTGGAACTGCTGACCGCCGCGGGCGAGCAGATCAGTACCCAAAAGCCACCAGAAATGCTGAAAAACCAGCTGAAAACAGTCATCGAGGGGCACCTCGCCACGGCGCGGACCGAGTTCGACCGGTTCGGCCGGCAGGTCTCCGGCTACGCCGTGCAGCACCTGCTGCCCGAACGCTTCGACCTCACCCAGGCCCTCGTCGGCTCCGAAGGCACCCTCGCGGTCATCACCCAGGCGACCGTGAAGCTCGTCGTCGACGCCCCGGTCCGGGTCGTCGTCGTCCTCGGCTTCCGCGACATCGTCGCCGCCGGCGAGAGCGCCCCGGCCGTCGTCGCCCACGGCCCGACCTCGTGCGAGGGCCTCGATTCGCGGCTGATCGACGTGCTGGTGGCCCGGCGCGGGCCGGCCGCCGTCCCGTCGCTGCCGCGCGGCGGCGCCTGGCTGTTCGTCGAGCTGGCCGGCGACGACCTCGGCGAGGTCGAGTCCCGGGCCCGCCGCCTCGCCGCCGACGGCATCGGCGAGGAGGCCCTCGTCGTCACCGACCCGCTCGTCCAGGCGCAGCTGTGGCGGATCCGCGAGGACGGCGCCGGCCTGGCCGGGCGCGCCCCGTCGGACCGTCCCGCGTGGCCCGGCTGGGAGGACGCCGCCGTGCCGCCGCAGCGGCTGGGCGCCTACCTGGCCCGGTTCGACGAGCTCGTCGCCTCCTACAAGCTGACGTCGGCGCCGTTCGGGCACTTCGGCGACGGCTGCATGCACGTCCGCCTCGACTTCCCGCTCGGCGAGCCCGGCGGCACGAAGGTGCTGCGCGAGTTCCTCACCGACGCCGCCAAGCTGGTCGGCGAGTTCGGCGGCTCGCTGTCGGGGGAGCACGGCGACGGCCGGGCCCGCTCCGAGCTGTTGCCGCACATGTACTCCGCGGACGCGATCGCCCTGTTCGCCGGGATCAAGCACGCCTTCGACCCGGACAACCTGCTCAACCCCGGCGTCCTGGTCGACCCCGACCCGGTCGACGCCGACGTGCGGCCCGCCGGGCGGTTCCCGCTCAAGGCGCTCGCGATGGCCTACCCGCACGACGGCGGCGACCTCGCCCAGGCCGTGCACCGGTGCACCGGCGTCGGCAAGTGCCGGGCCGACAACTCCGCCGCCGGCGGCGTCATGTGCCCGTCCTACCTGGCGACCCGCGAGGAGAAGGACTCCACCCGGGGCCGCGCCCGGGTGCTGCAGGAGGTCGTGCGCGGCGAGCTGACCTGGTCGGACCCGTCGGTGCACGACGCGCTGGACCTGTGCCTGTCGTGCAAGGGCTGCGCGTCGGACTGCCCGACCGGCATCGACATGGCGACGTACAAGTCCGAGGTCCTGCACCAGACGTATCGGAAGAAGCTGCGGCCGCGGTCGCACTACACGCTGGGCAGGCTGCCGTTCTGGGCCCGTCTGGCCGGCTGGACGCCGCGGCTGGCGAACCTCGGCATGCGCCTGCCCGTGATCGGCGGCCTGCTGCTGTGGCTCGCCGGCGTGGACCGGCGCCGCACCGTGCCCGCGTTCGCCCGGCGCCCGTTCCGCCGCACGTTCCAGCCGGCCGCGGGCGGCAAACCCGTGGTCCTCTTCGCCGACTCGTTCTCCGACGCCTTCTCCCCGGAGGCGGCGGAGTCGACGGTACGGGTGCTGCGCGCCGCCGGCTACGAACCCAGACTGCCGTCCGGGACGGTGTGCTGCGGCCTGACCTGGATCACCACCGGCCAGCTGGACGCGGCGAAGAAGATCCTCACCCGGACCGTCGCGGCGCTCGCCCCGGACGCCCGCGCCGGCGTCCCGATCGTCGGCATCGAACCCTCCTGCACCGCGGTGCTGCGCTCCGACATCCACGAGCTGCTGCCCGGCGACGAGGACGCGGCGGTGGTCGCCGGGTCGGTGCGCACCCTTGCCGAGCTGCTCGCACAGACCCCGGACTGGACCCCGCCGGACCTGTCCGGCGTCGAGATCGTCGCCCAGCCGCACTGCCACCACCACGCGGTCCTGGGCTGGAAGGCCGACGCGGACCTGCTCAAGGCCACCGGCGCGCAGGTGAGGCGGCTGGCCGGCTGCTGCGGCCTCGCGGGCAACTTCGGCGTCGAGATCGGCCATTACGAGGTGTCCGTCGCGGTCGCGGAGCAGCAGCTGCTGCCGGCCCTCGACGCCGCCCCGGACGCGGTCGTGCTCGCCGACGGGTTCTCGTGCCGCACCCAGGTCGCCGACCTTCGGGACCGGCCGGCCGTCCACCTCGCGCAGCTGCTGGATCGCTGAACCTTCAGTTGGTCCAGCCGGGCACGCCCGGGACCTGCCGCTCCGCGATCTGGGTGAGCGTGCCCTCGTCGGCGGGGTTGAGCTTGGTGCGCAGGATGGTCAGCTCGACCATCCCGCCCGTGTCGGCGCGGTTCCAGGCGATCAGCAGGGTCGCCTCCTGCCACGGGGAGTTGACGATCATCGACTTGCCGGCGGTCCAGAGCGCCGGCCGGCCGAGCACCGTGCGCGGCTGTGCCTCCGGAAACAGCTTCTGGTAGGCCGCGATCGTGGTGCGGTCGTGCCCGACGGCCAGCCTGAGCACGCTGGTCGGCAGCGACACCGAGCACTGGTGCCAGTCGGTGTCGCGCAGGTACGAGGTGCCGGTGCCCTTGGACTTGCCCGCCGGCTCGACGAGCCCGTACACGTCGGGCCGGTCGATCAGCGGGCACAGCTCGGCCTGGGCCTTGCGCTGCTCCGGGTCGGTCGACTCCGGATACGGCGCCGCGTTCGCGCCGGAGCCGAGCTCGGGGTTCGCGTCCCAGCGGCCGGTGACCACGCCGCCGACGTACACGGCGACCGCCGCGGTGATGAGCACCGGAAGGATCCAGCCGAGGACGCGTCGCATGGCCGCCGAGCGTACGGCAACCCGACGGCGGGACACTGTGGGGATGTCGGCGAGCACGGTCATCACCATCCTCGAACTGGCCGGGCTGTACGTGTTCGCCACCTCCGGCGCCCTGATGGCCGTCTACAAGGGTTTCGACGTCGTCGGCATCGTCGTGCTGGCGCTGCTCACCGCCCTCGGCGGCGGCATCCTGCGGGACCTGATCATCGGGGCGACCCCACCGGCGGCGTTCACCGAGCTGAGCTACCTGGTGGTGCCGCTGCTCGCCGCCGTCGTGACGTTCTTCGCCCATGGTCTCGTGCACCGGCTGACGTTCACCGTGCTGGTGTTCGACGCCGCCGGACTGGGGCTGTTCTGCGTCACCGGCACCCTCAAGGCCTTCGACTTCGGCCTCGGGCCGCTGCAGGCGGTGCTGCTCGGCATCACCACCGCGGTCGGCGGCGGGGTCCTGCGCGACATCACCGCCCGGGAGACCCCGGCGCTCGTGCAGGTGGAGACGGACCTGTATGCGATCCCGGCCGCCGCCGGCGCCGTCATCGTCGCCGTGGCGCACGAGGCGGGCCTGCCCGTGCCCGCGGTCGCGGTGGGCGCGGCGGCGCTGGTCTTCGCGTTCCGCCTCACCGCGATGCTCCGGCACTGGACCGCGCCCCGCGCCCGCCACCACGACGCGTCCGGTGGCCGCGACGTATCGTGAGCCCCGTGACGGATGCGGGCGCGGACCTGGCCACCGCCACCGTGGTCGTCGTCGGCGTGGGGGAGCACCAGGCGGGCGCCGGCTGGTCGCTGGCCGGGCCGGTGCCCGACGCGCTGCGGTTCGCGCAGTACTTCCTCGACCGGGGCGTGCCGGCGCAGCGGGTGCAGGTGCTGTCCACGCCGCTGCCGCCGCACGGCGCGCTGCCGGACGGCGTGCGCTGCCGGCCCGCCGACCGGGGCACGGTCCGGCAGGTGTTCCTGCGGGAGCTGCCCGCCAGCGACGCCACGGACCTGTATGTCGTCTGGGGCGGCCACGGGTTTCTCGACACCGCCCGGCGCCGGCGGCTGTACCTCGCCGACACGATCGAGTCCGACGCCGTGGACGTCGACCTCGACTCGCTGCTGGCGACCTACACCTCGGACGTCGTCACCGCGTTGCGGCGGCAGCTGTGGCTCGTCGACGTGTGCCAGCTGCACGACGACGGCGGCCGCCTGCGGGTGCGCGGGCACGAGACGTTTCCGGCTGGGGAGCCCGTCGCAGGGCTCACCCAGCAGGTGCTCTTCGCCGCGGGGCACGGGCAGGGCGCCGCCGACCTACGGGTGCAGCGGACCGGGTTGTTCAGCCGCGAGGTGCTGCGGCTGCTGCACCGTGACGGCGGCGCGGCGCTGCTCGCCGATCCGCCCGCGCTGTTCGAGGCGCTCCGCGAGCGGTTCAGCACCCGGCGAGGAGCCGGGCTGACCCGGCAGACCCCGACCTATCTGTGGTATCGCAACGAGCTCGGCGACGAGGGCCAGCTGCTGCACAGCGCGTCCCGGCACCCGGCGGCACCGGTCACGGAGGTGCCGGTGCCGCCGCCGTCCTCGGCGCTCGTGCCGGTGGTCGAGGCGCTGCTCGCGCTCGCCGAGTTCCGCGAACCCGCGACCCGTGAGGAGATTCTGCAGCTGCTGCGCGGGTCGCTGTACGGGTCGATCCGGCGGCACCCGGCGGCGCGCCCGGACGCCATCAGCATCGTGCGGACCTGCCTGCGATTCCCGGGCGGCCTGACCGAACTCGTCGAGGCCGTCCAGTTCTTCGTGCCCGAAGGTCCCGCGGTCGACCTCCTCATCGCCGCGTCGGCGAAACTGCAGGCCTAGGGGATCGCCGCTGATGTCCGTGACGCGGGCCGGGCGGAGTGGCGACCCGCCCGGCCGTGACGACGGGTGTTACAGCGGCAGCGGGTCGATGTCGCAGTTGGCGCGCACGCCGGCGGTCGCGGCGGCGGTGGCGGGATGGTCGACGCCGAGCGTGGTGCGGAACCGTTCGATGATCTCCTCGAACAGCGTGCCCGACTCGGCCGGCCGGCCCAGCTCACGCAGGTCCATCGCGAGATTGGCGCCGCAGGACAGGGTTGTCGGGTGGGCGGAGCCGAGCTGTTCGTCGCACTGGGCGAAGCTCAACGCGTCCAGGTCGTGCGCGGCCTGGAGCTCGCCGAGCTCGAAGTGGTCGCTCGCCAGGTTGATCCTGGCGCGGATGACGAGCACGTGCGAATCGTTGAGGTTGCCCGTCAGGCGGGCCAGCGCGTCCTGGTCGATCGCCTTGGCCCGGTCGCTCTCGCCGAGCAGCCGCAGGGTGACCGCCAGGTCGACCTCGGCCGCGGCGGTGTGCGGGTGGTCGTTGCCATACAGGGCCCGCATCCCTTCGACGGCCTGCTCGCCGGCCTCGCGCGCGGCCCGCAGGTTGCCGGTCACCCGCAGGTCGATGGAGACGGTGAGGGCGGCGAGGACGGTGTCCGGGTACTCCGGGCCGTAGCGGGACCGGAAACGGCGCAGGACGTCGCTGGACGCGTCGAGCGCGGCGTGGTGCTCGCCCGCCTTGCGGCGGAGGCCGGCCAGTACGAGCCGCTGCCGGAGCAGGTCGGGGTGGTCCTCGTACTGGAACACCCGCCGGGCGGTGGCCACGACGGACTCCTGGCTGCGGTGGGCGGCGGCATAGTCGCCGAGCTCACGGCGGTCCAGGTTGATGCCGCCCTCGGTGCTGAGCGTGTCGGCGTGTTCGGCGCCGAGGACCTGCACGAAGCACCTGTGGGTGCGCTCGTCGAGCCGCAGCGCCGGGCCGAAGAGCCCCGACAGCCGCATGCTGACGGCGAGGTTGTGCGCGGCCCTCAGGGTGAACGGGTCGTCGGCGCCGTAGGCGCGGTCGG
Source organism: Dactylosporangium siamense (assembly GCF_016862795.1). Taxonomy (GTDB): domain Bacteria; phylum Actinomycetota; class Actinomycetes; order Mycobacteriales; family Micromonosporaceae; genus Dactylosporangium; species Dactylosporangium siamense. The sequence goes on along the minus strand of NZ_BONQ01000029.1, from coordinate 45,391 downwards.
AGCGGCGGTAGACGTCCTCGCACCGGCTCAGCGCACCGGCGAAGTCGCCGGCCACGCGGTGGTCGGCGGCGATGGCGCCGATGACGTTGAGGGTTTCCTCGGCGTTCTCGCCGAAGGTCTGCTGATACAGCGGCAGGATCCTGGCGTTGAGCTCCGCGGCGGTGTCGTAGTCGCCGACCACGAAGTGCATGAAACTCAGCCAGGCCGCCAGCCGCAGAGTGTCGGGGTCCGCCTCGTCGCCCAGCTCGGTCCACGCGGTGTGCGCGCCGAGTGCGAGGGCGCGGGCGCCGATGTGGTCACCCCAGCGCCACAGGTACTTGGTCTCGTTGAGGATGAGCGCCCGGACGCCGTCGTCCATGTTGTGCTCGGCCCCGGAAGCCCGGATGTGCGGGAACAGCTCGGCGTACAGCCACCAGTGTTCGGCGTCGTCCGGCCGGTTCGGGTCGTTGCCGGCCAGGAGCAGGTGAGCGGCGTGCCGCATCCGTTCGTGGTCGTCGGGCGGCAGCTGGGCGACGAGCATCCGCTGCACCAGCCGGTGCAGCTGGAACGCGTTGGTGCGGTAGTCGATGCGGGCCAGCGACAGCCGGACGATGGTGCGGATGGCCTGGTTGAGCCGGTTCGGGGAGCGCATCAGCGCATCGAGCTCCGGGTCGATCCGCAGGGACCGCGGCTTGGCCAGCAGCGCCTTGCTGATCGGCTCCGGGGCGAAGAACGCGCAGACCTGGAGCAGCCGCAGCGCGGTGGGATCCTGTTCGCGCAGGCCGTTGAGCGACAGCTTCCAGGCCGCGGCGAGGGTCGGGTAGTCCTGCTGCGAGCCGGCGACCTCGTCGATGTCGGCGAGGGCGCCGCGGAGCCGCGCGAGGTACTCGTCGGCGCCGATCCTCGTCTCCGCACAGAACGCGGCGGCCACCTCGATGGCCAGCGGGAGGTCGCCGAGCGCCGCGGCGAGGCGGTCGGCGTCCTCGGAGAGCTCGGTGCCGCGCCGGCGCAGCAGCTCGATGCTCTCCTGCCGGTCGAACACGTCGACGGGCAGGCTGTTGGCCTTCTCCCGCCACTGGCTGTTGCGTGACGTGACGACGATCCGGCCGGTGCCGCCCTTCGGGAAGAAGGGCTCAACGTCCTCAGGGTCCTCCGCGTTGTCGAAGACCAGCAGCCAGTTCGCCGTCGGCTGGCCGCGGCGCAGCGCCTCCAGCACGGCCGGCACCGCGGTGTTCGCGGTCATCGGCACCCGCAGGTCGAGCCGCTGGGCCAGGCTGACCAGCGCGGACTGGATCTGGGACGGCCACTCGGCCGGGATGTACCAGATCAGGTCGAAGTCCTCTTGGTGGCGGTAGACGTATTCGACCGCCAGCTGCGACTTGCCGACGCCGCCGGCGCCGTGGATCGCCTCGGGCAGGACCGCAGTGGTCCCGGTGCGCAACCGCTCGTGCAGCCGGTCCAGAAGGTCGCGCCGCCCGGTGAAGTTCGGGTTGCGCAACGGCAGGTTGCCGATGATGGGTGCAGTCCGGGCGTGGCGTGGCGCGTCTTCGGTGACGACGGACATCGCATTCCCTTCCGCGTCGTAGGAGTCATAGGGCAGGGGCTGCCTGGCGTCGGGCACGTTCAGCGGGACCGACAGTGGGAGTATTTCAGACATTCCGGATTCCCTGCTTGAATCGGGTACGTAAGACATCGTCGACCGACGCTTCCGCGCGGGTATCGGCCAGCCGGGGAGCCGGCCGAGCCGCTGCGCAGCGATGAAGTGAATGTCGTTCTCATGAATTGACACAAGCGAGTGGTGGCTCTGCCGTCCGGTGCCAGACGATAGCAGGAACTCCGGCCCGGACTCCGGTGAACAACCGGTGCTCACCCACACTTTCAGATTCCGGGGGTCCGCTCAATACCGGGACGGCGCGACGGCCATGCCGCCCCGGGGTAGGGCTGGCATGGCCGGTGACGACAACCCGTCAGTTTTTCTTACAACCCAAACGGATGCACGCACCTTGCGTCGTGCAATCAGTTGAGCGCTGGAAGCGTTCGATAACGAAGAGTTATGTCAGCGACTCGCCGGGACATTGACGCTAGTCGACGTGCTACTTGATGCCGAGCGCGCCGAACACGATGAGCACGATCGAGGGGATCGTTGAACGATCGGTCACCGCTTCGCGGGCTTTGCGGGCTGCGAGGGCCTTGTCGGTGCCAGGTGGGCCCGCTCGCCCTGTGGGCCGAACAGCGTGAGCAGCTCCGCCGGCCGGTCGTCGGCGCTGCCGATCCAGTGCGGCACCCGGGTGTCGAACTCCGCGGCCTCGCCGGCGCCGAGCAGGAACTCCCGCTCGCCGAGCACGAACCGGACCCGCCCCTCGAGGACGTAGAACCACTCGTAGCCGTCGTGGGTCTGCAGCCGCGTGGTGGCCGCCCGGCCGGCGGGCGGATAGACCACCTTGTAGGCCTGCACGCCGCCGGGCCGCCGGGTCAGCGGCACCACGGTCAGCCCGAACCGCCGCACCGGCCGAAGGTGGATGCGCGGGTCGCCGGTGGGCGGCGCCGCGACCAGGTCGTCGAGCGGGACACCGTGCGCCCGGGCCAGGGGCAGCAGCTGCTCCAGGGTCGGTCGGAGCCTGCCGTTCTCCAGGCGCGACAGCGTGCTCGCGGTCAGGCCGGTCTCGGCGGCCAGGTCGGCGAGCGTGGCGCCGCGCGCCTTGCGCAGGTCACGCAGGCGCGGCCCGACCCCGGCGAGGACATCGTCCATCAGGTCATCATGCGGATCCGCAAGTTTTCTTGCAACCCGTCACCGCCGTGGCGATCCTGGGGTCATGGACTCCGCCTTCTGGGATCAGCATTACGGCACCCGCCGCACCTGGGACACGCACGCCAACCCGCTGCTCGTCGAGACCGCCGGGCCGCTGCCCCCGGGTGCCGCCGCGGACCTGGGCTGCGGCGCCGGCGGCGACACCGTCTGGCTGGCCCGGCACGGCTGGCAGGTCACCGCCGTCGACATCTCCGGCGTCGCCGTCGAACAGGTCCGGGCCCGGGCCCGCGAGGCCGGCGTCGACGGCCGGGTCACCGCCGAACAGCACGACCTGGCCGGCACCTTCCCCGCCGGGACGTTCGACCTCGTCTCGGCGCAGTACCTGCAGACGCCGTTCCCGCTGGACCGCGGCCGGGTGCTGCGCACCGCCGTGCGGGCCCTGCGCCCAGGGGGCCTGCTCCTGGTCGTCGACCACGGCTCCATTGCCCCCTGGTCGTGGAACCAGGACCCCGAGACCCACTTCCCGACCCCCGACGAGATCGCCGCCGACCTCGACCTCTCGCGGTGCCGCATCCTGCGCGCCGACATGCCGCGGCGCGAAGCGACCGGCCCCTCCGGCGAGACCGCCACCGTCACCGACAACGTCCTGCTCATCCAGCGGTCCGACGCATGACGGCCCGCCGCCGCGACGCGGGACCCCCGCAGCCGGGTGCCTCGGAGACGGAGACCCTGGCCGGGTTCCTCGACTACCTGCGCGACGCCGTCGCGGCCAAGGTCGCCGGCGTGCCGGAGCCACAGGTCCGCACCGCCGGCGTGCCGTCCGGCACCAATCTGCTGGGCCTGGTCAAGCACCTGACCCACGTCGAACGCTGGTACTTCCTCGGTGAACGCACCAGCGACTGGCGCCGCACCATGCGCCCGTCGGCCGGGGAGACCGTCGACGGCGTGCTGGCCGGTTACCGGGACGCCGTCGCGCAGGCGAACGCGGTGATCGCGGCCTGCACCGACCTGACGCTACCCGCCCGCCGGGGACCGGCCCCGTCCATGCGCTGGGTGCTCGTGCACATGATCGAGGAGACCGCCCGGCACGCCGGCCACGCCGACATCCTCCGCGAGCAGATCGACGGTGCCACCGGCCGGTGACGTCGATCCGGTCGAGCCGCTCACAGCCGGCTCAGGCCCCCGTCATGAGGCGCTGCGGCGCCGGGTTTGCCGCGGAGGGCGGGCGGGCACCACGTGACCGTCCATGCCTATCGGCGGGAACAACCGGCAACAGTCTGATCGGGGGCATGCGTGAAGCTGTCGTTGGAGGTCCGGCCCGGCCGGGACTGCACCATCGTGCGGGTGGGCGGCATCGTGGACCTGGTGACCGAGCCGGATCTGCGGGAGTGCCTGCAGCGGGTCATGCACGACGGCGCCCGGTGCATCGTGCTGGACCTCGCCGGGGTGCCGAAGCTCGACTCCAGCGGGCTGGGCGCGATCGTGTCGACGTTCAAGCTGTTGCAGCAGCGAGGTGGACGGCTGTGCCTGGTGTCGGTGCAGCCGTCGGTGCGCAACGTGTTCCTGTTGACGTCGGTGGACCGGCTGCTGGGCATCTACGACAGCGTCGAGGCCGCCGAGGAGGACGTGGCCCGCGAGCTGCGGTGACGGACGGTGGCCGGGTCGCCCGCGGCCACCGTCGCAATCGGGGTCCGGCTCACCGCTGGGTGTCGCCCTCGCCGGTGTGCTGCTGCGCGGCGTCGACGCCCTTGTCGATTTGCTCGGTGTACTTGCCTCCGGTGCGCTGGTCCGCCTGGTCACCGGCCTTGCCGATGCCCTGGTCGACCTTGTCGTCGTGCCGGTGGGCGAGGTCCTTGACCTTGTCCATGAGTTTGCCCATCTCATCCTCCAGGTGTCGGAAGCGGGTACGAAGTCGTCACTACCCGGCACACCCAGCTCGATGCGGCCACCGCAGCGCTTTTTCGCGCTTGACCTTGCCGCATGCGGCAACGTTTACGGTTCCGGCCATGCGGAGCAGACGCGTCCAGGCGACCGGGGCCGCGACCCACGCCACGGACTTCACCGTCACCACCGAGGACGTCGCCGAGCCCGGCGCCGGACAGGTGCTGGTGCGCAACCGGTTCATGCTGCTCGGCGCGGTGATGCGGTCACTGCTGCCGACGATGGCGGGCAAGACCCTCGGCACGGTCGTCGCGTCCAGCGATCCGGCGGTGCCGGCCGGCAGTGCCGTCGTGCACATGCGGGGCTGGCAGGAGCTCACGCTGCTGGACGCGGCGCAGTGCCGGGTGGTCGACGGCGACAATCCGGTGCTGCTGCTGTCCAACGGGCTGACCGCGTACACCGGGCTGGTGGCCGCCGGGCTCCGGCCGGGGGAGACGGTGTACGTGTCGGGCGCGGCCGGTGCCGTCGGCAGCGTCGCCGGGCGGCTGGCCCGGGCGATGGGTGCGGGGCGGGTCGTCGGCAGCACCGGCACGGCGGCGAAGGTGCCGCAACTCGTCAACCGGCTCGGGTACGACGACGCCTTCGAGCACCGCGACCCGGCCACCGTCGCCAAGCAGCTGCTGGAGGTCGCCCCGGACGTCTACGTCGACACGGTCGGCGGGCCGCTGCTGACCGTGACGCTGCCCACGCTGAACCCGGGCGGGCGGGTCGCGCTCTGCGGTGCCCTCGCCCAGCAGCTCGGCGGTGCCGCCGAACCGACCATCGACCTGCTCACGGTGATCCGCGGCCGGCTGTCGCTGCACGGCGTCACTGGCGACCCGGCGCTGGAACCCGCCTACCTGCAGCTGGTGGACGAACACCGGCTGGACTTCGCGCACACCGTGGTCGACGGTCTCGAAGCCGCACCGCAGGCGCTGCTGGACCTGTTCGCCGGACGCTTCGTCGGCACGGTCCTGGTGCGCCTGGCAGAGTAACTGGATGCGGATCGGGGAGCTCGCGCGGGCGGCCGGCGTCACCACCCGGACCCTGCGCCACTACGAAGCCGAAGGCCTGCTGCACAGCGAGCGGTCCGGCAACGGCTACCGCAGCTATCCGGACGGCGCGGTCCTGCGGGTCAACAACATCCGGGAGCTGCTGGCCATCGGCTTCACCGTCGCCGACGTGCGGTGCTTCGTCAGGTTCCTGGACCAGCCGCTGCCGCCGGCCTTCGGTGACCAGGGCGGCTGCGCCACCGCGATGCGGGTGGCCCGGGAGCGCGTCGACCAGCTCCGGGACCGCATCAGCGCCCTGACCACGTTGCACGACGCGCTCACCGCCCGCATGCCGTCCTGACCGGGCTGCGTCACGCCAGCTCCACCGCGAGGTAGGCGCCCGCGAACTGCAGGCGGTGCACCCGTTCGTCGTCGACGGCCAGTTCGACGACGACGCCGCCGTCGGGGACCAGACCGGGTTCGGGGCCGGGCCGGTCCTCGCCGATGCCGCCGAGCCCACGCCAGCGGAGCCCGTGCCCGTCGCGCCCGCGCCCGGCGTCGTCGACCCGCACCGAGGCGGCGTGCGGGCCGACGGTGCACAGCGCGGCGAGCAGCACGAGGTCGGAGATGTCCGCGGTGACGACCGGCGGCCGGGTCGGCCACCGGTCGACGTCCACGGTCGCGGCGATCGCGGCCGGATCAGGGATCCACGCGGCGAGGTCGATCGAGACGGACCAGGATGCGGCACCCACCGCGCGGGCGTGCCGGCGTGCCGCATCCAGCACGACGGCGGGAGCGCCGAGATCCTCGAGCGCGGCCAGCCGCTCGGCCGCGCGGTCCAGGGACCTCTGGACGACCGCGGGCTCGGCGGACAGGGCCCGCTCGAACGCCGGCAGGCGCCGGCTGAGGTAGCCGATCAACGGCTCGAGCCAGGGACGCGGCGCGCCGGGCTGGATCTGGTGTCCGGTGGTGGCGACGCGGACGGCGGCGTCGAGCGCGAGGATCTCGGTGGCGGCGACGGGGAAGATCAGCGGGCCGGGCGGGAACAACCCGCGGAGCATGCCGGACCCATCCACGAACAGGGCGTCGATGCTCCGCACACGGCTCAGCCTGCCACACCCGATCCCCGGCTTCGACCCCGAAAAAATCGACGCAAAAAACGACGCAAAATCTTGGTCCAGGCCTTCCGGGTGCCGGGGGGCCGGGCTACGGTCGAGGAAAGGGCCCGGTTCGCGCATCGTCCAGCAGCGGCGATCCTTGCCACCCGGCCCGCAGCGTGGCCGCCCCACCGCGCACTCAAGCAACGGGTGCCAAGACGGAAGCGGGCCTGCGCCGCGCGCCTCCTCTGAAGGATGGATGCCCCATGTCCGCAACTGCCGAATCCACGCTGTCCACCTCCCGGTCCGGGTCGCGGGATGCGTCCGGATCGCGGGATGCGATGGACTCCGCCGCGATGTCGCTGCTGTCGCTGATGGCGGACCTGCCCGAGGGAAGCGCCGACCGGCAACGGATCCGCGCCCGGCTCATCGAGATGTACCTGCCGCTGGCCAGGTACCTGGCGCAGCGCTTCCGCAACCGCGGCGAACTCTTCGACGACCTCGCGCAGGTGGCGAACCTGGGCCTGGTCAAGGCGGTCGACCGGTTCGACCCCGGGCGCGGCTCGGCCTTCACCAGCTACGCCATCCCGATGATCACCGGCGAGCTCAAGCGGCACTTCCGCGACAAATGCTGGGACGTGCGGGTGCCCCGCCGGCTCCAGGAGATCCGGATGCGGATCAGCCGGGTCACCGAGGAGCTCACGCAAACGCTCGGCCGGTCGCCGACGGTCACCGATCTGGCCGTGCACCTCGACGCCACCGAGGAAGAGATCATCGAGGGGATGGAGGCCGGGCAGGCCTACCAGACGGCGTCGCTCGACGCGCCCGTGCACGGCGGCGACGGTGAGGTCACCGGCCTCGGCGACCTGCTCGGCGGCGCCGATCCCGAGATCGAGCAGGTCGAGGTCCGCGAGGCACTGCGGCCGCTGCTCGCCCGCCTGCCGGCGCGGGAGCAGCGCATCGTCGCGATGCGGTTCTCGGGCAACCTGACGCAGTCGCAGATCGCGGACCAGCTCGGCATGTCCCAGATGCACGTGTCCCGGCTCCAGGCCGCCGCCCTCACCAAGCTCCGGGCCGGCCTGCTCGCCGGCTGACCCGTGCGCCGCCAGCTCAGGAGGCGCCGGTCACCGCCAGCCGCGGGGCGACGTCGGGGAACGAGCCGTCGCCGAACAGGACCCGGGCGGCGACGGCCCGGCCGGCCCGGGTGCGCAGCACGGCGACCGCGGCCTCGGCGGCGGCGGGGGAGCGGACGCCGGCGAGGACCTGGCGCAGCAGCAGCCGCCCCCGGAACCGGGCCCGGAACGCGCCGCCGTCGTAGCCGCGCAGCAGCTGCTCGTCGCCGGTGCGCAGGTAGCCGGCCGTGACGGTCGCGGCCAGCTCCGACATGCGCAGGCACGGGTCGAGGCCGCCGGCGGTCAACGGCGACACCGCGCCCGCGGCGTCGCCGACGAGCAGACCGCCCGGGCACGCGATCCGGCGCAGCACCCCACCGACCGGGATCGGCCCGCCGCGCCGCTCCACCGGGCCGGCCGGTGCCACCCCGCCGGGGGCGTCGGCGGCGAACGTGTCCAGCAGGTGCCGCACGCCGGCCCGCATCGCGCCCGGGTAGCCGGCGACACCGACGTGCGCGTGCCGGCCGTCGTCGATGACCCAGCCGAGGTATCCGGGGGCGACGCGCGGGTCCAGTACACAATGAAACGCCGGCGTGGAGGTCGTCGATGCGACCGGATGGATGATCTCGGCGCCGACGAGCATCCGCCGGTTGACGTCGAGGCCGAGGTCGCGGGCCACCCGGGACCGCGCGCCGTCAGCGCCGACGACGAACCGGGCCCGGACCGGCTCCGCCTGCTCGAAGGTCGCGGTGTGCCCGGTGATGCCGGTGTACCCCGCGGCTGTCGCCGTGATGCCGCTGCGCCCCGCGGCCGTCGCCGTGATGCCCGTGTATCGGACACCGAGTTGGACGCGCGCCCCGGCCGACTCCGCCGCGTGCCGGGCGTGCTCGTAGATGCCGGCCATGTCGGCGACCCGGTACTCGTCGCGGTCGCTGGTGAGCCGGATCGGCGCGCGCCGTGAGGGCGGGTAGAGCAGCACGTCCCGGACGCCGGGCCCGAGCAGGTGCGCCGGCAGGTCGAAGTCGTCCAGGGTGCGGCGCACGAAGATCCCGGTGGTGCGGATGCCCGCCGACAGTGACCGGCGCCGGTCCACGACGAGAACGTCCAGATCCTGCCGCGCGAGCAGCCGCGCCGTGTGCAGCCCGGCCAGTCCCGCGCCCACGACCAGTACATCCACTGTCTGCATACCTGCCGACGGTAGGTGCGCGACACCGTCCCGGCGACGGCTTGCACGCCATCCGCCCGGTACCTCCACACGATCATCACGCCCGGGTCAGGGCGCCGCCGATCGTGGTGGCGAGGGCGCGGCCGGCGGTGCGGCCGGGGTCCAGGTCCGGGTTGTAGATGGTCACCTCGAAGCCGACGACGCGTCCGCCGGCCATCGCGGTGGCCAGGACGGTGTGCAGTTCGGCCCAGCTCAGCCCGCCGGCGAGCCGGTAGTCGACGGCCGGCATGACCGCGTCGTCGACCACGTCGGCGTCGACGTGGATCCAGCACCCGTCGAGCTCGGGCCGGGCCACGTGGGCCACCGCCTCGGCGGCGGCCCGGGCCACCCCGACCCGGCGGATCCGGTCGAGGTCCCACGACCGCAGGGTGTCGGGGAGCGGGGCGCAGCCGGCGGCGGCCTGTTCCTCCGCGTCGCGCATCCCGAAGGCCGCCACGTCCTCGTCCCGCAGCAACGGTCCGGTGCCGTCGAGGTCCGCCAGGAGTGCCGGGCCGCGGCCGGTGGCGAACGCGAGCTCCATCGACGCGGCCTCGGCCTCGGAGTCGGTGTCCGGCTGGTAGAAGTCGGCGTGCCCGTCCAGGAACAGCAGCCCGTGCCGCCCGCGCCGGCGCAGCGCCAGGAGGCTGCCGAGCAGGATCGAGCAGTCACCGCCGAGCACCACCGGGAACTCGCCCCGGTCGAGGACCTCGGCGACCGTCCCGGCGAGCCGGTGGGCGTAGCCGGCGACGCCGCCCGCGTTGCGGACGCCGGTCACGGGGTCGACGCCGTCCTGTCGCGGCGGGGCCTCGACCCGGCCGGCGAACCGTGCGCCGAGGAGGTCCCCGAGCCCGGCCTCGAGCAGCGCGTCGGGCAGCCCGGCGACCCCGTCGACCTGCAGCCCCAACGCCGACGGCGCGGCGATCACAGCGAACCCGGGCCGGCGCATCGTCACCCGGCCATTCTGCCGGAAACCGGAAACTGGAAACCGGAAACCGATCCACCGACGGCACTGGCGAAGATCGACGTTCGGGGCGATCATCCAACCGATCGTGGATGGCGTGAGCGGCAGCGCTGCGTCATGCTGGGAGCACTCACCGCGAGGGGGGCCTCATGACGCGACCGCCCGAACGACTCCGGATCGTGCCGGTGCGGGCCACCGCCCTGGTGCTGGTCATCGTCGTGAGTGTCGTCGCGGTCGCCGCCATCGAGCGGGACGGGTGGCAGGCGTTCGCCGCGGCGCTGGCCGGCTTTCTGGTCGCGGTCGCCGGCCCGGCGGTCGTCTCCCGCGGTGGGCTGCGGCCCGCCGGGTATGTCGCGCCGTCGAACCTGCCGCCGCCGCCGACCCACCTCACCGGCAGGGAGGCCGAGGTCGCGGAACTGCAGGCCTACCTCGAGGACGCCGTCCAGCGGCGTCGGGTGGCCAACCTGCACGGTGTGGCCGGCATCGGCAAGACGGCGCTGGCCGTGTACACCGCCCACCGCGCCGCACCGAAGTTCAAGGCCGGTGAGCTGTTCGCGAGGTTCGTGCCGGAGACCCCGGCCGGCGACGCGATCGTCGCCGTGCGCCGCCGGTTCATTGCCGCGCTCAGCCCGGCCGGCACCGTCGTCCCCGACAGTCCGTGGCGGCAGGCCGTCATGTACCGCCGGCTGCTGCGCCGGCTCGGCGAGGACAACCAGCTGCTGATCGTCCTCGACGACGTGACCGGGGCGGCGCTGGTCCGGCCGCTGCTGCCGCGGACCCGCTGGTGCGCGGTGGTCATCACGTCCCGCAACCGGCTCGACGACCTGCCCGGCAAGGACTTCGACCTCGGGCGGCTGGAGCCGGCCGCGGCGCTGCAGATGCTGGCCGCGATCGTCGGCAACGCGCGGATCGTGGCCGAGCAGGGTGCGGCGCGGCAGCTGGTGCGGGCCGCCGCCTACCATCCGCTGGCGATCCAGCTGGTCGGCATGGCGCTGGCGAACCGGCCCAACAGCCGGCTCGACGTCGCGCTGGGGCGGATGGCCCGCGGCGGTGGCGGTCGTGAAGGCACCTTCGACAACGCGCTGGACCTCGCGTACAGCATGCTGACCAGTGGCGAGCAGGACGCCCTGGTCGCGCTCGGGCTGTTGGACCGGCGCAACTTCGCGCACTGGGAGCTGGCCGCGCTGCTCGGCGAGGTCGTCCTGGACGGGGAGGCGTTCGAGTACTCACTGCGGCTCACCGGCGTCGGCCTGCTGGAGCGGCACAGCGTGGACGCGGTCGGTGTGCAGGAGTTCCGGCTGCTGGAGCACGTCGAGCGCTACGCGCGCCGGCGGGCCGGCGACCGGTACGACGACACCGAGCGCGCGGCGGCGACCGCGCGGCTGGACGCGGCCCGCGAGGGGCGCAGCACGCAGCAGGTGGACCTCGCCGACGTCTTCGAAACGGAGCAGCAGACCCTCGACAAGGGCAACATCTCCCGGGCGTTCAAGAACACCCGCGACGCGGTGGCGCTGGCCCGTGACTGCGGCGACCGGGAGGCCGCGGCCGAGGCGACCGCGATGCTCGCCGAGCTGCACGCCGAACTGGGTGGCCTGGAGGACGTCCGGGACCTGCTGGCGTCGCTGCCGGTCGAGTACCCGTTGCCGCACGTGCGGGCCCTGCGCATCCGGGCGAAGCTGCACCGCCGCCAGCGGCAGCTCGACGACGCGCGCCGGCTGCTCGCCGCGGCGAGCGACCTGTGCCGGGCCACCCCGAACCCGTCGGAGGAGATCCGGTTGCTGCGGGAACGCGCGATCGTCGAGTCCCTCGGCGCCCACCCCGCCGCCGGGCTGCCGCTGATCAGGGAGGCGCGGGACCGGGCCGAAGCGGAGGCCGGCCAGCGCCGGCAGCTGCCGGCCCTGGCCTACGCGGAGAGCCGGGTCCTGATCGCGCTCGACCAGCTGGACGAGGCCGAGTGGGTGCTGCGGCACGGCGCTCAGGACGCCGAGCAGCAGCAGCAGGAGCTCTCGCGCAGCTGGATCGGTTACGAGCAGGCGCAGGTCGCCCGGCATCGGGGGCAGCACGAGCAGGTGCTGGAGCTCGCACTGGACGCGTTGAACCGCTTCGGCGGGATGCGGCACCGCTACGGCAGCGCGCACTGCCGCGAGATCATCGGCCGGGTCCTCGCCGTGGACGACCCCGACAGCGCGGTGCGGTTCCTCGCCGAGGCGCTGGAGACGTTCCACAACTGCGGTGACGCCTGGGTGGAGGCCACCGCCGCCGAACGGCTCGGCGAGGTCCAGGCCGAGCGTGGCTACATCGCGGAGGCCGTGGACCTGTGGCGGGCGGCGGAGCAGCTGTACGAGTCCATCGAACGCAGTGCCGCGTCGGCGCGGGCCCGGGAGCGGCTGACCCGGGTCCGCCAGCACCTGGCGGCACACCACACGGCGGTGCTGGGAGGTGGGACATGACCCGGGTGATGTTCTGGTCCGTTGCCGTGGCGTCGGCGGCCGCGGGAGGGCTGCTGATCTGGTCGGGCCCGATGCCGCTGCGGCTGGCCGGCGCGGTGCTGCTGGGCGTGGCCACGGGACTGGCGCTGTGGGCCGCCCGCCGGCCCCGGCCGGTGGGCCCGCTGCCGGCGACGCAGGTGGTCGGCGGCAGGCTGCCACGGCTGGCGACCTTCCGGGGCCGCACGCGCCATCTGGCCGAGCTGCGGGAGCGGTACGAGCGGCTGCGGGAACCGGAAGCCTCCAACGGCGCGATCATCCTGCCCATCCACGGCCTGCCGGGCGTCGGGAAATCGGCGCTCGCCCGGGAGTTCGCGCTCACCCTCGCGGCCGAGTTCCCCGACGGGCAGCTGTACGCCAACCTGGGCAACGCCGGCAACATCCGGCCGGAGGCGGAGATCCTCAAGAGCTTCCTCGCCGACCTGCGGCCCGACGCCGAGCTGCCGATGTCGACCAACGACCGCGCGGCGCTCTTCCGCTCCCTGACCGCGACCGCGCGCATCCTGGTGGTCCTGGACGCGGCCCGCGACCACGAGCAGGTGGCTCGGCTGATCCCGGCCGGGGCCAACTGCGCGGTCATCGTCACCAGTCGCCGGAACCTGGGTCCGGCGCTGGGCGTGGAGTCGCTCGCCCTCGACGTGCCCAGCATGGACGACGGGCTTGCCATGCTGCGGGCCGTCTCCAACACCCTCGACGAGGACCGCAAGTTCGCCATCGAGATCGTCGACCGGGTCGGCCGGCTCCCGCTGGCGATCCGGGCGGTCGGCGACGAGATCGTCCGGGACGGCGGGGCGCTCGCCCCGGCGGCGCTGCGCTTGCGCGGCTGGCAGAGCGAACCCGGCGCCGACGCGCTGCGCCGGCACCTGCCGGTGGTGCACGAGCGAGTGGAAAGCGAGTACTCGAGGCTGGACCGGGCCGAACGCCAGGCGTTCGCGCTGCTGTCGCTGATCGAGTCCCCGAGTTTCGTGCCGTGGGTCCTCGCGCCGTTGCTCGGTTATGACGCCGCGGGCCACCGGGTGGAGCAGCTCGCGGTCGAGAACACCGTGAGCCGCCTCGCGGAGCGGCAGCTGCTGACGATCGCCGGGCTTGACGAGGTCACCGGCCTGGACCGGTACCAGTTGCACCCGCTGGTGCGCAGCTTCGCGGTGTCGGTCCGGGGTCCCGTCGACGCGGTGAGGATCCTGGAGCGGGTCGACGAGGCCTACCTGGAGGCGATCGATCTCATCCTCGCCGCGTCGGAGGCGGGCTACCGGGACCGCAACCCGGCCCCGCAGCCGTTGCGGTGGTTCGCGGCGGCGACGGCCCTGCCCAGGATCAGTGACGGGCTGCCCGGCCGGTGGGTCCGGGCCGAGTACCGCAACCTGCTGCGCTGCGTCGGCGCCGCCCACCAGCGTCGCAGGTTCGTGCTGTGCTGGCGGATCGCGGTCAGGCTCGCGGACAGCGTGCGGACGGCATCAGCCGGGAGCAGATGATCGAGGCGCTCCTGCTGGCCCGCGACGCCGCGGTACGACTCGGCGACGCCGACGCGGAGACCGAGGTCGACCTCGCCCTGGGACGGTACTTCGGCCGGCTGGGCTCGTACGCCGAGGAGAACGCGGCAGAGGGCGAGAAGCAGGCAGGGGAGGGGCTCGCGTTCGCCTACGACCGCCTCGCCCGGGCCGCTCGCCGGGCCAACCTGCGGGAGGACACGGGCCCGGCGCTGCGCCAGGAGGCCGAGGCCTACCGCCGTCTCGGCGAGGTGCACCTGCACCACGGCGCGTTCCGGGACGCGGCGGTCGAGCTCGGCCGGGCCGCCCAGCTCGCCGACCAGGTCGGCGACAAGTCGCTGATCCGGCTGATCGACCTGACCCGCAGCGTGGCACTGCACCGGCTGCCGGTGGTGCTGACCGTCAACACCGACGACGACGAGCTCATGTTCTGGGAGACGTGGATCGACGCGGAGCGGTCCTGCCGCCGATACCAGTGGAAGTCCGCGTCAAAGGCCCTGCACGTCCTGCGGGCCCTGTTCGCCGATGACGCGCTGCGCTCGGCGGTCCTGCTGCTGCGTCTCGCCGAGTTGCGCATCGACCAGCTGCGGCTCGATCCCGACGTCGAGCCGGAACGGTCCAGAGTGCGCGCGGTGCACCGTTCCGCCGAGGCCCTGTACCGGTTCCAGCGGATCTACGACTACGCCGGTGCGACCAGGGCCCGCTGCGTGCTGGTGCGGGCGCTGCTCGCCACCGGCCGCGCGGTCGAGGCGCGAGAGCAGCTCGACTTCGCGCGGCAGGACGCCGCCCGGGTCGACCCGATGCTCGGGCACCAGCTGTCGCCGCTGCAGGCGGCGTTGCAGTGGGCGGCGGGCGAGTACCTGCTCCACCTGGGTGACGCGGCGGGCGCTCGTCGGACGTTGCTCGCCGCCGCCGTGCTGTTCCGCCTGCACGGAGACCGCAACAGCGAAGCGGGCGTCCTGCACGCCGCCGGCCTCGATGCCGTGCCCGACGACGCGTTCGCGGCCGGGCCGCCGGGGCGCAGGACCGATATCTGGATCGAGGCGTTCGGCCCGGAGCTGCGACTGGACCAGCCGTTCGCGGTGCACTACACGGTCGCCGCGCCCGCGGTCACCGCCGACCTGCCGCCGGCCGGCGCCCGCCACCTCGACATCGTGCTGCGCGTCGAGGGCGGCGACGTGCTGCCGTTGGTGCACAGCGTCCGGCTCGACCCGCTCGTCGCGCTGCCGGAGCTGCGGTTCGAGGTGCGGCCGGAGCTTTCCGGCGTCACCCGCATGCAGGTGCTGGTCTACGACGCCGCATACGGCGTCCTGCTGCGGCGCACCGACGTGCGGCCGCCGCGGACCGCCCGCCTGAGCCACCCTGTGACCATATGACCCGGCACGAGGTGGAGTTGCACGACGAGTTCGACGCCAGCGACGACTTCCACGCTCCGGGCCCCCCATGTCCTGGGATCTTCCGCACCCTCCGGATCGACTTCTGGAAGGTGTCCGGCGGCTTCAAGGTCCACGCGTACGGCAGGAGTCTGTCCGAGGACAGCGCGATGCGCGTCATCGGACATCTCAAGTCCACTCCGGAGGAGATCCAGGAGCTGGTGAACAACCTGCTCAAAGACTGGGCGACCTACCTGGTCGACGTCCGGGACGCGCACAGCTACCGCCGGCACCCCTTCGCCGACAGGTTCGACTTCCGCGAACTGGCGGACGAACTCGTCGACGCCATGTGGTGCCGTCTCGCCGACGCCGGTCATGTCCTCTTCCAGCAGCTGTTCAACGGGGATCCGGCGCTTCGCGAGGTCGGCGAGCGGATCGCGCGGGTGCTCCGCAGCGGCGAGCAGACCATCACCGTCTGCTCCGATGACGTGGTGGTGCCGTGGGCGATGCTGTACGTACCCGAGCAGATCTGGCAGCCGCTGCCTCCGAAGTTTCCGGTCGAGCTCGATGCCTTCATCGGCTACCGGCACCGCGTCGAGCAGACCTTCGACATCGAGGAGCGACCAGACACCGCGATCCGGGTGGACACGCAGGTCGACGCGGGCGCGTACTACGACATCAGCCTGGACCGGATCCGCGACGACGGCCAGCCCGACGCACCCGTCGTCGGCCCCGTGCTCGGGGTGCTCGCCCAGTTCGGCAGGGTGCAGGAACGGACCTCGAAGGACGAGCTCCGGATCCGGCTTCGCGCCGACGGAGCCGACGACCACCTGGTGTACTTCTGCTGCCACTGCACCGATGCGGAGCGGCTGATGTTCGGCCTCGACGACAGCGAGGCGGTCTCACCCGCGGACCTGCGGTCGTGGCTGTTCAACGGGTTCAGCCGCGGACCGCTGGTCGTGGTCAACGCCTGCAAGGCCGGCGCGGCCAACTCCAATTCGCTCACGGACTTCGTCCCGATGCTGCTGCAGCGCCGGGCGAACTGCGTCGTCGGCCCGGTCGTCAACGTGCCGACCGTGTTCGCGGGCGAGTTCGGCCGCCGCCTGTTCGAGCTGATTCTGCCCCGGCAGCGGGATGTCCGGTTCGGCACCGCGATGCGCAAGCTTGTCCGCGAGTTCGCCCGGGACCACCGCAACCCCCTCGGCCTGGCGTACTCGCTGTATCAGGGAATCGACGGACACTTCTGCCGATGGGAGACAGATGCGGAGCCCGCTGCCGACCGCCGATGACTTCACCGACTTCGACGTGATCCGTCTCGACACCGACGGGGCCCTCCTCACCGGCGGCGAGCGGGTCCCGCCCGGCCGGGTCGGTGCCCACCTGCGCACGCTCGTGGACCTGCCGCGTGGCGTCACCGACATCTTCGTCTTCGTGCACGGCTGGCAGAACACCGGCCGCCGCGCCGACGCCGCGTCCCGCCGCCTGTTCGCCGGGATCCGCGACCTGCACGCCGAGGATCCGGCCCGCTATCCGGCGCTGGACGGGTTCCGGCCGTACTTCTTCTCGGTGCAATGGCCGTCGCAGAGCCTGCCGACGACCGCCGGCTACCGCAAGATCCGCGACCGGGCCCACGCGATGACGACGACCGGGGACGCGGCACACGTCATGGCCGGGCTGCTCGGGCTGCTCGACCACACCAGGACCAGCCCGTACCGCCCGGACACCCTGCGGACCGCGGGCGGGCAGTTCCTGCACTGCGTCGGACACTCCTTCGGGTGCCGGCTCCTCGGCGAGGCGATCCGTGCGGCGGCGTCACCGGACCAGCGGGTCCTGGCGTGGCCGTGGACGTCCGCGCACCGCTTCGCCGTGGACAGCTTCACCGGGCTGCAGATGGCCGCTCGCACCGACGTCTTCCAGCACCGGTTCCGGTCCCTGGTCGACGGCAGCGCCCCGATCGTCGGCCCGGTCGCGCTCACCGTGTCCCCGCACGACCGGGCGTTGTCGCTGTGGCATCAGCTCCCGGAGGGTGAGCCCGGGCTCGGCGCCCGCGGCGCCCTGGACGCGCGGTCCGTGCCGCTGCACCGGCTGGACGAGCCGTACACCACCGACGAGTTCGGCAAGGTGACCAACGTCGACGCCGCCTGGCGGTTCAACCGCGGCCCGGCGGCCCTGGGCGCGCACTCCGACATCTGGTATCCGGAGACCATCCACCTGCTGCTGTCCCTGGCCGCCCTGAGCCGCTGACCATCGCTCGGGTCTCAGTGCGCGGCCGCCGTGAGTTGTTGGTCGAGGAGGATCGCGGTGTTGATGAGCGCGAGGTGGCTGAACGCCTGCGGGAAGTTGCCGATCTGGTCGCCGTTCGGCGCGATCTCCTCGGCGTAGAGGCCAAGCTGGTTGCTGTACGTGAGCATCTTGTCGAAGGTGAGCCGGGCATCCTCGAGCCGGCCGGAGCGGGCCAGGGCGTCGACGTACCAGAACGTGCACATGGTGAACGTGCCCTCGGAGCCGCGCAGCCCGTCCGGGGACGCCTCCGGGTCGTAGCGGTACACGAGGCTGTCGGCGACGAGTTCGGTGTCCATGGCGGCGAGCGTGGAATGCCACTGCGGGTCGTTCGGGGCGATGAAGCCGACGGCCGGCATGGCCAGCAGCGCCGCGTCGAGGACGTCGGAAGCGTAGTGCTGGACGAACGCCTGGCGTTGTTCGTTGTACGCCCGGCTCAGCACCTGCTCGTAGATCGCGTCGCGGGCCGCGGCCCAGCGGGCCACGTGGCCGGGGCGGCCGCGGTGCTGGGCGATGCGGATGGCCCGGTCGAACGCGACCCAGGCCATCAGCCGGCCGTAGGTGAAGTCCTGCCGGCCGCCGCGGGTCTCCCAGATGCCGTCCTCCGGCTGGTCCCAGTGCTCGGTGAGCCAGTCCAGCACGGTGCGGGCGTGCCGCCAGCCCGCCGCGGTCACGACGAGGCCCGCCTGGTCGGCCTGCCACATCGCCTCGAGGGCCTCGCCGAAGACGTCGAGCTGCAGCTGCCCGGCGGCGCCGTTGCCGACCCGGACCGGGCGGGAGTCGCGGTAGCCGTCGAGGTGGCCGAGGACCTCCTCGTCGAGCTCGGGGGAGCCGTCGACGCGGTACATGATCTGCAACGGTGCGCCGCGTTCGCTGGCATCGCGGACCCGCGCGTCGAGCCAGCGCAGGTAGGCCTGCGCCTCGTCCTTGTAGCCCAGGCCGAGCAGCGCCCCGACGGACAGCGACGCGTCGCGGACCCAGGTGTAGCGGTAGTCCCAGTTGCGTTCCCCGCCGATCTGCTCCGGCAGTCCGGCGGTCGGCGCGGCGACGAGGGCCCCGGTCGGCGCGTAGGTCAGCAGCTTCAGCGTCATCGCGGAGCGTTCGACCATCTCCCGCCAGCGTCCCGTGTACCGGGAGCGGCCGATCCAGTCGCGCCAGTAGTCACGGGTCTCCTCGTACATGCGCTCGACCTGCCGGGCGGGCAGCGCCTGCGGTGGCCCGTCGGTCCCGGTCTCCAGGATGATCCCGGCGATCTCGCCGGCGTGCAGCGTGGCGAGGGCCTGGAACCCGCCGGTCCCGTCGGTCCAGACGTTGTCCGAGTTGAGCAGCGGCCCGTCGCGGTGCGCGGTGTGCACGGTCAGGTTCTGCTGTTCGCTGCGGAAGACCGCGCCGTCGGGGAACAGCTGCAGCTCGTGCTCGTCGCGGCCGTAGTTGAACCGTGGCTGGCAGTCGAACAGCAGCCGCATCTGCCCGCGCACGACCCGCACCAGGCGCACGAGCCGGTGGGTGTCGGTGACCTCGGTGCCGGTGACCGGCATGAAGTCGACGACCTCGGCGACGCCCGCGTCGCTCAGGAACCGGGTGATCAGCACCGGGGTGCCCGGCAGGTACAGCTGCCGGGTGGTGTGGTCCTCACCCTCCGGGGCGATCTTGAAGTGTCCGCCCGCCTTCGGGTCGAGCAGCGCCGCGAAGATGCTCGGTGAGTCGATCCGCGGCGCGCAGAACCAGTCCACCGCGCCGTCCTGCGAGACCAGCGCCGTCGTCTGCAGGTCACCGATCAGGCCGTGCTGCTCGATCGTGGGGTACGTCGCCATCGGGATACCTCCTGCTCGTCGTTCACCCACCTTTCACCTCGGTCCGCCGGGTGCCCTCCTCCTTTTCGGGCGACAAGTTTCTGTCCACTCAATGTCCACAGGGCGCGCGCTACCGTTCGTCGACCGCACTTCTGCAACCGCGAGGAGCACACCGATGAGCACGCCCGTCGTCTTCATCCACGGACTGTGGCTGCACGCCTCGTCCTGGCAGCCCTGGGTCGAGCTGTTCCAGGAGGCCGGCTACGTGCCGGTCGCGCCCGGCTGGCCGGGTGAGCCCGGGACCGTCGCCGAGGCCCGCGAACACCCCGAGGCCGTCGCGGACCACGGCATCGACGACGTCGTCGCGCACTACGCGAAGGTCATCGCCGGCCTGCCGGCGAAGCCGATCCTGATCGGTCACTCGTTCGGCGGCATGATCGCCCAGAAGCTCCTCGGCCAGGACCTCGCCGCGGCGGCGGTCGCCATCGACGCCGCGCAGATCAAGGGGGTCCTGCCGTTGCCGCTGTCGGCGCTGCGGGCGACGCTGCCGGTGTTCAAGAACCCGGCGAACAAGCACCGGGCGGTGTCGTTGACGGCGGAGCAGTTCCGGTTCGCGTTCGGCAACGCGGTCACCGAGCAGGAGTCGCAGGAGCTGTTCGACCGCTGGGCGGTGCCGGCGCCGGGCAAGCCGCTGTTCGAGGCGGCCGCGGCCAACTTCGACCCGCACTCCCCGGCGAAGGTCGACACGGCCAACGAGCTGCGCGGGCCGCTGCTGCTCGTCACGGGCGGCCGGGACCACACGGTGCCGGAGTCGGTGACCCGCGCGACGCTGAAGCAGTACCGCCACTCGCACGCGGTCACCGACATCCACGACTTCCCGGACCGGGCCCACTCGCTGACGATCGACAGCGGCTGGCGGGCGATCGCCGACGACAGCCTGGCGTGGCTTCGACAGCATGGGCTCTGAGGCGGCGCGGGCGGCGGTGGTGCTGGAGCCGGCCGCCCAGCAGTTCGCCGACGACTACGCCGAGCCGCCGTTCCTGTATCAGCTGGACCCGTCCGAAGGCCGCCGGATCGTGGCGGAGCTCCAGGCGCGCCCGCCGTTCCTGCCCGGCGCCGACGTGACCGACCTGGTCGTCGCCGGGCCGTCCGGGCCGGTGCCGGTCCGCATCGTCGCCCCGCCCGGGGCGGCCGGTCCGCTGCCGGTGATCCTCTACGTGCACGGCCTCGGCTGGGTGTTCGGCGGCCCGGGCAGCCACGACCGGCTGGTGCGCGAGCTGGCGGTCGGGGTCGGGGCGGCGGTCGTGTATCCCGACTACAGCCTGTCGCCGGAGGCGGCGTACCCGACCGCGCTCGAGGAGGTGTACGCGGTCGCCCAGTGGATCGCCGGGTCCGGCGCCGGGCACGGGCTGGACCCGGCGAGGGTCGCGATCGCCGGGGACTGCGCCGGCGGGAACCTCGCCGCGGCGGTCACGCTGCTGGCGAAGCAGCGCGGCGGGGTGTCCTTCGCCCGGCAGGTGCTGTTCTACCCGGTCACCGACGCCGCGTTCGGCACCGGCTCCTACCACGAGTTCGCCGAGGGCTACGTCCTGCGCCGCGACGCGATGAAGTGGTTCTGGGACCAGTACACCACCGACCCGCGGCAGCGGGCCGAGATCACCGCGTCGCCGTTGCGGGCGACGGTCGAGCAGCTCACCGGGCTGCCGCCGGCCCTGGTCGTCGTCGCGGAGGCCGACGTCCTGCGCGACGAGGGTGAGGCCTACGCCGGCAGGCTGCGGGCCGCGGGCGTGCCGGTGACCGCCGTGCGGTACCAGGGCGTCGTGCACGACTTCGTCGCGCTCGACGCGCTGCGCGGGACCGGCGCCGCGCAGGCCGCCATCACGCAGGCGGTCGCGTTCCTGTCCGCCGCCCTGCACTGAGCAAGGCGCCTTTTCCGGGGTACGACACCAACGTCCGCATCAGAGAGGAACCGACGTGGATCTGCACCTGTCCGGCAAGACGGCCGTCGTCACGGGCGCCAGCAAGGGTATCGGCCTGGCCGTTGTCGAGGCCCTGGTCGGGGAGGGCGTCAACGTCGTCGCCGGGGCCCGGAGCGCCACCCCGGCGTCCGGTGCGCTGGCCGTCGAGGTGGACCTCAGCACGCCGGACGGCCCGGCCCGGCTGATCGACGCCGCCGTGTCGGCGTTCGGCGGGCTCGACATCCTGGTCAACAACGTGGGGGCGGTGCGGCCGCGGACGGGCGGGTTCCTCAGCGTCACCGACGAGGAGTGGCTGTCGACGCTGACGGTGAACTTCCTCGCCGCGGTCCGCACGACCCGGGCCGCGCTGCCGCACCTGATCGAGCGCGGCGCGGGCAGCATCGTCACCGTCGGGTCCGTCAACGCCGCCCTGCCCGACCCGCTCGTCATCGACTACAGCGCCGCCAAGGCCGCCCTCGCCAGCTTCTCCAAGTCGCTGTCGAAGGAGGTCGGCGGGCGCGGGGTGCGGGTCAACACGGTCAGCCCCGGGCCGGTCAGCACCGGGCTGTGGCTCGGCGACGACGGGGTCGCCGCGACCATCGCCCGGTCACTCGGTGGCGGCGACCCTGCCGCGATCGCCGACCGGGCCGCCGGCGAGTCCGTGACCGGCCGGTTCACCCGCCCGCAGGAGGTTGCCGACCTGGTGCTGCTGCTGGCCAGCGACCGCACCGCGAACGTCACCGGCGCGGACTTCGCCGTCGACGGCGGCCTCATCAGCACGCTGTAGGAGACGCGTATTACGCGGGGTGGCCGGCCGGGACGCGGACGATCCCGGCCAGCTGGGACCGCGACGTGATCTCCAGTTTCGGGAAGATGCGGTGCAGGTGCGAGCTGATCGTGCGGTGCGACAGGTACAGCCGTTCGCCGATCTCCCGGTTCGTCATCCCCTCCGCGGCCATCTGCGCGATCTGCAGCTCCTGCGCGGTGAGCCGGTCCCGGGCGTCGACGATCTGCCGGCGGCTCGTCTCACCGGAGGCGCGCAGCTCCCGCCGGGCGTGGTCGCCCCACGGGACGGTGCCGAGGGTGTCGAACGTGTCCCGGGCCGTGCGCAGCAGCGTCCGCGAGTCGGCGATGCGGCGCTGCCGGCGCAGCCACTGCCCGTAGGCGAGCTGCACCCGGGCCCGCGCGAACGGCCACGGCCCGGCGTCGACCCGCAGCGCGGCCTCGAACAACGCCTCCGCCTCGTCGTCGCCGGCGAGGACCGCGCGGGCGTGCCGCAGACCGCCGTGCAGGGCCGGCGACGGCGTCTGCAGCGCGAACGCCTCGAGCTCCGCGACGATCCCGGTGACGGCGTCGTGCTGGCCGCTGTGCACGGCGGCGTCGGCGAGCTCGGACAGGGCGAAGCAGCGCAGCGCCGGGTGGAACGACGGGTCGGCCGGATCGTGCATGCGGCGCAGGTGCTCGTAGGCGTCGGCGTAGCGCCCGGCGCCGAGCGCGGCGAGCCCGCGGGCGAGCCGTGCGGTGGCGAGCACCGGGCGGACCCGGCCGGACGTGGCGGCCTGCTCCGCCGCACCGGCGAGGGTCAGCACCGCCGCCTCGTCGCCGCGCAGCGCGGCCAGGACGGCGGCGGTGGCCTGGCCGATCCCGACGAACAGCGGCTGCGACGTCTCCCGCGCCAGCCGGGTGCACTCCTCGGCCGCGGGGATGCCGACGTTGAGGTCGGCGAGGTGGGCGGCGCTCCACGCCTGCGCCCCGAGCGCCCGCGCGACGAGCCCGAGGCGGCCCTGCGCCCGCAGGTCGGGCAGCGCCGCCGTGCAGCACGCCTCGGCCAGGTCGAACGCGCCGACCAGGACCGCGGCGCTGCCGACGAGGCGCAGCGCCTCGGCGTTGCCGCCGGCCCGCGCCGCGCCGCGGTGCAGGCTGTCGATGACGGCCGCGCCGCGTTCGATCGGCGCGGCGAACGCGAGGATCGCCAGCAGGTCCGGGTCGTCCGCCCGGATCGGCAGCCCCTCGGCGACGTCGACGATCCGGTGCCGGGCCGGCAGGTCGGCCTCGGTCCAGAAGGACCGCAGCGCGGCCCCGTTCAGCAGCCGCACCGCCACGTCGACGTGCCCGTCCGCGGCGACCGCCTCGGCGACGTCGGCGACCGCGGCGGGCCGGCGGTGCTCGTCACGCAGCCCGCCGCCGAAGCTGGCCTCGATCCACAGCAGCTGGGCCCGCTGCCACGACGACAGTTCCAGGGTCCGGGCGTCGTGGAGCAGCCGGTGCACGACGTCCTGCCGGCCGAGTTCGACGGCGGCCTCGGCGGCGCGCAACAGCCGGGCCGCCCGCCGCGCCGGGTCGTCGGTGAGCTGCGCGGCCCGTTCGAGCGCGGCGAGCGCCGACAGCGTCGCGCCCCGTCGCCGGGCCGCGGTGGCGATCTCCTCGAGGCCGGCCGCGACCTCCTCGTCCGGCCCGTGACCGGACGCGGCCCGGTGCCAGATGCCCCGCTCGGGCCGGCCGGTGAGGACCCGTGCCAGCGCGGCGTGCGCCGCGTCTCGTTGCGTGAGGTCGGCCCACTGGTGGATGGCCGAGCGCATCAGCGGGTGCCGGAACCGGATCCGGTCGCCGTCCACGTCGACCAGCGACGCGGCCACGGCGGGCGGCAGGTCACCGGCGGTGACGACGCCACCGGTGACGAGCGCGGCCGCGGCGAGCGCCTCGGACAGCGCGTCACCGTCGTTGGTCGCGGCGACCAGCAGCAGCGTCCGGGTCGCCGCGGGCAGCTGCACCATCCTCGCCGCGAACGCCTCCTGCAGCCGGTCGGTCAGCGGCCGCGCCGTCATCGGCCCGGCCGGGTCCGCGCGCCCGGTGGCGGACGACAGCTCGACCAGGGCGAGGGGGTTGCCGGCGGCATCCTGCAGCAGCTGCCGCCGCGCACCCGCGGGCAGGCCGGCCACGTGCGCGTCCAGGACGGCCTCGGCCGCTTCCTCGTCGAGCCGGTCGAGGCGCAACCGGGGCAGATCCGTGCCGAACGACGTGGGGAAACCGTCGCGCACCGCGGCCAGCAGCAGCACCGGGTCCGCCTCGAGGCGGCGCCCGACGAACCCGAGGATCTCCGCGGTCGCCGGGTCCAGCCAGTGCGCGTCCTCCACGACGAGCAGGGCCCCGGGTCCGGTGGCCGCGTCGGCGAGCAGGTTCAGCACGGCGAGCGCGATGAGGAACAGGTCCGAGCCGCCGACGTCGGCCATGCCGAACGCCCCGAGCACCGCGTCGCGTTGCGGCCCGGGCAGCGCCTCGGCGCGGGCCAAGACGGGTTGCAGCAGCTTGTGCAGGCCCGCGAACGGCACCCGGGACTCCGCCTCGACGCCCGCGGTGGCCAGGACGAGCATCCCGGCGGCGGCCGCGATCCGGCGCGCCTCGGCGAGCAGCCGGGTCTTGCCGATGCCGGCCTCCCCGTGCACCACCAGGGCACCACCCCGGTCGTGGACCCCGCGCACCAGCGCGTCCAGGCGCCCCAGCTCGACGTCCCGTCCGAACAGGTGACCGCCAGCCATACCGAGAGTCACCAACCCAGATCGTGCCCGCCAGTTTCGGTCATGAGGGTACCGCCGACGGGCGCGCTCCCAAGGTCCCGGTGCTGTGAGTTCCCGTACTCACGCCGCGTCAGGGTTTCAGGCCGTCGAAGAGGACGGCGAGGCTCCGGTCCAGGACCGCGGCCGGGTAGTCGCCGGTTTCGGCCGCCATGCTGGCGCCCCGCAGCAGGGCGAGCACCTCGGGCAGGCCGATGTCGGACCGGACGGTGCCGGCGCGTTGGGCGTTGTGCAGCAGGTCCGCGATCGCCGCGCGCATCCGCGCCTGCTGCTGCGTCTGCCCGGCCTTGATGTCGATGCCGGCGCCGCGCAGGGCGTCGGTCAGGGGCTTCTTCCGTCCGGCGTCGGCGACGATCTGGGCGAAGAAGGTGAAGAACGCGGTCTCCGGCGCCGCGGTCGCCTCCAGCCGGGTGGCCTGCTCCAGGAGCAGGTCGACCCGGCTGGTCACGATGGCCTGGTAGAGGGCTTCCTTGGTGGCGAAGTGCCGGTAGAGCGTGCCGACACCGACGCCGGCCCGGTGGGCGATCTCGTCCATACGGGCGGACAGACCGTGCTCGTCGAGGACGGCCTCGGCCGCCTCCAGCACCTTGGCCCGATTGCGCGCGGCATCCGAACGGATCACGCCGCGCCCACCCGTACCGTTGACAAGCGGAATCCAGGTTCCGTATCTTCAAGCGGAATCATGATTCCGATTCTAGCGGGGGAAGCATGCACACCTTGGCATTGGGGCGATCCGGCCTGCGCGTCTCCGGGGTCGCGCTGGGCACCATGAACTTCGGCACCGACCTGCAGGCGCCGACATCCGAGCCGGAAGCCCATCGCATCGTCGGTGCGTTCCTGGACGCCGGACACAATCTCATCGACACCGCGGACACGTACCGCGGCGGGGGCAGCGAGGAGATCGTCGGCCGGGCCATCGCATCGCGCCGCGCCGACGTCGTGCTGGCCACCAAGGGGGCGGCACCGCAGGGTGTCGGGCCCAACCACCGGGGCCTGTCGCGAGCCCATCTGACCCGCGCACTCGAGGCGAGCCTGCGCCGGCTGGGCACCGACTATGTCGACCTCTACCAGTGTCACGTGGCCGACCCGGACACCCCCATCGAGGAAACCATGGCGACGCTGGACGGCTTCGTCCGCGCGGGCAAGGTGCGCTACATCGGCTGCTCCAACTTCACCGCCGCCGGTATCGTCTCCGCCCAATGGGCCGCACAACGCGGTGCCGGGACGCCGCTGGTCAGTCTGCAGGCCAACTACTCGGTCATGGCCCGCGCCATCGAGGCCGAAATCCTGCCCACGTGCGTGCAGAGCGGCCTCGGCGTGCTCGCGTACAGTCCGCTGGGCAGCGGCCTGCTCGCCGGGCGGTACCGCCGCGACACCCCGCCGGAGGCCGGATCCCGGCTGGCCCAGTGGGCCGACATGCCGAGCCCCATGGCCCGCGACTTCGTGGCCGGCGTGCTCGCCCCACGGCACTTCGACATCCGCGACGAGGTCGCCGCCGTCGCCGCGGCGCTGCACACCACCACCGCCACCATCGCCCTGGCCTGGCTGGCCCGCCGGCCGTCGATCACCTCCGTCATCCTCGGCCCCCGCACCGTCGACCAGCTGACCGCCGGCCTGGCCGGCCTCGCGTTCGACCTGCCGGAGCAGGCCGCCGCGCGCCTGGACGCCGCGAGCCAGTTCACGGTCGTGCCGCCGACGAACGGGCAGCACCGCGCGGCCTTACGGTCGGGCGTTTCGAGAAGTGTTGACAAGTGGTGAAGCCTGTCGGAAACTGAGCGACCTGAATGTTAGCGCTCACATCGTCCGCCAACGGGAGTGCGTCAATGACCGGTTCGTCCGGCGGTCTCGACCGTCGTCACCTGCTCCGCCTCACCGCCGGCACCGCCGCCGGCGCAACCCTCGCCACCCTGCTGCCGCCCGGCACGGCCCATGCGGCGACCCCGCCCGTCGCGAACGTCCGCGCCGACTTCGGGGTCCAGGTGTACCCGCTCCCCGCCGGCGCGGTCCGGCTCACCCCGAGCCGGTTCCTGGACGCGCAGAACCGCCGCCTCGCGTACCTGCGGTTCCTGGACATGAACCGGCTGCTCTACAACTACCGGGCCACCGCCGGCCTGTCGACGCAGGGCGCCGCACCCTGCGGCGGCTGGGAGAGCCCGACCTGGAGCTGGCGCGGGCACATGGCCGGGCACTACCTGTCCGGCGCGTCGCTCGCCGTGGCCGCCACCGGCGACACGCAGCTGCGCAACAACGTCACGTACCTCGTCGCCGAGCTCGCCAAGTGCCAGGCCAACGCCGGCGCCGCCGGGTTCCGGACCGGGTACCTCGCCGGCTTCCCGGAAAGCTACTTCACCCGGATGGAGAACGGCGAGTTCTTCGTCGTCTTCTACACCACGCACAAGCTCATGGCCGGGCTGCTGGACGCGCACCGGCTCGTCGGCAGCGACCAGGCGCTCACCGTCCTGCTCAACCTCGCCGACTGGGTCGACTGGTGGACCGGGCAGCGCGGCTACGACACGATGCAGAGCAACCTGAACACCGAGTTCGGCGGCATGAACGAGATCCTCGCCAACCTCTACCAGCTGACCGGCAACAGCCGCTGGCTCACCGTGGCCCAGCGCTTCGACCACGCCAGGATCTACGACCCCCTCGCCGCCGGGCAGGACCAGCTCGCCGGGCTGCACGCCAACACGCAGCTGGCCAAGCTGATGGGCGCGGTCAAGGAGTACGAGGCGACCGGCATCACCCGGTACTACGACATCGCCCGCAACTTCTGGGACATCGTCCTGCAGCATCACACCTACAGCACCGGCGGCAACAGCGACGGCGAGATCTTCCACGGACCGGACCAGATCTCCAACCGGCTCTCGCGCGCCTCGTGCGAGGTCTGCAACGTGTACAACCTGCTGAAGCTCACCCGCGAGCTGTTCTTCCTGAACCCGGCCCGCGCCGACTACATGGACTACTACGAGCACGCGCTGTACAACGAGATCCTGCCGCAGCAGGACCCGGCCAGCGCGCACGGCCGGGTCACGTACTACCTGGACCTGCGACCCGGCGCGGCCAAGGTGTACGACGACGACTACGGCACCTTCTGGTGCGACACCGGCAGCAGCCTGGAGACATACGCCAAGTTCAACGACTCGATCTACTTCGCCAACGGCCGGACCCTCTTCGTCAACCTGTTCATCCCGTCGGTGCTCACCTGGGCCGCGACCGGCCTCACCGTCACCCAGACCACGAACTACCCGGCGGCCGACACGAGCACGCTGACCGTCGCGGGCTCCGGCAGCGCCACGATCCGGGTCCGCATCCCGAAGTGGGCCACGGGCGCGGCACTGACCGTCAACGGCGCCCCGCAGGCGGTCGTGCCGGGCACCTACGCGACGCTCACCCGCGCCTGGGCCAACGGCGACACCATCGTCGTGACCCTGCCGATGGCGCTGGCGCTCACCTCGACCCCGGACGACCCGACGGTCCAGTCGGTCAGCTACGGGCCGGTGCTGCTCGCCGGGCAGTACGGCGCGTTCAGCCAGGGCCCCAACCCCGGCTCGCCGCCCGCGCCCAGCCCGCAGGTCCTGCAACACCTGCCCTCGCTGGATCCGGCGTCCATCGTGCCGGCCGGGACCCTCACCTTCACCGCCCGCGCCGACGGTTCCGCGGTCACGCTGCGGCCGTACTTCGACACCCACAACCAGTACGGCACCGTGTACTGGACCAACCCGACCAGGTCCGGGTACGTCCGCCTCCGCAACCGCCGCAGCGGCCTCATCATCGGCGTCCAAGACATGTCCACCGTGGACGGTGCGCCCGCGCTGCAATGGGACGACAGCGGCACCGCCGACCACCGGTGGGAGCTGGTCCCGTCGGCCGGCTTCGTGCGCCTGCGCAACCGCAACAGCGGCAAGGTCCTCGGCGTCACCGGCATGTCCACATCGGACGGTGCCGCCGTCGTGCAGTGGAACGACAACGGCACCGCCGACCACGACTGGAAACTCGTCGACGCCGGCGGCGGCTGGGTCAAGCTCATCAACCGCAACAGCGGCAAGGTCCTCGGCGTCAACGGCGGCGTCACCACCCGCGGCGCCACCCTCGTCCAGTGGTCCGACACCGGCACCGACGACCACCTGTGGCAGATCATCCCCGACGGCTGGGTGCGCCTGCACAACGTCAACAGCAACCTGATCCTGGGCGTCCAGGGCGCCAGCGGCGCCGACGGCGCGGCCGCGGTGCAGTGGCACGACTCCGGCACCCCCGACCACGGCTGGACGTTCGTGCCCGACGCCGACGGCGCCTTCCGCATCCGCAACCAGAACAGCGGCAAGGTCCTCGGCGTTCAGGACGCGTCCACGGCACGGGGCGCCGCCGCCCTCCAGTGGAACGACAGCGGCACCCGCGACCACCTGTGGCGCATCCTGGTGACGGGCAACGGCGACCAGTTCCGCCTGCTGAACGTCAACAGCAACCTGATCCTCGGCGTCCAGGACGCCTCCACGACGGCGGGCGCCGTGTGCCTGCAATGGAACGACAGCGGCACCGCCGACCACCTGTGGCGCCTGCGCTGACCGTCAGGAAAGAGGCAGCGGGTCCAGCCTTCTGCCTGGGTCGTCCCAGAGCAGGACGAGGTCGCGGCCGACATGCTCATCGGGTGTGAGCATGGAGGCCGCGACCATGCGGTGGTGTCGCACCCGCTCGGGCAGGTCGTCGCGGTGCGCGCCCTGCAGAGCGCGACAGATCTCCGCGGCACTCAGCTGTCCCTGGCACTGCTCATGGTCTCCGTCCGGTGTTCCGGCGCAGGCGCCGCGGCGCCAGGCCATGACCGGCACGCCGGAGTAGATCATCGTGGCGAACGCGTCGGTGCTCACCGGCGAGCTGCCGAAGACCGGCACGTCACCGTCGTCCAGTTCGAGGTCCTCTATGAGTGACTCAAGACGCTGGTCGTCGAACCTGCACGGCATGGCCCGCGGCGTGATCGCGGCCTTGCTTCCGATGGCCTCCCACCGGCGCCAGGACGATGTCAACATCTCCACGTCGCGGAAGCGGTCCAGCGACCGGACCGCCACGGCGTGCGAACGACCGAACTCCGGCCGACTCCTGCCCGGCTCCCTCCAGTTCTCGAAGTCGACATCCATGAGCGTGTCCGGCACGACGAACTCAAGCAGATCCAGGTGCCGGTCAGGCTCGGTCGCGTGGATGGCATCCGCGATGCTGCGGCGCAGTTGCCGGCCGATCTCCTCGATCCCGGCGGCGACCTCGAACGAAGTGAACTGCGAGATTGCTGAAGCCTCGTGGTGGAACCAGATGGTGGACCTGTAGCGGTCCGGCGCCCGCACCGCCGGTTCGACGCTGATGATCAGCGACGTTCGCGTCGGCGCGGACATCTGCGCGAGCAGTTCGGTGTCCAACCCGCGCTCGGTGGCGGCGCGCATCAGCCAGGTGCGCAGGGACTCGGAGGTGCGGGCCAGCGATGCCACATAGCCAAGCACCGGCGGAACCTCACCTGCCGGCGTCATCAGCTCGCCGAGCTCGGCGACGACGTCGCGGTAGTCGTTCAAGGGCAGCTCGGGCTCCCGCACAGCGCCACCCGTCGCCCGTTCGAACGCCCGGTGGTGCTCGACCTGCGGCGCGGCCGGGTGTTCGGCGAGCAGCGCCAGGAGTTCCCGCTCTTCGGATGCAGCCGGGTCAGGGTCGTTGCGGTGGTGCAGGTCGTGGGCACGCAGCAGCCGCTGATACTCCTGCACCGGCATCTGGCGGAGTGCACCGATCGGGACGGCGTGGACGGCCGACTCCAGTTGGTTGGTGCTGTTCACCACCGCGAGGACGGCTCCGGTCTGCGGGTCGATCATCGGTGCGCCGCTCATGCCGGGTCGGACCTCGCCGAGGAGCCTCAGGAACCCGCCGGAGCTTCCCTGATATGCAAGGTGGGCAGCCTGCAGTTCCGGGCCACCGCTCACCTGCGTGAATCCAACCGTGATCAGCGACGCGCCGAGCGCCGGCGTCCGGTCTGCGAGCCGGAGCGTCGGGTGCCGGCGCGGCGCCAGCTCCACGTCCAGCACTGCGAGGTCGGGCGATGTCTCGTCCGGCGCCCAGCGGACGGTCGCCGTGAACTGCTCATCCCGCCACCGAACCTGCACGTCGTCACCCCCGCGCACCAGGTGCGCCGAGGTGACGACAACGCCGGGCGCGACGAAGAAGCCGCTGCCCGTCAGCCCGGCGGCGTGGACGAGCACGACGCACGAGGCCGCGAGGTTGTCGAAGCGTGGTGCGCCCACGGGTCGCTGACCGGTGAGCCCGGCCAGGATCGCGGCGCCGGTCTCCGGTTGACCGAGGTACCGCAGCGCGCCGTGCGGTTGGTCGCCGTTGTCGACGAAGACGTTCTGCCACCTGTCGACGAGACCGCGCGGCAACTGGTCCACGTGTGCGACCAGATCTCCCTGCGCGGCGATGTTCGTCCAGAAGCCGACGTTGGTCAGCGGGTGGCCGGGCGGCGGCTGCAGGCGCGGCAGCACGACCGGATCGCCGAGCGGCGCACCCAAGGTGATCAGCGCCTGGATCGTCAGCTCCGGATGCGCGCTCAGCGCCTCGTACACGGCGATCGCACCGACCGAGCTCGCGACGATGACTTTGATGTTCGGGGTGATGGCGGCCGCGATACGCTGCTGCACGGCCGTGCGGACGTCGGGATCGGTGAGGTAGCGGACCATCAGTTCCGCGAGCGGCGATCCGGACCTGCTGACCAGGGTCTTTCCCTGCGTGGTCCAGTTCAGCGTGCGTAGCACCGTCGCGCGCACCTTCGACCACGACTGCGTGCGCGCGGCGGTGTCGTCGGCGCCGGACGCGCTCAGCCAGCCGAGCAGCACGGCCCGTTCGAGGTTGCCCATCTCGGTCGCGCTGGTGGGCGGTGGGCCACCGCCGAACAGGTCGGCGAAGTCGATCACCTCGACGTTGTCGGGGAAGCGCAGCGGCACCTGTTGCGGGTCGTCGACTGCGCGGGCCAGACCGTCGGCCATCGCCGCGTGCCAGGCTTCCACGCCCCGGCCGAGGCTCCAGTACCAGCTGCTCGATCCGTCGACGCACAGCACTGTTGCGGTGCGGGCGGCACCGTTTGCCGGCCGATCGGCACCGTCGGCCGGCGACGGTGGCGCGTCGATGCCGAGGCGTTGGGCGAGGCGGCGGCTCATCAGGGCGAACGGTTCCAGGTCCGGGTCGACGGTGTACGGGCCCAGGGGATGGGCCAGCAGCGCCTCGATGGACTGGCCCGAGCCGGCCCAGCGTTGCAGGTGTGCGCTGAGGACCTCGTACACGCTCCAGTCCTGGCTCGCGGACGTGCCGCGGGCCAGGAGCTCGGCGATCCCGGGCCGCCACCGCAGCCGTGACTGCGGGCCGGTCGGTGCGGCCGGCAGCCGCTCCAGCAGGCCGCTCACGAGGATCTCGGCGAGTTCGGCCGGGCCGGCCGCGGGCAGCAGCTCGCGTTGCAGGATCTGCAGCAGCGGCAGGGACAGCACCGGCGCGCCGGCGAGGATGCGGGCCAGGGTCTGGGCGTGCGGGGTGGCGCGGGCCTGGAACGCGCGGACCCGGTCCGCCGCGGACAGCCCGGCGTTGGTCTCGCCGCCGGGGCGGGCGTCCGGCGGGCCGGCCCAGACCGCGTCGATCCAGCCGGTGCCGGCGGCCATGGCGTGCGCCCAGCGGCGCACGTCCGCCGGCTGCAACGCGACGACCGGCACCGCCACCGGACCGGTGTCGTCGCCGGACCACCACGCCCGAAGGACGTCGGCGGTGGCGTTGACGGCACCCGGGCGGCGGGCCCGCAGGGCCACCGTCGGGCTGCCGACGGCGGTGAAACCCCAGTAGCGCGCCGGCAGCAGGTTGAGCACGGCGACCGGCATCAGCTGGGCCCAGCGTTGCAGCAGGGTCCAGATCTCCGGTGCGTACCAGGGGTCGGCGGTCGCGTCGGTCACCACCAGGATGAGCCGCCGGCCGGTCGGGTCGGTCAGGCGCAGCGGGCCGTGGTCGGCGCCGTTCGCGTCCCGCAGCACCGGGGCCGGCTCCCAGTGCAGGGTCCAGCGGGTCACCTGGCGGAAGGCGCCGGCGCGGCGTACCACTCCTTCGAAGTCGGCGATCGCCTCGGCCCAGGCCGCCGCGACCGGGGAGTCCTCGACGACGATCGCCACGTCCAGTCCGCGTTCCCGGCCGGGCCGGGTCACCACCGTCAGGCTCCCGGCGTCGGCGGTGGCGTCCACGGTGGCGTCGATGTCGACGACGGGCGGGCCGGGCCGGTGCACCCGGCGGAACGGCGCGAGGGCGTACGCGGCCGGGATCTGCTGGCGCCGGTCCGCGGCAGCGGTGAGTCCGACCGCGATCGCCGGTACACCTGCCGCAGCGGTCTCGGCAGGACCGGTCTCGACGAGGTCGCCGGCGGGTGGCCCGGGGGGCGGTTCGGCGCGCGGAGGCGGCACCGGCGCAGCGGGGGTGGTGTCACGGTCGGGCGGGCGCGGGTCTGCCGCGGCCGGCAGTGCCACGTCGGGCTCGGGGTCCTGCCGGGCCGCGAGCGTGGCCAGCCACAGCGCGTCGGCGATGGCCTCCGCGCTGCAGCCCGGCGCGGCCGCGGCGATGGCACGGACGACCCGGTCGATCACTTGCCGTTCAGCTCTTCCAGGAGGATCCGCGCCACCCGCTCGCGGGTCTGCGGGTCCGGGGCGGCGTCGCCGGAGACGAGGTGCAGGAAGTTCAGCAGCTGGTCCAGGGCCAGGCTCTCGCCCTCGACGAGGCGTCGCGCGAAGCGGTGGATCTCGTCGCGTTCGCGGTCCTCGACGCCGCTGAGGTGCCCGGCGACGACGTCGCGGATGAGGGACTCGGTGGCGGTCGGGATCTCGAAGCGGACGCACCGGCGCAGGAACGGCGCCGGGAACGTGCGTTCGCCGTTGCTGGTCAGCACGATCACCGGCCAGTGCGACCGGCGGATCACACCGTTGGTCACCGTGTACCCGGCCCGGTCGGCGCCGCGGACCCGGTGCGCCGAGCCGGCGCCGGACTGGGCGTCGCGGACCAGGGCCGGCACGTCGAACGAACCCTGGTCGAGCACCGTGAGCAGGTCGCTGGGCAGGTCGAAGTCGCTCTTGTCGATCTCGTCGATCAGGACCGCGCGGGGCCGGTCCGCGGCGGCCAGGGCGGTGCCGAGCGGGCCGAGCGTGACGAACTGCTCGACCGCGGCGCCGCCCGCCGGCTGCGCCTGGGTGGCGTGCAGGCGGCCGAGCGCGTCGTACTGGTACAGCCCGTCGGTGATCGTGCTGCGCGACGTGATGTGCCAGGCGAGCGGCTCACCCAGCTGCAGCTCGGCGGCGATGAGCGCGACGAGCGTCGACTTGCCGGAGCCGGGCGCCCCGGTGAGCAGCAGCGGCCGGCGCAGGTGCAGCGCCGTGTTCACCGCGTCGAGCAGCTCGGGGCCGATGACGAAGTGTTCGATCGCGGTCGCCCGGTCCCGCCACGGCGGCGCCGGCGGCAGCGCCCGCCATGCCTCGGTCTCGCTGGCCGGCTGCCCGTTGCCGGTGAAGATGTGCCAGGGCATGTGGCGCTCCTTAGGTGATCGACTCCGCGGCGGCGAGCGGTGGCAGCGAGAACTGGTCCCGGCCACGTGGGTCGTCCCAGATGACGGCGGGCCGGAAGCCGGTGAAGCGGGGCAGCTCGTCGGGCAGCGCGTGCCGCCGGGCGGGCGCCGACACGCCGGCCACCGCGGCGCGGATCCTGTCGTGCTGGGCCGGCTGCAGCCCCGACGGGAACCACACCACGAAGCCGCACCCCTCCCGCAGCAGGATCCGCAGCGTGTCGGCGCGGTCCGGGGGAGCGCCGCCCAGCAGCCACGGCTGATGCCGCTCGGCCCGGATCCGTTCGCGGAGCCGGGGATGATCGCTGAGGAGGTCCTCGGGCAGCGGGTCCGGGATCGCCTCCCAGCGGGCCTGCCCGGTCCGTTCGACGAGCCGCCGTTGCAGCGCCGGCTGGCGGCGCCGCCTGGACCAGCGCAGCCGGGGGCGACCCCACTCGCTGAACGGCTCCAGCTCGCCGTCGACCTCGTAGACGGGCCACTCCTCGATGCCCTCGCACAGCAGCGCGTGCGGGACGGCCAGGTCGACGATCAGCGGCCACGCCGGCGGCACGGCCCGCAGCACCGCGCGCAGCGCCTGCAGGAGCCCGTCCGGGGTGCGGTCGCAGGAGATCTGTCCGACCACGTCGGGGCCGGTCGACACGTACGTCCAGCCGACGACGGCGGGCCACGGCGGCTCACCCGGCAGGGGTTCGTCGCCCAGGTCGAGCAGCAGCCAGGCACCGGTGCTGCGGCGTTCGGCGTACAGGCGGGCGGCGTCGGCGAGCTGGTGGCCCAGGTCGCCGATCCACTCGACGAACGCCGACTGTGCCGCCGGTTCGGCGCCGACCGCGGCCGCGACCCCGACCACGAACCGGGCGAGGGCGCCCAGCGGCAGGCCGGTGCCGGTGGCGCGTTCGTGGGCGTGCACGTCGGCGGCCTCGACCAGCAACGCGTCCAGTGACGCGCCCGCGGGCCAGGCGCCGACCTCCCGCTGGTAGATCGAGTGCAGCCGGCTCAACTCGGCCGCGTGCACGCCGATACCGGCGCACACCGCCTTGGCGGCGGCGGCCCGGCGCAGCGCCAGGACGGCGTGGGCGGCCCGGGACGGCGCGTCGATCGTGTCCGCGATGGCGGCCAGTTCCCGCTCGGTCCAGTGGGCCGGTGGCCGGATCTCCGCCGCGGTCAGGATCGGCCGGTACCGGTCCACGACGTCGGACGAGAGCTCCACACCCCGGTCCGGTAGCGGGTCGCCCGCCGAGGGGCGCAGCGGTTCGCCCGTCGAGGGGTGGAGTGCGTCCGCCGCTGCGGGTCGTAGTGCGTCGGCCGGCGCGGGGCGTAGTGCGTCGGCTATCGCGGGGCGTAGTGCGTCGGCCACCGCGGGGAACGCGTCGCGCAGGTCGGCGATCTGCCGGCACAGCACCTCACCGCCGAGCGTCCCGGCGCCCGTCGGCGACGGCGGGAACGCGTAGACGATGCCCACGACCCGTTCGACGCCGCCAGGTCCACGGCGCAGCAGCGGCCCGCCCGACATGCCCTGCGGGCTCTCGCCGTAGGCGGCGGCCATCTCCGGCACGTGCAGCCGGATCGCCCGCCTGCCCCCGACGACCGCGGCGGCGGAGCTCACCTTCCCGACCAGGACCACCGTCTGGACGGCCGGGTTCAGCTGGGGGAAGCCGGCGATGCGGACCTCCTCGTAGGCCTGGACGTCGGCGCCGAGCGGCAACGCCACCGACTCCAGATGCCGGCGGAGCTCCTCCACGCCGTCCGCGCGTTGCTCGTCCAGGGCCAGCACCGCGGCGTCGAGGTCGGCCACGTGGTCGACGTATGCGACGGGGACGTCGACGCGGCCGGTGTCGCCGTGCAGCCGCAGCCACAGCCGGGCCGACGTGCCGCCGACCCGATCCACGCAGTGCCAGGCGGTGAGGACGTGCCGGCCGTCGATGACGAACCCGCTGCGCAGCGGCCCGTCCGGCCAGGTCTGGCGCTCGGCCGAGGTCAGCAGCCGGCCGACTCCGCGCTCCGCCATCGCTACCGGTCTCCGGCCGCGCTCCGCCGGCGCAGGGTCAACGTCACCTCGACCGTGGCCTCGCTGCTGGCGCTCAGCAGCGCCTCGACCGCCTTGCCGGCGCCGATCGTGGCCTTCACCCCGAACTTGAGGTCCACGCCGTCGATGTCGAAGGAGCCGGTCTGTGACCCCGCGGAGCCCGGGTGCTCCAGGCCGTTGACGACGCCGCTGACCACCACGGCGACCTCACGACCGACCGCCTCGGCCGCGGCCCGCAACACGTCCTGGCCCAACACCGCCACAGTGCGCCGCGGCGCGGCGTGCCGGCCCCGCTCACCCCACGCCTGCGCGTGACCGGAGTCGTCCAGCTCGCCGTTGTAGCGCTCGACGTCGCCGGCGGCCGCCGGCGACGGCGTCAGCAGGACCCCGACCTGGATCTCCGGCGACTCGAACGGCGGCGTCTCCACGCTGGAGTCTCCTCTTCCTGGGCGGCGATCAGCGACCTGACCTTATCCACCCGGTAGCGGCGCAGGAACTCCCCGTTCCGCCATCCACCGGCGCACGTACGGCCAGGACTCCTGCGCTACACCTCGGGCGCGACGGCTCTCGCCCGCCGCCGGGTGACCAGCCGGTCGATGATCCAGCTCATGGCCAGGCAGTACACCCAGGCCGGGAGCACGGACGCGACGAAGGGTTCGAGCCACGTGGGTAACGAGTCCCACGGCATGACCCGATCGCCGTACCACGCGACGACGAGTGCGACAGGCAACCCGGCCAGGACAAGCACCGTGTCCCGGAACCGGGCCGTCGGGCCGAGCGTTCGAATGAAGGTCATGATCGCAAACGCGCCCGTCAGCCGGAGGACCACCGCAGCGGCCGCGGGCCAGAAGATGCCCAGGACCAGGGACACGGCGATGGTGCCGAGGACGGCTTGCGTCACCCGCACCGTGGCCGACTTCCACGAGTAGTCCTCGGCGATCCCCACCTACTCGACCACGCCGATGACGTTGCTGTTGGGGACGGTGCCG
Organism: Dactylosporangium siamense; assembly: GCF_016862795.1. Taxonomy (GTDB): domain Bacteria; phylum Actinomycetota; class Actinomycetes; order Mycobacteriales; family Micromonosporaceae; genus Dactylosporangium; species Dactylosporangium siamense. The sequence continues at coordinate 7,818 of NZ_BONQ01000029.1, read as the reverse complement.
AGGCAGCGGGAGTCCATGGAGACGCCGCGGCTGTCGCCCATGACGAAGACCTGGCCGGGCTCGACGGTGACCGGCCCGAACCGGCGCGACGTGCACTGGCCCGCCACTGGCGAGGCTCCGAGGGGGGAGTTCTCACCGAGGTACGGTTCGTCCAGCCCGACCCCGTCGAGGGTCACCCGCCCGTCGACGTCGCAGCACGCGATCACGAATCCTTCGACCGCGATCACCCGCTTCACCGACTTGTTGTCGCTCGGCCCCCACTTCGCCGGGTTGCGGAAGACCACCACGTCACCGGGCGTCGGCTTGTACGTGCCGGCCTTCACGACCTTGGCCGTGAACGGCTGGTTGGCCCTCAGCTTCGGCAGCATGGCGTCGGTGCCGAGCGAGTACTGCTTGGTCTTCGGCCCGTCGGCCACGCAACCGGCGAGCAGCAACACCGCGCACAGCAGGATCCGGGTCCGCATCCGCGGACGATACACCGCCGGCCCGTCACCCATGTGCCCGCTTCGACGGTCGCCGGCTCACCGCACCAGGCGGTGCAGCGCCACGCGGGCGACCGGCAGGTAGCTCGCCACCACCGGCGCGAACCCCTCGACCGCCAGCCCGGTCCGCGTGCCGGCGGCGATGGCCTGGACGGTGTGCCGGAGCGTCAGTCGTACCCCGGCCACCGACACGATCCACGACCAGCTCCGGATCGCACTGCGGCCGTCGACGTCGACGACGTGGAAACGGACCCTGATCCCGGCCGGTCCGTGCACCACACCGGACGTCGCCGGTCGCAGGACCTCAAGCGGATAGTCGACCGAACGGATCTGCGGCGACCACTCCGGCCACCGCCCGGGCCGCACGTAGCGGTCCCAGACGTCGTCCACGTCGCGCGGCCCCTCGACGCTGATCTCCCGCCGCAGCGTCATCCACCCATCATGCGCTTGACACCGTCGCAACACTGATCGGGTGATCCCCTTCGAGTTCGCCGTGGTCCTGCGCGGCTACGACCCCAGAGCCGTGGACGCGCTCCTCGCCCCGGCCGCCGAAGCGCTCACGACCACCGACGAACGTGCGCGGGCGGCCGCGGTCGACGCGTTGCGCGGCGCGAACCTGCCCGTCGTGCTGCGCGGGTTCGACCGGGGGCAGGTCGCCGGCGCGATCGCGCGCCTGACCGCGCAGCTTCAGGACGGGTCGCTGGCGGACCCGACGCCGGTGGAGTTCGCCGTGGTCCTGCGCGGCTACGACATCACCGCGGTCGACGACCTCGTCGAGCAGGTCGGCGGGGCGCTGCAGTCCGGCAGTGCCACCGCCCGCGCCGAGGCCGCCGACGTCGTGCGGGAAGCGGTGTTCGCGGTCAAGTTCCGGGGGTACGCCCGGCACGAGGTGGACCGGTTCCTTCAGCAGGCGGCACGGGACCTGGCATAACGTGGAGTTCCTCGGCGGCGGAACGGAAGTCGCCGGCACGGTATAGCCGGTGGTCCATGGATGGACGCGATGTTGCGAGCGGGACGCCGCGCCGCGGTCGACGTGTGACCGGCCCGGAGCGGGTCCGCCGGGTGATCCGTGGTGCGAGCGGTTCGGTCGATGACCGGACGGCCGTGACGAACGGTACGGTCGAGGCGACAACCGGTGACCCGGTCCACGACCGGAAGGGCGAACGTGGACGACCCGCTGCACGTCGTCGGTGGCCCGCCGTTCATCGCCCACATCGGCTTCTTCGGCCACCCGCCGGTGCGCGAGCGGATCGTCGGCTGGCTGGGCGGCTGAGCGCGCGAACGGTGCGGATGAGCACGCGGACGGTGCGGATGAGCACGCGGACGGTGCGGATGAGCGCGCGAACGGTGCGGATGCGCTGAACGATCGTTGAAACCGCGGAGGGCCGGCCCGGCCCTACCTGGAGCCCGGTCCGTCGGCCGGCGGCACGTCGTCGGGGCGGCTGCCAGGCCCCTGCCGTGGGTAGGCGTGCACCGGTCCGTGCACGGTGACGGCGACCGGTCGTCCTGGGTGGTATGGGGTGGTGCCGGCGGCACGGGCCCGGATCGTGGCACCGCCGGCGATCCGCACGGTGACGACCGTGTCGGCGCCGAAGAACTCGCACCCGATGACCGTGGCGCCGGTGTCGGCCGTGGTGCCGGCGTCGGACAGGTGGAGCTGTTCGGGGCGGATGACGACGGTGGCGTCGCCGTCGGGGCAGTGCCGGGTGAGGGGGAGGGCACCGAGTGGGCAGCTGGCCCGGCCGTTGTCGACCGTGCCGTCGAGGGTGCTGGCCGGTCCGAGCAGGAGCGCGGTGCCCAGGGTGGCGGGCCGGGCGTAGAGCTGTTGCGGCGGGCCGGTCTGGGTGAACCTGCCGTCGGTCATGACGGCGATGTGATCGGCCATGGACAGCGCTTCGGCCTGGTCGTGGGTGACCAGGAGCGTGGAGATGTTCTCGGCCTTGAGCGTGGCGACGACGGCGGTCCGGGTGGCTTCGCGGAGGGCGGCGTCGAGGGAGGAGAACGGTTCGTCGAGCAGGATGAGCGAGGGTTTGCGGGCGAGGGCGCGAGCGAGGGCGACGCGTTGTTGTTGGCCGCCGGAGAGCTGATGAGGGTACCTGCGGGCAAGGGACGGATCGAGGCTGACCAGCTCCAGCAGGGCGGCGGCGCGGTCACGCCGTTGGCGCCTGCCGGTGGTCAGGTACGGGAGGCCGAAGGTGATGTTGGCCTGGACGTCCAGGTGCGGGAACAGGGCACCTTCCTGCGCGACGTAGCCGATGGCGCGTTTGTCGGGTGGCAGGACGGTGCGGCCGCTGGACACGTCGGTGCCGTTGAGGGTGACGGTGCCCGCGTCGGCCCGGTCGAATCCCGCGACGATCCGCAGCAGGGTGGTCTTGCCGCAGCCGGAGGGCCCGAGGATCGCGGTGACGGATCCCCGGGCGACGTCGAGGTCGACGCCGTTGAGGACGGGCACCCGGCCGTAGCGTTTGTGCAGTCCGTGCACGGACAGGGCGGTCATCGGGTGACTCCTCGGGCTGATTGGCGCAGCAGCAGGTAGGCCGACGGGAGCGACAGGACGATCATGCAGACGGCGTACGGTGCGGCGGCCGGGTAGTCGATCTCGGCGGCGGCGGACCAGAACTCGGTGGCCAGCGTGTGGGTGCCGGTCGGTGCGAGCAGGATCGTGGCGGTCAGCTCGGTGGTGACGGCGAGGGACACCAGTGCGGCCGCGGACAGGACCCCGGGTGCGGTGAGCGGGATGACGACGCGGCGGAACGTGGCGGACGCGGTCTGGCCGAGCGCCCGCGACGCCTCCTCGAGCACCGGCGGTGCCTGGCCGATCGCCGAGCGCAGGTTCACCATCGCCCTCGGCAGGAACAGCATCACGTATGCGGCAACCACGAGGATGGTGGTCTGGTAGAGCGGCCGGGTGTAGCGGATCGCGACGGTCACCAGTGCGAGGCCCACGACGACGCCGGGGACGGCGCTGGCCAGGTAGGTGCTGCGTTCCAGCACGGTGGTCATGAGGCTGCGGTGCCGCACCGAGAGCCACGCCAGCGGGAACCCGGCGGCGACGGTGGCGGCGGAGGCGAGCGCGGCGAGTTCGGCGGTGGTCGCCAGCACCGGGAGCAGGGCGGACATGGCGTGCCCGGCGCTGCCGGTGTGGCCGAGCCAGTGGGTGACGCTGTAGACGGGCACGCCGGCGGCGAGACCGACGACGGCCAGCGGCACCGCGACGGCCGGTGCGGTGAGGCGGCCGAGCCGGACCGGCGTGGCCGCCCGGGCGGCACCGGATCCCAGGCGGGCGGTCCGTGCGCGGCCGCGGGTCAGGACCTCCAGGGTGATGAACAGCAGGCAGCAGGCGATGAGGACGGCGGCGAGCGCGTTCGCCGCCGTGGACGCGAACGTCGACTCGTACTGGGCGATGATCGCGGTGGCGAAGGTGGCGTACCGCAGCTGCTCGATGGCGCCGAACTCGGCGAGCAGGTGCAGCGCGACGAGCAACGAGCCGCCGAGCATCGCGGGCCGCAGCTGCGGCAGCACGACCCGGGCCCAGACCCTGACCGGGCCGAGGCCGAGGCTGCGACCGGTCTCCTCGAGCGCCGGGTCGAGGCCGCGCAGGGCGGCGGCGACCGGCAGCAGGACGAACGGGTAGTAGGACAGGGAGGTGATCAGCGTGGCCGCCCAGAGCCCGTGCAGCTCCGGCACGAGGCTGATCCAGGCGTAGCTGTTCACGAACGCGGGGATCGCCAGCGGGCTGGCCAGCAGCGCCAGCCACAGGCCGCGGCCCGGGAGGTTGGTGCGCTCGACCAGCCACGCCAGGGCCACCCCGGCCGTCAGGCAGCAAGCGGTCGTGGTGGCGCACAGCAGGACGGTGTTGGCGAGCAGCTCACCGATGAGCGGCCGGAACACCAGCGGCTCGACGACGGCCCAGCCGACGTCGAAGCAGTAGTAGACGATGACGGCGAGTGGGATCGCGGTGAAGCCCGCGATCAGCAGGCACGGCACGAGCAGGCGCAGCGGCGGCAGCGACCGGAGTCGCCGCCTGGCTGCACCTGCTGCCGGCCCGGTGGGGATCATGGCTGGTGTCACGGCTGGAGCGTGCGGTGCCGGATTCGGATGATGCTTCAGATGAGCCCGGCGGCGGTCATCAGGTCGACGACCTTCTTGCTGTTGAGCTTCGACGGGTCGACCTTCGGCGCACCGAGCTCGGCGAGCGGCTTCAAGGCGGGGTTGGACGGCACGTCCCTGCCGACGCAGTACTCGAACGCGGTGCTGTCGGCCAGCAGTTTCTGGCCGTCCTTGCCGGTGATGTACTGCAGCAGCGCCTGCGCCTCGGCCGGGTGCTTGCTGGACTTGAGCACCCCTCCACCGGACACCGACACGAACGCGCCCGGGTCCTGACCGCCGAAGAAGTGCAGCTTGACGTTGTTGCTGTTCTCCTTCGTCTTGGCCTGGTCGCCGTACCAGTAGTAGTGGTAGATCACGGCGGTCGCGGACGTGCCGGCGTTGACGGCCTTCATGGCCGCGCTGTTGCCGGTGTGTGCCTGCCCGCCGGCCTTGAGCGCGGCCAGCCACGTCTTCGTGGCCGCCTCGCCCTTGAGCTCGAGCATCGCCGAGACGATGGCCTGGAAGTCCGCGCCCTTGGGGGCGGCGCCGAACTTGCCGCTCCACTTCGGGTCCTGCAGGTCCATGATGGACTTCGGCAGTTCCGCGTCGGTGACCTTGGTGGGGTTGTACGCCAGGACCGTGCTGCGGGCGGCGATGCCCACCCAGTTGCCGGTCGACGGGGAGTACTCGGCGGGCACCTGCGCCAACGTCGCCTTGTCGACCGGTGCGAACAGGCCGGCGTTCTCGACCAGCGACATGGCGGGGGAGTTCTCGGTCAGGAACACGTCGGCCGGTGACGCGGCGCCTTCCGCGGCCAGCTGGTTGGCCATGGTCAGGTCGCTGCCCTGCCGGATCTCGACCTTGATGCCGGTCTTGGCGGTGAACGCCTCCACCCACGCCTTGGTCAATGTGTCGTGCTGCGCGTTGTACAGCGTCAGTGTCGCGTTGCGGTCCAGCGCCGGCGCGGACGAGCCGGTCGGGGCCGCCGCGCCGCTGCCGGCGTCGGTGCCGCCGCATGCGGCCAGTGCCGCCACCGGAATGGCCAGCAGCGCTGCGAGCGCCCGCCGCCGGGTCGGGGCAAAAGTGATCAACATCGAGGTGGTCCTTCGCTGGAGAGCTCACGCCGGTATTACGTTAGGCTTGCCTAAGTACCGTAGGGCTGGGCCAACCCCGGCTGAGCCCCCAAATTTGGGGGGTTGTCCCCGGAAGGGATCGATGGCGTGATGAGCACGGCGACCATGCCCGCCGTACCCGGCGCGGGCGGGGCGGGCCGGGAGCCGCGGGCAGTGCTGCTCGTCGACGACCACCGGATCTTCACCGACGTGCTCGCCTTCGCGCTGGACGCCCAACCGGACCTGCGGTGCGTCGCGGTGGCCAACTCGGCGCGGGACGGGCTGGCCAAGGCCGCCGTCTACGCATTCGACGTCGCCATCGTCGACCTGCACCTGCCCGACGCCGGTGGCCTGGCCGTCGTCGAGGCGCTGCGGGCGATGCGCCCGGCGGCGCTGCTGGTCGTCCTGACCGGGCACCCGCGTGCCGATCTGGCCGCCGCCGCGCACCGCGCCGGTGCCGACGCGTTCCTGGCCAAGGACGACGCCCTGACCGCCGTGCTCGGCGTCCTGCGCGGTGCGCCACCGCCCCGGCGGCGCTTCGACGGCGCCGCCGGACCGCAACTGACCCCGCGCGAGCGCGAGGTGCTGGCCCTGCTGGCCTGCGGTGCCGACGCCCGGCGGATCGCCCAGGAGCTCGGCCTGTCGATGCACACCGTGCGTGACTACATCAAGACGATCCTGGCCAAACTCGGCGTGCACACCCAGCACGCCGCGGTCGCCGCCGCCGTCGAGTCCGGCCTGGTCACCACGGGGAAGCGGTATCCGTGACCGGCCGCGGTGGGGTGACCTGGCGCCGGCCCGTGCTGCGCCACCTCGCGGTCACCGCCCTGATCGCGGTCGTGGCCGTCGCGGGCGCGAGCCCGGGCATGGCGAGCGCCGCCCGTGCGTCCTCCGTGCGGGAGGCCGTCGGCACGGCATCGGCCGTCAGCGCCACGGTGATCGACACGCTGTCCGCCGCGGACTACGGCAGCTCCGACGGATACCACCGGGCGCACCTGCTGGAGGCGCTGGACCCGTTCCTGCGCTCGGGGGTGCTTCTCCGGGTCAAGTTGTGGATCATCAGCGACGGCACCGCCAGGATCGTCGTCTCCGACCGGCCGCAGCTGGAAGGCTTCACCCGGGCCGCTGACGGCCCTCTCGCGTCCGCCGCACCGGTTGGCCGGGCCGGGGAGGGCGCCGCCCTGGCAGTGCCCGACGACATCGAGCACCGATTCGAGGTCGACCACCGCAATCAGCTGCTGGAGGTGTTCACCACCTTCCGCGACGCCGGCGACAACCTGCTGAGCCTGGAGACATACGTGCCGACCGGCGCAGGCGCCGCGGCGTGGCAGGTCGCCCGGACGCAACTGCCCTCGCTGCTGTTCGTCGTCCTGGGCGCGTCCGCCGTCGCGCTGCCGTTGACGGTGAGCGCCACGCGCCGTTCCCGTCGGCTGGCCGCCCAGCGCGCCGATCTTGCTGCGATCGCCGCGGCGGTGCGCGACCGGCAGCACCGCGAACTGGCCCGGGCACTGCACGACGGCCCGATCCAGAACCTCGCCGCGGCGGGCATCGTCCTGTCCGATGCCGCCGCAGCCAGATCCGACGCCGGCGGTCACCGGATGGCGACGGCCAGGGAGATCGTGCGGATCAGCATCGCTGAGCTCCGCGCGCTCACCGGCGGACTGCTGCCCGCCGCCCCGGCGGGCGATCTCGCGGAGAGCTTGCCCGGGCTGCTCCAGGAGCACGTCGGCGGGACCGTCAGGCTCGACGTCACGGTCTCCGCGGCGGCCGACCTGATCCGTGGACCGCATCGGGTGCTGGTGAGCCAGGCGGCACTCGAGCTGGTCCGCAACGCGGTCCGGCATGGCGGGCCCGCTCGGATCACCGTCACCGTGACGGTCGTCGCGCGCCGCCAGGAGGTCGTGCTGGTGGTCCGGGACGACGGCGCGGGGTTCAACCCCGGCCATGCGCCACCGGACGGTCATTTCGGACTCGCCCTGCTGGCACAGGCGGCGGCCACGGCCGGCGGAACGCTGTCGATCACGTCGATGCCGGGCGCGGGCTGCACCGCCACCGTTGCGCTCCCGGTGCCCGGAACAGGTGCATAGCGCCTGCTCGTCCCGACCCTGCGCAAGCTCCGCGACGATCGCGGCGGC
>NZ_BONQ01000028.1 GCF_016862795.1 Dactylosporangium siamense | reverse complement strand
CCGAGACCGGTGACGCGGTGCCGGCGTCCGCTCCTGACCGGCACCCTCGCCGGCGCCGGCCTCATCGCAGGGCTGCCCGCCCGCCTGACGGCGCGCGGTGACGTCGCCGGGCCGCCCGGGGCACAGCGCGCCGAGGAGCCGGGCGCCGGGCCGTCAGCAGCCCGCCACCATCGGGAGCGGCACCAGGATGCCCTGCCGCCGGGCGGCCGCGGCGTACAGGGCGTCGGCCGACTCCAGGACGGTCTGCCAGCGCACCCGCGGCGGCACGGCCCGGTTGTGCCGGGCGACGGCGGCGAGCCGGGCCGGTGCGTCCAGCACCGCGGCGGCCGCGGCCCGCAGGTCGGCGTCGGAGTGCACCAGCCAGCCCTCGACCCCGTGCAGGATGAAGTCGGCGACGCCGCTGCCGGCGCGGGCGATGACCGGCAGGCCGGCGCTGCGCGCCTCGAGAGCGGCGATGCCGAACGACTCCCTGGGTGCCGGCGCCAGGTACACGTCGGAGGTGGCGAGCAGCGTCCGGATCGTGGCGCGGTCCAGGGCGCCGGTGAGCTGAATGCCGGTCCCGGCCTCGGCTGCGCCGAGGTCGCGGCGCAGGACCGGCAGCAGCGGGCCGTCGCCGACCAGCACCGCGCGGAAGCGCCCGGGGTGAGCCACGTGCAGGTCCAGCAGCATGCGCAGGAGCTGACGCGGCCGTTTGCGGCGGACCATCCGCATGACGCTGATGAAGGTCGGGACGGCTGCGGTGCCGCGCGGCGCGGGCGTCAGCCAGTCGGCCGGATCGATGCCGTTGGGCAGCACCGCCACGGGCGCACCGTCGAGGGCGTCGCGGACCGCGGTGGCGGCCGCCGTGCTGACCGCCGCCCAGACGACGGGCCAGTCGGCGGCGGCGTGCCAGCGGGCGTACCGGCGCACCAGCGGCACGATGTCGTGCCACATCGAGTGCACGGACACCACCGTCGGCAGTCCGCCGTCCGCGGCTACCCGCGCCGCCGTCCAGCCCAGCGGCGAGAACGCGGACAGGTGCACGTGGACCGCCTCGACCCGCTGGGCGGCCAGCACCGACCGCAGGGCGCGGTCCCGCAGGACGTGGTACGGGCCGAGGTCGACACCCCCGCCGAGCCGCAGCACCGGCGGCCCGCCGCCGTCACCCGGCTGGTGCGGCCCGGCCGTGGTGGTCAGCACCAGCGGGTCCAGACCGGCCGCTCGCTGCCGGGTGGCCAGGTCCCGCACCTGGAGTTCGATACCGCCGAGCCGGGGCAGGTAGACATCGGTGACGTGGGCGATTCGCATGACGGACGGCCTCCCCGGCTCGGAACAACGACCGCGGGCGGCTCACGCGCCTCCTCCGCAAGGCACCGCCAGGTCTGGGTCGTCACGGTCGCAGACCGCGGCTGAACGCACGCTGAAGCGGGCCGCGGCACGTCCCAGCGAGGACTCCCAGCGTTCAGCGTCCGTTCAGCCGGTCGCGCCTACGGTGCCGGTCATGCGAACCATCGGCACGCTCGTGGCCGTCACCGTCGCCGCCGCCCTGCGCGCCGGGTGCGTCGCCGTGGAGGCGGCCGTCGTCACGGTGCCGGCGCTGCTCCTCGATGCCACCCTCGGCGCGGGTCCGGCCCTGGTGCGCGGCGAATGACCGCCGAACCCCTGCCCGCGCTGGGGAACAGCGGTGCCGCCGGCGCGTCGCGGCGGCACCGGTGGGTCCGGGCACTGCTGCTCCTGGGCGCGGCGGCCGCCGTGACGTCCGCGGCGGCGCACCTGTCGTCGACCGGCGCCTCCTGGTCGCGGGCCGGACACCTGATCTCCGGCGTCGGCCCGCGGTGGCTGCTGGTGCTCGGTGTCGTGTGGCTGGTCGGCCTCTGGGTGCACACCGTGGTCCTCACCACCGCACTGCCGGGCCTGACCAGCCGGCGGGCGCTGACGCTGAACCTGTCGGGCAGCGCGGTGTCGAACGTCATGCCGCTCGGCGGCCTCGCCGGCACCACGCTGAACCTGGCGATGGTGCGCGGCTGGGGCCACAGCAACCTCGACTTCGCCAGGTTCGTCGTCGTGTCCAAAGCCACCGACATGATCGCGAAGCTCGTCATGCCACTCGTCGCCGTCGTCGCCCTGGTGCTGTGCGGCGCCGCCCCCTCCGGGCACGTCACGCTGTGGCTGTCCGCCACCGGTGCGCTCGCCGCGTCCGGCGGACTCGTCGTCGCCGCGTTGCTCGGCCGCGCGACACTCCTGCTGCGGCTGGTCGCGGCCGCGGACCGGCTGCGCGTGCGGATAGAGCGCCGCCGTGACCGCCGCCCGGACGGGCTGTGGACGTCGGTGGCCGCGGACCTGTTCGCCGGCGCGGGGAGCCTCGTGCGGCGGCGCTGGGCGCGGCTCAGCTGGGGCATGGCGGCGTACTGGCTGCTGCAGGGCACACTGCTGTGGTGCTGTTGCGCCGCGGTCGGGCTGCGCGCGGTCCCGGCCGTCGTGCTTGCCGCACTCGTCGCCGAGCGGGCCCTGACCCTGCTCGCGATCACCCCAGGCGGTAGCGGCCTGGTGGAGGCGGGCACGATCGGCGTCCTCATCGTCCTCGGTGCCGACCCGACCGCGTCACTCGCGGCGATCCTGGTGTTCCGTGCGTTCGTCTTCGCCGCCGAGATCCCCGTCGGCGGCATGGCCCTCGGGGCCTGGCTCCTGGCGCGCCGCGCGGCACGGTCCTGATCGTCGCGACGACGACGTCGGGCACCACGCGCGAGCGGATCGTGGGCTGGCCGGGCGGCTGAGCGTGCGCACGGTGGGATCCCGGCGATGGCGTAGGGTGCGCGCATGATCCGTCGTTCGCGTGCCCTGCTGTGCGTTGCCGTGCTCGCGTCGCTGCTGGCCGGCTGCACCACGACGCCGTCCGCCGGGACATCGGCCGCCCGGCCCCTCACCGGGTCGGCATCGCCGGCGGCCGCCGACGGGTGCCAGTGGTTGCCGATCTCCGCCGCCGGCCAGCCGAACATCAAGGACGTCGGCACGCCCCCGACGACGGTTCCCCGGACCGGCAAGGCCACCATGACCCTGGCCACCAACCTCGGCCCGGTCGAGATCGCGATGGACGCCGGACTCACGCCGTGCGCGGTGGCGAGCTTCGCCTACCTGGCCGGCAAGAAGTTCTTCGACGGCACGGCCTGCCACCGCCTCACCACGGCCGGCCTGTTCGTCCTACAGTGCGGCGACCCGTCCGGCACGAGCACGGGCGGTCCCGCGTACCAGTACGCGGAGGAGAACCTCCCCACCCACGCCGGCTATCCGCGTGGCTCGGTGGCGGTGGCCAAGACCCAGGAACCGCGCACCAGCGGGAGCCAGTTCTTCCTCAACTACGCCGACAACCCGACCCTGTCCGCGGACTACACGCAGATCGGCACGATCACCAAGGGCATCGACATCATCGACCGGGTCGCCGGCGGCGGCGTCACCCCCGGCGCCAACGGCGCGGACGACGGCGTCCCGAAGATCCGGCTCGTCCTGCAGCAGGTGACCGTCGTCTACGGCTGACGGGCCGCCGGCGCCGGCCCGGCCCAGCACGAACGCGAACACCGCCGTGCCGACGTTCCCGCGCGCCTGACCCTGCCCGGTAGGTTTGCGGTGGGGCGCGGCGGGCAGTGCCCGGCGCGTGTCGTTGCGCCACCTGCCGCCGTTGGACGGGCTGCGGGCCGTCGCGTTGTGCGCGGTGCTGGTCGTGCACGGGATGCCGGCCTGGCTGCCCGGTGGTTTCCTGGGCGTCGACGTGTTCTTCGTGCTGTCCGGGTTTCTGATCACGTCGCTGTTGCTGCGCGAGGCCGAGGTGACCGGCCGGGTGTCGCTGGGTGGGTTCTGGTTGCGCCGGGCCCGCCGGCTGCTGCCCGCCCTGGTGCTGCTGGTCCTCACGGTGGTCCTGGCCGCGGCGTACCTGCTGCCGGGGCAGGAGCCGGGGGCGTTGCGCACCGACGCGGTCGCCGCGCTCACCTACTGGGCGAACTGGCGGATGGTGCTGCGCGACGGTGACTACTTCACCGCGACGGCGGCGGCCTCGCCGTTGCAGCACACCTGGTCGCTCGCCATCGAGGAACAGTTCTATCTGCTGTGGCCGGTGCTGATCCTCTTCGCGCTGCGGGCGCGGCGGCCCCGGCTGTTGACCGGAGCGCTGTGCGCCGCCGGGTTCGCGGCGTCGACGGTCGCCGCCGCGGTGCTGTACGACCCGCTGCACCCGGGCCGGGCGTACTTCGGCAGTGACACCCGGGCCGCGGCGTTGCTCGCGGGCTGTGCACTCGCCGCCGCGGCCCCGGTCGTGGCGCGGCATCCCACGGCACGGCGGTGCGTGGCGGTCGCCGGGGCGGTGCTGCTCGCCGGGCTCGCGGTCCTCGCGGGCGGTGCCGGGGCGTGGCTCTACCGGGGTGGTTTCGCGCTGACCGCGGTGGCCGCAGCGGCGGTCCTGGCCGAGCTCGCCGCGGCGCCCGGCACGCCGGTGGCGCGGTTGCTCGGCGCGGCACCGCTGGTGTGGGTGGGGCGGGTCTCCTACGGCGGCTACCTGTGGCATTGGCCGTTGTTCGGGGTCCTCGACACCGGCCGGACCGGACTGGACGGGCCGCGGCTGCTGGCGCTGCGGGTCGCGGCGACCCTCGCCGTCGCCGCGGCCAGCTTCTACCTCGTCGAGCAGCCGCTGCGACGGCCCGGCCGGCTGCGCTGGGCGGCGGGTCCGGCGGCCGGTCTGGCTGCCGCGACGGCCGCCGCTCTTGCCGTCGTGGCGCCGGCTCCGCCGGTCGCGCCGCCCGTGCTGGTCGCCGCGCCCGCCGCGCAGCCCTCAGGGCAGACGCCGTCGGCGGTGTCGACGGTGCCGCCGGTGAGCCGGGCCGGTCGGCGGCCCGGCCCGCCGCGGGCCATGGTGATCGGCGACTCCGTGTCGTGGACGCTCGGTGCGTACTGGCCCGCCGGCGCGTCCGGCCTCACACTGACCAACGAGGGCGTGCAGGGCTGCGGCATCGCGGTGCTGCCCGAGTTGCGGTACGGCGGCGAGGCGCACACCAACTACCCGTACTGCGCCACCTGGGAGTCGCGGTGGGGTGGCTCCACCACGAGCCAGGACCCGGACGTCGTGGTCGTGCTGCTGGACCGTTGGGAGCTGATGGACCGCAGGCTCGACGGCCGGTGGACGCACGTCGGTGAACCGGCCTACGACACGTACCTCAGTGCGCAACTGCGCCGCGCGGTCGACCTCACCGCCGCCCGGGGCGCCCGGGTCGCGCTGCTGACCGCGCCCTACACCCGCCGCCAGGAACGACCGGACGGCGGCCTGTGGCCGGAGGACACCCCGGCCCGCGTCGACGCCTGGAACCGGCTGCTGACCGAGGTGGCCGGCAGTCACCCGGACCGGCCGGTGGTCCTGGACCTCAACCGGGTGCTGTGCCCGGACGGCGCCTTCACCTGGCGGGTCGGCGGGGTCCAGGTCCGCAGCGACGGCCTGCACCTCACCCCGGCCGGGGTGCAGCGCGTCGTCGCGCCGTGGCTGGAGCCACAACTGCTGCGGCTCGCCACCACCTGAGTGAGGCGCGATGCGACAGGCGGGGCGCCGGTTCGCTACGGTGTCCAGGTCATGGAGCCGCGGATCGGCGAGCGCATCATCGGGCGGGACCACCCCGCGGCCCTGCTGCGCGCCTCGGTCGACCGGGCCGTCGCCAGCCACGGCGGTCTGGTCCTCGTCGCCGGCGAACCGGGCATCGGCAAGACCACGCTCGTGACCGCCGCGGCCGACGAGGCCCGGCAGCGGGGCGCGCTGGTGCTGGGCGCCGCCTGCTGGGACTCCGACAGCGCGCCCGGCTACTGGCCGTGGGTGCAGGTGCTGCGCGGGCTGCGTCGCTCCGCCGACGACTGGGCCCTTGCCCGCGAATCGGCCGGGCCCGGCCTCCAGGTCCTCCTCGGCGAAGCGACAGGCGTCGGCCGAGGCGCAGGCGCAGGCGCAGGCAGAGGCACAGCCACGGACGTGGACGCGGACGCGGACCCGGACGGCCGGCCGGACCGCGGAACGGCGGGTGACGGCGACCGCGAGGCGTTCGCGCTCCACGATGCGGTGACCACCGCGCTCGTCTCGGTATCCCAGCGCCGACCGATCGTCGTCGTCCTCGACGACCTGCACTGGGCCGACCCGGCATCCATGCGCCTGCTGCGGTTCGCCACGCAGCACACCTGGTTCGAGCGGTTGCTGGTGATCGGCACGTACCGCGACGCGGAGGTCGACTCGGCCGAGCACCGGCTGCACACGGTGCTGATGCCGCTGACCGCGAAGGCCACCACCGTCACCCTCACCGGCCTGTCCCGGGCCGAGGTCGGCGCGCTGATCAGTCGCACCGCCGGCCGGGAACCCGACCCGGAGACGCTCAGCGAGGTGCACCGGCGCACCGGCGGCAACCCGTTCTTCGTCGAGCAGACCGCCCGGCTGTGGCGCGCGGGCGGCCCGGTCACCACGATCGCCCCCGGCGTCCGGCAGGCGGTGCAGGGGCGCCTCGCCGAGCTGCCCGGCGCGGTCGTCGACGCGCTCACCGGCGCCGCCGTGCTGGGCCGTGACTTCCACCGCCAGGTCCTGGCCGCCTGCCTGCCCGGCCCGGTCGCGCAGGTCGACCGGCTCCTGGACCGGGCGGTGACGGCGCGGCTCGTGACCGCCCACGGTGAGGGACGGTTCGCCTTCGCCCATGACCTGGTCCGCGAGACGCTGTATGACGGGCTGCCCGACGACGACCGGCGGGCCCGGCACGCCGCCGTCGTCCGCGCCGTCGACCGCTCCGATGCCCTCGCCGAGCGGCTGATCCCCGCCGACCTGGCGCGGCACGCGTGGCTGGCCGGCGCCGCCCTCGAGGCGTCCCGGGCCGCTGACCTGCTCGCCGCCGCCGCCCGGGAGGCGGCCATGCGGCTGGCCACGGAGGAGGCGGTGCTGCACTTCCGCCGCGCGTTGGAGCGCACCGAGGACCCGGCCCAGCGGGTCAGGACGATGGTCGACCTCGGCCGGCACCTGCACCACCACGGCGACCGGGCCGAAGCCGGCCGCCTCCTCGCCGACGCCGCCGCGCTCGCGCTCGCCCTCGACGATCCGGTGCTGCTGGCCCGGGTCGCGCACACCATGTATCGGCAGACGACGGTCGCGGACCGCTCGGCCGACCCGGCGGAACTGCTCCGCGAGGCGCACCGGCGGCTCATCGGCGAACCGGACGCCACGGCGCCGCTCACCGTGCTGGCCGCCGACCTCATCACCGCCACCGAGACGATCGCCCGCCGCGGTCACGACGACGAGACCCTCACGTTCAGCCTGTGGGCGCGCCACGACACCACCTGGGGCATGGGCACCGCCGCCGACCGGGCGAAGCTGACCGCCGAGATCCGTGACGTGGCGCGGCGCACCGGCGACCTGGAGACCGAGCTGTGGGCCACGTCGCTGCGCTGGGTCGCCCTGCTGGAGCTCGGCGACCCGGCCTACTACCGGGAGCTGACCGCCTTCGTCGCCGGTGGCCGGGCCAGCGCCGCCGCCGGCTACCGGATGGGGGCGGCGATCGACGGCGGCATCGTCGCCTCGTTCCGGGGTGACTTCGCCGAGGCCGGCGAGCTGTTCACCGAGCTGGACGAGATCATCGTGGGGGAGCAGTCCGACCCCTATTGCGTGAGCGAGCAGGTGCGCTGGTCGTGGCTGACGCTGCAGGGCAGGTTCGCCGAGGCGGACGAGGTGCTGGAGCGGATGGGCCCGGCCGAGGGGAGCCTGAAGGAACTGCTGCGGGCCATCACCGCGGCCGAGCGCGGCGACCACGCGAGGGCCGTCGAGCTGACCGCCGGTATCGAGGCCGCCGGGGCGGGCTTCACCCGTGCCGTCTCGCCGCTGTGGCACCGCCTCCAGGCACTCGTCGCCGTGGCGACCGCCGATCCGCAGCGCTGTGCGCGGATCCGGGAGACGCTCGATCCGTACCGCGGCCAGTGGATCGTCGCGCTCTTCGGCTGTGACGTCAGCGGCCCGGTGGACTACTGGCTGGCGCTGGTCGACCTGGCGCAGCAGCGGTGGGCCGACGCCGTCACCGGCTTCAGCGCGGCCCGCGACGGCGCCGGCCGGATGGGCTCGCAACCCTGGTCGCTGCTCGCCCGCGCTGGCCTGGTGGACGCGCTGACCGGCCGTGGACAACCGGGGGACACGGCCGCGGCGGCCGAGGAACGCGCCGCCGCCGGGTCCGCGGCGCGGGCCCTGGGCATGGCGCAGGTGCTGCAGCGGCTCGGCGCGGCGGCGACCGGGCCGGAGCGGGCCTCCACCAACGAGGTCCGCCGCGACGGGCCGGAGTGGGCGTCGGCCGACCACGAGGTCCGCCGCGACGGGCCGGAGCGGGCGTCGGCCGACCACGAGGTCCGCGGCGACGGACCGGGGCGGACCTCCGCCGACCACGAGGTTCGCCGCGACGGGCCGGAGCGGGCGTCCGTCGACTACGAGTTCCGCCGCGACGGGCCGGTCTGGCAGCTCGCCTACGCCGGCACGGTCGTGCACCTGCCGGACGCCAAGGGCCTGCACGACCTGCGCCTGCTGCTGAGCCGCCCGGGCACCGACGTGCCGGCGGCCGAGTTGCTGGACCCGGCCGCCGGCCCCGACCTCGTCGCCGCCCGCCGGTTCGGCGGCGACCCCGTGCTGGACGACGAGGCCAAGGTCCGCTACCGGCAGCACCTCGACCGGCTCGACGAGGAGATCGACCGGGCCGCCGTCCGCGGCGACGAGGCCCGGCTCGCCGCCCTCGACGCCGAACGGGCGGCCCTGCTGGAGCACCTGCGGGCCGCCGCCGGGCTGGCCGGGCGCAGCCGCCGCCTCGGTGACGACGCCGAACGCGCCCGCAAGACCGTGACGGCCCGCATCCGGGACACGCTGCGCCGCCTCGACGGCCGGCACCCGGCCCTCGCCGCCCACCTGCGCGACACCGTCTCGACCGGCAGCACCTGCGGTTACCACCCGGCCGAGCCGCTGCCCTGGCGCCTGTAGGAGCGCCTGTTGTGCGCCCGCCGCCGGCGCCTACGGCGCGGTCAGCGGCGGTTGTACCGGCGCATCGTCAGCGTGCCGAAGACCACCAGGAACCCGGCGCTCCACAGCAGCACCCACATCAGGTTCGTCGCGTCGGAGGACCCGGCCATCGCCGCCCGCACCGACGCCACCAGGTGGGTGATCGGGTTGGCCTTCACGAACGCCTGCAGCCAGCCCGGCATCGTGACCGGGTTGACGAAGACGTTGCTCAGGAACGTCAGCGGGAACAGCACCATCATGCTGACCCCCATCACCGACTTCTCGCTGCGCAGCACCAGCCCGAAAAACGTCCACACCCAGGAGAACGCGAACGAGAAGACCACGATCAGGCCGATTCCGGCCAGCACCCCGACCGGCCCCCCGCCGGGCCGGAACCCGAGGATCAGCCCCACCCCGAGCATGACCAGCGCGCCGAGGACGTAGCGCAGCACGTCACCGAGGATCATGCCGACCAGCGCGGCGGGCCGCCAGATCGGCAGCGTCCGGAACCGGTCGAAGACGCCCTTCTCGATGTCGGTGTTCAACCCGACGCCGGTGTACATGGTGATCATCACGACGCTCGTCACCATGATGCCCGGCAGGAAGAACTGCAGGTAGTCCCGTGGGCTGCCGGCGAGCGCGCCACCGAACAGGTAGGTGAACATCAGCACCATGATGATCGGGAACGCGGTGACGTCGAACAGCTGCTCCGGCACGTGTTTGATCTTCAGCATCGCCCGCCAGCCGAAGGTGAGCGACGCCGACAGCGCACTCGGTCTCGGCGGCCGTGAGCCCGGTGCGAGGACCGTGGCGAGTGCCTCCGCCGACGGCACGTACAGCGTCGGCGCGCGGCCGGTCGTGGTGGTGACGTCACTCATCGGGCCTTCTCCATCTGCTCGTCCCGCTCGCCGGCCTCGACGGCGGGGTGGTCGGTCAGGGCCAGGAAGACCTCGTCCAGGCTCGGCTGGCCCAGCGCGAAGTCGTCGACCACGATGCCGGCGCGGGCCAGGTTGCCCAGCGCGAGCGCGGCCTGGGCACCGGCGTCGAGGTCGGAGCCGGCGCCGCCCACGCGGGCGGTCATCGCCACCGGGTCCGGTTCCAGCTGCACCGGCACGCCCAGCGCGGACCGCAGCACCCGCTCCGCTTCGTCCCGTCGCGCCGGGTCCCGCAACCGGACGTGGACGGTGCCGGAGCCCACCGACGACTTCAGCTCACCCGGGGTGCCCTCCGCGATCACCCGGCCGTGGTCGACGACCGCGATCCGCCCGGCCAGCTGATCCGCTTCGTCCAGATACTGCGTGGTCAGCAGCACCGTCGTGCCGTGGGCCACCACCGCCCGGATGATCTCCCACACCTGGTTGCGGCTGCGCGGATCCAGCCCCGTCGTCGGCTCGTCCAGGAACAACAGGTCCGGCGTGCTGAGGATGCTCGCCGCGATGTCGATCCGCCGCCGCATCCCGCCGGAGTACTTCTTGACCTGCCGCGCCGCGGCCTCGGTCAGGCCGAACGCGGCCAGCAGACCCTCGGCCCGCTCCCGGGCGGCGGACCGGCCCAGCCCGAGCAGGCGGCCCAGCAGGACCAGGTTCTCCGCGCCGGTCAGGTCCTCGTCCACCGACGCGTACTGCCCCGTCAGGCTGACCCGGGCCCGGACCGCGTCGGCCTCGGTCACCACGTCGTGGCCGAAGACCCTGGCCTGCCCGCCGTCCGGGCGCAGCAGGGTGGCGAGGACCCGCACCGTCGTGGTCTTGCCGGCGCCGTTCGGCCCGAGCAACCCGTAGACGGTGCCGGTGGGGATCTGCAGGTCGATGCCGTCCAGGGCACGGGTCTCCCCGAACGACCGGGTCAGGCCGACCGCCTCGACGGCCGGCCCGGTGGTGCGTCTGCTCATTGTGGTGACCCTTTCGTCGTTTCAGTTGGTGTACGGGCGTGCTGCCCGTCCTTCCCGCAACGTCAGGCCCCACCAGCCGAGCTGGTCGAGCATGACCGTGACGTCGCGGCGCAGCTGGTCGTCGGCCGTCGGCGCCGGTTGTCGCGCCCTTCCGGCAGCTCCTGGTTCGCCGCACAGCAGATCGAACGCGACGACGCCGGCCACCGTCACCGCGTGCAGGGCCGTGAAGACCGTCCGGAGGTGGTCGACGGCGTGCAGCCCGGTCGAGTGGCAGCCGTAGGACACGAACCCGACCGGCTTGGCCCGCCACTCGTCGTACGCGTAGTCGATCGCCTGCTTCAACGAGGCCGGGAAGCTGTGGTTGTACTCCGGGGTGACCACGACGAACGCCTCCGCGTCGTCCACCCGCCGCACGAACGACCGCATCGCCGCGGTCGCCTCCGCCGGGTAGCTGCCGGGAAAGTCGTAGTCGGCGAGGTCGACGGCGGTCACGGCCAGGTCGTCGCGCTCACCCGCCCGTTCGACGAGCCAGCGACCGACCCGGTCGCCCATCCGCCCCTCACGGGTACTGCCGATGATCACGGCAACGCGCAGCGGCGTCATGGTCACCTCCCGGCTCCGTCGGTTTCACCCGACAGGCGCGAGACGGCATCTGGCGGCCGCGAGACGGCATCTGGCAGCGGCACGCGAGGGCGGCAAATGGCGGCTGCGTGCGAGGCGGCAACTGGCGGCGGCGCGCTAGACGGCAAATGGCGGCGGCGCGCGAGGCGGTTTCCGGCGACGGCGCGCGAGGCAGCGTCTGGCAGCCCGCCGACACACAGCGACCGGTGCGGCCGGAGGGATCCCGTCCCTCCAGCCGCACCGGCCAACCACTCCTGCTACGCCGCCTCCGGCTGTGGAGCGCACCCACAGCCGGACCCTTCGGACAGCGTCGCCGGAGAGCTCTCCCTCCCGCCGTGTCCGGCGCGGGGCTACTTCAAGGACTGCATCCAGTCCCGCAACTCGCGGGCCTGACGGTCGAGCTCGCCGCGAGCCGCGCCGGCGGCGGGCGAGCCGGTCAGCGCGATGATCTTGTTGAGCGACGTGGTCGCGGCGTTGTGGTCCTGCCGCAGGTAGGCGGCCTGGGCCTCGTCGAGGAGCGCGGTGGCCGCCGCGGCGGACTCCGGGTCCAGCGTGCCGGCCGCGGTGCTGGTGGTGATCAGCGTGCGGGTCTGCCGGAAGGTCGAGCAGTTCGCCTCGGTCTGGCCGGCGGTCCAGCCGATGCCGGCCAGCAGGATCCTGGTGAATGACTCGCGGTAGTACTGCGCGCGGTCGTGGCCGAGGATGAGCGAGAACTGGCGGCCACCGTCGTAGTTCTGGCACCACGCGATCGGGTGGTCGCCACCCATGAGTGCC
The DNA here is from genome assembly GCF_016862795.1 of Dactylosporangium siamense. Lineage (GTDB taxonomy): Bacteria > Actinomycetota > Actinomycetes > Mycobacteriales > Micromonosporaceae > Dactylosporangium > Dactylosporangium siamense. Next base: position 23,981 of record NZ_BONQ01000028.1, on the reverse strand, counting down.
ATCGGGTTGTTCGCGGCGTTGCCGCTGTTGAGGCTCCGGCTGTAGGACGACTCGTCGAGGCTCAGCAGCGTGTGCACCTCGGCGCGCGGGTTGTGGTCGAAGTTGTACAGCTCGTCGATGGTGAGCCAGGTCTTCGGCAGGTGCGCGGTGGCCGGGTTCGTGGAGTCCTCGGTGTTGACCCGCACGTTGATGCAGCTGCCGCAGGTGCCCTCGCCGTTCTGGCCGCCCGGGTGGTTGGTGAACCAGGCCCCGACCAGGTCGCGGTACCACGGCACGTTGTGGATCGCGTCGGAGGCGCCGTGCAGCCCGACGAATCCGCCGCCGGCCTGGACGTAGCCCTTGAACGCGGCCAGCTCGTCGGCGTTGAGCGCGTCGGACGCCGGTGCACTGTTGGGGTTGGTCCCGTCCACCGGGGAGCCGAAGATGATCGTCTTGTACTTCGCCAGGTCGGCGGCGGAGGTGAACGGCGTGCTCGACAGCGACGCCGGGGCCAGCCTCGGGTCCCAGATGTCGACGTCGAAGCCGTGCTGCTGACCCCACTGCTCGACGAGCAGGGCGGTGTCGGCGATGTGGTCGTGCCGGAAGCCCTTGGTGGCCGAGAAGTACAGCACCCGGTAGGTGGCGCCGGGGAAGTTCGTGGAGGCCGCGAGCGGGATTGCCGGTGCGATCGGGTTGGGCCCGGCGGCCGGTGTGACGATCATGCCGGTCGGCGGATCGCCGGGGAGCTTCCCGGCGAGCTGATCCTGCAGATAGCGGGCGTCGCCGACGAGTGTGTCCCGGACCGCGCCGGAGGTCGGGCCGCCCTGCACGGCAGCGACGAACTGGTTGAGGGCCCGCTTCGCCTGGTTGGTGTTGCCCGCGTCCGCGAGGCTCGCCGCCTCCGTCAGCTTGGCGCGCAGGTCAGCCGCGAGGTCCGCGCTGATCGCGCCACTGGTGACGAAGCGGCCGATGAGGGTGTCGAGATCGGCGAACGACGTGGTCACCACGAACGTCTGGTCGAACCGCGCCGCGTTGCCGGCGGCGTCGCTGGCCACCACGCTGATCGTGTGCGCCCCGGTGGCGAGGGTGGAGGTGGCGACGGGCAGCGGGGTCGTTTCGGTCTGGTCGATCCACATGCGGTGGATGAAGACGCCGCCGGAGCCGGGTGCGGGATCGGTCCGGGTCGGGATCAGCGTCGCGGTGTGGCCGACGTGCCCGTCGACGATGCCGGGCCAGCTGACCACCGGGGCGACGGTGTCGATCCGGACCGTGATCGTGCGGACGGCCTCGGCCGAACCGTCGCCGCCGACGGCGCGGTAGCCGACCGTGGTGGTGCCCTGCTGGGTGATCTGTGCCGAGCCGGTCAACGTCGAGGGGTACGGGCTGGCCGCGGACGTCGCGGTCTGGAACGGTGCCGTGTTGCCGAGCCGGTACTCCAGGCGTTGGACGCCGTTGGCCGCGTCGGTCGCGGACAGGTTCAGCGTGACCGGGCCCCGGTAATAGTTGTTGGTCCCGGTGGGAGGTGCGGGGGTGAGGGTGGCCGGCGTGCTTGTCGGCGCGGCCCATGCCGGGACGGCGATGGCGAGTGACCCGACGGACAGGGACGCCACCGGCACGGCAATGGCCAGGCGGCGTAACAGGCGCCGGCGGGAGGCTCGGTGTGGGTGCGTCGTCAGGGCGCTGGTGGTCGGCGGTTGGCTGGGCATGCTGCTTCCTTCCGGTTCTGGAGCAGGAACGGGAACTGAAGTACGGCAACGGGTTCGGACGGTGTCCGGTGCGGCCGGAAGGATCCCGTCCCCCCGACCGCACCGGCCGACCCTCCCGCCTCGCCGCCTCCGGCTGTGGAGCGCACCCACAGCCGAACCCTCTGGACAGCGTTGCCGGAGAGCTCCCTGTCGCCGCGTGCGGCGTCGGCTCTTGCGCATGCGTCGATGGCAGCGGTGGTCCCGTTGGAGCGTCCTCAATGGACGGCCGTGGGGTCAGCGCTGCTCGGCGGTCACGCTGCTCAGGTCCGCCGCGGCGGGCCGTGCGCACGGCTCGAGCACACTGCCGTGTGCTGTGCGGTGGGTGTCAGCGCTCAAAGGCAAGCACTTCACCCCTTGACTCGTTCACATGATCGAAACGGTGCTGCCCCGTGGTCGACACAGTAGAAGCCTTCCGCTTGGCATGTCCAGAGCTTCGATGTCATGTGACTCAACTTTTATCGAAGTCAGCAAAAGTGTGCTGACAGCCCCTCGCGCGAGGCCGTCAATGCGCCGGCAGTCGCCGCTATGCGGCTGGACTGATCGGCTATTGCTAGCTGGCATTTAGCCATGTCGCACACCGGATTTGATCTGTTCGGGGCGGGCTGTAACGCGAATCGCCCGTCGTCCGCTCCTTCAATCGGGAGCATTCTCGGGACCGAGGAGAGGTGTGCGGAGTCGTGTCGACGGGTTGGAAAACTTTTGTAAGTGAAACTAAAAGTTGGGACTGATCGAACCAAACTTTCGCAGGATCGAACCTTTCTTTTGATGGACTCGAGTTGTACGGTGGCGACAACAGCTTTACCGAGCCAGTCGCTCGCCCCGCTGAGCGGGATCCCGGCGAGCACTGACGCGCAGCTCGGTGATGTCTTCGCGGTTCGAACCACCACCGCGCGCCTCCCTCCGGGCGTGCCGGAGCACCACACACACCCCCGTCACCACACCCCGTAACACGACCGGACGTCGTCCGCTCGCGGCGCAGCGCCGCGGCCCTCGACGGTCCGTTCGTCTTGCACCCCTGCGGAGGAGGTCCCATGCCCAGAGCTCAAGGCCGTCGTGTCACCAGCTACGCCAGCCTGCTCGCGCTCGTTGCAAGTGTCCTGGTCGGGACGGCGTCGGCGTCTGCCCCGGCAGTCGCCGCGCCGCAGCCGACCAGTAATGGCATCCAGTACAAGGTCCTGGCGTTCACCAAGGCGGCCGGCGCGAAACACGCGTCGACCTCGGCCGGCGTCAACGCGCTCAAGGAGCTCGGCAAGCAGCTCCGGTTCACCGTCGAGGAGACCGACGACGCCCGGAAGTTCGACGAACCCCACCTCAAGCAGTTCCGGGTGGTCGTCTTCCTCAACACGTCCGGCGACGTGCTCGACGCGACCCAGCAGGCGGCGTTCGAGTCGTACTACCGTGACGGCGGCGGCTTCGTCGGCATCCACTCGGCGATCGAGACCGAGCCGGACTGGCCGTTCCTCACCGAGGTCCTCGGCACCAGGGCGGCGGGTTCGTCCAACGTCACCAAGGCCACGATCAAGGTCGCGGACCGCGTACACCCGGCGTCGGGGAATCTGCCCGAGCGCTGGGAACGCACCGATCAGTGGTACAACTTCACGTCCAACGTGCGGGGCGTCTCGCACGTGCTGGCGACCGTCGACGAGACCACGTACAGCGGCGGCACGATGGGGTCCGACCACCCGATCACCTGGTGCAAGGACTACCAGGGCGGCCGCTCGTTCTACACCGGGCTCGGCGACACGCCGGCGAGCTTCGCCACGGCGGACCTGCGGGCCCACCTCGGCGGCGCGATCCAGTGGGCGGCCGGCCAGACCGACGGTGACTGCGGCGCGACCGTGCTGGCCAACTACCAGATGGACTACATCGCCGCGCCGCCGAACGTCAGCGAGCCGATCGGCTTCGACGTGCTGCCCGACGGCCGCGTGGTGCAGACCGACCGCCGTGGCGGCGTCCGCCTGCACGACCCGGCGAACAACACCACCCACCTGCTGGCCCAGATCCCGGTGTACATGGCCAGCGAGGACGGCATGTACGGCCCGGCGATCGACAACGACTTCGCCAACAACCGCTGGGTCTACCTGTACTACTCGCCGCTGACCATGGAAGCGCCGTACCCACAGACGACGCCGACCGCGAACGCACCGACGACCGGCGCCGACCCCAGCGTGTGGGATCCGTGGAAGGGCTACTTCCAGCTGTCGCGGTTCAAGTTCGTCGACGGTCCCACCCCGACCCTCGACGTCGCGTCCGAGCAGAAGATCATGAAGGTGCCGGTCGACCGCGGAGCCTGCTGCCACGTGGCCGGCGACATCACCTTCGACAAGGACAACAACCTGTGGATGGTGACCGGCGACGACACCCCGTCGGGTGGCGGCAACTCCGGTGGCTTCGCGCCGTTCAACGACATGCTCACCACGACCGGGCAGTACAACGCCCAGTTCGTCGACGCCCGCCGCTCGGCCATGAACACCAACGACCTGCGGGGCAAGGTCCTGCGCATCAAGGTCCAGGGTGACGGCTCCTACACCGTCCCGGCCGGCAACCTGTTCACCGGCAACGAGGAGGGCGGCGGCAAGACCCGGCCCGAGATCTACGCCATGGGCTTCCGCAACCCGTTCCGCATCACCGTGGACAAGGCCGGCGTCGCCTACGTCACCGACTACTCGCCCGACTCGTCGACGCCGCAGGTGAACCGTGGTCCCGCGGGCACCGGCCGGATGGAGATCGTGCGGAAGCCGGCCAACTACGGCTGGCCGCTGTGCTACTCGCCGACGCTGCCGTACTACGAGTGGAACTTCAACACCTCGACGCCGCTGCACAACCCGGCGAAGGCGTTCGAGTGCAACAACCCGGATCGCGGCCCGGCCAACACGTCGCGGTGGAACACCGGCCTGACGTATGCGCCGCCGATCGCGCAGCCGGACATGTGGTACTCGTTCCAGGACAACAACGCGGCCAACCCGCTCGGCACGCCCTGCGCGGCCTACTACATGCAGTCTCCGGCCGGCAAGTGCCCGCAGCTCTTCCCGGAGCTCGGCACCGGCGGCGTCGGGCCGCACGGCGCGGCCAAGTACGACTACGACGCGAACAACCCCAACCCGACGAAGTTCCCGGCCTACTACGACCAGTCCATCTTCTTCGGCGAGTTCACCCGCGACTACCTGCGGGAGATCCGCCTGGACTCGGCCGGGCAGGTCTTCAAGATCAACGATCTGCTCAGCTGCGGCGCGGGACCGACCACGCCCGCCCGGCCGTTCCTGTGCGACAACCCCATGGACATGATGTGGGGCAAGGACGGCAACTTCTACCTGCTGACCTACGGTGACGGCTTCTTCAACATCAACCCCGACGCCGCGCTGGTGAAGTTCAGCTACGTCAAGGGCACCCGGGCACCGGTCGCGAAGCTGTCGGCCACCCCGACCGACGGCGTCGGGCCCCTGACCGTCGCGTTCTCCAGCGAAGGCTCGAAGGACCCGGACCCGGGTGACTCCATCAAGTTCGCCTGGGACTTCGACGGCAACGGCACGACCGACTCCGTCGACCCGGACCCGACGTTCACGTACACCACCAACGGGGTGTACACGGCCCGGCTGACCGTCACGGACTCCAGCGGCAAGACGGCCTCGGCCAACACGACGATCACCGTCGGCAACACCTCACCGACGGTCAAGGTCAACGTGCCGATCGAGGGCGGACTGTTCGCGTTCGGCGACTCGATCCCGTTCAACGTCACGGTCACCGACCCGCAGGACGGTGCGATCGACTGCTCCCGGGTCGAGGTGACGTTCGTGCTCGGGCACGACAGCCACGGCCACGCGGAGACGACCGTCAACGGCTGCTCCGGGACGCTGCCCACATCCGAGGAGGACGTCTCGCACGGCGGCAACGTGTTCGGCGTGATCAGTGCCTCCTACACGGACAAGGGCGGCGCTGGCGGCATCCCGGCACTGACGACGGTCACGCAGACGACCGTCCGGCAGAAGAAGCAAGAGCTCGAGTTCGCTGTCGACCAGTCCGGCACGAACACGGCGGCGACCGCCGACACCGGCGGCGGGCTGCAACGCGGCAGCCTCGGCAACGGTGACTGGATCGCCCTCAACGGCACGGTCGACCTCGAGAACATCAACTCGCTGACGTTCCGCACGTCGGGTGGCAGCGGTGCGGCCGGCACCGGATCCGTCGAGGTCCGCCTGGACGCGGTCGACGGGCCGGTCCTGACCACGGTCACGATCGCGCCCACCGCGAACGCGACCACGTACGCCAGCCAGACCTTCCCGATCACTGACCCCGGCGGGGCACACCGGATCTACCTGGTGTTCCGTCCCGTCGCGGGTGGGCCGACGAACAACTTCTTCAACCTCAACTGGGTGGAGTTCGGCGGTCAGGGCGTGAGCGCGCCCTAGCACCACCCCAGCCGTGGCGGGGTGCGACACCCCGCAGTGCCCCGCACCCCGCCCCGGTCTGAACAACACGCACTACCAGCAGAAGGAGCAACACATGTCCGGAAAGATCAACCGCCGTCGGTTATTGGCCGGTGCCGGTCTCACGGCGGCCGCCGCGTTCACCCCGCTCGGCCCGGCCTCCGTCTTCTCGCCCACGTCGGCGAGCGCGGCCAACGGCCGGCTCATCCCCGGCGGCAAGCTCGGCACCATCACGTACAGCCAGCGTGACGTGCCGACCCGGATCGGCATCGCGGCGAGCGCCGCGCTGGGTGTGGCACCGACGATGGGTTACCTGGGCGGTCCCAACTTCCCCAAGGACCCGACCGACCTCGGGCCGCTGGTGCCGCTGCCCGGCGGCTGGGTGGAGCTGTTCGCGTTCCTCGCCAACGCCGGGTTCAAGCAGATCGAGTTCGCCGGCTACGGCCAGAACGCCGCGAACCCGGGCGGCGCCGCGCCGAACCCGGCCCCGGGCGGTGTCACCACCCCGGAGGCGCGGGCGGCCTACCTGGCGTACGCCCGCACCCTGCGCGGTTTCCTCGACGCCTACGGCCTGGAGGCGATCGGCAACCACGGGTTCGTCCCGAACACCTGGAACGGCCCGGGCAGCGCCGGCGGCGCGATGACCACCCAGGACTACAACCGGCTGCAGACCGAGCTGGAGTTCGCGTCGATCCTCGGCATGCCGTTCATGGGCACCGGCAGCGACCCGACGAGCGCGAACAACCGCAACATCGAGCCGTGGACCCTCGCGGGCGAGAAGTGGTCGGCGCTCAACGAGATCAGCGTGGGCCAGTGGGGCATCCAGATGTACACCCACAACCACTCGCCGGCGTACAACTTCCTCCAGGACGGGCCACTCGTCACCGTCACCCAGGACCGGATCACCGGCGCGCCGATCGCGCCGACCCAGGTCCGCGGCGAGTCGGGCAAGCGGCTCATGCAGCACTACCTCGATGTCACCAACCCCGAGCTCGTCGTCATCGAGATGGACGTCTACTGGGCCCACGTGGCGCAGCACCAGCACCGCTGGCGCTACGACTGGGACGGCCAGCGCGTCCAGGACATCTTCGACCCGACCGCCCAGGTCGCCAAGCAGACCAAGCGGTACGCGCTGTTCCACGCCAAGGACGGCGACGCCACCGGCCAGGCCCCCGGTGTCGGCGACGGCTACTCGTGGATCCCGTTCGGCGACCCCCGCAGCGACATCGACTACAAGGGGTTCTACAGCAACATCGGCGCCAAGGGCTTCCACAACTCGAACTACGAGCAGGACAACGCCCCCGGCGGTAACGGCGACCCCGGCCAGTCGCTGCGGTTCGCCAGGATCAGCGCCGCCGGCATGGCAGCCCTGCGCGGCTGACCCGTCCGGCAAGAGGCCGTAAGAGGCCGTTTGGGAGGCCGTCCCTGCCAGCCCCGGGGACGGCCTCCCGTCGCATGCCCGCGAGCCGCGCGCGGGGCGGCACAGCGGCCGTCAGTGCCCGACGCCGACGGGGGTGGCGCCGACCGGCACGCCGGCGGCGGCGAACAGCCGGTCGCGGGACTGCTCGGCCCGGCGCCGTTCGGCACTCAGGTCGTGGCCGAGGAGCCGCCCGTGCCGTTTGCGGATCTCGCCGGCGACGAGGACCGTGTCGACGTCGCGGACGTCGCTGAAGGTGATCGCGGCCGGCACGTTGTTGAGCCTGCCGAAGGGAGAGCGGGCCACGTCGAGCAGGATGACGTCAGCCTGTTTCCCCGGGGTCAGCGAACCGATCCGGTGCTCGAGGCCGTGTTCAGCCCGGCGCTGGACGCGGTGCTCATACGTCGGCCGGCACCGCGGGCTCCGCGGCGCCGGCCGGTTGCCGATACGATCGACGTCCACGAGCGTCGTCCCGGTGGTCTTCGGCGAGCCCCGGGCATCCGTGTTCGTGCCCGCCTCGACGTGCCTGGAGCCGCCATGTCGTACCACTCGCCGATCGGATGTGCCGTATGAGCAACCGGACGAAGCTGCGCCCGGCTCCTCGCCGCGGTGCCGGCCGGAGCGCCGCCGTTTCGCCGTCGATCTGGCGCCGGCTGGCGGTGCCGGTCGCTGCCCTGGTCGTCGGCGGGTTGGTCGGTGGGTGGATCGGTGTCGCCACGGCCGACCCGCGGTCCGACACGCAGCAGCGCATCGACGCCCTGCAGGCGGCCGAGGTGAAGCGCGACACCGAGCAGGTCGTGCGCCTGACCGATCAGGCGCGGCGGAACGCCGACATGCTGGCGCCGGTCATGGAGGCGATGTACACCGCGCTGCCCGCCGGCGCCGCAACACCCGGGCCGCTCGCCGGCGCCGCGCAGGTGGAGGGCTGGAAGGCGGTCACCCGCAAGGTCGTCGGCGACTTCGCGGAGGCACAGTCCGCCGGGACGGCGGTCAACGTCGCCCGGTCCGGCTTCGCCACCGGCGCCCGCCAGCTCGACCTGGCCGTCGACACGTACGCCGAGGCGGTCAAGGCCACCGACGCGCAGCGACCGGGGCTGCTCGCCCTCGCCGCCCGGCAACGCGACAGCGCCGTCGTGACCTGGTCGATCGGCGGGACGCAGCTCGACTCGCTCAACGTCGACACCGGCCACGGCCACCAGCACGTGTTCCTGCCGAGCGCGCCGGGGCAGGGTGCGATGACGTCCGACGGTTCGAAGGAAGGCAACTGACCGCCGGGAGCCGACGACCGCCGCGGCGTCCGTCAGGGACGTCGCGGCCGGGGCTTCGGGTGGCACACAAACAACCTGCGAGGCGATTTTCCTCCCCGGTTCTACCCGGGTCAGGTGCACGGGATCGCCGTCCGACCTTTCAGTCCTTCAGCCTGAGCTCAACTGTGCTATCAGTGTCGCTCTCCCGCTCGTCTCGCAGGCCACGTTTCACGCTACGCCGGAATCCGGCCGGTGTGGGGTGAGAATTCGGGGGAGGCGCCGCCGCGTCACGTTCCACCGAATGACCGGCCGTCCTCCGCGCCCTGGCCGTCCTGGCCGCCCACGGGCAGCCTCACGTTGAGGGACGTGCCGTGGCCGTCCGAGCTGGTCAGCGCCAGCGTGCCGCCGAGCGCCTCGACGCGGTCGCGCACGCCGGCCAGGCCGAAGTCCTGACGTGGATCGGCGCCGACGCCGTCGTGGTGCACGGTCACGCTGAGGACCTCGCCCGGCGCTGATCCGTCCAGCGCTGATCCGTCCGCGATGATGTCGAGGTCCACGTCGATCGCCGAGGCGTTGGCGTGCTCGGCCGAGTTGGCGATCGCTTCCGAGACCACGTAATAGGCGGCGACCTCGACGTAGCCGGGCAGGCGACGCTTCGGCCCGGTGCGGACCGCCACCGGGACCGGGCAGCGGCGGGCCAGCGCCTTGATCGCGGAGCCCAGCCCGCCCTGGGAGACGATCGCCGGATGTATGCCGCGGACGATCCGCTGGAGATCCTCGAGGACGCCGGACAGCCCCGCGGCCGTGTCCGACAGCCGGGACCGCAGCTCGCCGAGCTCCTGGGGGACCAGCGCGTCGGCGATGCTCAACTCCAGCCCGAGTGAGATGAGCCGCTGCAGCACGCGGTCGTGGAGCTCGCGTTCGATGTCGCGGCGGCCCTCATCCGCGGCGAAGACCAGCCGGGCGCGGGACGCGTTGAGCTCCTCACGGCTCTCGGTGTTGGCGATCGCGGTCGCGACGAGGTCGGTGAACTGGGCGAGCTCGTGCTCGGCGCCGGGTGGCGCCGGGCCGATCCGGCACCACAGGGCGACGAGGACGCCCCAGACCTGGCCGTCGACGACGATCGGCGCGCCGGCTGAGGCGTGGAAGCCCTCGGCGCGGGCGAGGTCGGCGAGCGAGCCGCTGCGGCCGTCGTAGGAGTCCATGCGGGCCGGACGGGAGTCGCGCAGCACCAGCGCCGAGACGCCGCCGGAGGGGTTGAGCCGCTTGCCCAGCATCGGCTCGGCTGCTGATCTGCCGTGCTCGGCGACGACGGTCACCATGCCGGGACCGTCCCGGCGCAGCACCCGCGTGGCGTCCGCGTCGAACAGCTGGGCCGCCTCGGCCGCGACCGCGGCGGTGAGCTCGGCGGGGGCGCCGCCGCGGGCCACGAGCACCGCCACCCGCCGGAGCGCCGCCTGTTGCGTGAGGAGCGCCTGCAGGTCGGTCCGGCTCACCTGCAGCGAACAGCCGGCCCGCAGCACCGTCGCCAGCCCCGGCACCACCCCGTCCCGCAGGCGCCGCATGACCCGATCCGGCAGATCCGCGGGCACGATGAGCGCGCCGGGCCGCAGCGGCAGCTGGGTCCGGCCCTCGTGCGGCGGGACCTGGCCGAGCTCGATCGCCGCGTACGGCAGCTGCATGGCGTCCGCGAGCCGGTCGGCGGCTTCGGGGAGCACCGCTCGCACGTCATCGGCGCCGAGGATGAGCCGGGTCAGTTCGGCGACCGCGTCGGTCTCCCGGCGCCGTTCGATGGCATCGAGCGTCCGAGCGCGGGCCAGTTGCGCCACCGAACTGCCGACCCCGGCGACCATGAGGTACACCGCGAGCTCGAGCCAGTCCCGCCAGTCCTCCGTGGTGAAGAGCCGGACCGGCGGGGTGTGGAAGTAGTCGAACGCGACCGCGCTGACGATCGACGTCGCCACGCCCAGCCACAGGCCCCACACCGTGGAGACCAGCAGCACACCGAACAGGTAGACGAGGGCCAGGGCCTCTCTGGGAGCGACATGCCGGAGCGGGTAGACCAACAGGGTCTCCACGACGATGAACCCGGCGCCGACTGCGATCCCTGTGGAGAGCGGTGGCGGACTGGGCCGCACCAGCCACGCCGCCAGGCGTCCCTGCATCATCTGCCCTCTTCTCGAACACGTGGGCTCCGCTGCGTCGGGGCAGGGCGAAGCCGGTCGAGCGGAGGCAACGAGTCGATGGTAGGGCGGCGGGACATCGGACGCCGCACGCGTGGTGGTCCGGGCGCCGCGGACCACCCCCCGTTTCACCCCGGCCGACGGCGGGGCCGGGGGTGATCGGCCCGGCCGGGTCGGGATGAACTGTGCGCGGATCAGCGCTGAGACCTCGGCGCAGCCCGGATCATCAGTCACCGTAAGGGTCTCCTGCCGGGACTGGGAGCCCACCCGGGTCGATCGACAGGACGGTGCGACGATGGTGCTGCACAGTGGTCGCCGACCGCGACGGACCGAGGTCGCGGGCGGCGGGAACCCGTTCGCGACCGTCGCCAATCCGGCGCTGGGTCAGCAGGTCACCGGGCCCCGGGTCGCGCTGGGCGAGGATCCGGTGCCCGCCGAAACCGCCTGGCAGCTCGTCCACGATGAGCTGATGCTGGACGGCAACGCCCGGTTGAACCTGGCCACGTTCGTCACGACGTGGATGGAGCCGCAGGCCGCTCGTCTGATGGCCGAATGCGTCGACAAGAACATGGTCGACAAGGACGAGTATCCGCAGACTGCCGAGTTCGAGCGGCGCTGCGTCAACATCCTCGCCGACCTGTGGCATGCCCCCGATCCGACCGACGTTGTCGGCTGTTCGACCACCGGCTCCAGCGAGGCGTGCATGCTGGCCGGTCTGGCGCTCAAACGGCGGTGGGCCGGCCGGCAGCCGCCGGGCGGCGAGCGCCGGCCGAACCTGGTCATGGGCATCAACGTGCAGGTCTGCTGGGAGAAGTTCTGCAACTACTGGGAGGTCGAGCCCCGGCTGGTGCCGATGGACGGCGACCGGCTGCACCTGTCCGCGGAGGAGGCGGTGGCGCACTGCGACGAGAACACCATCGGCGTGGTCGCGGTCCTCGGCTCCACCTTCGACGGCAGTTACGAGCCTGTCGCGGAGATCTCCGCGGCGCTGGACGCGTTGCAGCGGCGCACCGGATGGGACATTCCGCTGCACGTCGACGGCGCGTCCGGAGCGATGATCGCGCCGTTTCTCGATCCGGACCTGGTGTGGGACTTCCGGCTCGACCGGGTCGCCTCCATCAACACCTCCGGTCACAAGTACGGCCTGGTGTATCCCGGTGTCGGTTGGGTGCTGTGGCGCCACCGCGACGCCCTGCCCGAGGACCTCATCTTCAACGTCAACTACCTCGGCGGCAGCATGCCGACCTTCGCACTGAACTTCTCCCGCCCGGGCGCGGAGGTCGTCGCCCAGTACTACACCTTCTTCCGGCTCGGCCGGGCCGGGTTCGGCGCCGTCCAGCAGGCGTCCCGCGACGTGGCCGTCTACCTGTCGGGGCGGATCGCGGCGATGGGCCCGTTCCGGCTGCTGAGCCGCGGCGACGAGCTGCCGGTGTTCGCGTTCACCACGACCGGGCAGGTGGCCGCGTTCAACGTGTTCGACGTCTCCCGCCGGCTACGGGAACGCGGCTGGCTGGTGCCGGCCTACACCTTCCCGGCCAACCGCACCGACCTCGCCGTCCTGCGCGTGGTGATCCGCAACGGCTTCACCCGTGACCTGGCCGATCTGCTGCTCGCCGACCTGCACCGGCTGCTGCCCGAACTCCAGGCCCAGCCCGGACCGCTGCACCCTGCCGCGGTCGCCACCGGATTCCATCACTGACCGGTGGCGGTGAGCGCGATGTGGTGACCTTGCCGGTCAGGAGGTGGAGGTTGCGCGGTCGCCCCGTGGATCCGCGGGGCGACTGTCTCTGGACATCGAGGGCTCACTGCGAGGAGCCGGCGGCCGGCGGTCCGGTCGCGTCGATCGGGATCGCGACCAGGATCGTCGTGCCGCTGCCGGCCGGGCTCACGATCTCCAGGCGGCCGCCGACGGTCTCGATGCGGTCCTGGAGCCCGATCAGTCCGGACCCCCGGCCGATGCAGGCACCCCCGATGCCGTCGTCGCTGATCGAGAGCCGGAGGATCGCACCCGTCGCTGCGGCATCGACATGCACCACGGTCGCCTGGGCATGTTTGGCTGCGTTCGTCAGGGCTTCGGACACCACGTAGTACATCGTCACCTCGACGCGCTCGGGCAACCGGCGGCCGATTTCCAGGGCGAGTTCGACCGGCAGCGCGCTGCGGCGGGCAAGGCTTCTGAGCGCCGGGCCGAGTCCACCCTTGGACAGCATCGCCGGATGAATGCCCCGGGAGATCTCCCGAAGCTCCTCGCAGACGCCGGCCAGTCCGGTCGCGATCGCTGCCAGTTCCTCCTGGGCCAGGTCACATCCGGGTGGCAGGGTGGCCTGCAACATGCGCGTCTGAAGTCCGAGCGAAATGAGACGTTGCTGCGCGCCGTCGTGCAGATCGCGTTCGAGCCGCCGACGGGCTTCGTCGGTGGCGGCGACGATGCGGGCGCGGGAGGCGGTGAGCTGCGCACGGCTGTCGGCGTTGGCGATGGCGGCAGCGACCAACTCGGTGAAGTCGGCCAGCCGTGCTCGCACCGCGGCCGGTATCGGTGTGGGCCTCGTGGTCGAGACGACGGCTGCCCCCCAGAGGTGACCTTCGACCACGACCGGCACGCCGACCCCCGAACGTATGCCCAACTCTCGCAGGACCGCGGCGGTGGTGCCTGCGGCAGCGTTGTCATAGCTCGCCACGGCCGGCCGGCCGGTGCGCCTGATGCTCCCGGAAAGGCAGTCGCCATCAAGCCGGAGGCGCGTCCCGGTCGGCATCTCGACGATGCCGGGCTCGTTGCGACCCGAAACGAGGGTGCCTGTGTAGTCCGGCTCGTAGCGGATGAGCCCCGTGCCGTACTGGCCGAGCAGCTGGCACAGTTCGGCGGTCACCGCGTCGAACACCGCCGCCGGTGCGGCTCCGTGCGCGACCAGGGTCGCCACCCGCCGCAACGAGACCTGTTCCGCCGCCAGCCCGGTGGCCTCTTCGCGGGCCCTGGTCAGTGAGTCGGTGATCTCCTCCCGTTCACGTGCCGCGCCCAGCAGCGACTCCAGGGACGGCACCACCCGTTGCCGCAAGCGCTCCCGGGTCCGGTCGGGTGCGTCAGCCGGGATCAGCAGCGTGCCCAGGGGTGTCGCGCCGTCCAGTAGGGGGAATGCGGCCCACTGCTCGTCCCCGGGAACCGCCTGAAGCCTGATCGCCGCGGACCGCAGTTCGAACGCTTCCGCGAGCCGTTGCGACGCCGGGCCAAGGGCCGAACGCAGATCGTCGGCGCGCAACATCCGGTGCGCCAGTTCGGCGGCGAGGTCTGCCTCCTGACGGCGCTCGGACGCCTCGACCGCGCGGGATCGGGCCAGATTTGCGACGAAGGTGGTGAACAGCCCCGCCACGATGAACACCGTTACCGTCTGCAGGTCGTGCCGGGTGGTGAGGTTCAGCGACCAGAAGGGGGCAACATAGAAGTAGTTAAATGCAATGGCACTGGCCACCGCGGTCAACACGCCGAGCCAGGCGCCCCACATGCTCGAGATCACCAGAACGCCGCACAGGTAGGCCACACTTCGGACGTCTTCGCCGGAGACTCCCCTGAACGGAAGCAGCGCGACCGTCTGCACCGCAATGAGAACCATCGCGGTGATCAGACCGACCTCGATCGGCGGCCGCTTCTGAGACAGCAACAGCGCCATCAGGCGGGCCGGCATCAGGGACCGCCCCCCACGCCTCACGTCGACACGGGGCGCCTGCGCCCGGCTGAACATACCGCTCACATCGACCCGTAACGGCGTCCCGACGTACTTTGCGTCGTTGCGTCAATGGTAACCCGGCGATGCCGTGGACCTTCAGCGCGCGGTAGCGGCTGAGCCGCTGTCCCGCTCATGAGCGCAGGCGGCGGATGTGGTCGGGATGGTGGCCAACAGCTGGGTGCCGTCGCCGACGGGGCTGGTGATGGTGAGGTGTCCGCCGAGTGCCTCGACCCGGTCCTGGAGGGCGGTGAGGCCGGTCCCGCGGTGAGGGTCCGCGCCTCCGACGCCGTCGTCACGGACCGACAGGTGCAGGGCGAGGTCCCGGGTTGCCGCCTGCACCTGCACCACCGAGGCGTTGGCGTGTCTGGCCGCGTTGGTCAGCGCTTCGGACACGACGTGATACGCGGCCACCTCAACCACTGGAGGCATCCGCGGGCAGGCGTGCAGGTCGACTTCGACCGGCACCGGCGATCTGCGGGCGAGTGCCTTGAGCGCGGGTGGCAGGCCGCCGGCGGCGAGCAACGTCGGATGGATGCCCTGCGAGATCTCCCGCAGGTCGTCCACGGCACTGTTCAGACCGCGCAGGGCGCGCGACAGCTCCTCCTTGGTCTGCTCCAGCCCCGGCGGCAGGCTGGCCTGCACGGCACCGAACTGCAGCGCGACGGCGAAGAAGTGCTGCAACGCGCCGTCGTGCAGGTCGCGCTCGATGCGCTGGCGGGCCTGGTCCGCGGCGGCGACCAGCCGGGCCCGGGACGCGACGAGCTCGGCCTGGGTGTCGGCGTTGGCGATGGCGGTGGCGGCAAGGGCGACGAAGGCCGTGACGCGGGCCTCGGTGTCCGGCGGTAGCGGCTCGGGCCGGGTCGACCCGACGGCCGCCGCACCCCACAGCCGCCCCTCAACCACGATCGGTGCTCCGACCACCGAGCGGACGCCCAGTTCGCGAGCGAGCGCGCCGATGGGGCCGGCGGCGGCCTCGAAGCTGTCCATCCGGGCGACGCGGCCGGTGTCCCACACGAGCGCCGGGACGTTGTCGCCCTCGAACGGCATGCGCATCTGATCCGGGGTCAGGCCGGGCAGGCTGGTCGAGACGGTGCTGGCCGTGGCGTCGTTCTCGAAGCGGCACAGCCAGGTGCTGAACTGCTCGCCCAGCAACCCGTGCAGTTCCGACGTGATCGCGTCGAAGACCTCGGCCGGACGGCCATTGTGCGCCACGAGGCTCGCCACCCGCCCCAACGCGGCTTGTTCGGCGGCGAGCCTGCCCAGGCGCTCCCGGCTGGCTTCCAGAGAGTCCAGCACCGCCGCACGTTCGCACCCGGCGTGCAGCAGCGACGCCAATGACGGCACAGTGCGCTCCCGCAGTCGCTGCATCGTCCGCTCGGGCACGTCGACCGGCACCCGCAGGGTCCCCAGCCGGGCAGTGCCGGCCCACAGCGGCAGCGCCGAGTGCCGGTCATCACCGGAGACGACGGCGAGGTCGATCACCGCGTCCGGCAGCTCGAGCGATTGCGCGACGCGCTGTGCCACCGCGGGCAGCACCGCGGGAAGATCGTCCGCGTGCAGCAGCAGCCGGGCCATCTCGGCGCTGAGATCGGCATCCTCGGCCTCGACGGTGCGCAGCCGGGACAGGTCCGCCACCGCGCTCATGGCCACCGCGACGAGGAGCAGGACCGCCAACCCGACGACCTGCCGTATGTCGGCGGCGACGATGCTGTTGATGGGCTGAACGTGAAAGAAGACGAACGCCAGCGTGCTCACCACGGCGGTGGCCATCCCGAGCCACATTCCCCACACCACCGAGGCCACCAGGACACCGACGATGTAGATGATGCCCGGGTCGAGCGGCGCCATGATCCGCTGGAGCGGATAGACGAGGAGGGTCTCCACCACGATCAGTGCGGCGGCGACCGCGATCCCCAACCCAAGGGGTGGGGGTGCCGGTCGCACGAGCCGTGCGAGCGAACCGACATGCACTGAGCAAATTCTACCCCTCAACCTCAGATCGGCATGACGGTCCAGAGCATCAGCCAAGGCGTTCGTGGTCGTGCCTGCCGACAACCGTGCCTACGGCACCAGGGCGTGCCGGTTCCTGGGCACGAAGCTCGGTGGCAGGGGCAAGGTCGTCATGCTGCAGGGTGACCTGCCAGGACCTGCCAAGGAGCATCGGTGACAGCCGCCGCGCTGCGGTCACCGCGGGGTTACAGCCCCGCGTTGGCCTCGGCGGTGGCAAGTGCCACCTCGTCGGCGAGCCGGAACCCGATCGTGGCCAGCACGCCGCCCGGCACCGCCCACAGCAGGAACATCAGCAGGGCATGGAGCACCGCCGACTGCATGCCGTCGTCGGTCCGGCTGTTCCACAACTGCACCCCGGCGTGCGCGCCGGCGTCCAGGCCCGCACCGACCAGCAGATAGCCGACGATGATCAGCAAGCGGCCGAAGCGATCCCGGGCGCCGCGGCGCCGGGCGCCGCGCCAGAAGTAGCGGCCGATCGTGAAGATGATGATGCCCCAGAAGATGAGTGCCGCACCGTCGGCGACGGCCACCGGCGGGCCGTCGCCGCGGAACGGATCGAACCCGTCCATGACCCGCAGGATGTCGGCGAAACCGTAGAGCGTCAGACCGATGCCGCCCACGATGAGGACGACCCCGGCGAGGTTGAACAGCACGTTGGGTGAATGCCGGACCGGCGCGGCTGCCATCGAAAAGCTCCTCTGCCTCAGGTGTCGGACCCCAGGATGTGGCCCGCCGCGGGACGGGTCATCAGTGGAATCACTGATGACACCCCCTGACCGGGGCGCCGCTCCGGCAGCGACGCCGCCGTGTTAGGCGGTGCGGGCGCTGGGAACCAGGGGTGAAGAGGTTCCAGCTCTGCCTTGTGGAGGACGCATGCCAGCGGGTTCGAACGCCAAGCGTGAGCGGCAGTATCAGCACATCAAGGCCAGCGTGAAGCGGCGCGGCGAATCGACGGCCAAGGCCGAGGAGATCGCGGCCCGGACCGTCAACAAGGAGCGTGCCCGGGCGGGGGAGTCCCGGACCGCCAGCCGGTCGTCCATCGACGACGTGTCGTCGGGGCATCGGGGCGGGAAGCGGTCGCACACCGGGGCGCAGGGGCGGACCAGGCAGCAGCTGTACAACGAGGCGAAGCAGCGCAACATCAAGGGACGCTCGGGCATGAGCAAGGCCGAGCTCGAACGCGCGCTGTCGCACTGATCATGGCCGGCCGGACGGGCCGCTGACCTGACGAGTGTCGCGTTCTGTCCTGGCTGTGACAGCGGGGCGGGGCGTGCTGTTCAATCTGCCTCGTGTCCGATGTGGTGTGGTGCAAGGTGTGGCAGGGTGGCCCCGCGCAGCCTGACGGGGGCCGCGCCGCTGAATGGTAGGCTTAAATCGATTTGATGGA
The DNA here is from genome assembly GCF_016862795.1 of Dactylosporangium siamense. Taxonomy (GTDB): domain Bacteria; phylum Actinomycetota; class Actinomycetes; order Mycobacteriales; family Micromonosporaceae; genus Dactylosporangium; species Dactylosporangium siamense. The sequence continues at coordinate 5,870 of NZ_BONQ01000028.1, read as the reverse complement.
GGAAGTCACCAGCACCGGCCGGCATAGGAGAACAGTGGACAAGCGGCTGCCGATGAGGCGTGGCACGAACCTGCCGCGGATGGGCGACTTCAACGAGTCGGTGGTCCTCGACGCGATCCGGCGGGTGCCGGACGGGCTGAGCCGGGTCGAGGTCGTGGCGGCCACCGGGCTGTCCGCGCAGACGGTGTCGAACATCTGCCGCCGGCTGATCGACACCGGGCTGGCCCGCGAGGCGGGCACCCGCAGCTCGGGCAGCGGCCAGCCGCGACGGCTGCTGCGGATCAACGCCGGCGCGCGCTACGCGATCGGTGTCCACCTCGATCCCGCCGTGGTGACCTTCGTGCTGCTCGACCTGCTGGGCAACACGGTGGCGCGGGCGCAACGGCCCACCCCCGAGGCGGCCGACCCCGACCACACCCTGGTGGAGATGAGCGAGTCGATCAATGCGCTCGTGCGCGACGCCGGGGTGGCCCGGGAGAAGATCCTGGGGCTCGGCATCGCCGCGCCCGGCCCGGTGGACGTGGCGTCGGGGCTGGTCATCGCGCCGCCCGAGCTGGCCGGGTGGGGACGGGTGCGGCTGCGCGACCACCTCGCCGGGACCACCGGGCTGCCGGTGCTGCTCGACAAGGACGTGATCGCGGCCGCGGTCGCCGAGCGCTGGGCCGGCGCCGCCCGCAACACCGGCAACTTCCTGTTCTTCTACCTCGGCACCGGCTCCGGGATGGGCCTGGTCGTCGACGACGTGGTGCTGCGTGGCTTCTCCGGCAACGCGGGCGAGGTCGGCGGGCTGTACGCCGCCTGCACCACCAACGCCCTGGTCGCCGAGGCGATCGAGCACGGTGTGCTGGGCCCGGAGTTCAAGCCGGCCGGGCCGCGCGACGCGGAGCAGAGCCTGCGGCAGCTGTGCCGGCACGCGGCGTCGGGCAACGTGACGGCCGGCGAGATCATCGACCGCTGGGCGGTGCGGGTCGGGCGCGGGGTGAGCGCCGCCGCGACGCTGGTGGACGCGGAGATGATCGTGTTCGGGGGACCGATCTGGCCGCTGCTCGCCGAGCGGTTCACCGCGATCGTGCCGGGCATCGTGGAGAGCTCGCCGTTCGTGGAGCGCATCCACCCGACCGTGGTGACGCAGACGGCGCTCGGCATCGACGTGGGCGCGATCGGGGCGGCCTGCCTGGTCCTCGACCAGACGCTGTCCGTCCAACCGCAGTCCCTCCTGCTCGGCTAGAGCAACACCTCGGGTCGACGACACCTCGGGTAGGCAGACACAGGGTTCACGGTCGGTGGGCGGCGCCGTCGGTGCCGCGGAGCAGGGCCCAGCGATCGTGCTCCAGCGGGGGAGGCGCCGGATACCGGCGGGCGGCCGCCTCGTCGAAGTCCACCCCGAGGCCCGGTGACGACGAGGGGAACAGGCTGCCGTGATCCGGCACCGGCGCCCCGGGGAACACCTCCAGGGTGGCGTCGTGGAACCGCGCGGCCTCCTGGACGCCGAAGGCCGGGCTGGAGACGTCGAGCGCGACGTTGGCCGCCTGCGCCACCGGGCTGACGTCACCCGGCCCGTGCGGCGCGGTGTGCACGCCGAACAACTCGCAGGCGGCGACCAGTTTGCGGGTCGGGGTCAGGCCGCCGAGCGTCGGTATCCGCACCCGCGCGAAGTCGATCGCACGCTGCTCCAGCAGGGGCAGGAACCGGCTCACGTCGTCGTACAGCTCCCCGACCGCGAGCGGGACCGGGCCGGCGGTGCGCAGCTGCCCGAAGTGGGCGCTGTCCTCCGGCGCGAGCGCGTCCTCGAGGAAGTACAGGCGGGCGTCGGTGACGGCGGCGACCAGCTGCCGGGCCTGCGCCGGGGTGAGCCGCTCGTGCGCGTCGTGCAGCAGCTCGACCCGCTCGCCGACCCGGCGGCGCACGTCGACGAGCACGGGCGGGACGTGCCGCAGGTACGCAGAAGAGTCCCACGCACCGGAGCCGGTGGAGGTGACGCCGTAGGTGTCCACGCCCGGCACCGCGACCTGGACCCGCACGTGCCGGTAGCCCGCCTCGACCGCGGCGTGCACCTTGTCGGCGAGCTCGCCCGGATCCGCGCCGTCGACGTGGGTGTACGCCGACGCGCCGTGCCGGGCCCGGCCGCCGAGCAGCGAGAACAGCGGTAGGCCGGCGGCCTTCGCCTTGATGTCCCACAACGCGACGTCGACGGCGCCGAGGGCGTTGTTGGCGATCGAGCCGCCCCGCCAGTAGCCGCTGTTCAGCAGCAGCCGGTGGAGGTCCTCGATGTCGCCGGCGTCCCGGCCGCGCAGCAGCGGACCCAGATACTCGTCCAGCACGGCGCGGACGGCGAGGGTGCGTTGCGGGTCGCTGGCGCAGCCCAGGCCGTAGAGCCCCGGCTGGTCCGTCTCGACGCGGACGATGAGGTACGGGCAGCCCTGCGGGGCGCACAGAAACGTGCGGACCCGGGTGATCCGGGCGGCTCCGGCCAGGGACTCCCACGGTGACGATGTCAGCACGGCGTGCCGCTGTGACGAGTGGTCCGCGGGTTGTTGCATCGGTGTGCCTACTTCCTGACCGCTGTGACGTGGTTGACACAGTACATCAATTCGATTTACCTTCTCGACATTGAGCGGCGCCTGTCGATGGCGCCCTGGACGCGAAGGCTCGGCACCGTGATGACATCGCAACGACGCGCGTGGCGGCCTGCACTGGCCGTCCTGGTGACGCTGGCACTCGGCGCCACCACCGCCGCCTGTGGCGGCGATTCGGACAGCGCAAGCTCGTCCGGCAAGACCCTCACCATGTGGACCTTCAAGCAGTCGCACGTGAAGGCACTGCAGAAGGTCGCGGAAGGATTCCAGAAGGAGACCGGCATCTCGGTCAAGGTCGAGGCCTACGGCCCCGACGACGCCTACGTGACCAAGGTGCAGGCGGCGGCCCAGACCAAGGACCTGCCGGACCTGTTCGAGGTGCACACCACCGGCGACGACTTCGCCTTCGGCGGCGCCGGCCTGCTCACCGACCTGGCCAAGGACGTCGACGACGCCTGGCTGAACAGCTACCTGCCGCAGGTGCGCAAGGACGGCAGCGTCACCGACGAGTACTACCAGAAGTCCCTCGCGAAGGACGCCAAGACCAAGGGCATCAAGCTCGGCCAGCGGTACAGCGTGCCGCTCACCGTGGGTACCTTCGGCATCGTCTACGCCAACAAGCAGCGCCTGGCCGACGCCGGGGTCACCAGCGCGCCCACCACGTGGGAGCAGTTCATCGAGGTGCTGGGCAAGGTCAAGGCCAAGCACCCCGACAACGGCGGCGTCACGATCGGCTTCAAGTCGCCGACCACCGGCCTGGAGTGGTTCCTGCAACCGATGGCCTACGGCCTGCTCGGCCCCGAGAAGTTCCGGGGCCTGTGGGCCAAGGACAAGGCGGGCAACTTCGCCTCGCCCACCGGCGTGCAGGTGCTGGAGACCTACGGGCAGGTCACCCCGTACTGGACGCCGGGCACCCAGAGCCTCGACATCGACTCGGCCGACATGTCGTTCGTGCAGGGCAAGTCCACCTTCGACATCGGCGGCACGTTCACCCTCGCGTTCCTCGCCCAGAACGGCTTCGACGCCGCCAACGTGCTGACGTTCCCGGTGCCGGCCCCGTCCAACGGCGCGATCAAGGACCTGAGCCTCGCGCCGTTCACCCTCACCGGCGTCTCGGTCTCGGCGACCACGAAGAACCGGGCCGGCGCCGTCCAGTGGCTCAAGTACCTCGCCAAGGCGGACGTGTCCGCGACGTTCGCCAAGGAGGCCCTCGACGTCCCGCCGACCGACCTCGGCGCCGACCCCAGCGCCGCCGTCGGTCCCGCCCTCGGCGCGATGATCAAGGCGTTCGGCTCCGGCCCCAACGCGTACAACCCGGGCGACACCTCGTACCGGCCGAACGCCTACGACGGCACCCCCGTCGCCGCGACCCTGATGGACTACACCCCGCTGAAGACGAAGAGCGCCGCGGAGACCGGCGCCGAGATGACCAAGCAGATCGACGCCTACTGGACCAAGCAGTAATGGCGGTCGACACGATCGTGAAGGGCCCGTCGCCGACCCGGCGGGCCCCGCTCCGGGGCAGGAAGCGCTACCGCCGTTCGGAGGTGGCCTGGGGCGCGGCGTTCGTGGCCCCCGCCGTCGTCCTGTTCGCGGTGATGGGCGCCTACACCGTCGGCTACGGCTTCTCGCTGAGCTTCGCGACCTGGAACGGCTTCACCCCGAACTGGCGGTGGGTCGGCCTGCAGAACTACGCCGACCTGCTGTGGAACGACCCCACGTACGCGCCGCGGGTGCACACCGCGGCCCGCAACACGATGTGGGTGATGATCGCGGTGCCGGTGCTGACGGTCGCGGTCAGCTTCCCGCTCGCGGTGCTGCTGAACTCGGTGCGCCGGCTCAAGACCTTCCTGCGCTCGGTGTACTTCCTGCCGCAGGTGACCAGCGGGATCGCCGTCTACTTCGCGTGGATGTACGTGCTGCAACCGGACGGCGCGATCAACCTGCTGCTGCGCTCGGTCGGCCTCGGCAGCCTGCAACAGCCGCAGGGCTTCCTCGGCAACCCGTCGACCGCCCTGCCGACGCTCATCGTCATCACCGTGTGGTCGTCGGTGCCGGTGTCCATGATGCTGTACCTGGCCGGCCTGCAGGCCGTGGACCCGACGCTGGTCGAGGCGGCCCGGGTGGACGGCGCCGGCACGTGGCACGTCACCCGGCACATCATCTGGCCGCTGCTGCGCCCGATCACCGCGATCATCGTCCTGCTCGCGCTGCGGGACTCGCTGCAGGGATTCCAGACGTTCCTCATCATGACCAACGGCGGCCCCGGCAACCACACGAACGTGCTGGGCCTGGAGACCTACAAGCTCGCGTTCCTGTCCCAGCTCGACCCGACGCTCGGCCTGTCCAGCGCGCTCGGCTGGATGCTGTTCGTGGCCGCGCTGGTCCTCGCCGCGGTCAACCTGCGGGCCATGCGGAGGCTCACGTGAAATCCCTGCCGGCAGTGCTGGCCCGCGCCGCGATCGGGCTGCTGTTGCTGCTGTACGCCGCGATCAGCCTGTACCCCTTCCTGTGGATGGTGTCCGCCGCCTTCAAGGACCGGTTCGAGGTCGCCGCCGGCGGGGGCCTCATCCCGCACCGGCCGACCCTGCAGACCCTGATCGAGACCTGGAACGAGCTGCACTTCTTCGACTACTTCCTGAACAGCCTCAAGGTCACCGTGCTGACCGTCCTGCTGGTGCTGGCGATCTACTCGGCGGCCGGCTACGCGTTCTCGGTGCTGGACTTCCCCGGGCGCAAGGCGCTGTACCGGCTGTTCATGGCGCTGCTGTTCGTGCCCGGCGTCACCGTGCTGCTGCCCGTCGTGCTGCTGGAGAACAAGCTCGGCCTGCTGGGCAGCCACTGGGGACTGATCCTGCCGTTCGTCAACGGTTCCGCGCCGCTGTCCATCCTCATGATGACCAACGCCTTCGACGCCATCCCCGGCGAGCTGCGGGAGGCGGCCCGCGTCGACGGCGCCGGCGAACTGCGCATCTTCACCACCATCTACCTGCCGCTGTCCCGGCCGGTCCTGGTCACCATCGCGGTCCTCACCGCGATCCCGACCTGGAACGAGTACCTGCTCACGCGGGTCTCGCTCAACGACCCCGACGCGTTCACGCTGCCGATCGCGTTGCAGAACCTGCAGTCCGGGGCCGTGCAGCACTACAACGTGCTGATGGCCGGCGCGCTGATCGTGGTGATACCGGTGATCATCCTGTTCGTCGCGGCGCAGCGGTACTTCGTCAACGGCCTGATGGGTGCGGTCAAGGCATGACCGGCCAGCGAAGCGTCTCGGGCCGGTCATCAGGGGAT
>NZ_BONQ01000027.1 GCF_016862795.1 Dactylosporangium siamense | reverse complement strand
AAGTGAGGACGCATGAGCCATCGGACGGGTGCGGTACTGGTCACCGGCGCCGCCGGCGGCATCGGGCAGCTCGTCGTGGCCGAACTGGTCGACGCCGGGCTGACCGTCCTCGCCACCGACCGGGTCGACCGGCCGGCCCCGGGTGCCGCCGCGCGCCTGGTCGGTGACCTGCGCGACCCCGGGTTCGTCGCGGAGTGCTTCAACGGCCCGGCGGCCATCGCCGCGGGTGGCGTGGACGCGGTGGTGCACCTGGCGGCGATCCCCGCCCCGGGCATCGTGCCGGAACACGAGACGCTGCAGGGCAACACCACGTCGGCGTACCTGGTGTTCACCGAGGCCGGTCGCCACGGCGTGCGGCGGGTCGTCGCCTCGTCCAGCTTCTCCGCGGTCGGTCTGGCCTGGGCGGACCGCGACCTGTCGCCGCACTACGTGCCGGTCGACGAGCGGCACCCGTCGCTGACCGTCGACTCCTACGGGCTGTCGAAGACCTTCACCGAGGAGATCGCGGCGTTCACCACCCGCCGGTTCGGCGTGTCCACGGTGTGCCTGCGGTTCCCGTTCGCGGGCACGGGGGAGCGGCTTCGCGAGCGGCTCGACGCCGTGCGCCGCGACCCGGCCGGCAACCGCCGCGACCTGTGGGCGTGGGTCGACTCGCGGGACGTCGCACGGGCCGCGCACGCCGCCGTGACCGCGGACCTGACCGGGCACCACGTGCTCAACATCGCCGCGGCCGACACGACGACCGCCGTGCCGACGCGCGAGCTGCTGCACCGTTACCACCCCGCGGCCGCGGTGCGGGCCGACCTCACCGACCACCAGAGCCTCATCGACATCCGCCTGGCCGAAACCGTGCTCGGGTTCGCTCCCGTGCACGGCTGGCGTCCCGATCCCGGAGGCAACCCATGACATCCCGATGGTCTCTCGTCTGGCTGACCGTCGTCGCGGCGGCCGCCCTCCTGGTGCCCGCCGGCGCCGCACACGCCGCGGCCGGCCCGGTCATGTACCCCCGCGGCGTCGGCGTGGACCTCGGCCCGGAACCGGTCACGCTCGGACTGCGGGCCCGCGCCGGCGACGACCCGGCGGGCCTGCGCACCGGCACCCTGGACGGCCGCGGCTACTGGCAGACGCAGGTCGCCGCGGGCACGAGCTACCTCGGCCTGACCTCGGACGCGGGCTACGCCGCGAGTGCCGCCCAGGCGCCGGTCGTCGTCGTGGTCACCTACTACGACGCCGGCAGCGGGCAGGTGACGCTGCGCACCCCGTCCGGTGACACGAAGACCGTCGCCGACCTCGCCGGCACCAACACCTGGCGGCTGGCGGCGGTCGGGCTCGAGGGCGCCGCGCTCACGGGTGAGCTGCGCCTCGCCGCAACGGACAATGACCTCACGGTCGCCCAGGTCCGCATCACCAGGACCGGACCGCAGGCCGTTCTCGGCCCCACCGCGACGGACACCGGCCTGAGCCCGCGGGCCGGTGACAACGAGGCCGGGCTGGTCACCGGCGCCGCGGCCGGGCGGGGCTACTGGAAGACCAATGCCGCCGCGCCGCCGCCGGGGACCAACTACCTGTACCTGAACGTCTCGGACAGCTACGCCTACGACACCACCGACATCGTGATGGTCTCCGTCGACTACCTCGACTCGGGCAACGGCACGCTGTTCCTGCACTACGACTCGCCGGGCGAGGACATCGCCGACAGGTTCAAGCCGTCGGCGGCCGTCACCTACGGCGACAGCCAGACGTGGAAGACGCAGGACTTCGTCCTCGACGACGCGATCCTGACCAACCGCACCAACGGCGCGGACTTCCGGCTCACTCACGACGGGTCCCCGGTCGAGCTCACCGTCGCCGCCGTGCGGGTGACCGTCGTCCCGCGCCGGCTCGACGTGAAGGCCGGTCTGCGGGACCTCGTCGCCACGGCGAACCTGGCTGTGTCCGCGGCCCGTGAGGGGACCCGCGACGGGCAGTACCCGCCCGGCTCGAAGGCGACCCTGACCGCGGCCGTCGCCCGGGCCCAGGCGGTCCTCGACACCACGGGGGCGACCGAGGCGCAGGTGGCGGCGGCGCTGCGCGGCCTGCACGACACGTACCAGGCGTTCCGTGCGTCGGCCGTCGACACCGACCTGGCCCGCCGTGCCACGCTCACCGCGAGCAGCACCGCCGGCGGTTCGAGCCCGGCGGCGGCGAACGACGGCGACCCGACCACCGCCTGGACGAGCGGAACCGGTGGCAAGGGGGAGTGGCTGCGGGCCGATCTCGGCACGGCGCGATCCGTCAACGAGGTGCTGGTCCAGTGGGGCAACGCCTACTCGCCCGACTACACCGTCGAGGTCTCCGCCGACGGCACCGCCTACACCGCCGTCGGACGCAACGGCGCGAGCGGCGGCAACGGCTCGTCGCGGACCCGGTTCGCCACGGTCACCGCACGGTACGTCCGGGTCAACCTCACCGGGTACGCCGCCGGCCTCACCGGCTTCGACGTGGCCGGACTCCAGATCCGCGACCAGCGGGTCGTCACCACGACGCCGAAGCTCGTCAAGACCAGGTATCCGAGCACCGACGCGGTCGTCGCGGACTTCGACGCCACCGCCTACGGCGCCGACCTGACCGGTCGCCGGGACGCCACGGCGGCACTGCAGGCGGCCCTGTGGGACTGCTACGACGCCGGTGGCGGGACCGTCTGGCTCCCGGCCGGCACGTACCGGGTGACCAGCACGGTCGAGGTGCCGGCCTTCTGCACGGTGCGCGGTGACCGGCGCGACCCGGATCAGGGCCGCGGCGACTACGGCACGCTCGTCAGCGCGGACCTGCCCGCCGGTGACACCGGCCCGGTGCTGTTCCGCATCGGCGGCAGCGCCGGCGTCGTGGGCGTCACCACCTACTACCCGCGGCAGAGCGGGACCGACCCGGTGCCCTACAACTTCACGTTCGAGATCCCGGGCAGCGCCTGGGCCGGCGACGAGAACTACATGATGAGCACCGTCTCGGACGTGACCATGCTCAACTCGTACCGCGGCATCGGCATCAGCACCATGCGCGACGAACGGGGGCGCCCGCCCGGCAACGGCCAGACGCACGAGTCGGCGACGGTGCGCAACGTCAGGGGCACCGCGCTGCTGGAAGGCGTCGAGGCGTACAACGGCGCCGACGTCGGCACGTGGGAGAACATCAGGTTCAGCAACGGCTACTGGGCCGAGGCCCCCGCGGCGTTCCACCCGCCGCGGCGGAGCACCCTGGACGCGTGGACCCGCGCGCACGGCACCGGGTTCGTCCTCGGCGACCTGGAGTGGGACCAGTTCACCGACCTGTCCGCGGCGGACTACCGGGTCGGCATCCACGTCGTGCGGGGGCTGCGGGCCGAGTTCACCGGCGTCTTCCAGCGGGTGCGGCTGCTGCGCACCGACGTCGCGCTGCAGGTCGACCAGTTCGACGCGCGGTGGGGGCTGGCCATGGCGGCGAGCCGGCTGGAAGGCACCCGGGCCGCGGTGGTCAACAACGGCGGCGGCTACGTGAAGCTTACCGGCACCGAACTCGTCGGCGCGGTCCAGGGAACGGTGCACCAGCTCGCCGGGGACCCGCCCACCGACGACGCGGAACCCGTCGTCGTCAAGCCCCGCCGCGAGGTCCTCTACGACGTGAACGGCACACCGAGGGGCAACGGCTACCTTCCCGCGCAGGACGCGACGGCGGGCATCCAGCGCGCGCTGGACCGGGCCGGGCGCGACGGCGGTGGCGTGGTCTACCTCCCCGCCGGCTGGTACCGGCTCAACGGCCGCCTCGTCGTCCCCGCCGGAGTCGAGCTGCGCGGCGCTTCGGCGGTGCCGAACCGCGACGAGGACGGTCGCAGCGGCGGCACCGTGCTGATGTCCTACGCCGGGCGCAATACCGCCGCTCCGGACACCGAGCAGGCCGCGATCACGCTGCGCGGCGAGCGGGCCGGGGTCAACGGCCTGCGGGTGTTCTACCCGGAGAACAACCCGGCCGCGCCGGGCGGCCTGGTCCCGTATCCGTACGCGATCCGCGGGCAGGGGACCGCCACCTACGCCGTCAACATCGGCCTGCCGAACGCGTGGAACGCCATCGACATGGCCACGCACCGCAACGACCGCTTCCTGGTCAGGAAGATCAAGGGCACGTTCGTGCGGCACGGCGTCACCGTCGGCCGGAGCGACGACGGGCGGATCGAGGGTGTGCTCAGCAACGGCAACACCTTCGTCCGCACCGGCTTCCACCTGCCCAACTGGGTCCTCGGCAAGGACCTCTTCCCGCAGGTGATCGACGGCTGGACGCGGAAGTACGCGGACCTGGTCACGGTCGACGGCGCGAACCGGCTGACCGTCGCCGACGCGTTCGGCTACGGCCTGCACAACGGGATCGTCGTGCACTCCGGCAGCGTGCGGGTGTTCAACCTGGGCACCGACAACCTCGGCGCCGACGGCGTCACCGTGCAGGTCGCCGGCGGTGACGTGACCGTCGTCAACCTGATGCGCTACAACGGCGCCACGAGCACCGGGCGCGTGAAGCTCTACAATGTCATGGTCATCAACATCGTCGAGCACAACGTCACGGTGGCGGCGGATCCTGACCACGCCGGCACCGTCAGGTTGCGGGGCAACGAGACGCGGCCGGGCTTCTACGAGCCCGGCGGCCAGGTCACGGCCTCGGCCAAGGCCGCGCCCGGGTTCCGCTTCGTGAACTGGACCGTCGGAGGCGTCGAGGTGTCCACAGCCCGCGAGTATGCGTTCACGGTCATCGGCGGCCAGGTGTTGACCGCCAACTTCGCGCCGAAGGACACGGCATGAGCACAGCCATCGTCGTGCGTGGCGGCTGGGAGGGCCACCGGCCCGTCGAGGCCACCGACCGCTACGTGACCCAGCTGCGGGACCGCGGCGTCGAGGTCGTCACGTCCGAGAGCCTCGACGTGTACCTCGACGCGGACCTCCTCGACCGCGCCGACCTGATTGTCCAGTGCTGGACCATGGGCACGATCACGCCGGAGCAGCTGGCCGGCCTGACCGCCGCGGTGCGGGCCGGCACCGGGTTCGCCGGCTGGCACGGCGGCATCATCGACGCGTTCCGGGCCTCCGCCGACTACCAGTTCATGACCGGCGGGCAGTTCGTGCACCATCCGGCCGACTTCCTCACCTACGAGGTGCGGCCCGTCTCCGACCATCCGGTCGTGAAGGGGATCGGGCCGTTCATCGTGCACACCGAGCAGTACCGCGTGCACGTCGACCCGTCGATCGAGGTCCACGCGGTCACGGACGTCGACGGCGTCACGATGCCGGTCGTGTGGACCACCCGGTGGGGCGCGGGACGGGTGTTCGTCACCACCGTCGGCCACCGCCTCGAGGACCTCGAGGTGGCCGAACACCACGAGATCATCATGCGGGGGCTGGCATGGGCGACACGTTGAACGTCGGCGTCATCGGCGCCGGAAAGATCAGCACGGCCTACGCCACCACGTTCGCCCGCCTGCCCGGCGTCGCCATGACCCGCGTCGCCGATCTCGACGCCGGTCGCGCCGCGGCCCTGGCCGGGCAGTTCGAGGGGGTGCGGTCCGGGACACCCGAGGAGCTGCTCGCCGCCGACGACGTCGACCTCGTCCTGAACCTGACCGTGCCGCAGGCCCACGCCGCGGTGGCGCTCGCCGCGATCGCGTCCGGCAAGCACGTCTACGGCGAGAAGCCCCTGGCAGCCGGCACCACCGACGCCCGCGGGGTCCTGGACGCCGCCGCCCGCGCCGGCCTCGTCGTCGGCTGCGCGCCGGACACGGTGCTCGGCACCGGCCTGCAGACCGCCCGCGCGAGCGTCGAGGCCGGTGACATCGGCACCCCGCTCGCCGCGACCGCGTTCATGATCACCCCTGGTCACGAGCGCTGGCACCCGTCGCCCGAGTTCTACTACCAGCCGGGCGGCGGGCCGCTGCTCGACATGGGTCCCTACTACCTGTCCGCGCTGGTGCACCTGCTGGGCCCGGTCCGCCGGGTCACCGGCGTGACGGCCACCCCGCGCGCGACCCGCGAGGTCGGCTCCGGGCCGAACGCCGGCACGGTCTTTCCGGTCGAGGTGGCCACCCACGTGACCGGCGTCCTCGAACACACCGGCGGCGCGGTGACCACGCTCATGATGAGCTTCGACATCTGGGCCGGCCAGCTGCCGCGGATCGAGGTGTACGGCGAATCGGGGTCGCTGTCGGTGCCGGACCCGAACAACTTCACCGGCCCGGTGCGGCTGTTCACGGCGGCGACGCAGGACTGGGCCGACGTCCCGGACCGGGCCGGCTACCGCGACGCGGCGCGCGGTTACGGCGTCGCGGACCTGGCCCGGTCCCTGCGCGACGGCACGTCCCCGCGCGCGTCGGGTGAGCTGGCGTTCCACGTCCTGGACGTGATGGAGCGGCTGCTGGAGGCCGCCGCCACCGGCACCTCACTCGACGTCGCCAGCACCTGCGTCGTTCCGGCGCCGGTGCCGCTCAGCGCGGTGCCTGAGCCGGGAGCGTGACGGTCACCGTCAGCCCGCCGTCGTCGTTCGGGGTCGCCGTCACCGTGCCCTGATGCGCGCGCACGATCGAGCGCACGATCGCCAGCCCGAGGCCGGTCGAGCGGGCCCCGGCGGCGCGGCCGGCCGCGAGCCGCTGGAACGGCTC
>NZ_BONQ01000026.1 GCF_016862795.1 Dactylosporangium siamense | reverse complement strand
CGAGCCGCTGGAACGGCTCGAACAGCCGGTCCACCTCCGCGGCCGGGACGACGTCGCCGCCGTTGCGGACCGTCACGACCACCACGCCGTCGCGTTGCGCGGTGACCACGTCGACCCAGCCGCCGCGGTGGTTGTGCCGGACCGCGTTGCTGACCAGGTTGCCCAGGAGCCGGTCGAGCAGCGCCGGGTCGCCGGTGACGGGGGCCGGGCGCAGGTCGTTGGTGAGGTGCAGCCGCGCATCCTCGGCCTCGGCGTCGACCTCGGTCAGGGCGGTGGCGGCGGCGACCGCGAGGTCGTAGGGCTCGCCGGCGATGACGCCGCTGTCGCTGCGGGCCAGGGCGAGCAGCCCGTCGAGCATGCGTTCGGCGCGGCCGGTCGCGGTCAGGACCCGCCGGGCCGCGGCCTCCCACTGCTCGGGTCCGCTGTGCCGCTTCGCCAGCTGCACCTCGGTGCCGGTCCGCACGATCGTCAGGGGCGTGCGCAGCTCGTGGGCGGCGTCGGCGACGAACCTGCGCTGGCTGCGAAACGACGCTTCGAGGCGCTCCACCATGGCGTCGAACGTGTCGGCGAGCTCCTTGAGCTCGTCGCTCGGGCCGGTGAGCGCGATCCGCTCGTGCAGCCGGTCCTGCGAGATCCGGCGGGTGGCGGCGGTCAGGGTCCGCAGCGGCCGGAGCATGCGGCCGGCGACGAGCCACGAGATGCCCAGCGCGGCCAGCGCCGCGACCAGCAGCGCGACCGCGGACGTGCCGAGGCTGTCGCGCAGCGCCTCGGCCCGCAGCTCGGCCCGCACCTGCTGGTCGAACCGGAACTTCGGCTCCTTGTTCATGTCGCCCGTCGGCCCTTCCGGGTTGATCGTCGGCGGCGGCACGCCGGACCGTTCGATCAGCGCGTCGTCGACCTGCGCGTAGAGGCTCTGGTAGAGCAGCACGTCGTTGACGGCCAGCAGCACGCCACTGGTCGCGACCAGGACGACGGTGTACACCACGGCCAGCCGCAGCCGGATCGTCGCGCGGATCCTCACAGCCGGTACCCCGCGCCGACGACCGTCTCGATCAGCTGCGGCTCACCGAGTTTGCGGCGCAGGCGGGCCATCGTCACCCGGACCGTCGCGGTGAACGGGTCGGCGTGCTCGTCCCAGGCCCGCTCCAGGAGGTCCTCGGCGCTGACGACGGCACCGTCGGCGCCCATCATGATCTCCAATACGGCCAGCTCCTTCGTGGTCAGCGGGATGACGCGGCCGTCGCGGGTGACGATCCGCCGTGCGGTGTCGAACTGCAGCCCGGCGCGGCGCAGGACCCGCGGGGCGTTGTTGGCCCGCCGCGCCAGGGCCCGGATCCGCAGGACCAGCTCGTCGAACACGAACGGCTTGGGCAGGTAGTCGTCGGCGCCGAGGGTCAGCCCGGCGACCCGGTCGGCGGCCTCACCGGCGGCGGTGAGCATCAGGATCCGCGCGTCGCTGCCACCCGCGGCGAGGACCGTGCACACCTGGTCGCCGTGCACGCGGGGCAGGTCACGGTCGAGCACGACCACGTCGTAGCGGTTGGCGCCGGCCTTGTGCAGCCCGTCCAGCCCGTCGGCGGCGACGTCGACGGCGATGCCGCGGTCCCGCAGCCCGTCGGCGACCTGCTCGGCCAGCACGGGCTCGTCCTCGATCAGCAGTATCCGCACGTCACCAGTCTCCGCGAGCAGGGATTACACCGACGTTACAGCCGCTGTGACGGTGCTGTTGCACCCCGGTTGGTGGACTCGGGTCATGCGGATTCGACTCCTGACCGCCGGCCTGCTGCCGGTGCTGCTGCTGCCCGTGCTGCTGGCCGGCTGCACGAAGACCGGTGACGACGGTGGTGTCGCGACGGTGGACGGCACCGCGGCGCCCCGCGTCACGACGACCCTGACCTTCGAGCAGCAGGGTCTGCTGCACGCCCGGTGCATGCGCGAGCACGGCGTGCCCGAGGCGGACCCGCAGGTCAACGGCGACCAGGTCCGGGTCGGCGGCGGCTACGACAAGGCGTCCATCGACGCGGAGGTGCTGGCCAAGGCGATGGCGGCCTGCAAGCAGTACGAACCCGTGCTGTCGCCCGACGAGATGGACAAGAAGCTCGGCACCGCCCGGGACGAGTCGCGGTGCATGCGCGCGCAGGGCGTGGAGGACTTCCCCGACCCGGCGACGAACGGCGCCGTCGACGTGCCGGAGGCCGTCCGCATGGACCCGCAGTACGAGGCGGCCGAGTCGGTCTGCATCCGCCACGGCGGCCGGGTGGCGTCCCCGACCCCGTCGGGGCAGCGGTGAGGGCGGGGAAGGCGGTCTGGGCGGTCGCCGCGGTGGCCGTGGCCGGCGCCGCGGGCGCCGCCGCCGTCGGGTTCGGCGGCGACCGCCCCGGCCCGCGCACCGCGACCGGGCTGCCGCCGGCGACCGCCCAGGTGACCCGGCAGACGATGCACGACGTGGACGAGGAGCCCGGCGACCTCGGCTACGGCCGCACCACCACCCTGTCCGGCCGGGTCCCGGGCGTCATCACCGGCACGCCGCTGCCCGGCGACGTGATCGAGCGGGGACGGGCGGTCTACCGCGTCGACGACCGGCCGGTCGTGCTGCTGTACGGCGCCGTCGCCGCGTACCGGCCGCTCACCCCCGGCACCACCGGCGCCGACGTGCGGCAGCTCGAGGAGAACCTGCGTGTCCTCGGCTACGGCGGGTTCCCCGTCGACACGTCGTACACCGCCGCGACCGCGACCGCGGTCCGGCGCTGGCAGAAGGATCTGGGCCTGCCGCAGACCGGCGAGGTCGACCTGGGCCGGGTGCTGTTCAGCGTCGGCGCGATCCGGGTGGACACCGTCACGGCGGGCGTCAACGAATCCACCGGCGGGGGAGACGAGGTGCTCCGGTTCACCGGCACCGACCGGACCGTGACGGTGCACCTCGCGGTGTCCAAGCAGCGCCTGGCCCGTAACGGCGTCCAGGTGCAGGTCCGGCTGCCCGACGGCCGCACCGTGCCCGGCCGGGTCGACCGGGTGTACACCGTGATCGAGCAGGCGCAGGACACCCCGCCGCAGACCCGGGTCGAGGCGCTCGTCTCCCTCGCCGACCCGGCCGCCGCGGCCGGGATCGAGGCGGCCGTCGTCGAGGTGACCTTCACCGCCGCCGAACGTGCCGACGTCCTCACCGTGCCGGTGGCGGCGCTGGTCGCCCTCGCCGAGGGCGGCTACGGGCTCGAGGTCGTCGACGGCACGGCCACCCGGTACATCAAGGTGGAGCCGGGCCTGTTCGCCGGCGGCCGGGTCGAGGTCACCGGGGACGGCCTCACCGAAGGCATGACGGTGGGGATGCCGCGATGATCGAACTGACCGACGTGACGAAGGTGTACCGCGGCGGCGTCCGCGCGCTCGACGGGGTCACGCTGCGCGTCGAGCGCGGTGAACTGGTCGCCGTCGTGGGCCCGTCCGGCTCCGGCAAGTCCACCATGCTGCACGTGCTCGGCACCCTCGACCTGCCGACGTCCGGCCGGGTCACCGTCGACGGGCACGACGTGTCCCGGCTGAGCGACCGGCAGCTGTCGGCGCTGCGGGCGCGCCGGATCGGGTTCGTGTTCCAGCAGTTCCACCTCGCCGCCGGCACCCCAGCCCTCGACAACGTCGCCGACGGCCTGCTCTACGCGGGGGTGCCGGCCCGGCAGCGCCGCGACCGGGCGGCGGAGGCCCTCGAACGCGTCGGCCTCGGTCACCGGCTCGGCCACCGGCCGACCGAACTGTCCGGCGGCGAGCAGCAGCGGGTCGCGATCGCCCGGGCCGTCGCGGGCGGGCCGGCGCTGCTCCTCGCCGACGAGCCGACCGGCAACCTCGACTCCGTCGCCGGCGCCGGCGTCATGGACGTGCTCCGCGAGCTGCACACCGCCGGCACCACCGTCGTGGTCATCACCCACGACCGGGACCTGGCCGCGAGCCTGGACCGGCAGATTTTCATGCGCGACGGCCGGGTCGCCGGCGACACCCGCACTGCGGTGACGGCGTGACGGCGCAGCGGCTCCGGCCGGCGCGGCTGTCGGCGGGTGATGTCCTGCGGACCGGCGCGGCGGGACTGCGGACCCGGCCCACCAGGGCGCTGCTGTCCGCGCTCGGCATCGCGCTCGGCATCGCCGCCATGGTCGCGGTGGTCGGCATCTCCGCCTCCTCCCAGGAGCAGCTGAACCGGCAGCTCGCGGCGCTCGGCACGAACCTGCTCACCGTCGCGCCCGGGCAGGGCATCGCCGGTGACCGCGCGGCGCTGCCCGCCGAGGCGGAGGCGATGATCGGCCGCATCGGCCCGGTCACCGCCGTCTCGGCGACCGCCGCCGTCGCGGGCGTCAAGGTGTACCGCTCCGACCAGATCCCGAGAGCGGAGAGCAACGGCCTGTCCGTCCTCGCGGCCCGCCTCACCCTGCCGGCCACCGTCGGCGCCACCGTCCGCAGCGGGACGTGGCTCAACGGTGCGACCGCCCGCTACCCGGCCGCCGTCCTCGGCGCGGACACCGCCGACCGGCTCGGCATCGGCCGGCCCGGCCCGCAGGCCCAGATCCAGGTCGGCGGGCGGCCGTTCACCGTCGTCGGCGTCCTCGACCCGGTGCCGCTCGCCCACGAACTGGACACGGCCGTGCTGCTCGGCTGGGACGCCGCCGCCACGATCTTCGGCTTCGACGGGCGACCCACGACCGTGTACACCCGCTCCAGCGACAGCCAGGTCGAGGCGGTCCGGGCCGTCCTCGCCGCCACCGCCAACCCGGCGGCGCCCGGCGCCGTCACCGTGTCGAAGCCGTCGGAACTGCTCGCCGTGCGCCGCGCCACCGACGCCACCCTCAACGGGCTGCTGCTCGGCCTGGGCGCGGTCGCGCTCCTCGTCGGCGGTGTCGGCGTCGCCAACACGATGGTGATCTCGGTGCTGGAACGCCGCGCCGAGATCGGCCTGCGCCGCTCGCTCGGCGCGACCCGCGGCCAGGTCCGGACGCAGTTCCTCACCGAGTCGCTGCTGCTGTCGGCGCTGGGCGGGGCCGGCGGTGTGCTGCTGGGCATCGCCGTCACGGCCGCGTACGCGACGTATCAGTCCTGGCCGTCGATGGTTCCGGCCTGGGCGACGGCGGGTGCCCTGGCCGCGACCATGCTCATCGGCGGTGTCGCGGGCCTGTACCCGGCGATGAAGGCGGCCCGGATGTCCCCGGTGGAGGCCCTCACCTGAGGCCTCCGGAACGTGAGTGTTCATCACGTATGTCGTGACAATTGCAACTGTGAGGCCCTCGGACCGGCTGACACGCTGGTGCCGGAATCGAGAGACGCACCCGCGTCTCCGCTTTCCTGTCACGTACTTCACGCGACCGACGGTCGCGGGTCGTCGCCCGAGGAGAGTGCCGTGCCACGCGTTGTCGCAGCTGTGCTGGAACAGGGAAGCCCCGGTGTCCGGGTGCCGGCGCCGGTCGCCACGACGGCGCGCCGGCGCCGGGTCCCCGCACCCGAGCCGATCCGCCGCCCGCGGGGCACCGGCGCCGGTGAGCCGTGGCGGCAGGCCGGCGCGGACCTCGCCGTGTTCGTCGCGCTCTGGCTGGCCGCCGGCGCCGCGTGGCATGACGCGCTGACCGGTGCCGGACTCACCGCCGTCGCCCTGGCCGCCGTCGGGCTGTACCGCCCGCGCCTGCACCTGAGCGTGCTCGACGACATCCCCCGGATGCTGCTCGGCGTCGGCGCGGTGACCCCGCTGACCGTCTGGTGCACGCTGCCGCCGGCGACGTTCGAGGCGGCCATCGTGCTGTGGCCGCTGGTGGTGCTCGCCGCGACCGTGCCGGTCCGTGCGTTCGTCTACGTCACGCTGTACCAGCGCCGCCGGCTGCTGCCCGGCGACCGCACCCTCATCGTCGGCTCCGGCGACGTCGCCCTGCGCCTCGCCGAGGTGCTGCGGGCCGACCGGGCCTACGGCATCAGGCCGATCGGGCTCGTCGGCCCGCCCGCCCTCACCGCCGAAACGCTGCCCGCGCCGCTGCTCGGCCACGTCGACGCCCTCACCGAGATCGTCGCCCTGCACCGGCCGGACCGCGTCATCGTGGCCTTCCCGGGCGCTCCCGACACGGACCTGATCGGCGTCATCCGGCAGTGGCGCCGGTCCGGCATCACGGTGTACGTGGTGCCGCGGCTGTTCGAGCTGGCGGTGCCGGCCGCCGGCGCGGAACTGGTGCAGGGCATCGCCCTGGAGCGCATGCGCCCCGACCGGATGCGCGGGCTGTACGCGGCGGCGAAACGGACCATCGACGTGACCGGCGCCGCGATCGGCCTGGCGCTGGCCGGGCCCATCCTGCTCGCCTGCGCCGTCGCGGTGCGGCTGGAGTCCGGGCGGGCCGGCGTGCTCTTCCGGCAGCAGCGCATCGGCCGCGACGGCAGGCCGTTCACGATCCTCAAGTTCCGCTCGCTGACCCCGGCGACGGACCGCGAGTCGCAGGTCCGCTGGAACATCAGCACCGACGACCGGGTCGGCCCGGTGGGGCGCCTGCTGCGCAACACGTCGCTGGACGAGCTGCCCCAGCTCATCAACGTCCTGCGCGGCGACATGTCGCTCGTCGGGCCGCGGCCCGAGCGCCCGTACTTCGTCGAGCAGTTCGCCCACATGTACGGCGGATACGCCGACCGCCACCGCGCCGCCGCCGGCATCACCGGCTGGGCGCAGATCCACGGCCTGCGCGGCGACACCTCGATCGCCGACCGCGTCCGCTACGACAACTACTACATCGAGAACTGGTCGGTCGCCCTCGACATCAAGATCATGATCCGGACCGTCGGCGCGATGCTCGGCCTGGCCCGGCGATGGCGATGAGCGCGCTGACTCAGGGTGCCACGCTGCCGTTGCGCATCGCGCTGGCCCCGCTGGCGTGGGCCCTGGCCGCCGGCGGCTGGGCGGCCCGACGGCCCAGCTGCCTCGTCGCCGCCGCGCTGCTGCTGGTCTGCCTGCCCAGCGACCTCCAGGCGGCGGGCGGGGGCGGGCGGATCACCGTCGCCGACGTCGCCGCCGGCGTCGCGGTCGCCGCGGCGCTGTGGCGCTGCCTGCGCGACGGCGCCGTGCCGGCCCCGCTCGGGCTGCTGCCCTTCGGCGCGGTGGTGCTGTCGGTGGCCGCCGCCACCGTGATCGCCGCCGACCCGGCCGAGAGCCTGGTCGGTTTCGTGCGATACACCGAGCTCTTCGTCCTCGTCCCGGTCGCCGTGGCCATGGCGCTGCGGGACCGGTTCGACGTGCTGCTGGTCGCCGGTGCGTTCGTCGCCGCCACGGTCGCCGAGGGCATCGTCGGGGTCCGGCAGTCGGCGACGAACACCGGCGCCTCCTATGCGGGGCAGTACGTCCGCGCGATCGGCACGTTCGGCGCCGAACAGGTCATGGCGCTCGGCGCGCTCGTCGGCTACGGCATCGTCGTCACCCTCGCCCTCGGGCTGGCCGCCCGCGGCCGCGTCCGGGCCGCCCTCGTCTGCACCGCCGCGCTGCTGGTGCTGCCGCTGGGCTTCTCGCTCAGCCGGGGTGCCTGGATCGCCACCGCCTGCGCGGTCGTGGTGCAGCTCTTCGTCTTCAGCCGACGGCTCGGCGTGGCCACCGTCGCCACCGCCGCGTTCGCGGTCGGGCTGCTGGCCAGCGGCGTCGGTCCGGCCTCGGGCACGCTCGACGAGCGGGTCACCAGCATCGCGTCGTCCGGCTCGGCGCCCGACCGTTCGGTGCGGGACCGGTACGCGCTGTGGGGCACCGCGATCGGCATCTGGGCCGACCATCCCGTCCTCGGCGTCGGCCTCAAGGACTTCGCCGCGGCCCGCGACACGTACGCGCCGATGTCACTGTCCGCCGGCAGCGACGTCGACGACCCGCAGGCCGGCTTCCGCCGCCAGCCGCTGCTGTCCGCGCACAACCAGTACCTGATGGTCCTGGCGGAGCAGGGCACCGTCGGCGTCCTCGCGTTCGGCTCGCTGCTCGGCACGCTCACCGCCGGCGCGTTCCGGCGCCGGGTGGCCTTTGCCTCGGGGCCGCCGGGCACCGACACGCGCTTCCTGGACCTGGTGGCGCCCGGCGTCATGGTCTGGACGCTCATCGACTTCAGCTACGGCGACATCGGCGCCGGCCCGACCGGCGTCCTGCTCGCCGTCCTGCTCGGCCTGGTCGCCCGCCGCATGGTCATCGTGCCGCGGACACCGTCGCCGGAGGCGCCCCGATGACCGCGGCCACGGCCCGGGGCACCCTCATGGCCGCCGCGCTGGTCACCGTCGTCATCACCGTCTCCGGCTCCGGGCTCGGCCTGATCCGGGACGTGCTGCTGGCCCGGTTCTTCGGCGCGGACGGCGCCACCGACGCGTTCCTGGTCGCCTGGACGGTGCCGGAGACGGCGTTCTGCCTGGTTGTCGAGGGCGCCATGTCGCTGGTCATGGTGCCGCTGTTCAGCCGGACCCTCGCCCGGCAGGGCTCGGTGCGGGACCTGGTCGCGGCGACGCTGCCCCGCGTCACGGTGGCGCTGCTCATCGGCTCGGCGGCGGTGCTGCTCGGCGCGCCGCTGCTGGTCCACGCCGTCGCGCCGGGCCTCGCCGACCCGGCACTTGCCGTCACCTGCACCCGGCTGACCGCCACCACGGTGCTCGGGTTCGGCCTCGCCGGCTACCTGAGCGCGGCGCTGCGCGCCCACCACGTCTTCGCCGCACCCGCCGCGATCCACCTCGCCTCCAACGCCGGAATCATCGGTCTCATGTGGACACTGCACGGCCGGCTCGGGGTCGTCAGTGCCGCCGCCGGGGTCGCGCTGGGCGGCGCCCTGATGGTCGCGGTGCAGCTGCCGAGCTACCTGCGCCACGTCGGGCTGCCGCACCCGCTCCACGTCGGGCTGCCGCACCCGGGCCGCTGGCTGCGCGGGGCGACCCGACCGGTCGGTGCGCTCGCGCTCGGCGCCGTGGCCCCCGTCGTCGTCTACACCCTCGGCCGGCAGTCGCAGGTGTACGTGGAGCGGTTCCTCGGCTCCGGGCTGCCCGCCGGCGCCATCACCCACCTGAACTACGCGCAGAAGCTCACCCAGCTGCCGATGCTGGTCGCGCTGCTGATCTGCACGGTGACGTTCCCGACGCTGGCCCGCTGCGTCGCGGCCGGTGACCTCGCCGGCGCGCGCCGGCGGTTCGCCGCCGACCTGCGGCTGGTGACGGTGCTGATCCTGCTCGGCTCGGCGTACCTGGTCGTCTTCGCCCCGGAGGTCGTGCAGTGCCTGCTGGAGCGGGGTGCGTTCGGCGTCGCCGACACCACGTCGGTCGCCGCGCTCGTGCGGGTCTGCGCGGTCGGGCTGCTGGGCCACGCGATGGTCGGGGTCGCCGTCCGCCCGTACTTCGCCGACGGCGGCCGGGCGTGGCTCCCGGCCGTGGCGGTGGGCGTCGGGGTGGCCGTCAACGCCGCCGTCGCCGCGCTGAGCGTCGCGCATCTCGGGGCGGTCGGGATCGCCGCCGGCAACGGCGCCGGCATCGCCACCGCCGCGGTGCTGCTGCTGGTCGGGCTGCGCCGCCGCGACCTGGCCGTCCCGCTGCGGGAGACCGCCTGGACGACGGCCCGGGCGGTCCTCGCCGCCGCCGCGGCAGCCGGGGCCGGCTGGCTGGCCGGGCGGCTGCTGGAAGACCTCGGGTCCACTGTGGTCAGTGTCGCCGGCGGCGTCGTTGTGCTCGGCGCGTTCGCGGTGGCGGCCCGGCTGGTGGGGTTCGACGAGGTCGGCGCGCTGGTCTCGGAGCTGGGACGGAGGGCCCGCCGTGGACGGTGACCTGGTGCTGATGTACCACTCGGTGGAGCACTGCGACCACGACCCGTTCCGGGTGACCGTGTCGCCGGACCGGTTCGCCGGGCAGCTGCGCTGGCTGCGCCGGGCCGGGTGGCGGGGCGTCGCGATGCGGGACCTGCTGCGGGCGCGCGCGGCCGGCACCGCGCACCGGCTCGTCGGGCTCACGTTCGACGACGGCTACGCCGACTTCGTCACCGAGGTGATGCCGGCACTGGCCCGGCACGGCTTCACCGCGACCGTGTTCGTCCTGGCCGGCCGCCTCGGCGGCGCCAACGCCTGGGACCGGCCCGGTCCGCGCAAGGCGCTGATGACCGCCGGCGACGTGCGCCGGGCCGCCGACGCCGGCATGGAGATCGGCTCGCACGGCCTGC
This sequence comes from Dactylosporangium siamense, assembly GCF_016862795.1. Lineage (GTDB taxonomy): Bacteria > Actinomycetota > Actinomycetes > Mycobacteriales > Micromonosporaceae > Dactylosporangium > Dactylosporangium siamense. The sequence goes on along the minus strand of NZ_BONQ01000026.1, from coordinate 133,577 downwards.
TGCACCGGCCGCTACCGGCCGCCGACCGGACCACGCTGGCCGCCGAGGTCGGCACAAGCCGGGCGACGCTGCGCGCGCTGTGCGGCCAGGACGTCCGCGGGTTCTGCTACCCGTACGGCGCGGTCGGCGCCCGCGAGGTGGCGGCGGTCCGGATGGCCGGGTACGAGTACGCCTGCGCGGTCGGACGCTCCACATTGGACGTCCGGTACGCGGTGCCTAGGGTCTTCGTCGGCGACCGGGACGGCGCCGCCCGGCTGGCCGCCAAGTGGCTGCGGCACCGCATCGCCGCCGGGGGTGCGTGATGAGAGTCCTGCACGTCATCACCGGCCTCGGCGTCGGCGGCGCCGAACACCAGCTGCGCCTGGTGCTGCCCCGGCTGGCCGCCGAGCCCGCGGTCGTCACGCTGACCAACCCGGGGCCGGTCGCGACGGCGATCCGCACGACCGGGATCCCGGTGCACGACCTCGGCATGCGCGGCAACCGGGACCTGACCGCGGTCCCGCGGCTCGCCGCGTTCATCCGTGCCGGCCGCTTCGACGTGGTCCACACCCACCTGTACCGGGCTTGCGTGTACGGGCGGATCGCAGCCCGGATGGCCGGGGTCCGGGCCGTCGTGGCGACCGAGCACTCCCTCAACGACGGGATCATCGAGGCCCGCCCGACCACCGCCGGCGTCCGGGCGCTGTACCTGGCCGCCGAACGCCTCGGGCGGGTCACCGTCGCGGTGTCCGAGGCCGTCCGGCAGCGCCTCGTCGCGTGGGCCGTGCCGGACCGCCGGATCACCGTGATCCCCAACGGCATCGACCCGGCCGAACTGCGGCCCGACCCGGTGCTGCGCCTGCAGACCCGGGCCCGGCTCGGCATCCCTGCCCGGGCCCGGGTCGTCGGCGGACTCGGGCGGCTGGAGCCCACCAAGCGGTTCGACCTCCTCGTCCGCGCGGTCGCGGCGCTGCCGGACACCACGCTGCTGCTGGCCGGTGAAGGACCGGCCCGCGCCGGACTCGCCGCCCTGGCCGGCGAACTGGGCATCGCCGACCGGGTCGCCTTCGCCGGCGGCCTGCCGCACGCCCGCGCCGCGCTCTGCGCGATGGACGTGTTCGCCTCGCCATCACCGCAGGAGACGTTCGGGATGGCGGTCGTCGAGGCCCTCGCCGCCGGACTGCCGGTGGTGTACGTGAGCTGCCCACCCCTCGAAGCCCGCCCCGATCCGGCGGCGCGGCGCGTCCCGGCGACGCCGGAGGCGCTGCGCGACGCCGTGCGGGCCGCCCTGTCCCGGCCCGGCACCGCGGCACCGGAGACGGTCGCCCAGCACGACATCGGCCGCGTCGCCGGTGCCCTGGACCAGTTGTACGGACGGCTCACCCGGCCGGACCGAGTTTGGAGCCGAACGACATGAGCAGCACGCCATCGACGGTCCTGGCCCGCCTGGTGCGCAGGTGCGGCCTGCTCGCCGTCGTCACCGCCCTCGGTGCCGGCGCCGGCGGGATCTACGGCGAGGTCAAGACCCCGACGTTCCGGGCGCAGGCCTACGTCGTGCTCACCGCGGAGCCCGGCGAGTCGTTCGCGGCGGTCAACTTCGCCCAGGCGTACGGCCGGATCGTCACCAACGGACCGGTCACCGACGCGGCGGCCACCGCACTCGGCTCCCGCGACGGGCTGTCGAGCGTGACCGCGACGACGTCACCGGACGCGCCGGTCATCGAGATCACCGCCACCGGCGCCGACGCCGGACGCACCGCCGACGTCGCGAACGCCGTGGCGAAGGCGCTCGCCGAATACGCCACCGCGCGCAAGGCCGAGACCCGGGTCACGGCGTCGGTGCTGGCCCCGGCGAGCACCCCGACCACACCGTCGTCGCCGAAACCGCCGCTGGAACTGGTCGTCGGTGCGGCCGCCGGCCTCCTGGTGGGCGGGTTGGCGGCGCTCGCCGGCGTGGGCCGGGCCCGGCGCGGGACCGCCACTGCCGCGACCGGGCAGGATGTCGTCGCCAGGACGCCGGTTTGGGCGGATACGTCCGTCGCCACCGCCCTCGTGTCATCACCCCAGCCGGCCGCCGCCGACCCGCCGCCACTGCCGCCGCCCGGCATGAGCTGGCCGCCGATGGCCATCGCCTGGAACGCGGCGCCGCCTTCGACCACCGCGGCACCGGACGCATCGGACGTCGCGGTGCCACAGCAGCCGGCCGAACCGCCGAAGGTCATCGGCCGGGCCGTTGTCATCCGTCGGGAGTCGCTATGAACCCGTTGAGCACAGTGGACTCCGCACCGTCCGGGGTCAGCGCCTGGTCGGTCGAGGTCCGCCGGGACGACGCCGCCCTGGCCGAGATCCGGGCCGAGTGGACCGACCTCTTCGGCCGGTGCGCCACGGCCACGCCCTTCCAGGCGCACGCCTGGATCGCGTCGTGGTGGCGCACGTACGGGCGACCCGGCCGGCTCCGGCTGATCCTGGTGCGCCTCGACGGCCGGCTGGTGGCCGCCGCCGCGCTGCTGCGGCAGCGGCGGTGGCTCTGCTCGGTGCTGACCCCGGTCGGCGGAGACCTGTCGGACTTCGCCGACGTCCTCGTCGACGAGACGCTCGCCGAACCGGCGGCCCGGGCGCTCGCCGACGCCCTCGCCCAGGTCCCCGGCTGGCAGGTCGTCGACCTGCCCGAGACGCGACCCGGGTCCGTCGCGGGCGTGCTGCTGGCCGAGGCGTGGCGCGGCCGGCACCACCTGGTCCCCGCCTCGCTGTGCCTGGAACTGCCCGCCCGCGACCTCGACGATCTGGTCGCGGAACTGCCGGGCCACACCCGCAAGACGGTGCGCCGCCGGGTCAACCAGCTGCGCCGGCTCGGCCTCGACGTGCGGGCCGTGACCGCGGACGAGGCCGGCCGCGCCGTCGGTGACCTGCTCGCCCTGCACGCCCGGCAGTGGCAGGGCCGCCAGGTCAACCCCGAGCACATCCGGGCCGAGTTCGCCCGGCACCTCGGCGCGGCCACCGGCGACATGATCGCGGACGGGCAGGCCGAGCTGTTCGAGTACCGCCTCGACGGGCAGCTCGTCGCCTCCTCGCTCGCCGTCGTCGGGCGGGACCTCGTCGGCGGGTACCTGTACGGCGCCGACCCGGACCTGCGGGACCGCGCCGACATCACCACGCTGCTGCTGAGCGACACGCTGCCCCTCGCGGTCCGGCGCGGCTGCGCCACGATGAGCATGCTGCGCGGCGCCGAGCCGTACAAGCTGCGGTGGCGGCCGGTGGAGTCGGTGAACCAGCGGGTCCTGCTGGTCCGCGGCGGCAGCCCCCAAGCCCGGCTCTACGCCGCCGGGGTGCGCGCCCGCCGCGCGGCGGTGCTGCTCGCCAAGCGCCACCTGCCCGGCCTGCGCGCGCTGCGGGACCGGCTGCGGCGGCATCCGGGCGGTGGCTGACATGCGCGTCCTGCACGTCGCCCAGCCGCGCGACGGCGGGGTGGCCGCCTACGTCACCGCCGCCGTCGCCGACCAGCTCGCCCGCGGCTGGGACGTCGCCGTCGCCTGCCCGCCGGACGGCCGGCTCGCCGCCGACCTGGCCCGCACCGGCGTGCCGCACCGGTCCTGGCCGGCGACCCGCGGCCCGGGCCGGGCCACCCCGGGCGAGCTGCGCGCCCTGGGCCGGCTGCTGCGGTCGTCGCGGCCCGACGTCGTGCACCTGCACGCCGCCAAGGCCGGGCTGGCCGGCCGGCTGCACCTGCGGGGGAGGATCCCGACGCTGTTCCAGCCGCACGGCTGGTCCTGGCTCGCCGCCGACGGGGTGCTGCGGGCCGGCAGCGTCGGGTGGGAACGCGCCGCCGCCAGGTGGGCCGACCGGCTGGTCTGCGTCGGCGACGAGGAAGCGGCCCTCGGCCGGGCGGCACGGGTCCGCGGGCGGTACGCGGTCATCCGCAGCGGCGTGGACCTCCAGCACTTCCGGCCGGCTGGCGACGCCGCCCGCCGGGCCGCCCGCGCGCGGCTCGGCGTGCCGGCGCGGACCCCGCTCGCCGTCTGCGTCGGGCGGCTCACCCGGCAGAAGGGCCAGGACGTGCTGCTGGCGGCGTGGGAGCGGGTCGCCGCGCGCTGCCCCGACGCGCGGCTCGCGCTGGTCGGCGACGGCGACCTGCTGCCCGCGCTGCTGGGCCGGGCCGGCACCGGCGTCACCTTCGCCGGGGACGTCACCGACGTGCGGGACTGGCTCGCCGCCGCCGACGTCGTCACCCTGCCGTCCCGCTGGGAAGGGCTGCCGCTGACCGCCCTGGAGGCCATGGCGACCGGCCGGTCCGTCGTCGCCAGCGACATCCCCGGCATCGCCGGGATCGTCACCGCGCGGACCGGGGCGCTCGTCCCGCCGGAGCGCCCGACCCCGCTGGCCGACGCGCTGCTGTGCCGCCTGCTGGACCTCGGGCCGGCCCGGGCGGAGGGCGCCGCCGCCGCCCTGCACGCCTCGGGTTTCGACGCGCGGCGCACCTACGCCGAGCTCGCCGACCTCACCCGCTCGGTCGCCGCACCCGTCCGGTCCACCGCCACCGTCGCCGCACCTGGCCCGTCCACCGTCGCCGCACCTGGACTGTCGACCGTCGTCGCACCTGGACCGTCGACCATTGCCGCACCTGGACTGTCGACCGTCGTCGCACGTGGACCGTCCACCGTCGTCGCACGTGGACCGTCCACCGTCGTCGCGCCAGGACTGTCCACGAAGGAGGCACGATGACCATGGTGTCCACATCGGACAGACGGGTCGGCGGCATCGACCTCGCCGACCCGGCGTTCTGGCGGCAGCCCGAGCCGGTCCGGCACGCGGCCTTCGCCCGGCTGCGGCGGCTCGACGCGCCGGTGTTCTTCCCCGAGCCCGGCGGCGGCTTCTTCGCCCTCGTGGGGCACGCCGACGTGGTGACCGCCAGCCGCACCCCCGACGTGTTCGTCAGCCGGCACGGCGTCACCACGCCACGGCCCGCACGGTGGGTCCGGACGGTCTTCGGCGACTCGATGGTCAACCTCGACGACCCGCGGCACCAGCAGCTGCGGTCGGTCGTCGCGCGGGCGTTCACACCCCGCGTCGTGGCCCGGATCGCCGCCGACACCGAGCGCGTCGCCGCCCGCATCGTCGACGACCTGGTCGTGGCGGGCAGCGGGCCGGGTGGTGGGCCGGGCGACTTCGTGACGGCCGTCGCGGGGCGGCTGCCGTTCGAGGTGATCTGCACGATGATGGGCATCCCCGACGGCTACCGCGGCACGCTGCTGCGGCGGATCGACTCCACCACCGAACGGGCCGGCGTCCAACGGGCCGGCCGCCGGCTGCGGATCCCGGGCCGGGGCATCGCCGCCCTCGCCCAGCTGCACCGCGTCGTGGCGCGGGTCGGCGCCGACCGGCGGCGGCACCCGACCGACGACCTGATCTCGGCGCTCGTCACCGCGGACGTCGCCGGCCGCCCGCTGAGCGGCCGCGAGCTCGGCTCGTTCTTCTCGCTGCTGCTGGTGGCCGGCGTGGAGACCACCCGCAACACGATCGCCCACGCGCTGCGCCTGCTGACCGCGCACCCGGACCAGCGCGAGCTGCTCCTGGCCGACTTCGACGCCCGGGCCGCCGGATTCGTCGACGAGGTGGTCCGGCACAGCTCACCGATCCTGCAGTTCCGGCGCACCGTCGCCCGCGACCACACCCTCAACGGCTTCCCGCTGCGCGCCGGCGACGAGGTCGTCATGTACTACGTGTCGGCCAACCGGGACGAGACGGTCTTCGCCGCGCCGGACCGGTTCGACATCGCCCGGACACCCAACCCGCACGTCGGGTTCGGCGGCGGAGGACCGCACTTCTGCCTCGGCGCGTCCCTCGCGCGACAGGAGCTGACCGTGCTCTTCCGCGAGCTGTTCACCCGGCTGCCGGACCTCCGCTCGGTCGGCGCCCCGGAGCTTGTCCCGTCCAACTTCGACCACCGCGTCGCCCGGCTCGGCTTCACGTACACCTGAAGGGGCGTATCCATGTTCCGCAGAACGTTGCTGGCCGCCGTGACCGTGCTCGCCGCCGCGGCGACCGTCACGTCGTTCGTCGCCGGCGCGTCAGAGGACAACGACGCGCCGGCGGTCTGGCCGAGCACCCCGGTCGTCCCGGAGGACGGCGACGGCCCACCGGATCCGCTGGGGCAGCCGCCGGGCACCTGGGAGATCGTGTTCGGCGACGAGTTCGACGGTGCGGTCCTCGACCGCGACCGCTGGGACGACCGCTCCGGTGCCGAGCCCGACGAGGGCCGCGGCAACAAGGGCAACCAGCAGCTCGAGTGGAACCAGGCGGCGAACTGCCACGTCGGCGACGGCGAACTGGTGATGACGGCCAGGCGCGAGCCGCACACGTCCGCCGCGGGGGAGCGCTACGACTGGACGTCCTGCCTGATCTCCAGCCGCTTCGAGTTCCAGCACGGGTACATCGAGGAGCGCTCGATCCTGCCGGCGGCGAACGGGTTCTGGCCCGCGTTCTGGACCTGGCAGGCGCCGCAGGTCGACAGGCAGGTCGAGACCGACGTGTACGAGCAGTACTCGGCCGGCAGCCGCGAGCTGCAGATGACGCAGCACTCGGGCGGGCAGGACGGCTGCCGGTGGAAGGTCCCGTTCGACCCGTCGGCGGACTGGCACACCTACGGCGTCGCGATCGAGCCGTCCGGCACCGTCTGGTACGTCGACGGGATCCAGGTCTGCCACACCGGGGCGACCGCGGACGCGCCGACGAACATCATCTCGAACCTCGCCGTGTACGCGCAGCGCCCACCCGGCGGCGGCACGCAGCAGGCCGGGAAGCGGGTCGACCACATCCGCGCCTGGGCCCGCCGGTGACCCGGAGTTGTCAGCGCAGCCAGCCGTCGCGGCGCACGATGCGGATCGCGTCGAGCCGGTTGCGGGCGCCGGTCTTGAGGATCGCGGCGGAGATGTAGTTGCGCACGGTGCCGAGCGACAGGCTCAGCCGCTGGGCGATGTCGGCGACCGAGTCGCCCTGCATGGCGAGGCCGAGGATCTCCAGCTCCCGGGTGTTGACCGTCTTGTCCATCCCGAGCTGGGCCACCTCGAGCTGCGGGTCGACGACCCGCTCCCCGCAGGCGATCCGGCGGATCCAACCGGCCAGGACCGGGATCTGGACACCCTTGACCAGGAAGCTCAGCTGCGGGGCGTGCCGCCGGGGCGGCAGCGTGCCGCGCATCCCCGGGTCGGAGAGCACGACCACCCCGCAGCCGGGCGCGGCCCGGCGCAGCTCGTCGACGATCGGCAGGATCTGGCCGACCATGTATGTGGTGTTGAACAGCACGACCTGGGCCCGGACCCGCACGCAGCACTCCGCGACCGGTCCGTCGACGTCGACCGTGCCGGCCACGACGATCCCGGGCTGATGATTGAGGAGCCGGACGAGGACACCAGGCGCCGTCGCATTGTCGAAGATGAGGAGCACGCGAATCACCGCAGTCACCCCCTACCGGCACCGGTGGGTTCGGGAGGCTTCTCTTTGGCCGAACGGTATGCGACCGCCGTCACAGTCGAATCCCAGGTTCGTGCCAACGCCGCCAACTCCCGGAGCGTGGGTTCGATAGCATCGAGGTCCGGTACCGGCGGAGAAGAGGCGGCCCGTGGATTCCGGTCAGCGCGGCGCGACGACCGAGTCGCTGGCGCCGCTGCGGCGCCGGCGGATCCGGCTGGCCCTGGCCGGGGTCGCGGTGGCGGCGATCGTGACCGCGGGTCTCGTTGCCGCCAGGATGGCTGCGGCGGGAGGCGACCAGCGGAAGCTGTCGGACACGGGCATCGCTTCGTGCGCGCGTCACATCGTCGAGGGAGTGGTGACAGGTGTCTCGCCGTCCCGTGCCGGCGGGTGGCGGGTCACCATCCAGGTGGAGGCGTCGCTGAAGGGCGCGGGCGTGGGACAGCCGCTCACCTACCACGACGACGGCCCGTCGGGCTCGCGGCTCGACCTCGGCACGCGGGTCTTCGTGATCATCTCCCGCTTTCCCGGCGAACCCGTCCTGGGGTATGTCGGTGAGGACATCGCCTGGGCCCGGGACTGGATGGCCCACGCCGTGCCGCTGTCGCACGACGTGCCGTGCGAGACGCCCGGCTGAGGCCGTTCCCTCGTAGGCTTTCGCGCATGACGGTGATCGCCAAGGTGGCCGTGATCCTCGACGCGTTCACCGCCGAGGATCGGGGGGTCGGCTTCGCTGAGCTGCAGCGGCGCACCGGGCTGGCCAAGGCGACCCTGCACCGGCTGACCGGTGAGCTGGTCGCGGCCCGGCTCCTGGAGCGGGTCGACGGCAGGTTCCATCTCAGTGGGCACCTGTTCGCGCTCGGCATGCGCGCCTCGGTGGAGCGCGGGCTGATCGAGGTGGCCACGCCGTTCCTGGAGGACCTGTACGAGCGCACCCACGAGACCGTGCACCTCGGGCTGCGGGAAGGGGCCGAGGTGGTGTACGTGGCGAAGATCGGCGGCCACCGTCAGGCGCGGGCGCCGTCCCGGCTGGGTGGGCGGATGCCGCTGCACGCGACCGCGATCGGCAAGGCGCTGCTGGCCTTCGCCCCGGCGGCGCTGCGGGCGGAGGTGCTCGACGCGCCGCTCGCTCGGCTGGCGCCGCGGACCGTGACGTCCGCGGCGATCCTGCGCCGGCAGCTCGACGAGGCGGTGCGGACGGGGGTGGCGTTCGAGGCGGAGGAGTCGGCGGTCGGGATCGTCTGCGTGGGCGCGCCGGTGCTGGACGGGCACGACGTCGCGGTGGCGGCGGTGAGCGTGGCCGGGCCGGCCACCCGCTTCGACCCCCGCCGGCATGCCGCCGCGGTCAAGGCCGCCGCCGCCGGTGTCACCGCGACCCTGGCCCGCCGCGAGGCACTGCTCGACCAGAGTTCCGTCTAGCGGAACACTTCGGTGGCGGGCGGACAGGCCGGGCGAGCATCGTGGCCCGCATGACATCGCCTGCGGCGCAACGGCTGCTCGACGCGACGCGCACCGCGACACCCTGCGCACCGGTCCGTGACCTCATCGGCGCGCAGGACATCGCGGCCGCGTACGCCGTGCAGCGGGAACTCACCCTCGACCGGCGGCGGCGCGGGGCCCGGGTCGTCGGCCGCAAGATCGGTCTGACGTCCGCGGCCGTGCAGCGGCAGCTCGGGGTGGACCAGCCGGACTTCGGTGTGCTCTTCGACGACATGGACGTCAGCGCGCTCGACCCCGTCCCGGTCGGCGGGCTCCTGCAGCCGCGGATCGAGGCCGAGGTCGCGTTCGTGCTCCGCGCGGACCTGACCGGGGATCTCTCCGCGGCGGTGGTACGTGCGGCCGTGGACGTGATGGTGCCCGCGCTGGAGATCGTCGACAGCCGGGTCGCCGGGTGGGACATCAGCATCGCCGACACGATCGCCGACAACGCGTCCAGCGCCCTGTTCGTCCTGGGCGACGACCGGGTCGGCCTCGACGCGCTGGAGCCGGTGGACATCCAGATGGAGCTCAGCGTCGACGGCGCCGTCGTGTCCAAGGGCACGGGCAGTGCCTGCCTGGGCGACCCGCTCGCCGCGCTGGCCTGGCTGGCCGGCGCCGCCCGCGACCTCGGTGACCCGCTGCTCGCCGGGCAGGTGGTGCTGTCCGGCGCGCTGGGCCCGATGGTGCCGGTGCTGCCCGGGATGCGGGTCGCCGCCACGTTCACCGGCCTGGGCACGGTCGCGACCCGGTTCGGGACCGAGTGATGCGGACGAAGGTGGCGATCATCGGCTCGGGCAACATCGGCACCGACCTGATGATCAAGATTCTGCGGCTGTCGGAGACCCTCGAGCTCGTCGCGATGGCCGGCGTCGACCCGGCGTCCGACGGGCTGGCGCGCGCCGCCCGGTTGGGCGTCGCCACCACGGCGGAGGGTGTGGACGGCCTGATCGAGCTGCCCGGCTTCGCCGGCGTCGACATCGTCTTCGACGCCACGTCGGCGCGGGCGCACATCGTCAACGACGCCAGGCTCGCCGGGTCCGGCCGGACGATGGTCGACCTGACCCCGGCGGCGATCGGGCCCTACGTGGTGCCCGCGGTCAACCTCGACCAGCACCTGCACGAACGCAACGTCAACATGGTCACCTGCGGTGGGCAGGCGACCATCCCGATCGTCGCCGCCGTGTCCCGCGTGGCCGCGGTGCCCTACGCCGAGATCGTCGCGTCGATCGCCTCGAAGTCCGCCGGCCCGGGCACCAGGGCCAACATCGACGAGTTCACCGAGACCACCGCGCGGGCCATCGTCGGGGTCGGCCAGGCGGCGCGGGGCAAGGCGCTGATCGTGCTCAACCCGGCCACCCCGCCCGTGATCATGCGGGACACCGTGCTGTGCCTGGTCGACGCCCCGGCCGAGCGGACGCGGGACGCGATCCGCGCGTCGGTGGAGGAGATGGTCGGCGTGGTCGCCGGATACGTGCCCGGCTACCGGCTGAAGCAGCGGGTGCAGGTCGAACCGGTGCCGGCGGACCTGCCGGTGCACACGCTCACCGGCGCGGGCGCGCCGGTCACCCATCAGGTGTCGGTGTTCCTCGAGGTCGAGGGCGCCGCGCACTACCTGCCCGCGTACGCCGGCAACCTCGACATCATGACGTCCGCCGCGATCGCCACGGCCGAGCGCATCGCCGCCGTGCGTGGCGGCCGCATCCGGCAGGTGACCGTATGACGCGGGTCTTCATCCAGGACGTGACGCTGCGGGACGGCATGCACGCCGTCCGGCACCGCATGGGCCTCGACTCGGTCGCCCGGATCGTGGCGGCGCTGGATGCGGCCGGCGTGGACGGCATCGAGGTGGCCCACGGCGACGGGCTGGCCGGCGGCAGCCTGAACTACGGCCCCGGCTCGCACACCGACTGGGAGTGGATCGAGGTGGCCGCCGCGCACATCAGCCGGGCCCGGCTGACCACCCTGCTGCTGCCCGGCATCGGCACCATCGCCGAGCTGCGGCAGGCGGCCGCGCTCGGTGTCCGCTCGGTCCGCATCGCCACGCACTGCACCGAGGCGGACGTCGCGGCGCAGCACATCGCGACCGCCCGCGAGCTGGGCATGGACGTGTCCGGCTTCCTGATGATGAGCCACCTCGCCGAGCCGGCCGAGCTGGCCGGGCAGGCGAAGCTCATGGAGTCCTACGGCGCGCACTGCGTCTACGTCACCGACTCCGGCGGCCGGCTGATGATGGACGGCGTGCGGGACCGGATCCGGGCGTACCGGGACGTCCTGGAGCCGGACACCGAGCTGGGCATCCACGCGCACGAGAACCTGTCGCTGTCGGTCGCCAACTCGATGGTCGCCGTCGAGGAGGGCGTCACCAGGGTGGACGCGTCCCTGGCCGGTCAGGGCGCCGGGGCCGGCAACTGCCCGATCGAGCCGTTCGTCGCGGTCGCGAACCTGCGCGGCTGGGAGCACGGCTGCGACCTGTTCGCCCTGCAGGACGCGGCGGAGGACATCGTCCGGCCGCTGCAGGACCGCCCGGTCCGGGTCGACCGCGAGACCCTCACCCTCGGCTACGCGGGGGTCTACAGCTCGTTCCTGCGGCACGCCGAGACGGCGGCGCGGCGGCACGGCCTGGACGTGCGCGACATCCTGGTGGAGGCCGGCCGGCGCCGCCTGGTCGGCGGCCAGGAGGACCTGCTCGTCGACATCGCCCTGGACCTGGTCCGCTAGAAAGCACGGGAAAGGTCGTGCCGATCGCCATGCCGGTGATCCATTCGGGCACCGGTTCGTAGCTGTCCCAGACGAGGGGGAGCCCGACCGCGGCGTGGCCGACCAGCCACGAGCGGATCTCGTGCCCGCCGCTGCCGGCCTCGTGCTCCAGCTTTTCGTGGCCCAACGCGACGACGGGGTCGAGGTCCGTCGTGTGCAGCTGGCGCAGGAACCAGCGGTCCCAGCCGGCGTTCACCGGCGCGTCCGGGTTGCCGGCCATCGCCCGGACCCGCGGCTCGCGGACCGCGGCGAACGCCCGGGTGTCCTTGCGGCCGTGGATCAGCGCGTCGCGGCGCTCGCCGACCACCGACGGGTCGCGCGGGTCGTTGGAGGGCAGCCAGTGCGACAACCCGCCGCTGGCGACCACCAGGACCCGGACCGGGTCGGGGCAGCGGCGGATCGCGTCGCCCAGCGCCCGGCCCAGGGCCACGCACCTGGCCAGCCCGGGCAGCGGCGGCGCGGCGGTGTTCAGCACCAGCGGCACCAACGGGACCTCGATCCCGCCGGTGGTCATCTCGTAGCTCTGCACCACGCCGTGATCGACGGTCAGTGCGTAGGACAGCAGCGACACGTCGAACCCCGCGTCGGCCAGCCCGTCCCGCACCGCCCACGCCAGCCCGGCCGCGACCGGCAGGCGGCCCTCGGTGCTGCCGAAGTCGCCGAACCCGGTGGCCGCCTCGACGCCGAGGACGAACGGCGGCATCTGGTCGTAGAAGTTCGCGTGGAAGTGGTCCGGGCCGATCACCACGACCGCGTCCGGGTCCAGCTCCGCCACCGCGGCGGCCACCCGGCGCGCGTCGGCGAGGAACCGGCCGCCGGGTTCGCCGTCGCCGGCGGGCGGCAGCAGCGTCGCGAACGGCGAGTGCGACATCCCGACGAAGCCGATGATCTCGCTCACGCCGCCGCCTCCGCTACGCTCCGGCGTCCGCCCGAGCCGCTTCGCTGGCCGCTCACGCGGGGTCCTTTCCGAGCAGCAGGAAGTCCCGGTGGGCGTGCAGGTACTCGCCGACCTTCTCCCACTGCGGCCAGTGCCCGGCGTCGGCGATGACGTGCAGCCGCGCGTCCGGCAGCCAGCCGAGCAGCAGGTCCGCCTCGTCCAGCCCGCCGGTCGGGTCGTGCTCGGTCCACAGCAGCAGGGTCGGGGCGCTCACCCTGCCGACCCAGTCCGGCCCCCAGGCGAAGTCCTTGCGTACCAGAGGATCCTGCAGCACCAGCGTGTTCGTGATCGCCTGGACGAACCCCGGCCGGCGGTAGACGGCCGCGGATCACCGCCAGGAGCGGCGGGGTCATGACCAGCGAAACCCGAGCTCACAACCCGTGCGACGAGTTATGGCACGGCACAGGGTCACGATCGGTTCGGCGTGGTGTGTAGACGTTCAGCTGATATATCCGCAATGACGTGATGGTCCGCTTGCGCGGCTGACGAATCTCTAGTTACTGTCAGAGTGACAGTACGCTACGGTGCATGCATGGAAGTCGATGAATGGCATGCGCCGCGAGTGCTTCTGACCGTCGATCTGGTGATCCTGACCCTTCGCGGGTCCCGCCTCCACGTACTGCTGGTGCGACGCGGGATCGAGCCGTACCAGGGCGAAATGGCGCTTCCTGGAGGATTCCTCCGGGACGCGGAGGAGGGCATCGCGGAGGCGGCGCACCGTGAGCTGGCGGAGGAGGCCGGCCTCGACGCCGCGTCGCTGCACCTGGAGCGGTCCGGCGTCTATGACGACCCGGGCCGGGATCCCCGTGACCGGGTGATCTCCGTGGCGTACCTCGCCATCGCGCCGCGGCTGCCGGAGCCGGTGGCCGGCACCGACGCGGCCGGCGCGTGCTGGACGCCGGTGGACGACGTCCTCACCGGCCACGTGAAGCTCGCCTTCGACCACCGGCAGATCGTCGAGGACGGCGTCGAACGGGCTCGGGCCAAGCTGGAGTGCTCGTCGCTGGCGACCGCGTTCTGCGGCGAGACGTTCACGATCTCCGATCTACAGCAGGTGTACGAGGCCGTATGGGGGATCCGCCTCGACCCCCGCAACTTCTACCGGAAGGTGCAGCAGGTGCAGGACTTCATCATCGCGGCCGGACCGCTGCGGAAGACGGAGCACGGACGGCCGGCCCGGCTCTTCCGGGCCGGGCCGGGCCGGGCGTTGCATCCGTCGATGCTCCGCCCGGCCGCCCCGGTGACCGAGGAGGGAGACGACGATGAACGGTAGCCCGGTGGTGGTGCTCACGGCGCTGAATCTCGAGTACCAGGCGGTCCGGGGGCAGCTCGTCCGCACGCACGTGCACCGGCACAGGGCCGGCACGCGGTTCGAGGTCGGCACGCTGGCGGGTGGCCGGTGCACGATTGCGCTCGCGCTGGTGGGCAAGGGCAACAACCCCGCGGCGGTGCTGGCGGAGCGGGCGATGGCGGAGTTCGATCCGCAGGCGGTGCTCTTCGTCGGCGTCGCCGGATCGCTGTGGCCGAGCATCGCCCTGGGCGACGTCGTAGTAGCGACACACGTCTACGCGTACCACGGGGGCACGAGCGAGGACGACGGGCTCAAGGCACGTCCGAGGGTCTGGGAGGTGCCGCACGAGCCCGACCAGATCGCCCGGCACCTTGCCAGGGACGGCGGCTGGGCGCGCCGTCTGCCGCCGGCCGTCCCTGTGCCACCCGTCCACTTCGGGCCGATCGCCGCGGGTGAGGTCGTCCAGGACTCGGCGGTCGCCGCACACGCCGCCTGGGTCCGGCAGCACTACAACGACGCCCTGGCCATCGAGATGGAGGCGGCGGGCGTCGCCCAGGCCGGCCATCTCAACAGGTCGCTGCCGGTGGTCGTGGTGCGAGGCATCAGCGATATGGCTGACGGCACGAAGACGGCGACCGACGGGGTGAACTGGCAGCCCCGCGCGGTCGCGAACGCCGCCGCGTTCGCCGTGGCGCTCGCCGAGCAACTGTCCGCGGAACGTCGTGCCGATCAGCGGGTCAGCGTCGTAGCGAACCGGAGGAGTGCAGGAATGGGTCCGACGTTCAACAACACCGCCAAGGACAACGCGCGGGTCGGCATGCAGGTCGGCGTGGTCAAGGGCGACGTGCACGCGTCGCCGGTGGCCGCCGGTGCGATCGAGCTGTCCGTCAAGCTCGCGGATCTCCGCGCCGCCGTCGAGCGGGCGCGGGAGCGCGGGCGGCTGGACGAGGACACGTACGTCGCCGCTCGGGCAGAACTCGACGTCGCCACGGAGGCGGTCGACGCGCCGGCGCCCCAGCGCAAGGCGCCGCTGCTGATGGCGCTCAGACGACTCGGCGGTCTGGTCGGTGACGTCGCCGACCTTGCGGCGAAGGTGGCCGCCGTCGTCGCCGTGGTGAAGGGCATGTCATGACGGGCCGGCGCCGCGACGAGAGCCTCGCGCCGCCCGTCCTGGCGGCGTCGCGAGGAGGTGGACGATGAGCCCGGACCGGGCTCCCGCGGCGCCCGCCCAGCCCAGCGGTCAGGACACCTACAACAACGTCGCGCAGGGCGAGTCCCATGTCGCCATGCAGGTCGGGGTGATGCACGGCGATGTGCACAACCTGTACCAGATCGCCGGGGACACGCTGGCGGAGAAGTTCCGGGTCGGCTGCAACTACCTGAAGGGCAACGCGCAGCAGCGGGCGGAACAGCTGATTGGCGAGGCCTTCGTCCACGGCCATGAGAGCGCCGAGGTGGCGTACTTCTGGGCGCTCGCCGTGCTGAGCGGACGGTCATTCGACCACCTGGACCAGAAGGACTTCGGACATCTGGGCATGGCGTTCCGGTATGCGGACGCAGCGTCCCGCGAGCAGTGGGGACGCGCGCTCGCGGTCGTCTCACGCTTCATCCACTGCCTCGCGGAGCAGGACAGCAAGGGTGAGGCCGATCCGGACCAGTTCGCTGAGGTGATGGCCGACTTCGACCGGCTGCCGGCCGAGCGGCGGGAGGAGATCCGTCGCCATCTGGAGATGATCCTCGACGGCGGCATGCAGGACCATCTCGACGCCCGGTACGCGAAGGAACTCGGCGTGCAGCGGCTGGAGGGCAAGCGCAAGTACCGCGCCTGGAAGTTCTTCGAGCCGGACCCGGTGCCGCCGCTGCGACGGCGGCCGCCACCCGTCAAGTTCTCCCTGGCCGCCTGGGCGGCGGTCGTCGTCGGCGGCGTGTTGGTCGGCACCGCGCTGACGCTGCTCCTGCCGTTGCTGGTCCGCAGCGGGCCGCCCTCGGTCATGATCCTGCCGGTGGCGGGCGGCATCGGTGTCCTGGTCGCGCTGCGGCAGCGGTGGGAGCAGCTGGCCCGGCAGCGCCGGCTGGAGGCCAGACTGGCGGCGCGTCTGCCGCTGCCTGACGAGGCCTGGATCAGCGGACCGGACGAGCGGTCGTTCTCGGCAGAGGTGAAGAAGCTGGTCAACGCGGAGTTCCGCTACTACCGCCCCCGACTCGACCAACTGGCTGGCAAGCGCTGGGACGCCGACTCGGCCCCCGTCAAGCATGCGCTGTGCCGCGAGATCATCGACGTCTACGAGGCCGGCGGCGAGCTGGACCCGGCGAAGTGGCTGGTGCGCTGGCACACCCGCGAGTTCGTCCGCCAGTGGTACAACGGCACGTTCGCTGACCAGCGGCCCGACTCCGACGCACCGCCGCTCGCGTCTCCCGCCATCGCGCTCGGGATGCTCGCGGCCGTCGCAGGACTGGGCGGCGCCTGCGTCATCGCGTTCTCGGTCAGCTGGACCGTGACGCTCTGGGCCGTGCTGGCGCTGCTGGCCGGCTGCGTCCCGCTGACCGTCGGCGGCACCGTGGCCTACCTGGAGTACCGCCGTCACGCTGACGACCTGGCGGAGGCGGCCGAGCGCTTCGAGGAGCACGCGGCCGCATACCACCGCATGCGGGCGGTCCTCGCCGACCGTCCCAGCGACAGCGAGATGGCGCAGTGGCTCGACCGGGACAAGGCGCACGTCCGGATGCTCGCGATGCGGCACTACCGGCTGAGCAACCGTGAGGTGTTCGCACACACCGTGCTCTGCGAGCCCGGGGGGTGGAATCCACGGCGTTCCCGGGTCGTCCACGGCCCGCCGAGGTACTCGGCCTACCGGGTTCTGGTCTTCCTGCTCACCGGCAGCGGCGTCCGCCAGTTCAGCGTCCTCGTCGACTTCGCCACCGGGACCGTGAGCAACGAGAACCGGTTCACGTTCAGGTACGACGCCATCGCGTCCGCCGGGGTCACGCAGCGCAGCGTCCGGATCGACAACGTGCGCCAGGCGGCCAGGGCGTCGACGCCGCAGGCCGGCGAGGCCGCCGACCTGCGGCAGGGCGCGGACCTCAACTGGGGCGAGCTGGTGTTCTCCCGCTCGTTCCGGCTGGCGCTGGTGAACAACGACCTGTTCAGCGTCCGTGTCGAGAACTTCGACGAGGGTCTCGTGGACCGGGTGCGGGAGGACCCGCTGTCCCTGCTCGACCTGGCGCTGGACTCCGCGGGCATCACCGCCGCGCTGCACATCCTCGAGGCCGTCGCCGCCGAGGGCAAGGACTGGATCGCACGGGAGCAGCGGCGCCGCTCGCGGCGGTTCGACACGTACCAGGAGAACCTGGGACCGCGCACACCGCCGCACCGCGACAGCACCACGAACGGTCGCCGGTCCTCCTACCTCGGCCGGATGATACCGGCGCAGACCGCCGGCACCACCCTGCCGGCTCCGACCGGGTGACGGGGCGATCCGACGTTCGTGAACGGCGTAACCGGCTCGGCTCACGGAGCTTCGAGGAGCTCCACGAGCCGGGCCGCGTCGCGCTGGGCATTGTCGGCGCAGCAGGTGTTCAGCAGCGCGTGGGTCCGCGTGGTCTGCGCGCAGGTCCGTGGCCCGCGCGGCCAGTTCCGGCTCGGAGTACCGGTAGGCGAACTTCCGGTGGGTGCATCGGTTTACTCCGCTGCTGGCCGACGTGGCCCGGTTCGCCCGCCATGCACCGGGCGGCAGGTGGTTCGTTGACGAGACATACATCAAGTTCAACGGAGTCTGGCGGTACGTGTATCGGGCGGTCGATCAGTACGGGCAGATCATCGACATGCTCTTCTCAGAGCGCCGCGCCGCTGACGCGGCCCGGAGGTTCTTCCGCCTGGCGCTGTCCATGCTGGAGGTCAAGCCCAGCGAGGTGGTCACCGACGCCGCCGCGGTCTACCCCGCCGTCCTCGACGAGCTGATCCCGCAGGCGCGGCACCACGTCGAGCAGTACGCCAACAATCCGATCGAGGCCGACCACAGCCAGCTCAAACACCGGCTAGACCGATGCGCGGGCTCCGAACGGACAAGACCGCACAGGTGATCATCATCGCAGATACCAGCGCACCGCGACCACGATCACCGCCGGCGGGAACCGGAACCCAGCGAACGCCGACTTCGGAGGCAACCACGGGCCAGGACGGATCGATGACTTCACCGCTCAAGCTTGCCTCGATCTTGCCAACACTCAATGCAACGGAGCCTGGACGGGCTCTACTTCAACGGCTACAACTCGTCGTTCTTCAGCCCGCTCAACGCCGAGATGGCGGCCGTGTGGATCGCCGCGCACCTGGCCGGCGCGGTGCCGCTGCCCGACCCGGACGCCATGCGCCGCCAGGTCGAGGCGCAGCTGGCCTTCATGGACGCGGCCACCGACCGGCACCACTGCCGCGGCACGAAGATCATCCCGTTCTCGCTGAAGAACGTCGACGAGGTCCTGGACGACCTGGACCTCAACATCAGCCGGCGGGTGCGGGCCGCGCACTGGCTCAACCCGGTCGACCCGTCCGCGTACCGGGCGGTGACGCCGACCCTGGTCGCCCGGCTGCGCACCCGTGCCGGTGTGCTCCAGGACGCCTGATCCTTTCGTCGGGAGACACCCGATCGGGTGATTGACGCACGGTGACGTCCACCGGAGGTACGATGCGGAACATCGACGCCAGGTCGTTCCTCGTCACCATCACCCGGAGCCAGGACAGTGTCTGCCTGGCCCTGGACGGTGCGCTGGGCACGGCCGAGATGCCGTCGGTCCGGACGGGTCTGGCCAAGTGCCTGGCCGAGCAGCCGGTCGCGCTGGTGATCGACCTCCTCGGACTGGACGTCGGCGCCCAGGTCGTGCCGATGTTCCTGCTGATGCGCCGGGAGGCCCGCCGCGCGTCGGGGGTGCCACTGGTCGTGGTCGCCGGGGCGCAGGTGCGCGAGGTGCTGCGCCCGTACTGCGCGGATTCGAACCTCGTCGCCACCCGCGCCGAGGCGGAGCTCATCGCCGCCGGGCTCGTCAGCGCCGAGCGCTGGCGGGGCCAAGCCTTCGCGGTCACGCCGTGGGCCGCCGCGCTGGCCCGGGATTTCGTCACCGACGCGTGCGCCGCCTGGGATCTCCCGCGCCGGCTGCTGTATGCGGCGCGGGAGGTGGTGGGCGAACTGGTCGACAACGCGGTGTGTCATGCGGGCGCCGACATCGCCGTGACCGTCGCTCACCGGCGTCGCTGCCTGGTGGTCCAGGTCCACGACGACTGCCCGAAGATGCCCCGGTTGCTCGACCCGGTTGCCGACGATCAATTCGGACTGTGCTGGCGTGGACGCGGTCTGCACACCGTCGCCCGGCTGACCACCGCGTGGGGCGCGCACCCGGTCGGGACCGGCAAGGTCGTCTGGGCGACCCTCGCCGTGGAAGATGCACCCGCCGCCGGTGGCCGGCCGGTCACACCTTGAACTGTGCGACGACCGCTCGCAGCTCCTGGGACATCTCCGCGAGCTCGTTCGCGGCGCGGGAGTTGTCGGCCGCGCCTCGCATGGTGCGTTCGGTCGCCGTGGCCACGGTGGAGATGTTGCGGGCGATGGCCACGCTGCCCTGCGCCGCGGCCATGACGTTGCGGTTCATCTCGTCCGTCGTCGCGGTCTGCTCCTCGACCGCGGCGGCGACGGTCAGCTGGTAGTTGTTGATCCGCTCGATGATCGCGCCGATCTGACTGATCGCCGCGACGGCGCTGGACGTGTCGGACTGGATCGCCTGCACCTGCCGGGCGATGTTGTCGGTGGCCTGGGCGGTCTCCTGGGCCAGGTCCTTGACCTCGCCGGCGACCACGGCGAAGCCCTTGCCGGACTCGCCGGCGCGGGCGGCTTCGATCGTCGCGTTGAGGGCCAGCAGGTTCGTCTGTTCCGCGATGGCGGTGATGGTCTTGATGACGTTGCCGATCTGCACCGAGGACTCGCCGAGCTTGGTGACGATGTCGGTGGTCGCGGCGGCGACGTGCACGGCCTCGGCGGCGACGGTGACGCCTTCGGAGGCGCTGCGGGAGATCTCCTCGATCGAGGCCCGCATCTGGTGGGAGCCGTCGGCGAGGATCTGGATGTTGCCGGACACGTCGCCGGCGGCCCCGGAGACGGCGGCGGCCTCACGGGACGCCTCGGTCGCGCCGACCGAGATCTCCGAGGAGTTCGCGGCCATGTGGTCACCGCTGGCGGCCAGCCGCTGGGCGCTGCTGTGCAACGTCTGGATGGCCCCGCGGATGTGGCGGGTGCCGATGTTCAGCGCGTGCGCCGTGTCGCCGACCTCGTCGCGGAACCGGACCGGTGAGTGCTGGGTGAGGTCACCCTTGGCCATCGCGAGCGCCACCGCGCGCATCTCCCGCAGCGGCCGCACGATCTGGCGGATGACCAGGAAGGCGACGAGTGCCGCGACGAGCAGCCCCACGACCAGCACGATGATGAGGGTCCGCAGCGCGGTCGAGTAGGTCCGGTGGGCCTGCGCGACCATCTTCCCGGCGGTGCTTTCCTCGTAGCCGGCCAGCTCGACGATGATGTTCTGCGCCTGCTCGGTCATCTCGTTGGCGCGCATACCGATGGTCTGCACGCTCGGGTCGGTCGGTGACACCGCCGACAGCTGGCCGAGCACGGTCTGGAACTGCTCCCAGTTGGTGCGGAACTGGTCGGTGAGCCGGCGCTGCTGGGCGTCCGGGTCCGGGACGCCGGCGTAGCCCTCGAAGGCGGTGTTCACCGCGCCGATCGACTCCTGGAAGCCGGCCTGTGCCTGCCGGACGACGGCGGGGTCCTGGGCCTGGTTGCGGGCCAGGGCATTGAGCAGCATCTGGCTGAACGCCTTCTGCATGTCCGACAGGTAGGTCAGGCGGGCGATGTTGTGCCCGCTGAGCGAACTCACGTTGCCGCGCAGGTTCCCCAGCTGCGCCACGGCCGTCAGGGCGACCGTCACCGTCGTCAGCACCGAGAACGCCACGACGAACCCGATCTTGACCGCAACGCTCCGGTTGCCGAACCAGCCCCCACGGCCGGCCGTGACACCGTCACCGCCGGCAACGCCGTTCGCCATCTGACGCTCCCTTGCGTGTTTCCCTTCCGTTCGTCACCGGCGGCGCCGGATGTAGGACTTTTCCGCGACGGATCATGGTGTACGGGTCGAGCCGGCCGGTCACAGCGCGCGGCGGGCCTGGTCGGGGGCGTAACGGGCCAGGGTGAGCTGCTCCAGCACGCTGATCACCGTGTAGAGCAGGATCGACGCCACCGTCACGATCGTCACCGCGGTCCACATCCGGTCCAGCTCGAACGTCGTCACCGACTGCAGCATGAGGTAGCCGAGACCACGGCCGGTGGTCAGCCACTCGGCGAGCAGGGCCCCGACCAGCGCGAGCGGGGCGGCGACCCGCATCGCGGCGAAGAGCGCCGGCAGCGCGGACGGCACCTGCACCCGCCACAGCGTGGTGGCCGGCGACGCGCCGTAGGCGTGCATCAGGTCGAGCGCGGAGGCCGGCACCGCCCGCAGGGCGAGGGACACGTTCACCAGGACCGGGAAGAAGGTGACGATGCCGGCGATCACCGTGACCGACAGCAGCCCGCGCCCGAAGACCAGCGCGATCAGCGGGGTCATCGCGACGAGTGGGACCGCCCGCAGGGCCATCGCGACGGGCATGACCGTCTGCTCGAAGCTGCGCCACAGGGCGAACGCGAGCGCCATGGCGACGGCCGCGGTCGTGCCCGCAACCATGCCGATGACGGCGTCCCGCGCGGTGATCCGGCTCGCCTCGGCCAGCAGCGCCCGTTCGGCGTCGTGCTCGGGGTCGAGGAGATAGCGCCAGACGTCCAGCGGACCTCGGGTCAGGAAGGGGTCGAGGTCGAAGCCGCTGATCAGTCCCTGCCAGACGGCGCAGATCACGCCGACCGACAGCGCGGCGCTGCCGAGGCCGATCAGGACCCGTTTCACCGCCCGGTTCATCGTTTCACCCGCGGTGCCCACGGGGTCAGCAGCGTGCCGGCCAGTGCGGTGAGCCCGTACGCGGCGCCGGACAGTGCGGTGGCGACGAGGGCGATGCCCCAGGTCCGTTCGACGGCGAGGCTCTGCTGTGAGTTGATCATCGCGACGCCGAGGCCGGACTCGGCTCCCAGGTATTCGCCGATGATCGCGCCGAGCATCGCCGCCGGTGCCGCGATGCGCAGGCCGGCGAACAGGCCCGGCAGGCACGCGCGGAGCCGGACCCGCCACAGCTGGGTCCATGAGCCGCCGCCGTAGGCACGGACCAGGTCGAGGCTGGTCCGGTCGGCGCTGCGCAGCCCGACCAGGGTGCCGACGAGCGTGGTGAAGATGACCGACAGCGCCGCCAGGATCACCTTCGGGGTGTCGTCGCTGAAGAGCACGGCGAGCACGGGCCCGATCGCGATCACCGGCAGGCAGTAGCTGGCGAGGGCGAGTTGCAGCAGCGCCCGCTCGACGAGCGGGATCTGCACGAAGGTGACCGCGAGCGCGACGGCGATGAGGTTGCCGTACAGCCAGCCGGCGCCCGCCTCCCGCAGCGTCGTCACGATGTTGGGCCAGTAGAAGTCCAGGCCGTCGTTGAACAGCTGGGCCGAGATGGCGGTCGGCGGTGGCACGACGCCGGACGTCGCGAAGACCGTGCGGCCGGCCAGTTCCCACGCCAGCAGCAGCGCGAGGAGGCCGAGCGCACCGGGCAACCAGGCTGCCGGTCTCACCGGGCCTCGCCGGTGAGCGCCGGGTCGCCGCCGAACAGCAGCGCGCTGAGCTGGTCCTCGAGTTCGTGGAACCGTTGTGTGCGCAGCATTTCCGGGGTCCGTGGCCGGGGCAGGTCGATGTCGATCTGGGCCACGATGCGCCCCGGGCGGAGGCTCATCACGGCCACGGTGTCGGCGAGGAAGACCGCCTCGGCGATGGAGTGGGTGACCAGCAGGGTGGTTGTGGCGCGTTCGGTCCAGATCCGCTGCAGCTCCAGGTTGAGCCGCTGGCGGGTCATCTCATCGAGGGCCCCGAACGGCTCGTCCAGCAGCAGGATCCGCGGTTCGACCACGAGGGCGCGGGCGATCGCCACCCGCTGCCGCATGCCGCCGGACAGCTGCGCGGGACGGGCCTGCTCGAAGCCCTCCAACCCGACCAGCCGGATCAGGTCCGCGACCGTGGTGTCGTCGACCTTGACCCCGCTGACCTGCAGCGGCAGCCGGATGTTCGCGGTCACCGACCGCCACGGCAGCAGCGCCGCGTCCTGGAACGCGATGCCCAGATGGTGGTTGCGCCGCGTCTGCGCCGGTGCCTCACCGTGCACGAACGCGGCGCCGGACGTCGGCTGCTCCAGGTCGGCGAGGATCCGCAGGATCGTGGACTTGCCGCAGCCGGACGGGCCGAGCAACGCGACGAAGGCCCCGGCGGCCGTGTCCAGGTCGACCCGGTCCAGCGCGGTCACGACCGACCGGCGGATCGTGAACTGCTTGCTGAGCTGGCGCAGCACGATCCCACGGTCGGCCGGCGCGGCCGTTTCGGTGCTCAGGGGGTGACCTTGAGGCTGGGGTCGGCCTGGTAGACCTCCTTGAGGACCGACAGGTCGAACAGCTGGTCCTTGGTGACGGTGACGCCGCCCAGCGCGAGGGTCTTGATCGTCTGCTCGATGAGCTGGTCGGTGATGGTGAACAGGCCGTTGGCCTTCGTGTCGGCGGTCTGCACGACGGTGTTCTGCGCCGCGGACTCCAGGACCTGCTCGGCCTCGCTGAGCCCGAGGTCCTTGCCGTAGACGGTGGCGGCGAGCTTCGCCCCGAGCGCCGGGTCCTGGATCGACTTGGTCCAGCCGCGGATGTCGCCGATCAGCATCGCCTTGACCTTGTCGCGGTCCTTGACGAGGGTGTCCTTGCGGACCACGTAGATCTCCGACACCATCGGATATCCGTGGTCGTTGAGCAGCATCACCGCGGTGTCGATGCCCTTGGTCTTGAGCAGGTTCGGCTCGTTGGTGAAGAACGAGAACCAGCCGTCGACCTCCTTCGCGACCAGCGGCTGCGGGTCGAACTGCGCCGGCACCTTCGTGATCTTGCTCGGGTCGAGGTTGTTGGCCTTCAGGAACGCGTTCCAGACCGGCTCGTTGGTCGCCTGCACGCCGATCTTCCTGCCCACCAGGTCCTGGGGGCTGTTGATCGGCTTGCTGGCCAGGCTCATGATGCAGAACGGGTTCTTCTGGTACTGGGCGCCGATCGCGACCAGCGGTGCCCCTTTCAGGATCGCCGCGCCGGTGATGTCCGGTGAGGAGATGCCCACCAGCGCCTTGCCGGCGGTGACCACGGAGTCCTGGCTGACGTTCGGCCCGCCGGCCATCAGGTTGACCGAGCTGAACCCGGCTTCCTTGTAGTAGCCGTTGGTGTCGGCGATGTACGCGCCCGCGAACTCGACGTTCTTGATCCAGGACAGCTGGTAGTTGAGCGTGCCGAAGTCCTTGCCGCCGGACGCCGACGTGGACGGCGCCTCGTCGTCGTCGCCGCACGCCGCGAGCACGGTCGCCGCCGACCCCAGGACCGCGAGGCCGGCCGCCGCCCGCGCGGTGCGTAACATGAACAAACGTCGATCCATAGGGTGCCCCATCGTGATCTCCTCATCGGAAGGTGGCACGAAGGTAGCCACGTGGTGTTTCGCAGGTGTTGCTGTCGCGTGAGTTCATCTGCCGGGCTACGACGGCGCCGGGGCCTCATCCGCCGAGGGTTGCTACTTGCCGTGTCGCGGGGTACAGGCCAGCCGTGCAGGAGACTCCAGACGTCTCGTTTCGCCGCCCCGGCCGGATCACCCCCCGGGGTGAGCGTCGCGTCAACGGGCCTGACGGCCGTGGAGCCGGCCCGCGATGACCGGGATCCGCGCCTGGCTGCTGTCGGGCATCAACGACCGGTCGCTGCAGCACGCGGGGCCGGGCGCCAAACCGGCCGCGGACCGCCGCCACCCGTGGTGGAAGGTGATGTGCCTGACCGGGGTGGACTACTTCTCGACCCTCGGCTACCAGCCGGGGATCGCCGCGCTCGCCGCCGGGCTGCTGGCACCCGTGGCGACCGTGGTGCTGATCCTGGTCACGCTGCTCGGCGCGTTGCCGGTGTACCGGAGGGTCGCCGCGGAGAGCCCGCACGGCGAGGGCTCGATCGCGATGCTGGTGCGGCTGCTGCCGTTCTGGCAGGGCAAGCTGTTCGTCCTGGTCCTGCTCGGGTTCGCGGCCACCGACTTCATCATCACGATGACGCTGTCCGCCGCCGACGCCACCGCACACCTGGACGAGAACCCGTTCTGGCCCGCGGCGCTGCACGACCACGAGGTCCCGGTGACCCTGGTCCTGCTGGGGCTGCTCGGCGGGGTGTTCCTCATCGGCTTCACCGAGGCGGTCGGCATCGCGGTCGCGATCGTCGGGGTCTACCTGACGCTGAACATGATCGTCGTCGTCGACGGTCTGTGGCTGATCGCGACCGACCCGTCGACGCTCACCAACTGGTCGTCGGCGCTGACGGCCCGGCACGGCAATCCGCTGCTGGTCGTGGCGATCGCGCTGGTCGTGTTCCCGAAACTGGCGCTGGGCCTGTCCGGGTTCGAGACCGGCGTGGCGGTGATGCCGCACGTCCGCGGCGATCCGGCCGACAGCGAGGAACACCCGGCCGGGCGGATCCGCGACACCAGGAAACTGCTCACCACCGCGGCGCTGATCATGAGCGGGTTCCTGCTCACCACCAGCGTCATCACCACCGTCCTGATCCCGCCCGCCGAGTTCAAGGCGGGCGGGAAGGCCGACGGCCGGGCGCTGGCCTACCTGGCGCACGAGCACCTCGGCACGGTCTTCGGCACCGCCTACGACCTGGCGACCATCGCGATCCTCTGGTTCGCCGGCGCGTCCGCGATGGCCGGCCTGCTGAACCTGGTGCCCCGCTACCTGCCCCGCTACGGGATGGCACCGGACTGGGCCGGTGCGGTGCGGCCGCTGGTCCTGGTGTTCCTCGCCATCGCGTTCCTGATCACCGTCCTCTTCGACGCCGACGTCAACGCCCAGGGCGGCGCCTACGCCACCGGCGTCCTGGTCCTGATCACCTCCGCCTCCGTGGCCGCCGCCCTGTCCGCGCGCCGCCGCCGGCAACGCCGCGCGTTCGGCGCGTTCGCGGTCATCGCCGCCGTCCTCGTCTACACCACGATCGCCAACATCGCCGAACGCCCGGACGGCGTGAAGATCGCCGGGTGCTTCATCACCGGCATCCTGCTGGTCTCCGTGCTGTCGCGCATCGACCGGTCGTTCGAGCTGCGGGTCACCGACCTGCAGTTCGACGAGACCGCCAGCACCTTCATCCACGACTGCGCCCGGCGCACGATCCGGCTCGTCGCGAAGGAACCCGCACACCGCGCGGCGCTGGACTACCAGGAGAAGCTGCGGCAGATCCAGGCGGACAACGACATCCCCGACGCCGCCGACGTGATCTTCGTCGAGGTGGCGATCACCGACGCCTCAGACTTCGCCTCCGCCGTCGTGGTCCGTGGCGAGGTGCTGCACGGCCGCTACCGGGTCCTGGTCCTGCAGAACCCGGCCGTCGCGAGCGCTGTCGCCGCACTGCTGCTCGGCATCCGGGACCGCACGGGCCGGCGCCCGCACATCTACTTCGAGTGGACCGAAGGCAACCCCGCCGCCAACTTCCTCCGCTTCCTGATCTTCGGCCAGGGCGAGATCGCACCCGTCACCCGCGAGGTGCTGCGCCGGCAGGAACCCGACCGCCGCCACCGGCCACACGTCCACGTCGGCTGATGCTTCGACCGGAAACGTCGTCCCGGGTCAGGCTGCGCGGGTGGCGGGCCGGACGGGATGTGGGTAGCGCTGGTCAGCCGCGGTCCGTCAGGTGAACGTGAACAGGACCTTGCCGTCGCGTCCCGGTGCCATCGCGTGTTCGATCGCGTCGCGGTAGTCGTCCAGGCGATAGACCGCGTCGACCGGGACCGCCAGCTCACCGCCGGCGACGAGGTCGTTGAGCGTGTGGTATGTCTGCTCGATCTCGGTTCGTGGGGCCTGTCGCAGCCAGTTGAGCAGCCAGAACCCGGTGTGGGTCACCTCGTTGAAGATGACGTCATGGGCGCGGACGGCCGGGGGTGCGTCGGTCACGGCGGCGTAGCTGACGATCGTGCCCCGGAATCTGAGCGCTGCGGCGAGGTCGGCGACGACCGGGCCGGCCGTGGCGTCCAGCGCCAGGCCGAGCTGCGCACCGTCCAGCGCGTCGGCGATCTGCGCCGGCAGGTCGTCCCCGGCGACGATCACACGGTCGCCGCCAGCGTCCCGCACCGTCTGGGCCGCGGCCTCGCGCCGCACGACGTTGAGTGTCTTGAGGCCCCACCGCCGGGCGAGGGCGATGACGCACAGGCCGACGGCGGAGTTGGCGGCGTTCAGGCCGACCCAGTCGCCGGGTGCGAGCTCGGCGAACCTGGTCAGCAGCAGGTACGCGGTCGCCGGGTTGATCGGCAGCATCGCGAGTTGCAGCGGGTCGCCGTCCTCGCGGATCGGCACGACGTTACGGCGCGACACCGCCACATGGTCCGCCCAGGTGCCCTGTTCGTAGCTGGGCAGGACGACCACCCTCCGCCCGACCAGCTGCCGGCCGGCGTCCCCGCCGGCGTCGATCACCCGCCCGACTCCCTCGCCGCCGAGCGGACTCGGCAGGGCGGGCCGCAGCCCGTAGTCACCCTGGACGAGCAGGAGGTCCGACGTGTTGAGTGGCGCGGCCTCCATCTCGACCAGGATGTCGTCGGCCCCCAACGCGGCGGGAACCGCGCGGTCCAGCGCCACGGAAGTGCGCGGATCGCCGTACGACGTGACGAGGAGCTGCGACATGCCATCCCCCGGATCAGCGGCCTGCACCGTCGCCGGCGTATGCCCCGCCGGCACTGCTTCATGCGGCCCAGGCGTCACGATTCCGGGCCGGATCTGGGCCCCGTCTGGGTCTTTGGGCTCAGGTGCACCGGCCGGCGCGCGGTTAGCGTCCAGGTGCTGTGCCGCCCGTACCGGCGGCGGAACATCACCACAGGAGTCTTCTTGATGAGATCCGGAACCGTGTCGCTGCGACGCCTCCCGCGGTCGCGGCTGTTCATCCTGGCCGGGATCGCGGTCGCGCTCGTCGGGTTCCTCGGCTGGTTCGCGACCGGGCCGCTGCACCTGGCCAGCGCCGAGGACAAGCCGCTGTCGCAGGGCAAGCCGGCGACCGCGTCGTCCCTGGAGGGACCGGGCTACCCGGCGAAGGCCGTCACCGACGGTGACCCCAAGACCCGCTGGTCGAGCGCGTTCAGCGACCCGCAGTGGGTGCAGATCGACCTCGGTGCCCCGGTCGTGATCGGCCGGGTCGTGCTGAACTGGGAACGGGCCCACGCCACCGCGTTCGAGGTGCAGGTCTCCGTCGACGGCACGAACTGGCGCGCGGTGTACAGCACCACGACCGGCGCCGGCGGCGTGCAGAACCTGACCGTGAGCGGGCTCGGCCGGTACGTGCGGATGTACGGCACCAAACGGTCGTCCGGGTACGGCTTCTCGCTGTGGGAGTTCCAGGTGTACGCGGCGGCGGGATCCGGGCCGGCGACCGCGACCGTGAACCCGCCCGCGAGCCCGTCGGCGAACCCGGCCGGCAGCACCGGCGGCGGGACGGGCACCGGCGGCGGGACGGGCACCAGCGGCGGGACGGGCACCGGCGGCTGGATCAACGCGCCGAACCCGGTCACGAACGTGAAGGCCTCGCACGAGGTGCCGCCGAACAAGGGCGGGTTCCACGAGTTCCAGGCCAACTGCTCGGTCAGCCGTACCAACCTCGCCGACGACCCGATCGTGTTCCCCGGCCTGCCGGGCGCCGCGCACATGCACACGTTCATGGGCAACACCACGACGAACGCGGCCACGACGATCGAGTCCCTCGCCCAGGGGCAGACGACGTGCAAGGCCAAGGGTGACCTGTCCGCGTACTGGATGCCGACGCTGTACAACGGCGACACCGCGGTCAACCCCGAGGGCCTGCAGGTCATCTACTACAAGGCGGGCGTCACCGACTACCGCAGCGTGCGGCCGTTCCCGAAGGGTCTGCGGTTCGTCGTCGGCAACGCCAAGAACACCGACGCCGACAAGTTCCTCGCCGCGACCGAGGAAGGCTTCGAGTGCGGCAACAGCTACAAGAACAAGAACATCCCGGCGACCTGCTCGGCGGCGCGCGACGTCAAGCTCAACATCCGGTACCAGGCGCCGAGCTGCTGGGACGGGCTGCACCTGGACTCCCCGGACCACCAGAGCCACATCGTGTACCCGATCGACAGCCACACCGCCTCCGGCTGGGTCTGCCCGGACAGCCACCCGGTCGCCGTGCCGAAGCTCGAGTTCAAGATGGCGTGGCCGGTGAACGGTGACATGTCGAAGGTCCGCTTCAGCAGCGGCGCCGGCCCCACGTTCCACTACGACTTCATGAACGCGTGGGACGACCGGACCCTCGCCGCGATGGTGCAGGGGTGCATCGTGGCGGCCCGGCAGTGCGACCCGCGCGGTCACGACGGTCGCGACGACCAGCAGCCGGCACCGTACGTGCTGAACGAGAACTACCTCCTGCCCTGACCCCCCACAGGGCGCGCCGCATCGCCGCCCGACGCCGCCGCAGTCACTGCGGGTGTGCGCCGGGCGGCGGTGCTGTCGTCGTGCCCGGCCCCGGTGGATTAGGGTCGACGGGCCATGACCGCGGGAACGACGAGGAGCGCCGGTGACCGACCGTAGCCGGTGGGGGCAGTGGGCCGGTGTGTCGGCGGTGGCCGCTGGGATGGCCCTCGCGACGGTGTTGGTGCCCCCACTGATCGCGCCGGACCATCGCCCCGCTCCCTCCTCACCGCCCGCCTCGCCCACCGCGTCCGGGTCCCGCGCGCCGGCGGCGACCGGGAACGCGCCGGGCGTGTTCGCGCCGATCGTGATCGAGGCGGAGGATCCGGGCAACCTGCTCACCGGCGGCGCGGCCGTCACCGCCTGCGCGACCTGCCACGGCGGCGCGCGGGTCCGGTACCTGTGTTTCACGTGCACGCTCGTCGTGCGCACCACGCTGCCCACCGGCGGAACACGGACGGTGACGGTCGGGTACGAGGTGGACGGCCCGCGCTCGGTCAGGGTCAGCGTCAACGGGGCGCCGGCGCGGACCTTCCAGGTGACCGGGTCGGAGTGGACGACGCCCAGGTCCTTCCAGTTCACCGCCGACCTGCCGGCCGGTGCGCTGCGGCTGACGCTGTTCAACGACGAGACCCCGGCGCCCGACATCGACGTCGTCACCGTCAGTTGACTTACGTACTGATCAACTGGGGCTCAAATCCGGATTAAGCACGGCGGGTGCGAATGCGGCGGCGGCGAACCGGCAAGTACCGTTCCAGTCCGTGATGAGTCCGTGAAATCGGCGGGCCGTGAGATCGCCGCCGCGGCGTTGGGCCGAGCGGTGCTGATCGCGCGCGCCGCGGCCACCATGAGCGCGGCGGCCGCCGGGCTGCTGCTGGTCGAGGACCGCAGCCGGGTCGTCGCGGTGCTGATCCTGGTCGCCGCCGCCACCGTCGCGCAGCTGGGCGCGCTCGCCCGCTGGCCCGGGCTGGTCGCCCGGCCCGCCGCGGTCGTCGCCGCCGACTTCGTCCTGGTGTTCGCCGTCCTCGTGGTGAGCCGCGGCGGCATCGCCTACTTCTGCTACGCGGCCGGCGCCGGCGCCCTGGCCGGCGTGGTCCTCGGCATGCGGGCCCTGCCGGTGTGGGTCGCGCACGCCGCGGTGAGCTTCACCGTCACGGCCGAGGTGCTGCGCCGCAGCGCTCCGCCGGCGGACATCGCCGCGTTCGTCGTCGCGTTCCCGATGGCCGGGGCCCTCGCCGGGCTCGGCGCGGTGGTGGCGACCACGGCCCTGGCCCGCCACCTCGAACTGTCCACGCACCTGCTGGTGCAGGCGCAACGCACGGCCGCGGCGTCGGAACGGGCCCGCCTGGCGCGGGAGCTGCACGACTCGGTGGCCAAGACGCTGCGCGGGGTGTCGCTGGCCGCGCTCGCGCTGCCGGCATCCCTGCGCCGCCAGCCGGCCCTGGCCGAGCACCTGGCCGGCACCGTCGCGGCCGGCGCGACCGCGGCCGCCCGGCAGGCGCGGGAGCTGCTGGAGGAGATGCGCTTCGACGTGGCCGACCGCACCTTCACCGCGGCCGTGGACGAGATCTGCCAGTCGTGGGGCGCGGCGACGGGGGTGCCGGTCCGCGCCGACCTCGACGTCGTCGAACCTCCGGTGATGGTGTGCTACGAGCTGACCCGCATCCTGCGGGAGGCCCTCGCGAACGTGGCCCGGCACGCGAACGCACGGCGGGTCGCGGTCCGGCTCGCCGCGACCCAGCGGGGCGTGCTGCTGGAGGTCACCGACGACGGGGTCGGTTTCGCCGTGCCGGCGGACCTGTCCAAACTCCAGTCGGCGAGCCACTTCGGCATCGTCGGGATGGCCGAACGGGCCCGGATGGTCGGCGGGCGGCTGCGCCTGGAGTCCGTGCCCGGGGGCGGCAGCACCGTGTCGGTCCATGTGCCGATCGGCGCCGGCGTGCACCTGTCGACGGGCGGCGACCGCAGGCCGGTGAGCGCCCGGTGACGGTCGGGGTGCTGGTCGTCGACGACAACCCGATCGTGCGGGCGGCCGTCGGTGGCATCCTGGCCGGCGACGACGCGGTGCGGGTGCTCGCGGAGGCGACCAACGGCCGGGAGGCCCTGGACGCGGCCCGCCGCCTGAGGCCGGACGTCACGCTGCTGGACCACCGGATGCCGATCGCGGACGGGCTGTCGGTCATCGGCCGGCTGTCGCAGTACTCCACCGTGCTCGTGCTCACCAGCGACGATCATCCCCAGCTGATCCGCGGGATGCTGCACCACGGCGCCCGCGGCTACCTCGTGCACGGCGAGTTCGACCCGCTCGAGCTGCTGCGTGCGGTGCACGAGGTGGCCAGGGGGCGCGGCTGGCTGTCGCCGGTCGCCGCGTCCGTGGCCGCGTCGGTGGTCCGCGACCAGATCGACCGTGACCGCGTCCACGACCGGCGGCTTCTCGCGCGGTCCCGGTTCGGCCTCACCGACCGGGAGTCCGACGTGATGGGCCTGCTGTGCCAGGGGCTGTCGAACGCGGCGATCGCGCGGCAGCTGCTGCTCACCGAGAAGACGGTGAAGAACCACCTCAACCACGTCTTCGCCAAGCTGCACGTGCGCAGCCGCACCGAGGCCGTGGTCCGCTGGACCGAGCCGGAGTAGCGGCGGCGCGGCTGGATGTGTGTGAAGCCCCGGATCTCGGGAAAGCGACACCTGACAGGGTGACGTGGAGAGAAGCCGTGGTGATGTCGATCAGCCAAGCAGTGCGCCCGCGGCCGGAGACCGGCGCGGCCGTGGTCGGCGTGGACGGCTCCGCCGAGAGTGACCGTGCGGTCCACTGGGCCGCCGGTGACGCCGGCCGCCGCGGGCGGCCGCTGCACCTGCTGCACGCGTGCGACGGACCGACACTGGTCTTCCCGCTGCCCGGCTTCTGGCTTCCGGTCGCCGTCGCGCCACAGCCCGGGGTGCACGCAGGACGGCTCCTGGCGAACGCGGCCACCATGGCCGCCGAGGTCTGCCCCGACCTCGCCGTCACCAGCAGCACCGTCGGGGGCCGGCCGATACCGACGCTGCTGGCCATGGCCGGGCGCGCCGCGATGATCGTGGTCGGCGGACGCCAGGCGGGCGGGCCGGGCCCGTTGCTGTCCGGCTCGACCGCGGCCGAGATCGCTGAGCACGCGGCGTGTCCGGTGGTGGTCGTGCACAAGCGCCGGGGCGGCGCCAGCTCGAACGAGGGCCGGATCGTCGTCGGGGTCGACGGATCCGCGGCGTCGGAGGCGGCGACAGCGTTCGCGTTCGAGCAGGCCGTGACGCTGCGGACCGGCGTCACCGCGGTGCACGCCTATCAGCTGCCGGTTGACCCGATGCTCGGCGGCCGGCTGCCCGGGTACTTCGACCTGGGTGCCAGGTGTGATGCGGCGGAACAACTGCTGTCGCGGGTGATGGCCGGCTGGCGGGGCCGGTATCCGGACACCGACGTGCGGCTGACCGTCGATCTCGATGCGCCCACCGGCGCGCTGATGCGGGCGGGTGTGGGTGCGGAGCTCCTGGTCGTCGGGGCACACGGCCGCGGGGCGTTCCGGGGCCTGCTCCTCGGCTCGACCAGCCGGGCCATGCTGTACCACGCGCCCTGCCCCCTCGCGGTGGTCCACGACCGGCCCCGCGTCCCCGCCATCCGGCCCGGTCCGCAGTAACGGGTCCGGGTAGCCGGAGCGGTCCGGGTGGGGGCGGCCCCACCGCCGGGACGCTGGGCAGCCGGATCGAAGTGGATCGTTGCGCGCCATAGCGTCCAGGTATGAGATTCCTCAGGTACATCACAGTCGCCGGGCTGGTGCTGGCGGTGGGCGCTTCCAGCGCTGGGATTGCCGGTGCGCAGCCGGCACGGGGTGAGAATGACGGGCGCGGGGAGGTGGTGGCGGTCCAGCCGTTGCGCGGGCTCGACGCGGATGCGGCACGGGACACGCTCGCCGAGGCGCAGTTCGGCACGGGCGACGTCCGGTTCGGCGTCGACACGTACCAGGTGCTGTACCGCACGATCGACGCGCGGCGCCGCCCGACGGTTGCCAGCGGGCTGCTGGCCCTGCCCCGCAACGGCGAGCGGCAGCTGCGGGTCGTGTCCTACGCGCACGGCACGGAGCTCAACCGGACCGACGCGCCGTCGATGTGGCGCGACGGCTGGGCGGTGGCACCGGCGTTGACGTACGCGTCGGCCGGGTTCGCCGCCGTCGCACCGGACTACCTCGGCATGGGGCTCGGACCCGGCCCGCACCCGTACCTCGACGTCACGACCGAGGCGTCGGCGTCGCTGGACCTGCTGCGCGCCGCCAGGACCGTCGCCGCCGGGCAGCAGCGCGTCCTGCGGCGGGAGGTGTACGCGACCGGCTTCTCGCAGGGCGCCAGCGCGGCGACCGCCCTCGGCCGGGCCCTCGAACGCGGCGACGACGGCTGGTTCCGGCTCGGTGCCCTCGCCCCGGTGTCCGGCGCGTTCGACCTGCGCGGCGCCGAGCTGCCCGCGCTGCTCGGCGGGACCGTGCCGCCGCCGTACAACGTCGGGTACACCGCGTACCTGGTGGTGGCGTGGAACCGGCTGCACGGGCTGTACCAGCGGCCGGAGGAGTTCTTCGCCGCACCGTACGCCGCGAAGGTCGAAACCCTCTACGACGGCGTGCACACCGGCGAGGACCTGGCCGCGACGCTCCCCGGCACCGTGGAGGAGCTGTTCACCCCGCACGGGCTGGCGATCCTGCGCGAGCCGTCCGGGCCCTTCGCGGCCGCGCTGGCCGAGCACGACGCCTCCTGTGACGGCATCCGCGCCCCGGCCCGGCTGCTCGTGGACCGCACCGACGAGCAGGTGCCGGCCGCCAGCAGCGCCTACTGCGCCGCCCGCCTGCGCTCCGGTGCGGTCGTGGACCTGGGCACGCATCCGTACTTCGGCTCGGCGCATCTCGGCTCGAACGTGACGGGTGCGGCGGCGGCCCTGACCTGGTTCCGGCAGCTCGGCTGACGGCGCAACGGCATCGAGGCGAACGTCCGGCCATCCCGGCCGGGCGTTCGCCCGTGCGCGGAGCTCTGCAACCGGGCCGTAGGCTCGGCGGGTGGAGCGCCGACCGTTGCAGAACCGCGTCCTGCCCACCGGGGACATCGTCGCCGACCCGGCCCGCGGGACGCTGACGGGCAACCGTGGCTGCCTGCACGGCGACGGCCGGGTGCTCGGCGCCGCCCGGTGGCGGTCCAAGCTCTGGATCTGCTGCACGCTGACCTGGAAGGACGTTCGCCGTGACCCGATGCCGCCGGGTCGCTGGACGGCGTTGTTCTTCCTCGACGAGGCGACGGCGCTGGCGGCTGGACACCGGCCGTGCGCCTACTGCCGGCGGGCCGACTTCCTCGCCTACGCCGAGGCGTGGCGCAGCGCGGAAAGCCTCGCGCGGCGGCCGTGGGCGCGGGACATGGACGCTCGCCTGCACGGTGAGCGCGTCGATCCGGGGACCCGCCGGCAGGTGACCCAGCCGGCCCGGTGCGGCGACCTGCCCGACGGTGCGATGGTCCGGCACGGCGGCACCGTCGGGCTCGTCGCGCAGCGGCGGTTCCTGCCGTGGGGCGCCACCGGGTACGGCCCGCCGCGTCCCCTGCCGGACCGGGTCGAGCTGCTCACCCCGCCGGCGTCGGTGGCGGTGCTGCGGGCCGGGTACCGCGCCGCGCTCCACCCGAGTGCGGCCCAGCCGTAGCGGACGCGATCAGGCCGGTTCGACGCCGTATCGCAGCGCGAGGTCGATGAGGCCGTCGACCAGCGACTTCGCCAGGCCGTTGTGCTCCAGCGGCATCGGGCCGTTGCTCTTCCCGGGGGATCCCCACGGCGCGAAGTCCGTGTCGATCAGCTCCAGCACGCCGCCGCTGCGCTGCGGGAGGTGTCCGTAGCCGCGGATGCTGAAGCTGTGGACGACACCGGTCGCGGTCAGCACGTATCCGTTGGCGTTGAAGCTGTAGGAGTTCGAGCTCTGCGTGTCCGGGTCGTTGAACTCGTGGGTGTGCAGCGAGAACGCCCAGCCTTCGGCGACCTCCGGGAAGGTCTCGGTGACGACCTCCCGGAACATCCGCTTGGAGACCACCCGGACGCGCTGCAAGATCCGCAGATCCGGTGGTACCCCCTTGGCGGTGAGCGCGGCCGCGATGTCCGACGCACCCTGCGCCAGCGCCCGCTCGTGCCCCTCCTGCTCGAGGTTCTGCTGCCGCTGGGCCTCCGCTCGGATGCGTTCGGCGGTGTCGCGCTGCTGCCTCGCGGCACCGAACCGTGACGCGAAGTCGTCCACGCGCATTCCCTTTCTCGACGGCCAGTGCCTCCTATCGAAGCAGCAGCGCCGTTCGCGCTGCTTCGCCTGGACGGCCGATACAACGTCCGCTCATCGGCGGCCCCGCTGGCGTGATGCAGCTGGGCTGTCTTATAGTCCTACTGTCGTAGGACAACAGAGAGGGTCGCCGCCGGTGATCGAGTTCGTGCTGGACGGCCGGTCGAAGGTCAACACCTATGTGCAGCTCGTCCAGCAGGTCAAACAGGCGCTGCGGGTCGGGTTGCTGGTGCCCGGGGACCGGTTGCCGAAGGTGCGGGACGTCGCGCAGTCGCTGGCGATCAACCCGAACACGGTCCTGAAGGCCTACCGCGAGCTGGAGATCGAGGGGCTCGCCGAGGGGCGGCCGGGGGTGGGCACGTTCGTCACCGGCACCCTCGCCGGTGACTCGCTCGCCAACCAGGCCGATCTGCGCACCGAGCTGCTCGGGTGGCTGCGCAAGGCGCAGGCGGCCGGGCTGAGCGACGAGGACGTCACCGCCCTGGTCGACACGACGATCCGCGCCGCCCGACAGGCCGACGCCCTGCAGGAAGAGCCGGCATGAGAGGACAAGAGATGGAGCACGTGCTCGAGGCCGAGGGCCTCGGCAAACGGTACGGGGCACGATGGGCCCTGCGGGACTGCGCCCTGCGCCTGCCCACCGGCCGGATCGCCGCGCTCGTCGGGCCGAACGGATCCGGCAAGACCACGCTGCTGCACCTCGCCGTGGGTCTGCTGCGCCCCGACGCCGGTGCGGTGCGCGTCTTCGGCGAGACGCCGTATGAGAACACGACCGCCCTCGCCGACATCGGGTTCGTCGCGCAGAACACCCCGGTCTACCGCGACTTCACCGCCGACGAGCTGGTCCGGATGGGCGGCAAGGTCAACCGGCGCTGGGACGCCACCCTCGCCCGGACCCGGCTGGCCCAGGCCGGCATCCCGCCGCACACGCCGGCCGGCAAGCTGTCCGGCGGGCAGCGCGCCCAGGTCGCCCTCGCCCTGGCCCTGGCCAAGCGGCCCCGGCTGCTGCTGCTCGACGAGCCGGTCGCCAGCCTCGACCCCCTCGCGCGCCGGGAGTTCCTGCAGTCGCTGATGGGCAGCGTCGCCGAGTCGGGCACCACCGTGCTGCTGTCCTCGCACATCCTCGCGGACCTGGAGCGCTCCTGCGACTTCCTGGTGGTCCTGCAGGCCGGCCAGGTGCACCTGACCGGCGCGGTCGAGGACATCGTGGCGGCGCACCAGCAGCTCGTCGGCCCGCGCCACCACGGCGAGCCGATCGACGGCGTCGCGACCGTGGTCCGGGCCCGCCACACCGACCGGCAGTCGACGCTGGTCGTGCGCACCGACGGCCCGGTCACCGACCCGGCCTGGACGGTGCACGAGCTGAGCCTGGAAGACCTCATCCTGGCGTACCTCGCCGGCAGCGACACGCAGAGCAACCACGAGGCGTGGGGAGTGGCGGCATGATCTGGCTGACCTGGCGGCAGCACCGCAAGCAGGCCCTGTATACGGTGATCGGCCTCGCGGTCCTGGCGGCGTTCATCGTGCCGACCGGCGTGGCGATGCACCGCGACTTCGACCGGCTCGTGGTCAAGGGGTGCGCGACCAGCACCCCCGACAACCCGTGCGACACCTTCCATGACTTCTCGACCACCTACGGGTCGTACATCTACTTCTGCGTCCTGCTGCTGGTCGTGCCGCTGCTGTTCGGCCTGTTCTGGGGTGCGCCCCTGATCGCCCGCGAGATCGAGCAGGGCACCCACCACATGATCTGGACCCAGGGCATCAGCCGCCGCCGCTGGGCCCTGACCAAGGTCGGCCTCCTCGGCGGCGCGGTGACCGTCCTGGCGGTCGTCTACGGCCTGGGCATCGCCTGGTGGTTCGAGCCGCTCGGCTACCTCGAGAGCCGCTTCGACGAGATCTTCTTCGACGTGCAGGGCGTGGCCCCGGTCGGCTACACCCTGTTCGCGGTCGCGGTCGGCATCGCGGCCGGCGCCCTGGTGCCGAAGGTCGTGCCGGCGATGGCGATCGTCCTGCCGGCGTTCATCGCCGCCCGGATCGCCGTGGCGCTCTATGCGCGGCCGCGGTTCGCGACGCCCGTCACCAACGACTTCCCGGTCATCGCCGGCGATGCCGACGGCGGTGGCGGCATGCAGGTCGGAAGCTGGCTGCTGAACTCCGACATCCGCCGGCCGGACGGCACGTTCGTGTCCTCCGGTGCCATGGTCTGCCCGCCCGCGGACGCCACCGAGTGCCTCGGCGGGCTCAGCGCCGATCTGCGCAACCGTCAGGTGTTCCAGCCGGCGGACCGGTTCTGGACGTTCCAGTGGATCGAGGCCGGTATCTTCACCGCCCTCGCCGTGCTGCTGGTCTGGCTCGCGATCCGCCGGGTGCGCCGGATCATCTGATCCGGGGTGGCCGGCCCCGTTCGCACGCAGCGCCCGGGGCCGGCCAGTGATCACGTGCCGTACACCTGGAACGTGTAGAGCGAGTAGCCCCACTGGGTCCCGCGGGTCGTACCGTAGATGCGCACGTAGCGGCCGGAGCCGGTGATGCCGGTGTTGTCGTCCTCGCCGCCGTTGCCGCCGGTGACCGAGCGCACCGTCGTCCAGGTGTTGCCGTCCGGCGACGTCTGGATCTGATACGCCGATCCGTACGCCGTCTCCCACACGAGCCGGACC
The DNA here is from genome assembly GCF_016862795.1 of Dactylosporangium siamense. Classification (GTDB taxonomy): domain Bacteria; phylum Actinomycetota; class Actinomycetes; order Mycobacteriales; family Micromonosporaceae; genus Dactylosporangium; species Dactylosporangium siamense. Next base: position 95,038 of record NZ_BONQ01000026.1, on the reverse strand, counting down.
CGGTTGACGGTGTGCGTGGCGCCGAGGTCGACGCGGATCCACTGCGGGTCGGAGAAGGCGCTGGACCAGCGGGTGGTGGTGGAGGCGTCGACCGCGTTCGCGGCGGGCGTGCCGGCGTTCTCGACGCTGGACGCCGTCACGGGGTGGTTCAGGGCCAGGTCGGTCGACGGCGGCTGGGTGGTGACGGAGCAGTTGCCGGTGCCCTGCGCGGCGTAGCGGATGCCGCCGAGCAGCAGCGAGCGGAAGCCCGCCTCGGCGTAGCTGGCCTGGGTGTGGCCCATCCCGGTGTAGAAGGACCGGCCGCCGTCGTAGGCCCGGCACCAGGTGTTGGGGTGATCGGCGCCCATCGTGCCGCCGCTGTACGTGGACTCGTCGAGGGTGGTCAGCACGTGCACCTGGGCGCGGGGGTTGGTGCGGTAGTTGTACCACTCGTCGCTGCGGGACCAGGCGGCCGGCAGGCCGGCGGTGGCCGGGTGGGTGGCGTCGGCGACGCGGACCGTCGCGGTCTGGATCGCCGGGTGGCTGGCGAAGTACGCGCCGACGAGGCCGCCGTACCAGGCCCAGTCGTACTCGGTGTCGGCCGCCGCGTGCACGCCGAGGTAGCCGCCGCCGGCGCGGACGTAGTTCTCGAACGCGGTCTGCTGCGTCGCATTGAGCACGTCGCCGGTGGTGGACAGCCAGATGACCGCCTTGAACCGGGCGAGGTTGGCGGCGGTGAACTGATTGGCGTCCTCGGTGGCCTCGACGGCGAAGTTGTTCGCGGTGCCGAGGTCGCGGATCGCCTGGGTGCCGACGGCGATCGAGTCGTGCCGGAACCCGGCGGTCTTGCTGAACACGAGCACGGTGAAGTCCGGCGCCGCCTGGGCCGGCGCGGCGGTGAGGCCGAGCGCGGCGACGACGAGGGCGGTGCAGAAAGCGAGTCTGCGGATCATGGCTTGCTCCTTCCTAGCTGTAGACCTCGAAGCTGAACAGTGAGTAGCCGTACGCGGTGCCACGGGCGGTGCCGTAGACGCGCACGTAGCGGCCGGAGGCGTTGAGCGCGGTGTTGTTGTCCTCGGCGCCGTTGCCGCCGGTCACGGAGCGCACGGTCGTCCAGGTCGTGCCGTTGGTCGACGTCTGGATCTGGTACGCCGAGCCGTACGCGGCCTCCCACTGCAGGCGGACGCGGTTGACGGGGTACGTGGCGCCCAGGTCGACCTGGATCCACTGTGGATCCGAGAAGGCGCTGGACCACCGGGTCGTCGCCGACGCGTCCACCGCGTTCGAGGCGGGCGTGCCGGCGTTCTCCACGCTGGACGCGGTCGCCGGTTTGTTCAGCGCCAGGTTCGTCGCCGGCGGTGTGGTGCCGGTGGCGAACGTGAAGCTGTCCAGGTCGAACAGTGCGGCGGTGCCGGTGCCGGCGAACGTGAGGTACAGCGACGTGGTGCCCGCCGGTGCGCCGCTGACGGTGCCGGTCACGGTGGCGAACGTCTCCCACGACCCGGTCGGCGTCACGGCGGCCGAGCCGATGATCGTGCCGGTCGCCGAACCGGTGCGCAGCTGTAGCGTCCCGCCGGTGCCGCCGGACGCGACGCGGGCGGTGAACGAGGTGGCGTTGTTGAGCTTGTACGGGTCGAACTCGATCCAGTCGCCGTTGTTGATGTCGCCGACGGTCATGCCACCCTCGGCCGCCGTCTTGGCGAACTTGTTGACGCCCGACGCCGTCTTGTAGTGCTCGGCCTGCCGGTGCTTGGGCGCCAGGATGTTCTGCGCGTGTGTGGTCAGGCCGCCCTTGTCGGTGTACGACGCGTCGAAGATCGGGAAGATGTTCGAGGCGTCGTCGTGCTCACCGTCGACCGGGATCGTGATGGTGCCCGAGCAGCCGGTCTGCGAGGTGATCTGGTGGGCGTGCTGGTCGTGGCCGAGCACGTAGGCCATCGTCACCTTGGTGCAGTCGATGGTGCCGTCCTCGGGGTCGGTGACCGTGACGCTCCACGGCACGCTGTCGCCGAACGCCGCCAGCTGCCCGGATGCCGGACTGTTGACGGTGACGACCGGGGCGGTGTTGCCGACGCTGATCGGCACGCTGGCCGTGCCGGTGGCACCCTGCGGGTCGCGCACCGTGAGGGTCGCGACAAAGCTGCCGTTGGTCGTGTACGTGTGCGACGGGTTGGCCGCGGTGGACGTGCCGCCGTCGCCGAACGCCCACGAGTACGTCAACGCGCCGCCGTCCGGGTCGCTGGATCCGGACGAGGAGAACGTCACCGCGAGGGGCGCCGCGCCCGAGGTCCGGTTGGCGCTCGCGACGGCGGTCGGTGCCCGGTTGCCGCCGGTGCCGACGTAGTCGTAGCGGTACAGCGCCGAGTTCGCGTCGCCGTTGAAGTAGCCGGTGCCGTAGTCCAGGACGTACAGCGACCCGTCGGGACCGAACTGCATGTCCATGACCTGCTTGCCGTTCCACGGGAAATTGTCGATCGCGCCGGGCGACCCGTCGCCGTTGACGACGATCGGCTTGATCCAGCCGCGCCCGAACTCGCCGGCGAAGAACTGCCCGTCCAGGCTGGCGGGGAACTTCGTGGTCAACGGGTTGGCGGCGTTGTAGCGGTACACCGGACCGGCCATCGGCGACTCGGACCCGCCGCCGAACGCGGGCGGTGATCCGGCGTCGCCGGCATAGCGGATCCAGGCGGCCCTGGCCGGGGGCAGGGTGCTCTGACCGGTGTTGCGGAAGGAGTTGTTCGTGGCACCTCCGCCGCAGTTGTACTTCGGACCGGTCGCGTTGGTCGCGAAGTTCCACTCGTTGTACGTCTCGGCCGTGGTGTTGGTGCCGGTGCAGTACGGCCACCCGTAGTTGCCGGGGGAGGTGATCCGGTTGAACTCGACCTGCCCGGACGGACCCCGGTTGGCGTCGGTGGTGCCCGCGTCCGGGCCGTAGTCACCGACGTAGACGACGCCGGTCGCCTTGTCGACGCTCAGCCGGAACGGGTTACGGAAGCCCATCGCGTAGATCTCGGGCCGGGTGTTGGCGGTGCCCGGCGCGAACAGGTTGCCGCTGGGGACGCTGTACGACCCGTTGGCGTTCACCTTGATCCGCAGGACCTTGCCGCGCAGGTCGTTGGTGTTGCCGGCGGAGCGCTGCGCGTCGTAGACGGGGTTGCGGTTGGTGCGCTCGTCCAGGGGCGAGTATCCGCTGGACTCGAACGGGTTGGAGTCGTCGCCGGTGGATAGGTACAGGTTGCCGGCCGCGTCGAAGTCGATGTCGCCGCCGACGTGGCAGCACATGCCCCGGTTCGTCGGCACGTCCAGGACGGTGACCTGGCTGGCCAGGTTGACCGTGTTGTCGGCGTTGAGGGTGAACCGGGCCAGGCGGTTGACGCCGGTCCACGTGGTCCAGTCGGCGGCGGTGCCGCTGGCGGGCGCGTCACCGGCCGGGGTGTTCAGCGGGGGAGCGTAGTACAGGTAGATGTAGCGGTTGCTGGCGAAGTTCGGGTCCGCGGCAACGCCCTGCAGCCCTTCCTCGTCATGGCTGTAGACGGGGATGTTGGCGATGACTGTGGTGTTGCCGGCCACGTCGGTGCGCCGCAGCGTGCCGTTGCGTGCCGTGTGCAGGACCGAACGGTCCGGCAGCACGGTGATGGCCATGGGTTCACCGGTCTCCGCCACACCCTTGGCGAGCGTGACCTGTTGGAAGTCCGCGGGGTTGATCGCCGCCGCGGCCGGGGTGGCCGCCGCGGTGAGCACGCTGACCGCCGGGGTGACCAGGAGCAGGGCAGCCGCCATTGGCCGCCATCGTCGCACTGACCGATGTCGCTTCACGTTTTTCCCTTTCCTGACCGGCTCGCCAGGCAGGGCGCGCGCCGCCGCGCCGCAGCCGAAGCTGCCGTGTTGTCGGCCCTGGGGGCGGAACGCACCTCCGGGCATCCGCGCCGACGGATCTTCGAGAGAGCGCTCTCAGGGTCGTAACGCCAACACTATGGAAGTTAGATCCACGTGTCTAGATGTTTCGATCAGATGTCCTGAACTTCCGCCACCCCGACCAAAAGCGCTGCCCCGTTCGCCGCAGGTCGCCACGGCATACTGGGGTGATGCGTGCCGATCTGCGCCTGGAGCTGGTGACCCCCGACAACGTCCGCGACGCGTGTGCGATCGACCTGAAGCCCGGGCAGGAGCGCTTCGTCGAGTCGGTCGCGCAGTCGCTGGCCGAGGCCTACGCCCAACCCGACCTCGCCTGGCCGCGGCTGATCTATGACCGCGATGCGCTCGTGGGCTTTGTCATGGGCGGCTTCGACCCCGAGGTGCCGCACTTCAGGTCGACGCTGTGGCGGCTCGCCATCGCGGCCGGGCACCAGGGGCGGGGCTACGGTGCGTTCGCCGTCCTCGGGGTCGCGCAAGAGGCGAGACGGCGCGGGCACGACGTGCTCATGACCTACTACGTCCCCGGCGAGGACGGCCCGGCGGGCTTCTACCAGCGCCTCGGATTCGCGCCCACCGGAGACCTCCTGGACGGGGAGGTGCAGGCCGCCGCCTCGACCGAGCAGCTCTTGCGCGACAACCGCCCGGCATAGCTCCGGTGCCGCGGGGCACAGCGCCGGTTCTTCCGCGATCGCTGCTGGGCTGGGACGTCCTCACCTCCCCCGGGCCGGCATCGTCGACGCTCGCCCATCCGTACGTGCGGGTGTGGGCGGTCGACGCGCTGCACCGCCGCTCGCCGGAAGGTGTCCGTCTCGAGGACTTCGGCTACCGGGTGTACAAGAACTACGACCCCGGGCGGCGCCGGCCAGCAAGGTCAGCTGAACGTCGACTTCTACACCGGCCTGATCTGCAAGGCGATGAACTTCCCGACAACCATGTTCAAGGGTGTGGCGCACAAGGACCTTCAGGCGTCGCCGGCGGAAGCGGTCCTGGCCTGCTGCGGTACCTGTCCACTCAACAGTGCTCGTGAATGACCGAAAAGAGGGGGTTTCGGGGCACCGGAGCCCTGTGGTGACGGTGCGGTGGTGTCGGAGCGGCGTGGGACCATCCCAGACATGACGGCCGCGGACCTGACGCCCTTGGTCATCGCCCTGTTCGGGGGCGGTGGCCTGTGGCTGGCAGTGCGTGAAATCGCGAAGCAGGTGGGTGAGACCAAGCGCGAGAAGATCCGCCAGGAGGAGGAGACCAGGCGGCTGACGATCGCGCACGTGCTGCCGTTGCCCGGAGGGGGCGGTGCGCCGAGCGCCGATGGTCGTCGTGCGGCTTGAGTGCCGGTCAGGCGTTGCGGATCATCCGGTAGGACCGCTGCAGATGCACGATCCACACGGTGACCAACTCGCGGGCCACGTCGAGCGTTCCCTGCGGCCGGTCTTCCGGGCGCCAGCTGCTGATCACCACCATGCTGAGAAGTCTGTCGGCCGTTCGGTGCGGAACGGTTGTCCACGGCGCAGCTGTCAGGTGGTGAGGGTCAGTTCGCGGCGGGCTGGTCGCCGGGCTGGTCGGTGATGTAGCCGACCTGGGGAGCTTCCTGGTCGCGGCACGCGGCGGGCAGGACCGCCTCGGAGGCGGTGCCGCCGGCGAGGCCGACGCGGAACGTGCCGGGGGCACCGGTGCAGGACGTCGCGGTGTACGTGATGTGGGTGCTGTCCGGTGCCCAAACGGGTGCGGTCGCGGTGCGGTCGCTGACCTGGTGCTTGCCGGCGCCGTTGGCGCGCATGACCCAGACGGTGTTGTTGTGCACGTAGGTGATGCGCTTGCCGTCGGGGGACAGCGCCGGCTCCGCGTTGACCTCGTCCTCGGTGAGGCGGGTCTCGCGACCGGCGGTGCTGGAGTAGATGACGCCGGCGCGGGCGTAGACGTCGGTGCCGGCGTGGGCCGCGTGCGCGGCGGTCGCGCCGATCAGGCTGCTGACTCCAGCGGCGGCGGCGAACCCGGCGAGTGCGAGCGTCTTCGTGATCGTGGTGCGGTTCATCCGTGCCCCCTGTGGTCCGTCGCGTCCGTGTGACGCTGAGACCATCGGCGCAACCGCGCTGCACCTGAACGGTTCCTGGCCCGGAACCGCAAATCCCGCGCCCACTACCATCGGATCCCGTGATCGTATGGATCAACGGCACCCACGGCGCGGGCAAGACCACGACCAGCGCACTCGTGCAGCCATTGATCCCGGATTCCCGGGTGTTCGACGCCGAGACGGTGGGCGGGACACTCATGAGCATCACGCCGGGGTTGCCCGAGACGGACAACTTCCAGCACTGGCCACCGTGGCGACCGCTTGTCGTCGAAACCGCCCGCCGGGTGCTCGAGTACACCGGCGGCACCCTGGTGATCCCCATGACCGTCCTGGTCGAGCAGTACTGGCGCGAGATCAGCGCGGGCCTCGACCAGCACGCGATCCCGGTCAGACACTTCGTCCTGCACGCCGACCAGGGCACCCTCCGCGGACGCATCGAGCGGGAACACGTCGTCCCGTCCCCGTTCCGCCTCAAGTACCTGGAGCCCTACGCCGAGGCGGCCCGCACCTGGCTCCACGCCGAGGCAGAGGTCGTCGACACCACCCACCTCACGCCCGCCGAGGCCGCACTGCAGATCGCAGCGGCCGTCAGGACCTGACCGCCGCCCAAACACTGATCCACGGCGTGCGGCGATCGGCACCGCAGATGCTTGAGGGGACGTCGCCGTCGCGGGTGCCGTGGCACGATGGCCGGCGACGGTGATCGAATCCCTTACCTGGGCTGACGTCGACCCCGTCCGGCATCCGTTCGACCCGGACACCGTGCACGACGTCGTGCGGGCGTTGGCCCCGGCGGGCGGGGTGCCGGCGCCGTACCGGTACGACCCGGTCCGTGGCTTCGATCGCGTCGCGGCCGACGCGCGCTGGGCCTGGCAGCGGGCGATGGAGCAGGCCCTCGTCGAGCACTACGGCTCCTGGGCGTGCGGCTGGAACGCCCAGATGGGCGGCCACACCGCCGACGGTGCGCTGACCGTCCGGTGGAACGGCGCCCAGGACTCGATCACGACGCCCGAGGAGACGCTCGACGCGGTCGCCGGGGCGCTGCTGGACTGGCGGACGTTCCTCGAGGACCTGGTCGGGATGTTCGCGCGGCACCTGCCGCTGCCCACCGAGCCCCACGCGGCCTTCGCCGCCTGGGAGGCCACCGCCGCCGCCCTGGTCGCGACGGTGGCGGCGCGGTCGGGCGCTGACGAGCACTGGTATCCGGTATGCACGTTGGCACTGAAATGGTTCCTGGACGTCGCCGAGGTCCCGGGCGACGACCACGACGCGCTCGTCGACGCCACGATCGGCGGGCGGTTCTCCAGCTCCGTCTCCCCGCAGGGCTGCGTAACTGGCTGTCAGCCGAGATGTGGAGTGAGCCGCCCTTCGGCGAGGTGTTGCAACCGCAGCCGCGCGGTCTGGTGCATGGGTAGGTCATCGGTTTCGGTGATGGGAACCCACCGCAGTTCTGTTGACTCGTCGGAAATCTCGAGCTGACCTCCGATGGGTCGGCCGGTGAACGCGACCACGAACTCCTGCCGTACCTCACCGTCCGCGTAGGCGATGACATGTCGCGGGTCGGTGTAGAGCCCGAGCAGTCCAGTGATCTCGACGTCGAGCCCGGTCTCTTCCTTCACCTCACGGACCGCGGTCTCGGCGAGGGTCTCGCCGATGTCCATGACGCCACCGGGTGCGGACCAGTTTCCGGAGTCGGCTCGTCGCTGGAGGAGGACCCTGCCTGACTGGTCGGTGATGAGGACCTGTGCTCCCGGCACGATCCGGGTGGCGGGCGGGGCGTCGGGGTCGTTGTAGTAATCGGTTCTACGACTCATGAGGATCAGGCCTCCAGTGGGCGGACGGTCGCCCAGATTTCGGTGAGCTGTTCGGCGAACGACTCGAAGATGCCATGGCTCGTCAGCTTCCGCAGGTGCAGCGCCGGGTGTTGGTACCCGCGGGCGCGGTAGAGGTATGGGGTGACGATCATCTGGTCGTCGAAGCGGTAGATCGCGTTGTACAGGTGGATCTGATGCAGGCCGATGGTGACGTTGTCCATGCTGGTCAGGTTGTCGAGGTAGCTCAGGGCGTTGCGGATCCGGCCGGGCAGTGAGCCGTTGAGTTGTTCGAGTGCGTCGCGCTCCAGCACGTGGGCGCAGTCCGGGTCGGCGAATGCCATGCGCACCGACACGCCGCCGGTGGCCTTGGTAGCGATACGGCGGGCGGCGTCCGGCATCAGCTCGAGCACGAACGGGTAGGCGTAGCCGAGTAGATCGATGCGTTCCCGCGCCCCGGACAGTAGTGAGACCCAGAGGTCTTGTGGGATGTCCGCGCGGTGGGCGTACGCGCCGACGACCTCTGAGATGGCGGGCGCGCCGGCGGCTTGGTCGGGGCGCGCCGACGGCCAGAGTGTCGCCTCTTCTTCGCCCAAAGCCTCGGCGACCGCGAGTCGGCTCCGCCGGTGGGGTGTCCTGCCGCTGATCCAGCGGTCGACGGTTTTCGTGTCAACGCCGACCGCGGCGGCCAGGTCGCGGGCTTCAGTCCCAGCGCGCAGCATTGCGGTGCGCAGGCGCGTGTTCGGCATCTCTGGAGGCTATCGGACGTTTGTGGGACGTTTCTGGGACACAAAGACGTCCTGGAATGCGTCCCAAGGGACGTTTCACCGTCCTGCGGCGACTGGCAACGTGCCGTAACGGATGCCCCTGGCCCGGTGGGTGCGTCCAACCAGCACCTTCGCGGTAGGGAGCGACGAGATGGACAAGCATCCGGATTGGTGCACGCGCACGGCCTGCACGGCTTTTGGTGTCGAGGGAGACGACGGTCATCGCTACGAGCGCTGGCACCGTTCTGCGCCCATCGTGATCGACACGAACGACCCCTCCATCGGTATCTGCGTTCACAGGTTCGCCGAGGCGGACGGTACCGACGAACACATCGAACTGGCAGCCGTGGAGCTCCCTGTCGCGCGGCCTTGGTACCTCGCCGAACCGGTCCGTGGTCGCACGATCCTTCTCCGGCGGGAGACCGCTACGGCGCTGATGCTCGCTGTCTCTGAACTCGCCTGAACGGGCGGCGTTCGCCTCGGCCGGTGCAGCGATCGGGGACCAAGACCTGTGGGAGTCTGCCGCGGTCGAGGGCGGGGGCTATCCGGGCTGGCGGGCCGCGCGGCGGGCGCGGTACGCGGCCACGTTGCCGCGGTTGCCGCAGCCGCCCTCGCAGAAGCGCCGAGAGCGGTTCTTCGACAGGTCCACGAGGACCGCGTCGCAGTCGTCGGCCGCGCAGATCCGCAGTCGGTCCAGCTGCTGAAGGCGGATCACGTCGATCATCGCCATCGCCGTCTCCACGGTCATCCGCACGTCGAGGGACGCGTCCGGCGGGGTGGCGTGCAGGTGGTAGTCCCACCCGTCGTGCCGGAGCAACTGCGGCAGCGCACCGCCCTCGCGGAGCAGCGCGTTGGCGAGCTCCACCGCGGCGTCCTCGTCGGCGTTCCAGAACTCGCGCATGCGGACGCAGGCGGCCTGGACCGCGGCCAGTTCGGCGTCGTCGTGGGCGCGGGCGCCGGTCCAGCCCCACGGGTCCAGGAATGCGTCGAGCGCGGCGACATCGGAGAGGTCCGCGTTGATCATTGCCGCGGTCGCCACGAGCGCGACCTCCGTGTCATGCGCAAAAAGCATCTTGACTCCTTACGAGCGGTACGGCTAGCGTGCCGGTCATGAGCATAACGCGTTTTACTCATGACGGGCGGGCGCGGGGTGCCGCCGGGCTGGGGCTGGCGTTGGCGTCGGCGGCGATGTTCGGCACGTCCGGCCCGTTCGCCGGTGCGCTCATGGCGACCGGCTGGTCGCCGGGCGCGGTGGTGACGGTGCGGATCGCGATCGCGGCGCTGGTGCTCACCCCGCCCGCGCTCATCGCCCTGCGTGGCCGGTTCGGGTTGCTGCGCCGGGCCGTCGGCGAGGTGCTCACGTTCGGGCTCGTCGCGATTGCCGGGTGCCAGCTGTTCTTCTTCAACGCGGTCCGCCGGCTCGACGTCGGGGTGGCGCTGCTGCTGGAGTACGGCGGCATCCTGCTCGTCGTCGTCTGGGTCTGGCTGCGTCACGGCCGCCGCCCGGGCCGGCGCACCGTCCTCGGCGGCCTCGCGGCCCTGGCCGGTCTGGTGCTCGTGCTCGATCCCGGCGGTGGCAGCCTGGACGCGGCCGGCGTTGCGTGGGGCGCGCTGGCCGGCACGGGCCTGGCCGTGTACTTCGTCATCGCCTCCCGCGGCGACGGCGCGCTCCCGCCGATCGCGCTGGCCTGGGCCGGGATGGTCGTCGGCGCGCTCGGCCTTGCCGCGTTCGACGTGACCGGCCTGCTGCCGTTCCACACCAGCGCGGACCCGGTCACCCTGGTGGGCACGCAGCTGAGCTGGATCGTGCCGATTGCCGGACTGGCCGTCGTGGCCGCCGCGCTGGCCTACGCGTCCGGCATCGCCGCGACCCGGCTGCTCGGCGCGAAGGTCGCCTCGTTCGTCGGCCTGACCGAGGTGCTCTTCGCCGTGCTGTTCGCCTGGGCCGCGCTGGGCCAGGCGCCGGGCGGCTGGCAACTGGCCGGCGGCGTGGTCGTGCTGGCCGGGATCGCTCTGGTCCGCGCCGACGAGCAGCCCGAACCGGCCCCGGCCGAGGTCCCTGAACCGGTGGCCGCGTAGCGCACCGGGTGCCCGTGCCGGTCGGCGGGCAAGCGCGCCACGCCGCAGCCGGTTACCAGTCCATCCACCCGTCCAGCGGGGGCTTGCGCAGGTACGGCGGCTCGTCGTAGTCGATCGCGGTCAGCCACTGGACGTCGGGCGTCACCCGGTGGCCGGCCCTGGTCAGCTCGCGGACGACGAGCGGCATGTGCAGCGCCCCGAAGACGACGGCCACCTCCATGTCCTCGGTGCTGAACTCGCCGTCGATCTCCCGTATCGCGTCGAGCAGGAGGTCGTCCCGTTTGATGGTCTCGGCATCCCGCTGCACCTCGGTGTGGTCGTGAAGTTCGAGTGGTGCGGTGCTGAGCCAGTCGCCCGTGAGTGCCATGTGCAGCGCCAGGATCGGTGTCATCACGGTCGCGTTCAGCCGCTCCGCGCGGGACATCCGGCGGTCCGGGTCCGCCTGCGGCACCAGGTATTCGTCGGGGAATATGATCGGTACGCCCAGCGCGCCGTAGTCGATGTCCTGGGGCACCAGGTCACGGCTGGCGCGTTGCCGGGCCAGGCGCATCGCGTTGGCGTAGGCCATCCCGGTCGAGCTGGGCCCGTCCCAGGTCTCGGCGATGACCGCCCGGCAGGACCGCAGCCGCTGCCAGATCGCCCAGTAGTAGTCGGTGTGTCCCATGTGGATCGTCGGGATGATCACCCAGCGCAGCCCGCCGGTGGGTCGCCGGAACACGCTGACGGAGGTCCGGAACCCCGCGGCGCTCAACTCGGTCAGCTGCATGCCGCCAGGGTAGGAAGCCGTTACCAGCGCGGTCGGCGTACCGTCGGCAGAACGGCGTCTTTGAGCGGGGGTGATGATGACGTCCAGAACGTGGCCCGACCTCGATGTGCGGCTGCTGCGGCACTTCGTCGCGGTGGCCGATGAACTGCATTTCGGGCGGGCCGCGGCGCGGCTCTTCATTGCCCAGCAGGCGCTCAGCCGCGATGTGCAACGCCTCGAGGAACGCGTCGGGATGGCGCTGTTCGACCGGACGAGCCGCCGGGTCGCGCTGACTCCGGCCGGTGAGCTGCTGCTGCCCCGGGCGCGGCGGCTGCTGGTCCTGCATGACGAGACGGTGCGCGAGCTGCGGGGTGGGGAGACGACGTTGCTGGTGAACGTCGTGGCACCGGGCCTGACCCCGGCGCGGGTGCTGACTGGCGCCCGGGCGCAGGAGCCGGCGACGGAGTTCTTCGCCCGCTTCGAGGGCGGGATGGGCCGCGCGACCGCGTTGCTCGGCGAGCACCGTCTCGATGCGACGTTCGGCCGGCAGGGCGCCGCGGAGAGTAGCGTCCGCGGCGCAGCGGCGAGTGGCCTCGCTCATCGGCTGATCCGCTGGGAGCCGTTGGCGTTGCTGGTGCCGGTTCGCAGCGCGCTGGCCGAGCAGTCCGCGGTGCCGCTGGCCGCTCTGCGCGACGCGCAGGTGTGCTGGCTGGCCGGGGACCACGTCACGCCGGAGTGGGAGGACGCGGCCCGGCGGCTGTTGCAGTCGTGCGGTGCCCCCGTGGACGGCGGCGGTGCGCATCCGTACGTGCACAGCATCGAGGAACTGGCATATCACGTCCAGGTGCGGGAGTCGCCCGTGCTGACCTTGCTGGACCAGGCGCCGGTGCCTGGTGCGGTGCTGCGGCCGTTGGTGGAGCCGGGTGCCGTCTACCCGTGGAGTCTGGTCTGGCGGGCCGGGGAGCATCACCGTCCCGGGCTGCGGGCGCTGCTGGAGTCGGCGGCGGAGCTGGCCGCGGCCGAGGGCTGGCTGACCGTGCCCGAGCTGGCGTGGCGCCCGGACGCGTGATCGACAACGAAGACGCGTGATCGACAACGACGACGTGCGATCGACAACGACGACGCGTGATCGACAACGACGACGCGTGATCGACGACGACGACGCGTGATCGACGACGACGACGCGTGATCGACGACGACGACGCGTGATTGACAACCAAGACGCGTGATTGACAACGAAACTGCGTTGATCCGGTCGCAGCAGGTGTTGGACCGCCGGGAGCGGGCGCGGCCAGAGTGAGGGCATGTGGACCTCAACCCGACTCGCGGTCGCCGGCTGCTACGGCCTGACCGGGGTGCTCAACGCCCTGTGGGGCGCCACCCTGCCGGCCACCGACGCGCGCCTCGACCTCGGGCCGGCCAGGCTCGGCGTGGCACTGCTCGTGCTGGGCCTCGGCGCTCTGGTCGCCATGCCGTTGGCCGGTGTCCTGGCGGAGCGGTTCACCGGGCGCGGCCTGCTCCGGGTGGTGGCGCCACTGCTCGCCGCGTCCCTGGCGGGGCCGGCCCTGGCGGGCTCCGCCGGGACGCTGGTGGCGGCCACCCTGGTCTTCGGCGTGCTGCTCGGCATGGTGAACGTGGCGCTCACCGTGCAGGCCGTCGACCTCGAACGCGCCGAGCGGCGGCCGGCCATGTCGACCCTGCACGGCGTGTGGGCGCTCGGAGCGCTGGGCGGTGGGCTGGTGACGGCGGCGGCACTGCGGGCCGGCGCCGGCGTCGGCCTGATCATGGTCACCGGTGCGGTGGTGGCGGCGCTGACCGCCGCCGATCTGGGGCGACGGCTGCCCGCCCCGGCGTCACCAACCGCCGCCGGTGCCGACGGGCAGCCGGCACCGGGTGGCCGCGCGGGGCTGCCGCTGGTGCTGCTGCTCAGCCTGATCGGCGCCGCCGCGTTCCTGACGGAGGGAGCGGCGACCGACTGGGCGGGCGTGTACACCCGCCAGGTGCTTGGCGTCGACCCCGCCACCGCCTCGCTGACCTACACGATGTTCTTCGCGGCGATGACCGCCGTCCGGCTGCTCGGCGACGCGGTGCGCTCCCGTGTCCGGGCCGCCCGGGTGGTGCTGCTGGCCGGCCTGACCGCCACGACGGGCTATGCCACGGTGCTGCTCGCGCCGGTCACCGGTGGCGCGGCGCTGCCGGTGGCGCTGAGCGGCTGGGTGCTGGTCGGCGCCGGCATGGCACTCATCTGGCCGGTCGTGTCGAGCACCGTCGGTGCCGCCTTTCCGGGGCGGGCGAAGGACCTCTCGATGGTGACGACGATCAGCTACGGTGGCGGCCTGATCGGGCCCGCGGTCATCGGCGGGGTGGCGTCGGGGGCCTCGCTGCCGGTCGCGATGGTGATCCCGGCGGTCCTGGCCGCAGTGATCACCGTCATCGCGCCGCGGGTGCTTGCCGCCCTGACCACCGAGCAACCATGGACAGCCCGGCAGCATGGAAGCGGTGCTGCGACAGGTCGAGGCGGTCCAGCGGGAGAGCGCGGAGGAACGCCTGCGCGGCGGTGACCAGGCCGGTTGCCGCGACGTTGCCGTGGAGCACGCGGGTCACGGTCGAACGGCGTTTCATCGGGACGCTCGCCGCGAACGCGGCCGTTTGACGCTCAGGCCGGTGGGCGGGGGAGCAGGGCGACGATCAGCGGCAGGGGGATCAGCGCGGCCATGGTGACGGCGAGGCCGATCTGGTCGGCGGCCCAGCCGATGAGGGCCGGCCCGAGCAGGATCCCGGTGTAGGTGAACGTGGTCAGCCGCGACACCAGGGTCGCTGTGGGGGTGCTGCCCGGCAGCCGGCCGACCGCGCTGAAGGTCAGCGGTATCAGCACCGAGGAGCCCAGTCCGGCCAGGGCGAAGCCGGCCACCGCCGCGGTGGGGTGCGGCGTCAGCACAGCGGCGGCGAGGCCGGCGGTCGCGATCGCGGCGGCCAGGCGGAACAGCGTGTCGCCGCCCCAGCGGCTGGTGAGCCGGTCGCCCGCCAACCGGCCCAGGGCCTGGCCGCCGGTGTAGGCGGTGATCGCGGCCGCGGCGATGCTGAGGGTGGCGTGCCGCTGCTCGTGCAGGAAGATGCCGCCCCAGCCGAGCGCCGCACCCTCGCAGATCATGAGCGCGGTGGCGGTCAGGCCCAGCACGAGCAGGGCGCCGCTCCAGCCGGAACGCCGGCCCGGTGCGCCGTCCTGCCCGGTGGCGTCGCCGGCCTTGGCTTCGACGCGGCCGGTCTCCGGCAGTCGGGGACCGAGCACGAGGCCGGCGGCCAGCAGCAGGGCGCCGGCGGTGATGAGGTGCGCGGCGAGCGAGACGTCGGTGCGGGTCAGGGCGGCGGTGGACAGCGCGGCGACGACCGCGCTGATGCTCCAGGCCGCGTGGCAGCCGTTGAGGATCGGGCGGCCGGCCCGGCGTTCGACCGCGACCGCGCTGGTGTTCATCGCCGCGTCGGTGGTGCCGTGGACCGCGCCGAGGACGGGTGCCAGGGCGGTGAACCACCACGGGCCGGGTGCGACGGCGATGCCGGCCAGCAGTAGTGGCATGACCGCGAGGGTCACGCGCAGCACCGCCCGGGCCCCGACCCGGGCGGTCAGCGGCCCGACGAACTGCATGCAGGCCAGCGCGGCCAACGCGAACAGCAGACCGGTGAGCCCGAACTGTCCGTCGGTGAGGTGGTGGGTGTCCTTGAACGAGGGTGCCCGCACGATGTACGTCGACAGCGTGAGCCCGTTGAGGAAGAACACGCCGGTCACGGCCCACCGCCCCGGCGCTGTGCGCACCAGCGGCTGATCGACTCTGGGCTGATCGTTGACGGTCATGCAGGCCACCCGCTCTCGGTGTGGCCCCGGACGGGCCACACTCTGATGACGAATGACGCCCGGCGGATTCGACAACCACCACCGGCGAATCGGGTCAGTGACGGTCCTCCTGGGCGTACCGGTCCAGGGTGGTGGCGTGACCACCGGGCCTCTATCAGTGCTAGGGTCAATCTATCGGTGATAGAGAGACGGAGGTGGCGTGTGATGAAAGCGGCGGTGTTGCACGAGATCGGTGGCGTGCCTCGCTATGAGGACTTCCCGGATCCCGTGGCGGGCGACGATGAGGTGATCATTGACGTGAAGGCGGTCGCGGTCGAAACCGTCGACAAGCGCATCGCGGCGGGCACGCACTACGCGAGCGGGCAGTACACCGCCCAGTTGCCGGCGATTCCCGCCTTCGACGGCATCGGCGCGCTGCCGGACGGCACCCTCGTCGGGTTCGGCAACCCGCGCCGGCCCTACGGCGCGCTCGCCGAGAAGACCGTGGTGCCCAAGGGCTCCTACCTGCCGATCGCGGAGGGTGTCGACCCGGCGATCGCGACCGTGCTGGGCACCGCGATCACCGGCATGTCCATCAAGACCGCCGGCGGCTTCGTGCCGGGGGAGACGGTGCTCGTGCAGGGCGCGACCGGGGTCGCGGGGCGGCTCGCGGTGAAGGTGGCCCGGCTGCTCGGCGCCGGACGGATCGTCGCGACCGGTCGCGACGACGACCAGCTGCGTGAGGTGCGGACCCTCGGCGCCGATGAGGTGATCAACACCGCGGTGCCGGACGAGGCGCTGGCGCAGGCGTACCTCGATGTCAAGGGGGACGGGTACGACATCGTGCTGGACTTCCTCTGGGGCCGGCCGACCGAGATCCTGTTGCGATCGCTGGTCCCGGAGTCATTCGCGTTTCCGAAGCCGACCCGGCTGATCCAGATCGGCGAGTCCGCCGGTGCCGGGCTCACGCTCGCCGCGGAGAGCCTGCGCACCTCCGGGGTCGAGATCTACGGTGCGGCCAAAGGACTCGGCCCGCAGACGATGCAGGAGGTGTACGGCCAGGTCGTGGCGTGGGCGCAGGCCGGCGAGCTGACCTTCGACGTCGTGCGGGTCGCACTGAGCGACATCGAGGCCGCCTGGCAACGCACCGATCTGCGGGGCAGCCGGCTCGTCGTGGTGCTGTGACGGGCCGCGCTACGCGTCAAGCGTTGCCCGCAGCGTGGCGAGCGCGGTCTCGATGATGTCGTAGAGCTTGCGGTCGTCGTCGGTCTCGAGCCACACGGTGACCGACACGTACATCAGCGTCGTCGACGTCTCGGCGAGCAGGGCGGCCCGGGTCGGATCGAGGCCGCGGGCCCGGAAACCGTCCCGCACCGCGGCGGCCATCGCGGCCCGTTTCTGCAGCTCGCGCTCGCGCAGGCCGGCGTCGGTCGCGACGATGGCGCGCCACTGCCGGATGGTGTCCCTACGGCCCTCGAACCGGGTCTCGGCGAGGCCGCGCAGGCCCTCCAGGATGATCGCGAGGGGGCTGGTGCCGGCGGGTGCCTGGGCGACGAGCTGCTCGGCGTACGCGGGCAGCTCGGCCTCGTCGGCGAAGAGCACCTCGCGCTTGTCGGCGAAGTGCCGGAAGAACGTGCGCGTCGTCAGGCCGGCCCGTTCCGTGATCGCCGGCACCGTGGTCGCGGCGAAGCCCTGCTCGGCGAAGAGCTCGAGGGCCGCCTGTTGCAGCCGCTCCCGCGCGTCGGGTTGCCATCGTGCCATCCCGGAAGTGTACCGGTGATGACATGGCGTGTCATTGGCGGTACCGTCATGACACGGCGTGTCATCATCGGGATGTCCGCCGTACCAGGGCGGAGCTGTGCCATGACAGACGTGTGGATTCTCGGCGGCACCGGCCGCAGCGCGCGGGCGATCGCCGCCGAACTGCGGCACCGGGGCATCCGGCCGGTGCTGGTCGGGCGCCACGCCGGACGGCTCGCGACCGTGGCAGACGGCCTGCCGACGGTCGTGGCCGGCACCGTCGGCGAGACGGCGGACGCGATCCGGCGGCACCGGCCGGCCGTGGTCGTGAACACGATCGGGCCGTTCACCGAGACCGCCGCACCGCTGCTGGACGCGTGCCTGCCGGCCGGCGACTACCTCGACCTGGCCAACGACCTCGCCGCGGTGTCGGCGACCCTCGGCCGCGGCGACGCGTTCGCGGCCGCCGGGCGCACCGCCGTCACCGGCGCCGGGTTCGGCGTGACGGCCACGGAGAGCGTCGTGGTGAAGCTGTGCGAGGGGCGGCCGGCCCCGCGGCGGGTCCGGGTCGACATGGTGCCGTCGCTGACCGTCGAGGCCGGCGCCGTCGGCGACGCGCTCGCGGGCACCATCGTGGAGGGCCTGCCGGGGGTCGAGGGCGGCGGACGGTTCCAGGGCCGGCGATACCGCGACGGCCGGCTCGGGCCCGACCGGCTCGCCGGCGACCCGATCCGGCTCGTCCTGCCCGACGGCTCGGCCGTCACCACGGCGAGCATGCCGCTCGGCGAGCTGCTCGCCGCCCAGCGGGCCAGCGGCGCCGCGGACGTGGTCGCCGCCTCCAGCGAGGCCCCGGCGTCTCCGCTCGTCCGCGCGGTCCTCCCGGCGGCGACCGCGCTGCTGAACATCGGGCCGGTCCGCGCCTTCGCGCGCCGGCGACTGGCCGCGGTGCGGGTCAAGGCGGCACCGAAACCGCGTGAGCACTCGTGGGGTCACGCCCTCATCGAGTGGGCGGACGGCAGCACGCGCGAGGGCTGGCTGCGCGTCGGTGAGGCACAGGCCTGGACGGGCGCGGTGCCGGCCGAGGTGGTCCGCCGACTGCTCGACGGTCAGGGCAAGCCGGGCGCGTACACCCCGGCCGCGCTCTTCGGCCCCACCCTGGCCGAGTCCTGCGGCGGTGAGTACCGGATCCTCGGCGACTGACCGAAGCCGTCCACGAAGTCGGGGCCGACCGGCGAATGCCAGCCGGCCCCTGTCGCAGTTCAGCAGGTCTTCGTGGTCACGTAGTGGTTGACGACCTTGCCGTTGGTGTACAGGACCTCGACCTTGGTGATGGTCGGCGAGTAGCCGCGCCCGGTGATCGTGTAGCACGGGCTGTCGTCGCCGCCCTCGATGTCGACCACGCGGCGGACCGAGCCCGCGCCGCAGTTGTGGTAGAACCAGTACCACTTGCGGGCCTTGGTCCCGTTGGGCGACGTCGTCCAGGGGTCGATGGACACGTTGGTCCCGCACGGGTCCACGTCGGCGAGGGCCGGGGCGGACACGGCGAGCGCCGCTCCGGTCAGCATCCCAACGATCATCATCGCCGTGATGGCGCGCTTCAGCATTGCCTTGGTTCCTTTCGTCAGGGGTGAACGGTGCGCGGTCAGCTGCCGTGGCTCGTGTCGAGCCAGGCCTTCGTGAACGGGTGCTCGAACGACCAGACGCCGGTGGTCTTGTGCTTGCGCATGTTGAACGCGTGGGCCGGCGTGCCGTAGCCGAGGTACGAGTACTTCTCGTAAGGGCCCTCGTCGTACCAGTGGTACAGCCCAGTGCGTTCGGCGGCGCGCCACGTCTGTGAGCCGACCCAGCCGTCGATGTCGATGTTCGGATCCTCGCGCGAGTTGTAGAGCCGCTGCCACTTGGCGGTCGCGCTCGCGGTGTTCGGGCCGAAGTCGCCGTCGATGTCGCTGTACAGGTTCTCGACCCACAGCATCGACTGCCACAGCCGCACGAGGTTGCCGGTGTTGACGCATGAACTGACCTGGCACAGCTGATCGTTGTCGCTCCAGCCGCCGGTGACGACGTGGGCGGACGCGGAACCTGTCGTGCCGAGGGCGACGCCCAGCACCGTGGCCAGCACGACCGCCGTGCGCGCGGCGACCGCCGTGAACCTACCCTGCATAAGGTGCTCCGTTCCCGGGGGACCCATCGGATGCCCTGCGCTCCCCCGAGGCGCAGGGCCGACCGTGGCCGGCGACCGAGATCGTCCGACGGGTTCACGATCGGCGCCGCGGAGGATGTCCGACAGGCCGGCCGGGGCCGGACAAACAACGTCGGACAACCCGTGGGCGCGCAGGCGCGGGACCGGGCCGGCAATCCCAGCCGGCCGTCCTCAGGGTGCGGGAGCACACGACCCTGGGATCGTCCGCGTTCAGGATGCGGCGGGCAGCAGGCCGGCTCGGGGTGTCCAGTCGATCCGGTGGAGTGCCGTCGTCGCTATGCCGGGTCGGGTTGGACCAGCGTGGGCGGCCGACCCGCGGTCGGTGCGCGCAGCACGGTCAGCATCTCCCGGATCGCCGGGTTGAGTTTGCCGACGGCGGCGACGAGCCGATCGGCCTGTGCGTGGTCGCCGAGGTAGAGCTCGGCGACGGCGCGGACCTGGAGGGCCAGCGCGTCAGCGGCTGGGGTGGCGGTCCCGGGCCGGATGCCGACGAGCAGGGTGCGCGCCTCCTCGGGCCGGTGGTCCAGGAGCCGCGTGACGGCTAGCCCGATCCGGGTGTCCGGGGTGTCGCGCAGCCGGACGCCGAGCTCGCCCAGCTCGATGATCTCGTCGGCGTTCGGACGGTCCACGGGCTTGCCGTGCACGATCGCGGCATGCAGGTGCGACATCCCGAAGAACGTCGCCAGTTGTCCGGCGATGAGCCCGGCACGCACCGGATGCGTGTCCTTGTCGTGCGCGATGGCGCTGAGGCGTTCGGCGTCGGCGATGAGCTGGCCGTTGTCGGTGTCGAACCCGTTCCCCCACCGATGCACGAAGGCCGCCAGGAGCACGAGGGGATCTTCGGCCTTGGCGAGGATGGTGTCCAGCCGCGCCGTGTCGACGTTGCCTCCGGCGATGTTCTTGACCGTCTGGACGGTGCGGATGAGCCGCTGCCCGCGGTCCAGCTCGGCCCGCGCCTGGCCGGACCGGAACGTCCAGCGCAGCAGGTTCGCCCCGTCCGAGCGCTGCCCGGACCCCACTCGAAACGGCAGCAGATTGCCCGATCCGAACACCGCGCCGGTGATCGCGGCGGCGAGGAGCGCATACCGTGCGAGCACCGGCATCGGTCGCATCGCGAGCTGATAGGTCAGCGCCGCGCATCCCAGGTTGGCGAGCGGCCCACCGAGGATGAACGCCACCATCCGCGCCGGCAGCCCGGCCTGAGAGGGCTTCGGCCGGACGGTCACCTTGCTCTGGTGCCCGGCGCGCAGCGAGATCTGCACACCGGTGACCTTCAGTCCGGTCAGCAGCGCGATGAGGAGATGGCCACCTTCGTGGATGACCAGATGCAGGATCAGCGCGACCATGGTGGCGGCGACGGTCGCCTCGACGCCGAGCGCGCCTTGACCGCTGTGCAGCCCGAGCGCGGCCGCGCCGCCGATGCCGGCCAGAGCGACGATCCACCTCGACGGCCGCCTGGCGCTGTTCTCCCCGACGTTGATCACCGGAGCACCGTAGACACCTCAGCACGGCGGCATCCGGTACGCGACGACTGTTGCCGCCGTATTCATCCGGCCTTCAGCATCCATTGAGGCCGCCCGGCGCCTGGCCGACCGCTGACGCGGCCGGCTCATCCTGCCCGGGTGAGGTCCGGGCGACCGGCCGGCCGCGGGTCCGCGTTTGCGGGCGGGACGGGCGGGAACTGCGCCCGTGTCATCGAACGGAGGCCGACACACGGGGGCCAGCATGGACGTTGCTGTTCTGGGCATGGGACGGATGGGACGCGCGATCGCCGGGAGGCTCGTCGCCGGCGGTCACAACGTGGCGGTGTGGAACCGTACACCGGGCAAGGCAGGAGAGATCGTGTCGGCGGGTGCCATGGAGGCGGCCGGCATCGCTGACGCCGCCACCGGTGCCGATGTGGTGATCACCATGCTGGCCAACGACGACGCGGTCCGGGCGGTCGCGCTGGGCGCGCTCCGGTCAGCGATCGGCGGGCAGACCGTCTACGTCGACTGCTCGACGGTCTCGCCGGAGCTCGGCGCCGAGCTGGCCGCGGCGTTCCCCGGCCGGTACGTCGCGATGCCCGTCCTGGGGAGCCCGGCCGCGGTCGAGGCGGGCACGTCGGCGCTGCTGGCCGGTGGCGACACCGGCGTCGTGGACCGCATCCGTCCCGTCGTCGCGTCGCTGTCGGGCACCGCCCGGCGGTACGACACGGCACAGCTGGCCATCACCGCCAAGCTGGCGACCAACCTGCTGCTGCTGTCGGAGGTGGTCGCCCTGGCCGAGTCGTTCGCCGTCGGACGTTCCGGAGGTCTCCGCGACGACCAGCTCCGGGATCTGCTCGGTGCGAGCTCCGTGCTGCCGGCGGGACTGGCGAACCGTTTCGAGGACATGCTGACCGGGTCGCAGGACGGATGGTGGGCCACCGCGCTCGGGGCCAAGGACGCGGGCCTCGCACTGGACGTCGCCGCGGCGGCGCAGGTCGAGCTGCCGGCGGCCAGGGCGGTGCGGCAGCGGTACGAGGAAGCGGCGTCATCCGGCCTGCGCGACGCCGACATCGCCGCCGTCGCCCAGCTCTACCAGGTCGGCGCCGCACACTGAGCGGCGCGTGCCCGTCAGCACGCACCTTCTCCAACGCAGCGGCATATCGCTCCACCGCGCGTGGTCCGGTCGCCGGCCACATGGCCAGGTCGGCGCCGTATCCCATCACTGTGTCGTCGGAGAACAATCCAGGCCCGTCAACCCCCACCCCGCGTCAGGTTCGTGCGGCGCGAGAGAATGGCGACAAGTGCCGAAGGGGTGGTCATGCGGCGATTCGAGGGCAAGGTCGCGCTCGTCACGGCGGCGGGACAGGGCATCGGGCGGGCCGTCGTGCGGCGGGTCGCCGCCGAGGGCGGTGCGGTGGTCGTCACGGACCTGCGGGAGGACGCGGCCACAGCGGTGGCCGAGGAGGTCGGCACGGAGCACGCGCTCGGAATGAAGGTCGACGTCACCTCACGCGCCGAGGTCGACGCCGCGGTCGCCGCGGCGGTCGGGCGGTTCGGCCGGCTCGACCTGCTGGTGAACAACGCGGGCGGCTGCATCGTCACCTCGGCGCCCGAGGACACTTCGGCCGAGGACTGGCACCGCCAGCTCGACCTGACCCTCGTCGGCGCGGCCCGCTGCATCCAGGCGGCCATCCCGCACCTGGTGAAGGCCCGCGGCAACGTGGTCACGATCGGCTCGGTCAACGGTCTCGCGGCCTTCGGCAACGTGGAGTACGCCGCGGCGAAGGCCGGCCAGATCGCGCTGTCGACGAACTACGCGGCCCGGTACGGCCCGCTCGGCGTGCGCTTCAACGTCGTCGCCCCCGGCACCGTCCGGACACCGAACTGGGACTCCCAGCCGGGCACGCTCGAGCAGCTAGCGTCGATGTACCCGCTCGGCCGCGTCGGCGAGCCGGAGGACATCGCCGCGGCGGTCGCGTTCCTCGGCTCCGACGACGCCGCCTGGATCACCGGCCACACACTGCCCGTCGAAGGCGGCGTGCTGACCGGCCCCAACCCGATCGACCTGAGCCCGCCCGAGACTTCCCGTTAAGACATCTGGGCGAGGTCGACCTCGACGGCGAAGGGTGCGGTCAGCTTCACGGCGCCGGTGAAGATCTCGCTCTCGCGGTAGCGGCGAGTCGCCGGGTCGAGCACGTACGTGTAGAGCAGAGGGGCGCCGGTGGCGGCCTGCTCGACACGCCAGTAGAACTGGATGCCGGCCTTCGCGTACTGATCAGCCTTGACGATCCGATCGGTGGTCTCCGAGCCGGGGGACACCACCTCGACGACAAGCAGGACATGCTCGGGTCGGGTTGGCGTCAGGTCGATGGTCTCCGCCCGGTAGACGGTCACGTCAGGACGGCGGTTGTTCAGCGGCACGTCCTGGAGCCGGACGTCGAAGTCGGTGTCAGCGTTCCAATCCGGCCCCGCCGCGACATCCAAGGCGTTCGCCAGGAGCCTGGCCAGGCGGTTGTGCCGCTTGGAGGCGCTCGGACTCACGAGGACCATCCCATCCACGATTTCGATACCCGCGCACTGTTCTTCTGTCCAGGTCGCGTATTGCTCCGCCGTGACCTGCTCGTGCATCCAGGCCGGCGCAACCATCTCGGCCGTCATGCACACCTCCCGAATGGTGATCGGCTACCAGGTCAAGATACCGCGGCAACCTCACCGGCCGACCCTGGGCGTCGTCGATTCGGCGAACGGAGAGTAGTCAAATTGCTACCCTCCGCTTGCTAGATGTGCGGTTGAACGGGGGAGCTATGCGGTTGCGGACCACGGCACGGGCCGGTCTTGCGCTGGTCGTCACGGCGTTGACCAGTACTGTCTTTGTCGGCTTGGCGCCCGGGACGGCTCAGGCAGCCGCCGCCAGCTTCCCCTTCACCGGGTCGCCGCAGACGTACACGGTGCCGGCCGGGGTGACGTCGGTGAGTGTCCGCGCCGGGGGTGCTCAGGGCGGCAGCAACGGCGGCATGGGCCTGAGCTCCAACGGCGGCAACGGCGGGATCGTCGAGGCGGTCCTCAAGGTGACCCCGGGCGAGGTGCTCCAGGTCAACGTCGGCGGGCAGGGCGACGACTACACGAACGCCGGCAGTGCCGCCGCCACCGCGGGCTGGAACGGCGGTGGTCGCTCCGGGGCGCTGCAGACCTCCGGGTTCGGCACCGATCAGACCGGCGGCGGCGGTGCGTCCGACGTGCGGGCCGGCTCCTGCGCGGCCACCTCCTCGTGCACGGACGGCGCCCGCGTGCTGGTCGCCGGTGGCGGCGGCGGGGCCGGCACGTCCGCTGACGGCGGCGCGGGCGGCACGCCCGGCGGCGACGGGGTGCGACCCACGTTCAACGCTCCGGCCATGGGCCGCGGCTACGGCGGCAGCGGTGCCACCGCGAGCAGCGGCGGCGCGGGTGGCGCCGGCGGCTTGCTCAACCTCGGCCAGACCCCGGTCGGCCAGTCCAACGCGGGTCAGAACGGCACGGCGGGGCAGGGCGGCGACGGCGCGAAATGCACCAGCTGCCCCGACCCGGTGGCCGCCGCCAACGCCGAACTGACCGGCGGTGGCGGTGGCGGTGGCGGCTACTACGGCGGCGGTGGCGGCGGCAGCGGTCTCGCCGTGGCCAGCGGTGGCAGCCAGCCCAACTACTACTACGGCGGCGGCGGTGGCGGCGGGTCGAGCTACGTGAGCCCGTCCCGGGTGTGGGGCAACAGCACCTTCGTCTCCGGCAGCCACACCGGCGACGGCCTGGTCACGATCACGCCCGGGCCGGTCGTCGGCACCGCGTCACTGCCGGACACGGCGAACGGCGCGGCCTACTCGCAGACGCTCACCGCGAGCGGCGGCGACGGCGCCCCGTTCGGCAGCTGGGCGGTCGACACCGGCGCCATGCCCGGCGGGCTGTCGCTGTCGCCGACGACCGGCGAGATCAGCGGGACCGTGGCCGCGACCTCCGGCACCTACACGTTCACCGTGTCCGTGGCCGACACGAACGGCAACGTGGGCCTCAAAGAACTGTCGATCATCGTGCTCCCCGGGCCGAACGCGCCGACCAACGTGGCCGCGGCGGTGGCCACCGGCACCGGCAAGCTCAACGTCTCGTGGACCGCGTCGACGTCGCCGAACGTCACGTCGTACAAGGTCTATACGGGCACCTCGAACAGCGGGCCGTGGACGCTGGTGAGCAGCGGCGGGTGCGCGGCGCCGGCGTCGAGCCCGTGCCAGTTCAGCGGCACGCCGTCGACCGTGTACTGGTTCGCGGTGTCCGCGGTGAACGCGTCCGCGGCTGAGGGCGACAAGTCCGTCCCGGACGACGAGACGGCGATCGAGGTCCCGATCGTGATCGTCCCGGTGATGGCGGCGCCCAACGGCGACCGGTCGATGTCGGTGAGCTGGATGGGGATCTCCACCGCGGCCAACCCGATCGTGTCCCTCGTGGTCGAGGTCTCCGAGGACAACGGCCCGTTCACCGCGGTCCCCGGCGGGACCTGCCTGACCGCGCCGGTCGCCGGCTGCTCCGCGACCGGGCTGACCGCCGGGGCGTCGGCGCGGTTCCGCGTGCGCGCCTCGAACGCGGCCGGGCCCGGCCCCGACGGGCCGCCGTCGATCCCGATGACCGTGCTCGCCGCGCCGGCCGTGCCGACCAATGTGGCGGCGGTGGCCAACGGGCACAACTCGATCGGGGTGTCGTGGACCGCGGTGACCGGAGCCATCTCCTACAAGGTGTACCGGGCCACCGCGTCGGGCGGCCCGTACACCCTCATCGCCACCACCGCCTGCAACGCGCCGGTGGCGAGCCCGTGCAGCAACACCTCGCTGGTCCCGGCGCAGACGTACTACTACAAGGTGTCGGCGGTCGGAGCCGCGCTGGAGAGCGCCCAGTCGGCGGCGGTGTCGGCGACCGCGTTCGCGCTGCCGCACTCGCCGAACCAGCCGGTCGCGACCGTCGACGGCGCGCTGTCGCTGTCCGTGGCCTGGGCCCCGATGGTCGACGCGATGCACCCGGTGGACACGTACGTGGTCGAGATCTCCGACAACGGCGGCACCTCCTACACCACGGTCACCACGGGTGCGTGCGCGGCGCCGGCGGTCGGGCCGTGCACGGTGACCAACCTGACCGCGGGGACCGCGTACCGCTTCCGGGTCAGCGGCGTGAACGCCGCCGGCACGGGCGGCGCGTCGCCGGAGTCGGTCGACGTGACGGCCGTCGGGCCGCCCGGCACGCCGACCGCCGTCGCGGTGGTCCCGTCCGGGACCGGCAGCGTGTCGGTGTCGTGGACCGCGTCGACCGGCGGCCCGGACTCGTACCGGGTCTACGTGGCGACGTCCAGCGGCGGCCCGTACACCCGCGTCGCCAGCGGGGCGTGCAACACCCCGGTGGCCTCGCCGTGTGTGGTCACCGGCCTGACCAACGGCACGACGTACTACTTCACGGTGTCCGCGGTGAAGTCCGTCGCGGAGAGCCCGCAGTCGACCGCCGGCACCGGCGTGCCGGTCACCGCGCCGGACGCGCCGAACGCCCCGGCCCTCGCCGTCACCGGTGCCGCCAAGCTGTCGGTGACCTGGACCGGGCCGACCGCCACCGCCGGCAAGCCGGTCACCGGATACAAGGTGCAGATCTCCGAGAACGGCGGCGAGTACACCGCGGTCAACGCCGGCTGCGTGAACCCCACCGCCAGCCCGTGCACCCTGTCCGGCCTGACGCCCGGCTCCACGTACCGGGTCAAGGTGATCGCGGTGAACGGCGCGGGTGACGGTGCGCCGTCTGCGCCGTCCGGTCCGGCGACCGCGGTCGACCTCCCGCTGTCGCCGGAAACCCCGGCCGCCACGCTCAGCGCCGACGCGGCGGTCCAGTTGGCGTGGACCGGCCCGACCGGCACCGGCGCCCGCCCGGTCACCGGCTACCGGGTGTACGTGTCGAAGGACGGCGGCTCGTACACCGAAAGCACCACCGGCGGGTGCGCCACCCCGGCCGCCTCGCCCTGCACGGTCACCGGCCTGGTGATCGGTGCGGCGTACCGGTTCAAGGTGGCCGCCGTCAACGCCGCCGGCCCCGGCGACCAGTCGACGCAGTCCAACCAGGTGACCGCGGCCGTCGGCCCGGCCGCGCCGACGATCACGACCGCCGCGTCCGGCGACACCACCGCCGTCATCACCTGGACCCCGGCCGCCGACACCACCGGCATCACCGGCTACCGGGCGTCGGTGACACCGGGCGACCTGCACTGCGAGGCGACCGGCGCGGCCGCGACGACGTGCACGATCACCGGCCTGACCAACAAGACCGCGTACACGGTCACGGTGGTCGCGCTCGGGACGGTGAACTCGGCGCCGAGCGGGTCGAAGACGGTGACGCCGAGCGCGGCACCGACGAAGCCGACCGGCGTGCAGGCCTCGGCCGGCACCAGCTCGGCGACGGTCACCTGGACCGCGCCGGCCAACCTCGGCGACGGCATCGCCAGGTACGCCGTGGTCGCCGACCCGGGTCCGGCGCGCTGTGAGACCGCCGACGCGACCGCGACGTCCTGCGTCGTCGGCGCGGAGGCCGGCAGGTCGTTCACCTACCGGGTGATCGCGATCGGCGCCTACGGCAACGACTCCGACCCGTCCGACCCGTCCTCGACGGTGTCCGCGTCGACGCCGCAGCCACCCGCGGTGCCGCCGGCCACCGAGTTCGTCCTCACCACCGACAAGGGCAACATCACGACCGCCGAACCGAGCCAGGACATCGTCGTGATCGGTGACGGTTTCGCGCCGCACTCCACCGTGGTCATCACGATCTACTCGGACCCGGTCGTGCTCGGCACGGTCGTCACCGACGGCGACGGCAAGTTCAGCAAGCCGGTGACCGTGCCGGCGAGCCTCGCCGCGGGCGTGCACAGCCTGGTCGCGGGCGGCGTCGACGCGCTCGGCCAGGCCCGCAGCATGCGCCTGGACGTCACCGTCGCCAGCGACAGCCTGGCCGTGACCGGGAGCAACGTCATGCTGCTGCTGATGATCGGGCTGGCGTTCGCCGCCGCCGGCGCCGGCCTGGTCTGCACGTCGAAGCTGTAGGTCAGGAGGCGGTCGACCCGCGGCACCGCGGGTCGACCGCCTCCGATGGGACACCGCTGTCGTGAGTTGGTCGTTGTACGTCGTGCCGGCGGATGAGCTGCTGGCGAGGAGCCCGGGGACCTGGAAGACGACTGGCCCTGGTGAGCGCGGCTCGCACACCCGGGCAGCGGCAGACGCGAACGGGCCGGCGTGCGTAAGGTCGGCTCGACAGGGCGACTCCGCGAACCAGGGACGGGGCAGGGCATGGACCGAGGGACCCGGGACGAGTTGCTCGGCCGCCTGGCTGCGGCAGTCGGATCCGTCACGGCCGCGCACCCGACGCGGGTTGCCATCGACGGACCGCCCGCCGCCGGCAAGACCACCCTCGCCGACGAGCTGGCCGTCATCCTGCGCGCGCAGGGCCGCGACGTCATCCGCGCGACGATCGACGATTTTCTCTTCCCCCGGGCGCAGCGCTACCCGCGCGGTGAGTACTCGGCCGAGGGCTGCTACTTCGACACCCACGACAACGACGCACTGAACCGGGTGCTGCTCGACCCGCTCGGCCCCGGCGGGGATCGACGCTTCCGGCACGCGGTCTACGACCACGCCACGGATGCCGCGCTGTCCCCGCCGGTCACGACCGCCCGGGCCGACGCCGTGCTGCTCTTCGACGGGGTCTTCCTCCTGCGCCCGGAGCTGATCGACCGGTGGGACCTGCGCATCCTCGTGTCGACGGCACTCGACACGATCGTGGATCGCGCCGTCGTCCGGGAGCGCCGGGTGTCGTCACGGGCCGACGTCGAACGGCGCTGGCGCGAGCGGTACATCCCCGCCCAGCGGCTCTACTTCGCCACGGTCGGCCCGGCCCGGCACGCCGACATCATCGTGCACAACGACGAACCTCAGCAGCCGGCCTGGGAGACGCACCCGCGCTGACCGCACCCAGCATCGCGGCCCTCCTCACGGTCGAAGCGGGTGATGTGCGGCGAACGCGGCTCGCGCCGCGTTGTCCTGGCAGCGCTGCTCCTCGGCGCGTGTCCAGCCGAAGGCGGCCGAGAGGGCCGCGAACTCCGCATCGAGGGTGGTGTCGGCGGTGGTGCGTGCGTCGGTGCTGACGGTGATCCTCAACCCGGCGCGCAGGAGCCGGTCGGCGGGGTGAGCGGCGATGGTGGGGACCGCTGCGGGCAGGTCGAGGGCCTGTTCGGCGGCCAGTGCGGCGATGGTGGCCGGGCGCACCGAGGCGTCGAGGTGGCAGTGCAGCTCGTACCGTTGCGGCGGTGACGTGTCCATCGGCGTCCTCACTGTGATTGCCTCAACTGCGACGGCATCCTGGTCAACAGTGCCACCGAAGCAATCAGCCTGGTGATCAGCAAGTCCACTGTGCGGTCGCTGGTCGCATCAGTCGGCGAGACCGAGCCGCCCGCAGGTAGCGACTCGAGCCGCCCGATGATGCGACCACGCCGTCCTTGATAGAGGACGAATTTCCGCTATCGTGGACGCATGTCTGGTGGTGCGGGATTGCTCTCCAGTGGGTTGTCGATGACTGACCTGGGTTTGCGGATCCGGGCCCGGCGGCGGGCGCAGGGGCTCGCTCTGGAGCGGCTGGCCGAGTTGAGCGGCGTGAGCCGCAGCATGGTGTCGGATGTGGAGCGAGGCGCGAAGACGCCGACCGTGCTGGTGCTGGACCGGCTGGCGACAGCATTGGGCACGTCGATCTCCCGACTGCTGGACGAGCCCGCGGGCAACGTCCCGGTGGTGCTGCCGCACGAGCAGCAACGGGTGGTCCGCGACCCGGCGGGGTGGGAGCGGCGCATCCTGTCGCCGGTGCTGCCCGGCGTCGAGTTCGAGTTCATGCGCACCGTCCTGGGGCCCGGTGTCGATGCCGGGGAGTTCTCGCCGCACCAGCCGGGCTCGCGTGAATACGTGGCGGTCGAGTCGGGCCGTCTCACGCTCACGATCGACGGCCAGGCATCGATTCTGGAGGCGGGCGATTCGGTCTACTTCCCCGGCAACTGCCGTCACGGGTTCGCCAACGGCGAGGATGTCGAGTGTGCCTACTACCTGGTCGTGGATCTCGGGCCGGCCGCCCCGCACGGGGACAGTGGGCGCTGATGGACGAGCTGACGAGTGCGGGCCGGCGCGCCGCCGACATCACCGCCGGCTATCTGGCGGGTGTCGGTGAACGACCGGTGTGGCAGCCGGTGCCGGAGGCCGACCGCAGTTGGTTGATGCGTCAGGAGCTGCCTTCATCGGGTCGGCCGTTGTCCGATCTGCTCGACGACATCAGCAGCCGCGTGCTGCCGTACCCGATGGGCAACGGTCATCCCCGGTTCTTCGGCTGGGTGAATTCCGCGCCGTCAGCGGCCGGTGTACTGGTCGCGCCGATCGCCGCCGCCCTCAATCCGAGCTGTGCCGGCGGCGACCACGCCGGGGTGCTGCTGGAGCACACCGTGCTGAGGTGGCTCGCCGATCTGGTCGGCTTCCCGCACCGTCCCGGCGGCGGGTTGCTGACCAGCGGCGCCTCGATGGCGACCGTGGTCGCGCTGGCCACCGCCCGCCAGCGCGCCGCGGAGCGGGACGGTGTCGACGTCCGGGAGGACGGGCTCTACGGTCGCCCACCGATGGTCCTGTACGTGTCCGCGGAGGGCCACAGCTGCCTGCGCAAGGCAGCGGAGCTGCTGGGTCTGGGCAGCCGGCAGGTGCGGGTCGTGCCGGTGGATGACGGTTTCCGGATGGACGTCGAGGCGCTGCGGACCCTGGTGGCGCGCGACACGCGGGCGGGGCTTCGCCCGTTCTGTGTGGCCGCGAGCGCTGGCACCGTCAACACCGGTGCCGTCGACCCGCTGGATGAGATCGCCGACGTCGCCGCCGCCAACGGGTTGTGGTTCCACGTCGACGGTGCGTACGGCGCGCTCGGCGCCCTCGCCCACCACGCCGGCTACCCGGGCATGGCGCGGGCCGACTCGCTCGTGCTGGATCCCCACAAGTGGCTCGGTGTGCCGGTCGACTGCGGGTGTGTGCTCTGGCGCGACCCGTCGTTGACCCGGGCCACGTTCAGCCTGGTGCCCGCCTACCTGCGCGACGATCACGACGGCGGGACCGGATGGTTCTCCGAGTACGGCCCGGAGCAGACCCGCCCGTTCCGGGCCCTGCGGACCTGGGCCACCATGTCACACCTCGGCCGGGACGGCATCACCCGGCTGGTGGACACGACGGTCCGGCTCGCGCACACGCTGGGCGCGATGATCGACGCCGCCCCCGACTTCGAGTTGCTCGCCCCGGTCGGCACCTCGATCGTCGCGTTCCGGCACCGCCCCGTCGACCGGGACGACCAGTTGGACGAGCTCAACCGCCGGATCCCCGCCGCCGTCCAGCACCGCGGGCGAGCCTTCCTGACAGGCACCCAACTGGCCGGGGCCGAGGCCCTCCGCGCCTGCCTGCTCAATCCGGCGACCACCGAGGACGACCTGGTCCTGCTGCTCGACGAGATCCGGGCCGCGGCGGAGATCCGCCCGTGAGCGCCGGGCACCTCGTCGTCGACCTCGGCGGCGTGGTGTGCCGGTTCGATCACGCCCGCCGGCTCGACCGGCTCGCCCAGGCATGCGCCCTGGACCCGGAGCGGATCCACGCACTGCTGTGGCTGTCCGGCTTCAGCGCCGACTGCGATCGAGGACACCACGGCTCCGCGGCGCTGGTGCGCACCCGGATACGCACCATCCTCGGCTTCGCCGGCAGCGACGACGACCTCGACGACGCATGGTGCAGTGCCTTCCGGCCGGACCCGGCCGTCATCGAGGTCCTCGACCGGCACCGCGGCGACCGCGTGCTGGCGCTGTTCACCAACAACGGACCGCTGGAGGAGCAGGCGCTGACCCGTCGGTACCCCGAGGTCTTCGCCCGGTTCGACCACCTGTTCTTCAGTTACCGGCTCCGTCACCGCAAGCCGGACCCGGCCGCTTTCACGGCGGTGTCCGGTCGCCTCGGCGCTTCCAGCGAAGAGATCATCCTCATCGACGACAGCCCGGCGAACGTGGCTGCGGCACGTGCGGCCGGATGGCGCTGCCACCAATACCTCGACGTCGCGCGTCTGCGAGACGATCTCGACGAAGCCACACAGTGTCCGGTAGCCGACAGGTGCAGGTCGCAGGGTCGGGGGCCGTCCGCCGCGTCCACCCCGTAACAGGTCACCAGGGGAGCGACATGGATCAGTCGGGGGAACAGCGATACCGGGAGTTCGTGGTGGCGCGCTCCGCGGCGCTGCTGTGCACCGCGTATCTGCTGGTGGGCGACCGGGGCAGGGCGGAGGATCTCCTCCAGACCGCGTTGGTCAAGACGTACATCGCGTGGGATCGGATCAAGGACCCCGGCGCGACCGAGGCATACGTTCGGCGCGTCATGGCCACGACGGCCACGTCGTGGTGGCGGCGCCGGTGGTCGGCCGAACGGCCGGCGGTGTCATTGCCCGACAGCGCCGTCGCCGATGCCAGCGGTGAGCTGGCCGACGCGGACGAGATGCGCCGGCTGTTGCTGACGCTGCCGGCCCGGCAACGGGCGGTGCTCGTGCTGCGCTACTACGACGACATGAGCGAGGCGGACGTCGCCGAGATGCTCGGCATCTCCCGCAGCGCGGTCAGCAGCTACGCCACGCGCGGGTTGTCCGCGCTCCGCCACCGGATCGGTGAGGAGATCAACTCGCTGTGAACACCTCCTTCGAATCGCAGTTCCGGGCGACCATCACGCGGAGCGTCGAGCACCTCGCACCCCAGCTGGTGGACGCCGATGAGCTGATCCGGCACGGCCGGTCCGCGCTGCGCCGGCGCCGGGCCGCGACCGTCGTGGCCGCAGCGGCGGCGCTGGCCGCGGTTCTCACCGTCACCGCGGTGGCGGTTGGTGCCGGTCCGTCGGGCCAGCGCCACGATCCCGTGGCGTCACCCGGCCCCACCGGCACGGGGCAGTCCGACCCCACCGGCACGGGGCAGCCCGGCCCCACCGGCACGGGGCAGTCCGACCCCACGCCGACGGCAGACCCGGCCCCGGCCGGCGTCGACGTCCTCCTGACCGGCAACACGATCCGGACGGCGTCGGGCCGTCTGGTGACCATCCCGAACCCCGGCGGAGGCACCGTCACTCGCGCGACCGGCGTGGCCGGGGGTTGGGTCGTCAGCTCCGGCGGCACGACGGACCTGCCGTCGATCGAGTTCCTCACCGACGCCGGTCAGCTGAAGGGCTTCCAACCGGCGCTCAAGGGCGCTCAGGTGGGGTTCGCCGCCGACGGCCGGTCCATGGGGGCGCAGGTCGGTAACGACATCTACGTTTTCGAGCTGCCGTCGTTGGTGGTGCGGCACCGCGTCGACGTCCGGCCACGGGCGGGCGGCTCGCAGCTGGAGGACCTGTGGCTCCGCGGCGACCGGCTGGTGGCGCGCTTCATGACGCTGGGCGACAGCGGTCCCGGCTTCAGCGGGGTGGTGATCTGGAATCTCACGACCGGCACCTCGACCACGTCGCCGGACCTCGACCTGCGGGACGTCTCCGCCGACGGCAAACTCGCCCTCCTGGCGACCCAGCAGGGCTTCGGGCCGGACGCGACGCACTGCGTGTCGGTCGTGCCGATCGGCGATGCGTTGTCAGCGGCCGGGAAGAAGGTGTGCGGACCGGGCGTGAGCCTGACCCACGGCCACTTCTCGCCGCGCGGCACCTGGGTCGCCGTGTCGGTGTCCCCGACCGGGACGTGGCTGTTCCGCACCACGCAACTCCAGGCGGGCAACGCCGAACCGGTCAGCCGCCACGACATCGACTTCGGGACATGGCAGGACGATGCGCAACTGATCCTGGCCGACGAGCGAGCGAGTGTGGTGCGGCGATGCCCGACCACCGCCGAACCCTGCCAGCGGGTCGCCGGCGAGCCCGAACCCCTGCTGGGCGTGATCACGAACCACCACTAGGGCCTTCGTCAGTCCGTCGACGCGATGGCGTCTCTGATCGCCTGCGCGTCGCGGTCGAGGAGCGACCGCTCGCGTTCCGGCGGCGTGACCTTGATGGTCCAGCCGTCTCCCGCGTAGCGAGGGATGACGTGGAGGTGGAAGTGGGGGACCGTCTGGAAGGCGACTTCGCCGTCACAGAGGAGGACGTTGATTCCCTCGCAGGGCATGGTTGAGCGTCGCAAGGCTCGTGCCATGTCATGACCGACCGACCAGACGTGAGCGCCCGTGGCTTTGTCGAGGTCTTCGAGGCCCACCGCGTGCTTGCGCGGCACGACGAGAAGATGCCCGGGCGTGACGGGGCTCAGGTCCATGAAGGCCACGACGGCCTCGTCCTCGTACACCACACTGGCCTCGGCCTGCCGGGCCGCAACGGCGCAGAAGATGCACCCCTGCGCCGCCGATGTCGCGCTCTGTGTCATGCGCGCAAGCGTTCCAGTGCATCCAGACAGGTACAACTCAGTTGTCGCCAGCGCCCGAGCTCGGCCGCACTGCCGGTTCGAGCAGCGACAACGTCCGCTGCTGCGCATCGAGGCCGACCCGGATGCCGACGGGCATCGGCAGATTCGGCCCGGCGTGCCCGAAGTCGACGTTGCCCAGCACCGGGATGTCACGGTCGCCGATCACGTCCAGGACGATCTCGGACAGCGTCGGGGACGCCTCGGGCGACTCGAGCCCGGCGATCTCCCGCGGCACACCGACGACCATGCCGGAGATCCGGTCGAGGATGCCGCAGTGCCGCAACACCTGCAGATAGCTCCACACGTACGATGCCTGACCGCCCATCTCCTCCCAGAACAACACGGCACCGTCGAACCACTCCAGCGGCACCGCGAAGCGCGTCGCCTGCACCAGCGCGATGCGGTTGATCACCCCGCCGATCAGCCGGCCCTCGGCCCGCCCGGCCCGCCAGCACTCCCACGACGAACCAGCGGGGAGCGCACCGATCGCCTCGGTATCGGTCAGCAACCGCGAATACAGATCTTCGAGTTCCGCCTGGCGCGTCGCCGGCGCGGTCTGCCAGTGCCCGCCGAAGCCAGGCACGGCCATGTCGGCGTGGAACCCGACCAGGCCCGTGCGTGCGTAGAGCACCAGATGCAGCAGGGAGATGTCGCTGTAGCCGAGGATCGGCTTCGGGTCGGCCCTGATCGCCTCGACATCGATCAGGTCGAGGTACCCGAACGCCGTCTGGCCGCCGTCATTCGCGATGATCGCACGAACCTCAGGGTCACGAAGCAGACCGTTGAGCTCCGCGGCGATCTCCGCCGGTGCCGCCGCGCTCCACCACCGCTGCCGTCCCACCCGCAGCAGCGACGCCCGACGCACGCGGAATCCCATCCGCTCGAGCACGATCACCGCCTGGTCGACGTTGCGTTCGTGCTCCGCGGGCAACGGCCCGGACAGCGAAGCGATGACGACGAGATCGCCAGGCCTCAGCGCACGAGGTCGAAGCAGCTGCGGCGATGCGGAACCGGTCACCGGCGCAGTATCCCCCCGTTCGCCTGATTGAACCGGCCCGGCCCCGCATGCGTACCTGTACCAAGGCATCGTCTGCGCATCGTGGACACAAGGGGAGAACGCCGTGACGGCTGCGAATCAGAGCGTGACAGGACCGGTCGCGACCAGGAGCGGCGACGGCTCCGCACTCGCGCATCCGCGGGTCCAGGCCATGGCAGCGTTGTGGGGGGCGGTGATCCTCAACCTGATCATCATCGAGGTGCTGTTCTTCGCCACCGACCCGGCGAAGAACGCGCTGCACGCGACCGGGAAGTTCCTCGGCCTGCACGCGGCCCTCGCCATGCTGCTGCAGCTGGTGCTCATCGCCCGGCTGCCGTGGCTCGACCGCCGGCTCGGCATGGACCGGCTGACCTCCTGGCACCGGTGGACCGGCTTCTCGCTGTTCTGGCTGGTGCTGCTGCACCCCACGTTCGTGATGCTCGGTTACGCCCAGGCGTACAACAGCACCTTCCTGCAGCAGGCGTCCAACCTCATCGGCATGGGCCCGACCATGATCGGCTTCATCGCCGTCGGCATCATCGCGGTCGCCGCCGGCGTCTCCGTGCGTCTCGCCCGCCGCAAGCTCTCCTACGAGCTCTGGCACGCCGTGCACGTGCTGCTCTACGTGGCGATCGTGCTGGCGCTGATCCACCAGATGTACGAGGCCTCCACGTTCACCGCCACCACCGGGTCCGCCGTGTACTGGTGGAGCCTCTGGGCCTTCGCCGGCCTCTCCCTGATCATCGGCCGGATCATCATCCCGCTGCGCCGCAACGCCCGGATGCGACTGCGGGTCGCCGCGGTCGTGCCCGAGGCGGACAACGTCGTCTCCGTCCACCTGACCGGCAAGGACCTCGACAAGCTGGGTGCGCGCGCCGGGCAGTTCTTCATCTGGCGGTTCGTCGGCTACAACAGCTGGTGGAAGGCCAACCCGTTCTCGCTGTCGGCGGCGCCCGGCCACAACGCGCTGCGCCTCACCGCGAAGGCCGTCGGCGAGACCAGCGCCGGGCTGCGCAACGTGCCGGTCGGGACGCGGGTCTTCGCCGAGGGGCCGTACGGCGCCTTCACCAGCATCCACAAGACCCGGGAAGGCACGGTGCTGATCGCCGGCGGGGTCGGGGTCACGCCGATCCGGTCGCTGCTCGAGGAGCTTTCCGGTCCGATTTCGGTGTTGTACCGCGTGCAGAGCCCTGCCGACGCGGTGCTGCTCGCGGAGATGGAGCAGCTCGCGCGGATGAAGGGCGCGCAGGTCCACATGCTCTCGGGCCGCACCGGCGTGGGCAACCCGCCGAACATCCCGTTCGCCCCGGAGAACCTGGTGCGCCTCGTCCCGGACATCCTGGAGCGGGACGTGTTCGTATGCGGCCCGCCGGCGATGACCGACGCGGTGCTGAAGAGCCTGCGTCAGCTCAAGGTGCCGCCGCTGCAGATCCACGCGGAGCGGTTCGCGCTGGCGAGCTGAGCCCGTCTCCTCGGCGAGGGTCGCTGACGATTGCCCGCGATGGGCCAGGTGACACCAGGACTTCCACGACGGCGCAGGCCCGGTTTCAGGCCCAGGGGTACCGGTGTGCCGCGCGGTTGTGGTCCTCGGTGAGGCGGCGGGTCAGGTCGGCGACCTTGGCCACCTGGGCAGCGGGGTACCGGACCAGCAACGGAAGCAGGGCCGCGGCGTCCAACGCGTGCCGGCACGGGGCCGGCGACCCGGTGGGCAGAGGTGCGCGGAGCACAGCTGCGAGATCGTCGGCGCGCATCGCCAGCAGCGTCGCCAGGCCCAGCACGTATCGCGGACGGTATGGCACTCGACCCACAGTGAGCATGTAGATCGTCGACTGGGACACGTACATGTCGGCGTGGGTGAGGTGAGCCAGGCACCGGACCTGGTTCGACAGGATGTTGCGGTGGGCCAGGAACCGGCCGACCAGCCCACCCACGCCGCGGAACCGATCGTGGCGGCGGTCCGTGACCCATGATCGGGTCAGGTCGGCGGTGCCGGTTGGCAGCGCGTGGATGAACGCGCGGACCTCGTCGCGGCCGGCGTCGTCGAGCTGGTGCGCATCCATGGCGATGTCGGCGAACGTCCGGGACGGGTGCGGGCGTTCGAGGGGGAGCAGGTCGGCGGGGACCGGACGGCCGGCGATCGCGAACAGGTCGGCGGCGTGCAGATGCAGCGCCGCCGCCATGTGCCGCAGCTGCCAGGCATCGGGTGTCGCGCCGGCGAGCAGCGCCGCAACCCGGTCCGTTCGGAGTCCCGCGGACCTGGCAAGGTCCGAGACGTCGAGCGACCGGTTCGCCAACAACCTGGTCAGGGCCGCCGCGAACGGCAGCGGCTCGGGCACGACGAAGCCGCGATCGGTCACGGGTCAATCATGAGGCCTCTCAGTCAGGGAGCACCGACGCGTCGAGTTGCCAGTCGTCGTCGTGGATGAGCACGCACACCGGCCGCTCCTGCGGATGGGTTGCCGACTCGTAGGCTCTGGTCACCTCCCGCGCCGCCCGGCCGTCCGGCGGCAGCAGCCGCATCACGATCCAGTAGGCCGGCCCGTCGCCGCGTTCCGCGGCCTGCCTCAGCAGTGCGAACGCCTCGGCGTCGGCGCCCTTCGCGTGCAACAACCCAGCCAGGTTCACCTGCGCGTCCAGGTCCCCCTCCGCGACGGCGGCCCGCAGGAAGTGCTCGGCGTCGTCCAACGCGCCATCGTCCCAGAGCGTCACGCCGAGCAGGTTTCGCGCACCGGGGACGTCGGACGCCACCGCCTCGCCCAGCAGCCGCAGCGCCTCCGCGTGAGACTCCGCGTCGGCAGCGGAGTACTGGCAGGTCAGAAACGCGGCCAGCCGCACCCGGGCCGGGCCATGCCCTGCCGTCACCGCCGCCCGCAACAGCGCCTCCGCCTCGGCCTCGGCCGGGCCGCCCTCATCGGCCAGCTCATCGCCGCGCCGGAACCATCGCTCTGCGTCCTCCATCCGGACATGAAAGCAGGTGTGAATGCGTGCGGTGGGTCTGACAGGATCGATCGGTGAGTGTGTTGTACGACTACTTCGTCGCCTGCTCCGATGGCGAGGCCGCGGCCATGATCGAGGACGGGCTGGACGGCGACCTGTTGCTCCTGGAACTGAAGGGACTCGACCCGCACGACCTCGTCAGCGTCGAGGCGTTGCTGACCGGTGCCGGCGACGGCACGATCTCCGAACGGGGGCACGCCCCGCGCATCGTCGCGAGCCTGCATGACAACCACAACCTGGTGCTGGCCCTCGACGACGAGCTGCGCGACGCGCTTGCCGGGGCGACGACCGGGAAACTGATCATGGTGGCGGCATCGTGGGCGCGGCTTCACGCGCTCGTCGACCAGGAGGACGTCGACGCCTTGGCGGACCTGCTCGGCCAGTTTGCCTGGCTGGCCCGGGAGGCCCGAGACGACAGCGCACACCTGTACTGCCGGGTCGGGACCTGAAGCGCGGCCCAGCACTCGCGGACCGGACCGGCAGGAAAGCAGCGCGGTGTCAGACCGCTCGAACTTCGGCGAGCCGCCTGACCGCGTAGTCGTCCTTCCAGCAGACGGCGGCCTCCCACGCGGCGGACGCTTGCGCGGCGGTGTCGTGCGCGCCGTCGTCGAGGTCGGCGGCGTTGCCGGGCAGCACGAGGTCGAGGTCGGGGACGTCGACGTGCGACTCGTCCCAGTCGATCAGTGCGACCTGGCTCGCGGTCATGCGGACGTTGCCGGGGTTGTTGGGGTTGCCGTGCACGACGCAGGTCTGCCGTCCGGTGAGCCGCGCCCACGCTGCCCGGCATCGGGCAACGCTCTCAGGGGGCATCGCGCCGAGGTCGATCCTCGTCCCGGTCTCGGCGTGCAGGAGGTCGGTCGAGGACCGCCAACCTGGGCGCTGCGGCCAGCCCTGGGTCAACCGGTGCAGCTCGCGGAGCGCGCCGGCCACGCGACGCCAGTCGGCCGGCGTCTCCGGCGGTCCGCCCTCCAGGTAGGTCATCACCACCAGACCGTCGGCGAACAGCCGGCCGTCCGCAGTCGGGATCGGCACCGGCACGGTCAAGCCTTCGCGGTCGAGGTGTCGCATGAGTCCGGTCTCCCACGCGAGATCGGCGTCGCTTCTGGTGCCGAGCCGACCGACCGCGAGCTGCCCGTTGACGCGCACGCTCCACACGTCGTTGGCGACCCCGCCGGCGAGCGGTTCGATACGAGCGGCGTCTTCACCCCATTGCCCGAGCGTCTCCCACCCCACTGGCCAAAGCTTACCGGTGCCGGACATCGCTGTTCTCGTCCTGCCGATCCGAGATCCGGGTTACCGCCATTCGCGGCGTCTGCTGTGCTTGGCGGGTGACCGCACAGGAGTCCTTCCGCGCGATGCTGCGGGAAAGCGTCGGCCCGGTGCTGCGCGAAGCGGGGTTCACCGGCACGGCGCCGACCTGGCGCCTGCTGTCCGGCCGAGGCGACTTCGCGGTGGTGCAGCTCGCGTCGTCGCGGTGGAACACGGCCGACGAGGTGCGGTTCGAGGTGAACCTGGCGTTGGTGCCGCAGCCGTGGTGGCGGTTCAGCACCCGATTCCTGCTCGACAGGGCACCGAGGACGCCCCGCTTCCACGACGGCCTGTTCGACAAGCAGTGCCACCCGGAACGTAGATGTGCCGGCCGGCGGCACCCGGTCCTCGGGCGCGATGGTTGGGTGGTCCGGGACGCCGCCTCAGCCGACGTGTGCGCCGAGGTGCTGCGCGCCGAGCTGACCACCGTCGTGATCCCGGAACTCGTCGCCCTCCAGCACCGCGGGACGCTCATCGCCACGCTTCGTGCCGAGGCCCAGGACTGGGGCGTCGCCGTGTGGCACCGCCTTCCCCGCAAGGTCGCCATCGCATTGCTCATGCTCGACGAGGGCCCGGGCCCGGAGCTCGCCGAGGCGATCAACATCGTCCGCAGCCTGCCCGCCGATCGAGTCGCGGCCCGCGACGCGCTGCTGGACCTCCTGATCCGTGCCCAGACGCAGGCCTCCACCATCATTCCGTGACGCCTTGGTATACACGTACGACGATTCATGGAAGGACGGGGACCGCCGTGGGTTACGAGACCAAGTTCACCGGCCAGGTGACGATCACGCCTGCGCTGAAACGGCACGAGGTCGAATACCTGCTGGCGTTCGCCGAGACCAGGCACGAGCCCCGGTCCACCGGCCCCTACGCCCTCGGGTACGGCGACGAGATCGAGGGCACCGGGGATCCGGACCCGGGCAAGCCCGGATACTGGTGCTGGTGGGCACCGACCGCCGACGGCACCGCGATCGCCTGGAACGGGAACGAGAAGTTCTACGAGGCCGATCTCTGGATGGGGTACCTGGTGCACACGTTCCTGCAGCCGGGCGCCACCGTCGCGCGGGAGCGGGTCGAGCCCGTGGCGGGCCGGGTGTATCCACCCGCGCTGGACAGGTTCACCTTCGACCACGTCGTCGACGGCGTCATCGAGGCCAGGGGCGAGTGGCCCGACGATCGGTGGCGCATCGAGGTGCGCGCCAACGCTGTCCACGTGGTCCGGCTGCTGACCGAACCGGACCACGCCGAGTACCCTCGCACCCACCGCGACGACTGGACCGACGAGCAGCGGGCCGACTTCGCCGCGCGGACCCGGCACAATTTCGTGTACCTGGTGCGGGACGGGCGGTTGCAGGAGGTGGGTCCAGCGGACGGGACGTCGTTCGACCCGATCCCGGCCGAGGTGGTCTGAGCGCGGCCGGGATGTCGCAGGACTGACCTCGCGGTCTGCTCGCGCAGTGCCCTGGTGGAGCTCGTCGCGGTGCTACCGGGAACGGGGCTCGAACACCGCTCGCCACGACGAGCCGGCGCACCAGGTAGAGCGCGAGCCGTAGTGACGAGGGTTGGCAATGTGCTGGCCGACCCGGCAGCATATCGGCGTGCCTGAGCTATCCACTGCGGTGCACGCGGCCGACGCCGAGGCCGCTGCCGGCAACCTCGCGGGCGCCCGCGATCTGCTCGTCGACGCGGTCGACGCCGCGCGCGCCACGCTCGGACCCGACGACCTCGAGGTGCTGGCCGCGCAGGCCCGGCTGGCCGCCGTGCTCCGCGAGCTTGGCGCGCTCCCCGAAGCCCGGCGGGTGCTGGAGTCGATGCTGGAGGCCGGCTGCCGCACCCACGGCGCCAACCATCCGCAGTTGCTGCTGGCGACCCACGAGCTGGCGGTGCTCGCGCACGAACTGGGCAACTTCTACGAGGCCGGCCGCAACTTCCAGCTGCTCAGCCAGCACGGGCCGGCTGCGCTCGGCGCGGACCACCACCACGTCCTCGCC
This sequence comes from Dactylosporangium siamense, assembly GCF_016862795.1. Classification (GTDB taxonomy): domain Bacteria; phylum Actinomycetota; class Actinomycetes; order Mycobacteriales; family Micromonosporaceae; genus Dactylosporangium; species Dactylosporangium siamense. The sequence continues at coordinate 53,598 of NZ_BONQ01000026.1, read as the reverse complement.
GCGCGGCGGTACCTCGGCGAAGACGTTCCCGGCGAGATCGACGCGCCACCACCACTGCCGTTGCCGCCCGTGGGCCCGCCGCCCGGCGAGCCGATCCTGGCCGGCCGGGAAAGGCGGTGGTTGCCGGCCGCCCTGGCGGTCGCGAGCATGGCCCTGGTCGCGTTGATGGCCACGCTGGTCGCCGTCTGGGCGATCCCGCAGCGCGATCCCCGGCCGGACCCGCCGTCGCTGGCCGCACCGGCGGGCCCGATCCCGTCCGCCGACGCCCCGTCGACGAGTTCGAGCGCATCGGTGCCGCCGTCGGGCACCGCGACCGGTCCGGGTCTCCCCGTTCCCGGCGGCACCCGGACGCCGCCGCGGAGCACACCGAGCACGACGGCGCCGGCGGCGATCGCCGGCCGTTACGTGATCCACGTCGCGCACACCGGGCTGTGTCTCGGCGAGGGGCCGGAGCTGTTCGTGAACTCCGGACGCACGGTGCTCGGCCAGCACACCTGCGGCTCGTCGCTGCCGCAGTTCACCATCGAACCGGTCGCCTCCAACGTCTACCGGATCCTGGTCGCCGGTCGCGACGGCACCGGCTGCGCCGACGTCGACTACCAGGGGACGGAGGAAGGTCTGCTGCTCGCCGCACAGACCTGCACCGGAGCCGCCGACCAGCGGTTCACGCTCGAACCGGTGACCACCCCGGCCGCCGGGTACCGGCTGCGGTCGGTGGCCGGCAGCAAATTCTGTATCGGTGTGCTCGAACAGAAACAGGAGCGCGGCGTCCAGATCATGCAGGACACCTGCCGGGGCAGCAAGGCCGAGGTGTTCACCCTGGAGCGTCGCTGAGCACGTCCCGGACCCGCTTGCACTCCTTGGACCGGGCATGCGGCGACTGCCGGACGTTGTTGCACTATCGGCGGCACACGAAGGGTGACGATCATCTGCGCGTCACGGGGCCGCACCACGACGCTGGTCGGACTGCATCCTCGGTAGCCGGCGAGCCCGCGCTCGTCATTCGTCAGCGGGGCTCTCCGATGGTCCACCGGAACGATGCCGCCGCGTGGGTCGCGCCTTCGCGGAGGTAGAAGCGATGCGCCTCGGCCCGCGCGACGCCGGACTCCAGGAAGACGTAGTCGGCGCCGTGTTCCTGCGCCCACGCCCTGGCGGCCGTCAGCAGGCGTGCTCCGACGCCTTGGGAGCGCCATCCGGGGTGCACGGCGAGGTCCTCGATCGAGGCTCGACGCCCGAAACGCACGGAGATGATGTCGAGGTAGACGCTCACCACGCCGACCACCTGGTCCTCGTGCGAGCGGGCGGCGAACAGTGCCACGTGCTCGTCGGCGAGGATCTGCGCGGTACGTTGGACGGCCCGGTCGTGGTCCCAGCCCGGTGGACGACTACCGGGCGGTTCGAAGAGCCACTGCAACCCGCTCACGAACTCCGCCTCGGCGCCTGGTCGGAGCCGCCGTACCTCAATGCCCATCAGACGATCATCCACCGGCTTGATGAGATCGGCGATGCGAATCAGGCGCCGCCGACGATCTGGACACCACGGTCAGCCTGGCCGGCCAGGCCTGCTCCGAGACGCGTAGTCGGCCCTTCATCCGGTTGCCACGCCGGTCTGCGTCTCGAGATCGGCCAGGAACCTTTCGGCGCGGCGGGCGAAGAGGTGGGCCCCCCGTTCGCCGGATCGGACCCGGGCTTCGTCGGCGGCGGCTCGCACGACGTCGACGGGTTCGCCGCGGGCGTGCAGCAGGCGCGCGCGCAGCAACAGCAGGAGTCCTTCGGCATAGCGCTGGCCGTGGGCCTTGATGGCCTGGTCGGCCTGGTCGAGGGCGGTCGCGGCCTTGTCGGGTGTCTCGGCTGCCAGCCACATCTCGGCGACCAGTCCGTACCAGTAGGCGAGGCCCCATCGTGGCGGGTCACGCAAGGTCGCGGCCAGGAGATCCTCGGCCTTGGCCGCGTTGCCGGCCGGGTCGTCGCCGGTGAGGGCGCGGGCCCAGTACCAGTCCAGCCGTATGTAGGTTTCCTGCGCGACGCCGGGAAGGTCGGCGTCGGCCGCGACCCACCGCTCGGTCGCGTGCATCGCCCAGGCCGCGTCGCCGGCCATCGAGGCGGCCATGGTCTGGTAGCGGGTCCAGCCCGACATCTCGAAAGTGTCTCCCTCGGCCTGGTACACCGTGCCGAGCAGGGACCGCGCCGTCTCGACATCGCCCTGCAGCGCGGTGATCACGGCCAGATAGCCGAACCACTCGTCCGGGATCCGCCAACGTCCGAGGTCGTGGCGACGTCGAATCGGGGCACCCCCGACCTGGCCGGCGAGGTGGTACAGACTTTCCTGAGCCGGCCCTGGGTGCGGGTCGGCCGAGTTCGCGAGCAGCGAGGCAACGCCGTCCACCGTGGTGCGGCCTAGCCAGCTGAAACACTGGTACGCCGCGCCGATGTCGCCGATGTCCCAATTGTACAGGCCCCAGGCCTGCCGGCCGTACGCCTGGATGATCGGGTCCGCGGACGCCTGGCCTTGCTCATGCAGCCGGCGAGCCCACATCCCACGGTCTTTCCCGGTGTTGACGTAGGCCCCGGTCATTCGAAAGAAGAGGAACTCGGCGGCGGCCGTCTCGCGGCCGAGTCTGCCGGCGAGATATGCGCCCCGTTCCAGCAGATCGAACGACGAGCCGCCCATTCCCGGGGGCTCGACGGCGAGGAGGTTGAGCAGCGACAGGACGGACAGTTCCAGCTCCAGCAGCCCCGCCGTCCGGGCGATCTGGACGGCCGATTCCAGGTTCCGATAGGCGGCTGCGAACGCGAGCTTGGTCGCCGCGCGGCGACCGGCGCGCGCCAGTGCCTTCGCGGTGCGACCCGGGTCGGCGAGGGGGCCGGCGCCCCGCAGGTGGTAGGCGAGGCGTTCGGCGACGGACTCGTCGTCCGCATGAATGTGTTCGAGGGCGTCGGCGACGCGCAGATGCAGCTGGACGGCCTGCTGCCGCGCAGTGGTCTCGGTGACCGACTCGCGGACCAGGTCGTGCGCGAAGCGCCACGAGAACGGGTCGTCCGGCTTGGTCTCCAGGAGACCGAGTGCTTGCAGCGGTTCGAGGCGTTCGAGGCAGTCCGCGATGTCGACGCCGATCGCGCGGGCGAGCAGGTCGAGGTCCACGTCGCGGCCGATGACCGCGGCGATGCGCAGCAGGCCGTGAGCGCTGTCGTCGAGACCGGTCATCCGATCGCGGACGACGTCTCGCACGGTGGCCGGCACTCCGGTCCGTGTTGATGCGCCGCCGTCGCCGAGCGAGCCGCCGTCGCTGAGCAGCCGGGACAGCTCCTGGACGAAGAACGGGTTGCCGGCGGTGCGGACATGGATGTCGCGGGCGACCTCGGCACCGGGATCGTGGCCGGTCTCGCGGCGGATGAGCTCGGTCACGTCGGTCAAGCCGAGCGGGCCGAGCCGGATCCTGCGGTGGCCGGGCTGCCGGCTGGCCTCAGCCAGCACCCGCGACAGGCCGGAGCCGGGTGTGGGCGCGCGATCGCGCAGCGCACCGATGATCACCGTGCCGGCGGGTAAGCGGCCCGCCAGGTGGCCGAACAGCTGGAGCGAGGCGGCGTCGGCCCACTGCAGGTCATCGACGATCAGCAGCATGGGCCGTGGCGCCGAGGCCTGCCCGACGACGGTGACGACCTGCTCGAACAGTCGGAACTGCGCACCGCTGTCGAGAATCGCCGGCGCGGCCGCATAATCGTCGTCTCGCGATTCGAGGAGGCCGCCGACCTCACTGGCGAGCCACTTCTCCCGCAACGGCGCGGGCAGGCTGTCGAGAATCGGGCGGAGCGTCTGTTCCCAGGGCCACATCGACGGTGTTCCGTCGCCTTCCAGACACGAACCCCACACGACCAGCGCGCCACGCTGACTCGCTTCGGCGGCGATCTCTCGCACCAGGCGGGTCTTGCCCACGCCCGGCTCGCCTTCGACGATGCGGAGCGCTGGGCTGCCGCTGAATGCCATCTCGACGGCTTGCCGCAGTAGGGCGAGTTCCTCGGCCCGGCCGACCAGCCCAGCTGCCGTTCGCGCCGACGCGCCGTCACCCCAGCCGTCCGTACGCGCCACGAGCGGCGACGCCGAGGGCTGCGACAGCACTCGCAGGTGCGCGGCTTGCAGCTCCGGGCCAGGATCGATACCGAGCTCGTCGGCAAGGCGGGCGCGGACCTCGCGGAACAGCGACAGCGCCTCCGCCTGACGTCCCGCCGCCCCGAGGGTGGAGATGAGGCTGGCCTGGACGGGTTCGTGGAACGGCGCCATCGATGCGGCCATCTGCAACGCCGCCAGCACCCGTGCCGGTCGGCGCAGCGACACGGCCAGTCCGGCCGCTGCAGTGCACGCGGCGTAGAACTCATCGTCGATGGCGGCGAAGATCGGCAGCGCGGTTGACCTGTGCGTGAACCCGTCGCCCGCACGGCCCCGCCAGACGCCGAGCGATTCGACATAGCGATCGAGCGCCGTTTCAAGGCGTTGCTGTGCGAGGGCTTCCTTGGCCGTCTCGACGAGTTCCCGGAAGGTGACGAGATCCAGGGTGCCGGGGGCTGCGGTGAACAGGTAGGCGTTTCCGCGGCGGTGCAGGTAGGAACCGTGTGTACGGGCGGGGACCGCGGGTTCGAGCAGCCGGCGCAGCGCGCCGACGTACTTATGGATGACGTTGAGCGCACTGCTGGGGGCCTCGTCGTCCCAGATCAGGTCCATCAGCTCGCTGGTGCTGACCGGCCTGCCCACCCGGGCCAGGAGCAAGGCCAGCAGATAGGCCTGTTGCCGTGGGCCGGCATCCACTTCGACACCGTCGCACCACACCCGCAACGGACCAAGGACCTGAAGGCGCACGAGAGTGCTACCGACCGGCCGATCTTCGTTGCCCGGCCGGCTGGGATGAACGGGCAGGGCCACGCCGACTCCCGGGTGACACAACAGATCGCCAGCTGAAAACCGTCAAGATCGTACTCCAGCAGCGCGGAACCTGCCAGGTCCACAGTCGCTGTCGCTTGCGTCGTCATTCCACGATCTGGTCGGCAGGTCGTGACCTTGCGGCGGTCGGGCGAAGGCAGCAATTGCCGCAGTCGGCCCCGACCCGAGGCGCAGCCAGCCGTGCTGAGGACATAGCGCCTGCGGCCCGGACGGAATCGGCGCGTTTGGATGAGACCGGTAGCGTACGGGCCAACGGGATCGGGCGACGGGGCGGACGATGAGTGATGTACCGGACCTACCGAGCGATGAGCTTGCGGCCTTCGTCGCGGCGGTGATCCCGGTGCTCACCCAGTGGGTTCCCGTCACGCCCGCCCGGACGTTGGGGCGGCTGGGCGCGCCGGACGAGGCGGATCTGCCCTCTCCAGGCGTGCAGGTCGTCCGCGGTACGGCCGACAGCGAGCCCGCGTGCCTGACCGCGCTGCGAGCGCTGGGACCCTTACTGGTGGAGCGTTTGCTCGGCGCGCTGGAGCTCGTCGTCGCCGGTCACGATTGGAGCGGCGCGCCGAGCCTCGTAGCGGATCTGCCGGGTCTTGCGCCGGGTGGGTACGCGTGGGTGGCAACTGGCGGGCATGACAGCGAGGCGACGTCCGCCGCCGCGCTGTTGGAGCGGCTGCATCCAGGACTGGCCGACCGCACGGTTGCCCTGGCAACAGGGATCGCGGCACACCCGGCGGTCACGCGGTTGCTCACGATCCCGCCGGCCGTGACGGACGAGCCCGCGATCGCTGCCCGCCACGGCGCCGCCCATCTCGCCCTGGCTGTGGCGGTTGCCGGTGCCGTGGTCGATCAGGCGGCCCCACCGGTGGTCGTGGAGCGTGCCGCTGCCATCGTCGGCCTCGGGGCTGGTGCGGCGGCACTGCTGCTACGGGACGGTTCCATGCCGCCGGCCTACGCGGCGGCGCTGCTCGCCAAGGTCCGCGCGGAATACCTCCTGCCGCGCGGCATGTACGGCTCGGTCGGCGTGGCCGGGAACCGGTTCGGGTTGACTGAACACGGGGTCGTCGGGCAATCCGACTTCGCCGGTAACGGGTTGGTGGCCGTGACCGACGGCGGCGCCGTGATCCGGACCGGAGTCGCGCAGGGCTCGGTGCACGTCGAGCTGGCCGTGCTCGCGCAGGCACCGGCCGAGGTCGAGTCAGGGTGGGAGGAGATCGTCGAGGTCAGCTGGCCCGCGGCCGAGGGCCGCGCGTCGGTGATCGCGCCGGACGGCACGAGCAGTCCGAGGCTGCGCCGGCAGACCCCGCCGTGGCCCGGCGACTACCGGGTGCGGGTGCACGCCCGTGGCCGCGATGACCTCGACACCGAATCCGAGCGCTACAAGCTCATCGTCTGGGCGGCGCCGGCTGCGGCGGAAACCGTGCACAAGCGCACCGACCGGCTCGGCCACCGGATGCGCGGCGAGCCCGAGCCGGTCCGGCCGCCGCGCCCCGAACACGCCTACCGGTGGGTGCGTCGCAGCCCGCTGTCGGTGGCGGCGACGGTCACGGTTGTCATCGGCGCAACGCTGGAACAGGTGCTGCGTGCTTTCGGCGCCGATCCGAACCGACCCGAACCGATCGACGGCATACGGCGCGATCTGTCGTCGCCCGGCGCCACCGAAACGTGGGTCACCGCGCTGGACACGGGCGACGCGGTCCTGGTCGTTGAGGACAACGGCTACCGCGGCTCGAATGCGGCGGTGCTGTGCGCCGCGTCAGTCTCTGGCCGTGCGGCCAGCATGTTCTGGAACGTCAACGCGGTAACCCGGCTCTCCTTCGCCGACGGCGGCCAACTGCTCGCCTCGTTCGAACCCTGGGGACGTGACGAGGCGGTCCCGCCGCGGGTCGCCGCAGCTCTCGCCGGGCTCGACTTCGCCGAACCCGGCGACCGAACGGAGAAGGGATTGGTGGCGGTCGAGCGGTTCACCGGCGGTGGCATCACCACGGACGACGTCGCCCAGATTTTCGAGACCGGCATCGGTTTCCGCGTCCCGCGCGCGCTGTCACGGTCGGCCCGCTTCAACTCCCAGGGGAACCGCACCGACGCACCACCTTCGGCGCCTCAGGAAGCTGGGCGACCCGACGTGCGGTGAGGGTGCGTAGCGCTCGCCGCACGGCAGCAGCGGATGCGGCACCCCTCTCGTTGGTCGCGCATCCGGGCCCGGAATGTCATCAGCGGTTCGGCCCGCGGAGCACACTGTGGCGGTGGTCGACGATTCGGTTCCGCCTTCCGGCACGGGCACGCCCGGTTCGGTGGACCGACTCGCCGCAGCGAGACCGTCGCCAGCGAGCCGTTGCGCGCGGTCGGTGCCAGATGTGCGTGTCGGTTTCGGTACCGGCGGCCGTTGAGCCGGTAGTGGGGTCACGCCTCTTCGGTTTCTCGCAGGTGCTCGGCGAGTTCGGGAACGGTCGTGAGCACAAGGGGGTCGACGCTCGCGCGGATCAGGTCCGCCTCCTCGTCTCCCCGCTGACCCTCCAGAATGACGACGACGAACGTGGCCGGGAGTGAGCTGTGGATGCCGCCCAGACGTGCGGTCGTGGTCATCGCCTTGCAGACCCGGGCCATGGCGGCGTCATGAGCCGTCCAGAGCGACTCCAGCGCCAGGTCACGTTCGGCATCATCGGTGGCGGGGGCCAGGTACTCCTCGGTGAGGCGCTGGTACCACGGCCGCATCGCATCGCTCGCGGCGTCCAGCACGTCCCACCGCCACTCCGGCGGCGTGAACCGCGTCGAGTATCCGTCGTTGTGGTGCACGGCCGTCTCGGAGTTGGCGGCCAGCGCGGGCGGGAGGATCACGGTGCCGTCGGCGTAGAAGAGGTGGAACGCCGCGGCGTACAACCGCTCGCCCGGACAGGCCGTGGCCAGACCAGCGAGGGCATGGCATCCGCTGTCGTGCCACGCCGCCTCGAAGGCCTGCCAAACCACCACCGCACGGTACCTCGCCGGAGCCGGCGGCGTGCGGCACCGGCGTCGATCGCCATTGACGACGGCGTGAATCCGGCGGATCCGGATCCAAGATCGCCGACCGAGGATCGGCGGCGTGGTCATCGACGTCTCAGGTACCGTGCGGGTTCATATCACAGTCGCTGCCTGCACTTCTGCACGCTCCCGCCGCTACGACCCTCACCGATCCCATCCGACGACCGAGCACTCATCGAGTGTTCGGATGGACCGATCCGTGCAGTTCGGTCAGCGAGCCGCCGCCGACCGAAGTTTCGATCGCCGGCTACGGCCGCTACCTTTCTGCTGAGCGCCCAACGGAGAGGCAACGAAGTGAACCTTCTCAAGGCCAGCCAGGATGCCTGCGCCGCGGCGCTGCGAAAGTACGGCTTCACGGCGAAGCTTCGCGGCATCCTCCTCCAGCCTCGTGCGGACGACGCGGTAACAGGTTGGCTCGGTCTCAGGCGCGAAACGTCCGGCCTGCCGGCCGAAGTCCAAGTCAACCCGGTCGTCGGCGTTCGCCACATCCCTGTGGAGAAGGCGTTCATCGAGCTGCTCAGAGGCACCGCACCGATCCCCACTCTTTCGCAACCCTTGGAAAATCTCGTATCTCGGAGGACCGTCGCACAATGGAGGTTTCGCGCAGGAACGGATCTCAACGCGACAGCGGAGCGCCTCGCCCGGAATGTGCGCGACCACGGACTGCCATTCATTGATCGCTGGGCCGACTGGCGCGTGCTCTCCAGGGACATTGAACAATCCGGTCTGCTTACCGATAACGACCGCTGGTTCCTGCTCCCCATTGTTGCGGCCTTGGATGGAAACCATTCCAGAGCTAGGCAACTGATAGATGAAAGGCTGGCGCGTGAGGCCGGCAGGACCGACGCGTACGCCGCGGCATACTGGGAGTTCGCCGCCAAGTTTTCGACCTGGACTTCAACTCTGTAGATTGCCGCCGGGACCCCATAAGGCTCCGATCGACGTCAATGCACGTGCTGAGCGATGGTGCGGGCGCAGTCCAACGATTCGGCGTGTGTGGTATCAACCTCGACGTCGTAAGCGACGCCCTTGTGCACGGTTTCAGCCTGTAGCGCGGCCATCCCGGGTGCTCGGTCGCCCCGGGCGAACTCCCGCGCTGCGGCGGCCTCTGGCGCGCAGTGCACACCGACCCACAACACCTCCAGACCGTCGAGGTGGCCGCGGAGGCGCTCCTGCGAGGTCCTGCCGTCGAGGAAGACGTCATCGATGATGATCCGTGCGCCCGCTCGGGCCATGGCGGCGACACCCGTTGTCCAGGCTGTCTCGATTGCTCGCCAGCCCTCGCCGAGGACTACTTCGCCGCCCTGCCCGAAGGAGATACCGGAGCCGGACTCGAGGAGGGCGGGCGGCAGGCGGTCGACCAGGTCGTCGACACCCAAATTGATCCACGGCTGGGGAAGGATCGCCTTGAGACAACGGACAATGCCGGACTTCCCCGAACTTGACCCGCCGTTCACGACGATGACGTCAATGCCCACCAGATGACTCCCCTTTCAGAGACCCGGCAGTTCCACGGTGCAACGAAGACGGCTGAAGTACGGGACGATGGTGTCAGCTCGCACGCGTCAGGGCCCAGACTGCGAGTCCGGCGCTGGCGGGCGCTGCGACGATCATCGTGAGGAGCGCGAGTGTCGGCAGGTTCGGCAGGTCGCGGGCGTGGTCGCGCCAGACGCCCCAGACGAACGCGGTCAGCGCGTACGCGGCGAGCGCCCACCACCACGGTCCGCCGGCCGCTGCCAGGGCCACGCCGGCGCCCGCCTGGCACAGGATCGCGGTCATGGCCAGCGTGCCGACCGGTATGCCGTAGAGGGTCGGCGCCGGGGGTGGGGTGGGCGGTGCGACGGCCGGGGCCAGCCGCTGCAGCGGCGCGGCGTTGCCGTCCGGGTTGTACAGGCCGCCGGTGCGGAACATGGCCCGGCCGACGAGGTGCTGGTGGTCGGCGGCGGTCCGGAACCAGGTCTCAGCGGCCGGGATGCCGTCACGCTCCTCGGTCAGCCGTCCCATCTCCCACATCGACTCGACGTCGCCCCGGTCCGCGGCGGATTGCAGCAGCCGCGCGGCCGAGTCGGTGTCGCCTGCCTGTTTGTGCATCATGGCGTGGCCCCGCATGGCGCGGTGCTCGCCGGCCTCGGAGGCCGCCAGCAGCAGGTTCTGCGTGGGGTACCGGCGCCGCACCACCCGCGAAACGCCCCACAGGATCACCGCCCCGACGGCGCAGCCCTGACCGATGGCGAGCAACCAGCCGACGTCGGCGAGCCGACCCACGATCGCCGGGACCGCCGCCACGGCAAGGAGGATCGCCGCATAGCCACGCCAGACCGCCCGGTCCTGCTGCTGCATCACGCACCCCGTCGGACTCATCGACCAGTGGACATACGTCATCACCGTAGCCGAGCCGCCCGGCCGTGTTGGCCCGATGCCGTTGGAAATGCGGAGCGAAGCCGCGTCGACGCTGTCGGAACGCGCGTCACGCGGCTGAAGACCGCGCCGCCGCTACCCGAATGACTGCTCGGCGAAGCTTGGTCCGCCGCGTTCGGCCAAGGTCAGGATCTGTCGCCCGACGTGCTGTGGCGGTTGGCGCAGATACTGCGTGTACCGGTGCGCGCGGAGGCGTAGGTCGAAGTTCTGGCCCTCGAGGTGCCATTCGTGGTCCGGCTGGCCGTCCGGCGAGGCGAGTCGGTGCAGGTCGGCGATCTCCATCAGGTCGTGCAGCGGTCCGAGTCGGCCCGTGATGTTCCAGGCTTGTTCGAACACGAGGGTCGCCGGCGAGATCCAGAAGCTGAACGGCTGAGCGCTCCCGGCCGGCTCGACCCAGCGCACGATGTAGTCGAGATCCAGTAGCAGCCGAGCGGGCGGGAGCGTTGCGTCGTCGTACTCGCCGACGCTGATGGCGTGCACCCGGCAGTCGTGCCAGCCCATGTGTGCGAAGTCAGCGTCCGTCCAGGTGGCTTTGGACAACCCGGAGCCCTCATGCGGCAGTGTGATCACCGTGCCATCCTCCACGACGGCCGCCGTCCACCGCCCGGCTCCATGGGTCAGCCGCGGTGGGGCTGCCCGCCTGCGGCTTTGACGACCCGGTCGCCCACCTGGAGTTGGCTCCACAGCTTCCGGTCGACCTTGACGTCCAGATGTGTACCGTCGTCGAGCCGGACCTTCAGGCGCCGGTACAGGTTGGAGCCGTCGAACAGCGCCCGCGACTTCTTCGCGACGGTCCCGCTCCACGCGTTTTCGTTCGTGGTCATCGAATCCCCCTGGTGAACGGCTGTGATGATGCACTAACCGTACGAATCCGCGGGATCGGGGACGTCCGTCGCGAGACGGGTCTTGCGCCTACGACTTGAGGATGAGTGCAGGCGGTGGCCCGGGTAGGGTACGGCGGCATGGGGGATGCGTTCGCCGTGCGGTTCTCGCGGCGCTGGCGGGCCGTCGCCGCCGTGGGGGCCGTCGTCGTGTCGGTGCCGCTGCTCGCGCCCGCGCCGCTGGTCGTGACGGGGGCCGCCGGGCGGGTTGTGGCGGTGCTGCTGGTGCTGGCGCAGGCCGCCGGGTTCTGGTGGCTCGGGGTCCGGCACCGGCTCGGGATTGTCGTCGTGCTCGTGGCCGCCGCCGGGCTGCAGGTGCTGTATCCGGGCGTGGGGCCGGGTCTCGTGTTCGTCGTGGTGTGCACGTACGCGTGGCTGCGGCCCGCCGCCGAGACGCTCTGGGGGCTGGGTCTCGCGGCGTTCGCCGCCTGCGGACCGGCCGTTGTCCGCGGGCATTGGGCGATGGCCGGGCTGTGGCTCGGCGGGGTCGTGCTCGCCTGGAGCTGGGGCGCGCTGGTGCGGGCCCGCGGTGCGCGGCGGCTGGCCGAGCAGCGGCAGGCTGTGCTGGAGGAGCGCGCCCGGATCGCGCGTGAGCTGCACGACGTGCTGTCCCACACCGTGTCGGTCATGGTCGTGCAGGCGGCCGCGGCCGACGACGTGTTCGACGTCGACCCGGCGCGGGCCCGTGAGGCCCTGCGGCGCACCGAGCAGGCCGGGCGGGAGGCTCTTGCTGAGCTGCGCTGGTTCCTGCGCACCGTGCGGGCCGACGATGAGGGCGACACCGGGACGCAGGCGGCGCCGCAGCCCGGCCTCGATGATGTCGAGCGGCTCGCCGAGACGGTGAGCGCCGCCGGGCTGCCCGTGACGGTACGCCGGGAGGGCACCGACGCCGGGCACGTGCCGCTGGCCGTGCAGCTGTCGGCGTACCGGATCATCCAGGAGGCCCTCACCAACGCGCTTCGGCACGCCGGCGCGGGCAGGGCCGAGGTGGTGATCCGCAGCGGACCCGCCGAGGTGTCCGTCGAAGTCCGCGACGACGGCCGTGGCGGCGCCGGAACCGACAAAACGCGCGTTGGAACCGACAAAACGCGCGTTGGAACCGACAACGCGCGCGCCGGAGCAGACAGGGCGCGGGCCGGAACCGACAAGGCACACGCCGGAACCGGACGGGGCATCGCCGGCATGCGGGAGCGCGCCGCGCTGCTCGGCGGCACGTTGCGGGCCGGACCGGCGCCCGGCGGCGGGTTCGAGGTGGCGGCACGACTGCCGACGCGGGAGCAAACCCCATGAGCGATGACGCGGAAGCAAACCCGACGAGCGATGACGCGGAAGCAACCCGATGAGCGCAGCGCGGACGATGACGGCACCCAAACCGGACGATGACGAGGGAACACACCCGATGAGCGCGGCGGAGGTGACGACGTGACGATCAAGGTGCTGATCGCCGACGACCAGGCGCTCGTGCGCTCCGGCTTCCGGATGATCCTCGAGGCCCGTGACGACCTCGAGGTGGTCGGTGAGGCCTTCGACGGCGCGCACGCGATCCGGCTGGTCGAGCAGACCCGGCCCGACGTGGTGCTCATGGACGTGCGGATGCCGGGTCTCGACGGCGTCGCCGCCACCGCGCAGCTGACCGGGCGGCCCGGCGCCCCACGGGTCATCATCCTCACCACGTACGACCTCGACGAGGCCCTGTACGCGGCGCTGCGGGCCGGCGCCAGCGGCTTCCTGCTCAAGGACGTCCGCCCCGCCGATCTGGTCGAGGCGATCCGGATCGTGGCCCGCGGCGACGCCCTGCTGGCGCCGAGCGCGACCAGGCGGCTGCTGGACCGGTTCGCGGCCATCGACGCGACGCCGCCGGCCGCGCACGGTGCCCTGGAGCAGCTCACCGAGCGGGAGCGGGAGGTGCTGATGCTGCTGGCCCGGGGCGCCGCCAACGCCGAGATCGCCGAACGGCTGGTCGTGACCGAGGCGACGGTCAAGACCCACGTGTCGTCGATCCTTCGCAAGCTCGGCGTCCGCGACCGGGTCCAGGCCGTGGTGCTCGCCTACGACCTCGGTCTGGTCCGGCCCCGGCCGTCATCCTGAAGTCGTAGGCGCGGGACCAGCCGCCGGTCGGACGTGCGCTCGCCGCCGCGTTCCTAGCGTCGATGTCATGATGACACCGCAGCAACGCCGGGCCGTTCGCGTCGTCGTCGGTCTGCTCGTCGCCGGTCTCGCCCTCGGCGTGGCCTCCGCGGCGCTGACCCTGGTGCTGCACGGCGACGTGCTGGCGTACCAGCGAAACCGTCACCCGGACGCGGACCCGGAGGCGCTCGCCCGCACCTTGTGGACGCGGCCGATCCCGATCCTCGTCGTCGCCGGGCTGTACGTCTGGGTGGCCCGTCAGCTGCTGGCGGGCGCGTACCGTGCCTACCGCCGGGTCCGCATCGTGTCGGGCCTGGGGTTCGTCGCCGTCGGCTGGCTGTTCGTGTCGGGCGAGTATCCGTGGTGGCTGCGCGTCGTCCAGGGGGTTCAGCTCGCCGTCCTCGCCGCGCTCATCGCCGCCGTCAACCGGCCCGTGGTCCGCGCCGCGTTCCCGCCGGTGCCCGACCCGCGCCCGCGCAACCGTCGCGCCGCGCTGCTGCTGGCCGTCCTCGCACCGGTCGCCGCCGAGGTCACGCTGGGCACGGTGCCGCTGCGGCTGGCCTGGGCCTGGCTGGTCTTCGCCCCGGTCTACGGCGCGGGTGCCCTGTTCGTGCGCGAGGTGGTCCGCCGCACCGGCGGCGGCTACCCGAACCTGCTGCTCATGGGCGTCGCCTACGGTCTGCTGGAGGAGGGGCTGGCCCTGCAGAGCCTGACCAGCCCGCACCTGTACCACGCCGCCGACTGGGCGCCGCGGCTGTTCGGTGTCAACACCGCCTACACGGAGCTGAACCTCGTCTACCACGCGGTCTTCAGCATCGTCGTTCCGATCGCGCTGACCGAGCTGTGCTTCACCCGCCACGGCACGGCGGCGTACCTGCGTCGCGGCGGCGTCATCGCGGCCGGCGTCGTCACCCTGCTCGGCGCCGCGCTGCTGCGGGTTGCGGTGCCGCCCGGCGAGGACCCGGGGTACAATCTGCCGCTGCCCGCCGTCCTGGGCATCGCCGCCGGGATCGCCGTGCTGGTGACGCTCGCCCTGCGGGTGCGGGTCCGCCCGGCACGCCCCGCCGCCCCGCCCCGGCCCACCGTCCTGGGCGTCCTCACGGCGGTGGTGGCGCTGGTGTTCCTTGGCGCGATCTGGCCCTTCGCGGGTGCGCGGCAGCCGCTGTTCACCCACGGCGCCTGGGCGCTGCTGCCGATGGCCGGCGCGGCCGCCGTGGCCGCCGCCACGCTCGTCGCGCTGCGCCGCTGGGGCGTGGACGGCGGCTGGACCTCGCGCCACGTCGTGGCGGCGTGCACCGGGGCGCTCGCCGGGCACACCGTCTTCGGCGTGATCGGCAACGCGGACAGCCCGCTGGACCGCGGGTACCTCATCGTGGTCACGGTGCTCACCGTCGCCGCCGGGGTGGTCGCGGCGAGGCGGCTCCCCGCAGCCGTCAGCTCCGCGCGGTTGTCGGTGCCGGCTGCAGGGCCCATGCAACGGTGATGGTCGCGGTCAGCCGCTGCTGGCCGGGTTCGGTCGGCACCGGTGTGTCGAGGCCGGCTCTGAAGTCCGGTCCGCCCGCGCTCATGTCGCCGGGAACCACCTCGCTCACCATGATGACCCGGCCGAGTGACCTGCCCGCCTCCCGGGCGTACAGCTCGGCCTTGGTCCTGGCGTCGGCGAAGGCCCGCTTGCGCGCCTCGGTGAGCAGTGCCGTGTCGTCCTCGATCGAGTACCACACGCCGTTCAGTCGCGCGGCGTCGCCGCCGGCCGCGATGGCCCCGGACATGAGGGTCCCGGCCCGCGCCAGGTCGTGGATGGTCGCGGTGAGCCCCTGGGCGGCGGTGTATCCGGTGATCTTGCCGTCGTCGGTGCGTTGTGACGTGACGGTGACGTTCGACGTCTGCAGGTCGGCTCTGGTCAGCCCGGCGCTGATCAGTGCGTCGCGCATCCGGGTGGCCGCGGTGTTGGCCCGGTTCAGGGCTTCGTCGACCGCGGCCGCGCTGGTCTCCACGGCGAAGTCGGCGGTGAGCGTGTCGGGTTCGCCGGAGACCTCGCCGGTGCCGGTGACCAGCACGGTGTCCGTGGGTTGCGCGGCGGCCGGGACATCCGCCAGGGCGGGATGAGCGCCGAGGAGCGCCGACGACAGGGCGACGAGGGTGGTCAGCGCTACGAGGACAGGCATGGTGGCACGTGATCGGTACATTCTTCACCTTAGGGTCGTATTACCCCTATTCAAGCCGCCGCAGCCCGAGTTCAGGTCGCATCTCGCGTATTTGACCGCGAAGGCCCGGACCGGCAGTGGCGGTCCGGGCCGGTGCCGCCGGTCAGTGGCAGCCGCCGTTGGCGGTGTGTTCGGTGCTGGTGGTTGGCGCGCAATGGGTGGCCGTGGAGGCGGGGAGGTCGAGCGTGGGGTTGCGGTCGAAGAAGCCGTAGGGCTTGAGCGTGAAGCCGGCGCTGTCGGTGGGCATGACGGGCCAGTCCTCGGTGCGGGGGAAGTGGGTCAGGCCGAAGGTGTGCCAGAGGACCACGTCCTGGCCGTCCAGAGGGCGGTCCGGCCGGACGTAGGTGGGGATGCCGGCGTGGCCGGGGTGCTGGTTGACGAGGTCACCGGCGGGGAAGCGTTCGGCCGGGTCATACCGGGTGACCCAGAGGTGCTTGGTGGCGAACGCCGCGCGGCGGGCGATGGAGGAGCTGGGGTCGGCGAGGAGGATGGGCTGGCCTTGCGGCGTGAGGACGTAGGCGGTGGGCTGGCCGAGGCGGTTGGCGCGGTCGGCGCTCCCGATGCGCCAGACCCGGCCGGCGCCGGGGTTGGCGTCGCGGGCGCTGTCCGCCTCGCTGCTGATGCGGGTGTACGTGCGGCTGAAGGCGTTGCCGTAGGGGTTGTCCGGGCCGATCGGGTCGGGGCGGATGTCGATCTCGTCGACGGTGTTGGCGACGCCGTCGACGGTCATGTCGAGGCGGGCGCAGAACAGGTGCTGGTGGGCGGGGGCGCCGAGGCCGGGGGCGACCTGCGTGGCCCACGGGGTGTCCCGGGTGTACGAGGACGTGAACATGACGCCGGTGGCCTGGGTCTTGAGCTCGATGGTGCCGTCGAGGTACAGGTACCAGTAGAAGCCGTAGTCGTAGTTGCCGACGGTGGCCCAGAACGAGATGACGAGGCGGCGTTGACGGCGGACCTCGCGGGACTCGGTGAACAGGTCGGTGTGCTTCCACAGCACGCCGGCGTCTTCTTCGTGCATGCAGATCGCGTTGGGTCTGGTGTCCGCGTTGCCGTTGCCGTCGGCGAGGTCGGCGTCGAAGTAGTGGATCTCGCCGAGGCAGTCGCAGCCGAGCTCGAGGCTGTTGACCTGGGCGCCCAGCAGGTATTCGCCGGTGTCGAAGTAGTTCTGCCAGTATCTGATCGGTGACGGGTCGGCGTAGGGGACGACCATCTCGGCGACCGAGGCGCGGTAGATGACCGGGCGGCCCTGGATGGCGAGCTGGTGCAGGATGAGGCCCTCGCGGGCGTCGAACCCGACCCGGAACGTCCAGCCTTCCCAGCTGACCACGTTGCCGTCGACGGTGTACGAGGGCCCGGCCGGCTGGGTGATCTCGATCGGTTTGAGGGTCTGGCGGGCCGGGCCGGTGTAGGCGGGGTCGTCGAAGTTGCCCTCTTCGGCCGGGATGGGCAGGTCGGCGGCGTCGATGAGCTTGACGACCTGCCGGGCGGTGAGGTCGACGTGGGCGACGACACCGTCGACGGGGTGCGCCCAGCAGTGGTCGTCGTCACGGTTCGCGACGAAGGACAACACCCGCAGCAGCCGGCGGCCTTCCTCACCGGGCAGGTCGAACACTCCGGCGGACAGCGGGCAGGGACGCAACAGGCTGAGGTCGGTCAGGCCCCGTCTCGCCATCGCGGCGACCCAGCCCGGGTCGGCCTTGACGATCTCGTCGACGGCGATGAACTCCTCGAGCAGGATCGGCGGCTGTCCGTCGGTGATCGGGTCGATCGGGGTGCGCTGGGTGACGGCGGCGTCGGTGACTGACACCACGACGGTCTCCGCGACGCCGGTCGCGACGTCCAGCAGCACGGCCCGCACGCTCCGCCGTGGGGTGGTGCCGGCGGTGAACGCGAGCACCTCGGCCTTCGCCGGTTCGTCCAGGCCGAGGTACGCGAAGCGGGTGGTCGGGGCGAGCAGCCCGGCCGTGTCGAGGATCGCCCGCGCGGCGACGATCTCGTCGGCGGTGAGCCGGTCGAGGGGGTGGGTCACCGCCGGGGCGGTGGTGGGCGAGGTCGGTGCGGTCGGTGCGGCAGTCATGCTCGGGCCTTCTTCCATGCTGCTGAACGGGGCGCTGCGAGGGGGAGACGGTCACGGCGGACCCGGAGATGTTCCGGGTCCGCCGTCATCGTGGGGTGGTGCATCAGGGTCGGGTCGCGGAAGGAACGGTCACCGCACCGGGGAGGAGTGTTCGGCCGGGCCGGACCCTTGTGGGATCGGGCTGGCCAGGCCGGGCAGTCCGGACAGGCCGGAGAGACCGGACAGACCGGTGGCGCTGCCGCCGCGGCCGATGCCGTCGTACACGTCGCGGCGGGTGCTCTTGACGACGTAGCCCCAGATGAGGCCGATGACCGCGGCGACGATGATGATGCCGGGCAGCACGTAGGTCAGCGCCGACCCGGCCTCGGCCCCCAGGACCGAGTCGGAGTTGACTGCCGTGACGACCAGGATGAAGGCCAGCGCGAGGGTGGCCAGGGCCGGGGCGATGAGCCGCTGCCACAGCGACTCCGGGCCGCCGCCGCGCCGGTTGAAGAAGCCGATGACGGCCACCGACGTGGTGAGCATGAGCAGGATGACGCCCACGGCGGCGACGTAGCTGAGCCACGTGAACAACTCGGCGATCGGGTCACGGTTCAGGACGGCGAACAGGGCGACGATGACAGCTGCCAGCGCGGTCTGCAGCAGGGAGCCGGCGACCGGCGCCGCCGTGCGCCGGCTCGTCTTCGCCGTCCACGCCGGCAGGACCCGCTCGTGGCCCAGGCTGAAGGTGTACCGGGCGACGACCGCGTGGAACGACAGCATCGCCGCGATGATCGAGGTCAGGAACAGGACGTTCGCCGTGGTCGCGAAACCCTCGCCGATGTGCTGGGCGATGACGCTGAAAGGCAGGCCGCCCTCCGGATCCTGGGCGGTCGCGACGACCTGGTCCGGGCCGACGGTGACCGTCATCGCCCACGACGACAAGGCGTAGAGGACCGCGGTGATCGCCACGCCGATGTAGGTGGCGCGGGCAACGGTGCGCTGCGGGTTGCGGGTCTCCTCGCTGTACACCGCGGCGGACTCGATGCCGACGAACGCGGCGATGCCGAACGCGAGGACCCCGCCCAGGCCGGGACCGAAGAGGTTGCCCGGGTCGAGCCCGGCGAACGAGACGGTGTCGCCGGCCGGGTGCCCGAGCGCGGCGGTGTCGAACAGCAGCACCGCGGCGACCTCGGCGATGAGCAGCACGCCGACGACCTTCGCGGAGAGGTCGATGTTGAGCACGCCGAGGACGGCGATGATCGCCCACAGCAGCAGCGACCACACCCACCAGGACCAGGTCAGCCCCCAGTGCGCCGCGGCGAACAGGTTCATCATCGCGCCGAACAGCCCGTAGAGGCCGATCTGGATGGTGTTGTACGCGACGAACGCCACGGCCGAGGCGGATACGCCCCAGGCGCCGGAGAGACCCTGGGCGATGTAGGAGTAGAACGCGCCGGCGTTGTCGATGTAGCGGGTCATCGCGGCGTAGCCGACCACGAACAGCGCCAACGCCACGCCCAGCAACAGGAACGACAGCGGGGTGCCGACGTTGCCGGTCACCGCGAGGGTGACCACCACCCCACCGGCGAGGACGGTCATCGGCGCCGACGCACTGACGACGAAGAACACAAGCTTGCCGGTCCCCAGACTCCGGCCCGCCATCCCGGGTGCATCGGGCAGTTGCCCTTGCATGGTTGTCATTGAGATCCCATCGTCATGATTGTTGACAAGGCACCATAGCCCCGGCTTAGAAGTACTTCAATACCGAATGAACGACGACAGTCGTTAACCGGGAAGAAACATGACCGACGGTAGTGTCCGTCGGTAGGGTATGGCTCAGTTTGAGAACTGGTATGCGATCGGCTACGGTTCGCTGTCGACGTTTCGGGCCCAAATGTTGACCATTCCCGGAATTCAATACCAGTTGGGGAGGCGCGTCGTGCAGCCGCAGAGCCGCCTGCCGCTCGGTGACCAGGTCTGGTTCCTGTTCCACAGCCAGTACAAGCCCGAGACGTTGATCGCCGGGTCCCTGTTCAACGTGGCGCTCGGCGGGGCGTTGATCGCCGAACTGTGGTTCGCCGGCCACGTCGAGATCACCCCCGACGGGGCGCTGGCCCCCTGCCGGACCTCGCCGCTCGCCGACCAGCCCGACTCCTCGGCGGGTCGGCCTCCGCAGGTGTCGCCGACAGCTTTTGAGCAGCACGCATGGCAAGAGCTCAACCGGCGCCCGGCCCTCTACCCGGTCCGGGACTGGATCAATTTCTGGGCCACGCACGGGCCCGACCAGGTCCGGACCCGGATGGAGCAGCGCGGCCTGCTGGAGCGGGTCCGCCGGAACACATACATGCCGACAGATCCACACGTCGCGGCCGGCCCGACCGTCACGCAGCGCTACCTGGTCGAGAACGGCTACCACCAGTTCCGGCCGGGCGACGACGTTCGCCAATACTATGAAACGGCGGTAAATGCCGGTTTCATGCTCGTCACCAACCTTGACCTGGAGATTTCCAGGGACAGCACCGTCCCCGTCGACGAGTTCCGCGCCAGGCTCCAGTTCATGGTGACGAACCTGCAGCCGGAGATGCAGTTCCTCCTGGGCGAGGTCGGCCGCACGCTCAGCGTGCAGGGCCGCCGGCCGTCCCGTCGTTAGCCGGACATCCTGTCCGAAGGCACTCCGGAGAATTTCCGTGACGGGGCAAGGATTATGAAACCCCAATATGCACGTGCACCGGCGTCCTTCGATTCCCGGACGGTCGATATACTTGTCGTCGGCTCACTAAAATAGTGACCGCCGGGTTCAGTGACAAACGGCTCCGGCACGGAAACGATGCCCCGGTCCATCGTGTGATGGTGCCCGCCGCCCGGCCGCGAGGGTTGAACGTCACAGCCCGCTGGCATGGCCAGTCGGAAGGACGATCATTGGTGCCGTGGTAGAAGCGATCGCGGTGCTGGCGGCCGGGTTCTGGGCCGGAATGATCAACGTGGTGGTCGGCTCCGGCACGCTGGTGACGTTTCCGACGTTGCTGCTGTTCGGTTATCCGCCGCTGGTCGCGAACGTCTCCAACAACATCGGCCTGGTCGGCGGCGGGCTCACCGGCACCTTCGGCTACCGGCGTGAGCTGCGCGGGCGTGGCGGTGTGCTGCGCCGCCTGCTGCCCGCGTCACTGCTCGGCGGCATGACCGGCGCGATCCTGCTGCTGGTCCTGCCGGCCGCCGCGTTCCAGCTGATCGTCCCCGGCCTGATCGCGCTCGGCCTGGTCATGGTCGTGTGGGGCCCGGCGCTGCAGCGGCGCATCACCCGCGGACGCGACACCGGCGACGGCCACGGGCACCTCGCAACGCTGACCGGTCCCCGGCTCGCCGGCGTCGTCGCCGGCGTGTACGTGCTCGGCATCTACGGCGGCTATTTCGGCGCCGCCCAGGGCGTCCTGCTCGTCGGCCTGATGAGCGTGCTGACCTCCGACGACATCCAGTCCGTCACGGGCCTGAAGAACCTGCTGACCACAGCCGTGAACGTGGTGGCCGCGGCCATCTTCCTGCTGATCTCCGCCGGGTCCGTCGACTGGAAGGTGGTCGGGCTGATCGCCACCGGAGCGACCCTCGGCGGCGTGGCCGGCGCGCACTTCGGCCGGCGGCTGCCCCCGGTGGCGATGCGCGCGCTGATCGTCGTGGTCGGCGTCGCCGCGATCGCCCGCATGCTCCTCTGACCGCAAACAGCGCCGCACACGGAGAACACCGCACCGCGCCTCTGGTGCGCCAGATCCAGCATCCGGCCCATAGGATCTGGGTGTGCTGTCGGAGCTGTCGTTGGGTATTGAGCCGGCGTTGCTCGTGCGGTCCCCCGAGCAGCTGCGCGTGATCGTTCGTATCGACGGCGTCGACGTCAGCCACACCGACGGCCAGGACGGCCCGGGACCGTGGGACGTGCTGGTGCCGGTGAACCGCTTCGCGGCGACCGATCACGTCACCACCGCGACGGTTGCCTGCTGTCCGAGCTGTGGCCCGGACTGCAGCGCCATCGAAGCGCGCGTCCGCCGCGAGGGCGGCCTGGTGCGCTGGGAGCTGCGGGACCGGCGCGGCGTTCGCCAGGTGGGCGAGTCGCGCACGGTCGTGTTCGATGCCGCGGCCTACGACGCCGAGGTTGCGCGCCTCGAGGTCGACCGCGGCTGGGAGAAGGCGATGCACCGGGCCGGCCGGCTCATCCTCGCCGACCTCGCCCTGCCGCCAGGGATCGAGGGTGTCAGGGTTGGCGTGATCGGTACCGGCGAGCTCGAGGTGTGGCTCGAGGAGCCGGACGAGTATCAGATCTGGGTCCACGCCCCCTGGGATCCGCAGCGACCCGACGAGAGCGCCGCCGTGGTGCGGGCGATGCTTGCCGGACCCGCCGCCGAATGGCCCGCGCAATGGCACAACATCGACGCTGGCTGTGAGGATCCGCCCGCGTACGCCGGGCCGTCCTGGCGGCGTGCGCAGTGGTGAGTGGCCCCAATCGCGGTTGAAGCGGCAGCCCGGCCTCTCGCAGGAGGCCGGGACCGTCGCGGAACGTCAGTCGGCGAGGAACTGCTCCAGCAGGTTGGGAGTGGCGGTGCGGGCGACCCGGATCGCCTCCGCGTCGGGGACGTCGAGGATGGGGTACCCCTGCCGGCCGCCGGCCGTGGTGGCCACCAGTGTGGTCAGGCCGGCTCGACGCTGGAACACCGACATGGTCAGGTTCCAGCCGATGACCGCGTCGGTGCGCAGGACGTAGCGGCGGCGGACCAGGCTGCCGTGCCGGCTGACCAGCCAGCCGGCGGTGAGGGCGTGACCGAGGGACCCGGCCCGGTCCAAGGCCAGGAGCGCGCCGAGTGGCAGCAGCGACACCGCCGTCCAGAACGCCCACCAGGGGGCACCGGCGAGCAGCACGAACGCCAGGACGATCAGGATCAGGATCGTGCTGCCCGTGCCGGCGCGGGTGAACCTGCGCAGGCGGGCCCGGGGACCGTGACGGGTCAGCGGGACGGTCAGCGGGTCCGCGTCGCCGATGACCGTGCCGGCCACGTCCACCGCGACGGCCCGGGGCCCGGGTGGCAGCAGGATCGAGCCGCCGCGCTCGGCGCCCCGGCCGACCCGCAGGCCGGTGGCGATGGCCAGGACCCGGGCGCCGCGCACCGCCCGCAGCAGCAGCGGCTCGCTGAGCTCCACACCGCGCAGCCGGCGCTCCTCGATGGTGGTGTTGCGGGTGGTGAGCAGGCCACGCCGCACGTGCAGGGTGCCGCTGCTGTGCCGGCTCAGCCGGAAGTTCCAGAAGGCCAGCACGTAGCCGGCGGTGGACGCGATCGCGGTGAACCCGGCCACCGCGGCGGTCACGAGGAGGATCGCCACCGGCAGCGGCTGGTTGCGCAGGTAGTCGATCGAGTCGTGCACGAAGCCGATCTTCGTGAGGTCGACGTGGCCCTCGTTGACCAGGCGGGACCCGATGCCGACCAGCACACCGATCGTGACCAGGCCGGACAGCGTGAACGGGCCGTACCGGATCCAGGCCGGGCGCAGGGCCGCCAGCAAGGTCTCGGAGACGGGCTGCGACGGCGCCGACTCGACGCCGGGCATGGGCCGGTGCAGCAGCTCGCGGTGCAGGTTCTCGGCGGCGGCGGCGCTGAGCCCGTCGAGCTTCACGCCGTCGTTCTTCTTGTCGGTCTTGCCGGTGCCGACGGTGACCCGGGCCAGGCCGAAGATCCGGTGCAGCACGTGCGACGTGACGTCCACGGTGCGGATCCTGTCCCGCGGCACGGTCAGTGTCCGGCGGCGGAGCAGGCCCCGGCGCACCTGCACCGAGTCCGGGGTGATCCGGAACGAGGTGGTGAAGTAGCGCAGGAAGCCGATCACGATGCCGATGCCGCCGATGCCCAGCGCCCACCAGCCGCCTTCGCCGCCGGCCCCGCTGCGCAGCCCGACCACCACCGCGACCAGCGGGAAGATCAGCCGTCGCAGCTCCATTACCGGGTGCACCGCCAGCATCCGCGGGCTCAGCCGGCGCCAGCGCTCCTCGACGTCCGCGTCTGCCACCAGAGGAGCGGTGGTCACGTCGCGTCCCCGGTGCTCTGGCCGACCCGGGCGGTCAGGTCGGCGACCAGCTGGTCGGCGACCTTCGCGGCCAGGCCTTCGATCTTGAGGGGACCGGCCGCCGACGCGGTGGTCACGGTCACGTTCGCCAGCTTGAACAGCTGCTCGATCGGCCCGCGTTCGCTGTCCACGGTCTGCACACGGGAGATCGGCGCGATCCGCCGTTCCTGGCTGAGCCAGCCCGTCTGGGTGTACACTGCGGTGTCGGTGGCCTCCCAGCGGTGCACCCGGTAGCGCCACTGCGGCATCACCAGCAGGTGCGCGGCGGCCAGCACCAGCCATACCGCGCCGACGACCAGGTGGGGGAGGCGCGAGCCGTCGCCGTCGATGAACCACCAGGCCGCCTGCGGCGCGAGCAGCACGACCCACAGCACTGCGGCCCTCGCCGCCCAGTACCACAGGGCGCGGGGGCTGGCCCTGTGCAGGGGAGGCCGGAGCCGCACCACATCTGCCGTCATTGTCATGCCTTTCACCTTCGCATCCGGACCCCGATCATCATCGGCCCGTTCGTCGTGGGATCAGCAGTACAAATGTCATAGGTGCAGCCGCGCGGCCCGGGACTCCAGGTAACGCTGCTCCGGCCGGCTGAGCGTGCGCCGGGCCGCCAGCCGGTACTGCTCCCGCGCCCCGGCCTGGTCGCCGGCCAGCTCCAGCAGGTGGGCCCGCACCGCCGCGGTCCGGTGGTGCCGGGCCAGCACCGGGTCCCCGGCGACCTGGTCCAGCGCGGCGAGCCCGGCCTCCGGGCCGTCGACCATGGCCCGGGCGACGATCCGGTTCAGCGTGACCATCGGGCTCGGGGCGAGGGCGTGCAGCATCCCGTACAGGGCGAGGATCTGCGGCCAGTCGGTGTCCTCGGCGCGTGCGGCCTCGTCGTGCACCGCCGCGATCGCGGCCTGCAGCTGGAACGGGCCGATCGGGGCGTGCGCCAGCGCGTGGGTGATGATCGCGACGCCCTCGGCGATCGCGGCCGCGTCCCAGCGGTCCCGGTCCTGCTCGGCGAGCGGGACCAGGGTGCCGTCCGGCCCGGTCCGCGAGGGCCGGCGCGCGTCGGTGAGCAGCATCAACGCGAGCAGTCCGGCCACCTCACCGTCGTGCGGCAGGCGCCGGTGCAGCTGCCGGGTCAGCCGGATCGCCTCCCGGGTCAGCTCCACCCGGTTCAGCGTGTCGCCGGAGCTGGCCGTGTAGCCCTCGTTGAAGATGAGGTACAGCACGTGCCGGACCGCGGTGAGTCGCTCGCCGAGCTCGTCCGGCGCGGGCAGTTCGAACCGGGTGCCGGTGTCGCGGATCCGCTGCTTGGCCCGGCTGATCCGCTGGCCGACGGTGGCCTCCGGCAGCAGCAGTGCCCGGGCGATCTCCGCGGTGCTGAGCCCGCCGACCGCTCGCAGGGTGAGCGTGATCTGTGCCGGCACGCTCAGCGCGGCGTGGCAGCACAGCAGCAGCAACGCCAGCTCGTCGTCGCCGCGGACCTCCGGCGCGGGCTCGTGCTGGATCGCCTCCTCGCGGCGCCGGCGGGCCGTCTCGTTGCGCAGCAGCTCCACCCGCCGGCGACCGGCCACGGTGATCAGCCAGTTCCGCGGGTGCTCCGGGACGCCGGTTTCCGGCCACTGCCGGGCGGCGGTGATCAGCGCCTCCTGCACCGCGTCCTCGCAGGCCTCGAAGTCGCCGTAACGGCGCACCACGGCGGCCAGGACCCGCGGCGCGCACTCGCGCAGCAGGTCCGGCAGCCCGGTCATACCTCCCACGTGCTCAGATCAAGGATCGGGCGCACCTCGACCCGGGTGAGCGCGGCGTCCGGCGCCTTCGCGGCCCACGCGACCGCCTCGTCGAGATCCGCGACGTCGATCAGGTAGAAGCCGGCCAGGTGCTCCTTGACCTCGGCGTACGGCCCGTCCGACGTGATCGTCTTGCCGTCGCGCACCGAGACCTGGGTGGCCAGGGCCGGGTCGCCGAGGCCTTCGCTGACGACGAGCACGCCGGCCTCCCGCATCTCGTCGGAGAGCCGGACGTGACCAATGCCGAAGTCGGTCTGCTGCTGCTCGGTCAGGGTCTCCCAGACGGCGAGGGACTGCGGGTTGGACTGGATCAGGATCAGGTACTTCATGACTGCTCTCCATTCTCTCTTGCCGGGATGTCGAAACCGGCCGGCCCAGCTTCGACATCCCAGGCAAAGAGAAGGGAAGGAAATGTCATGGAGGAGATCCGGGAAGTCATCGAGGGCAAGGCCGCGCTGCTGCAGGAAGGTGACGCCAAGGCCATCCTGTCGCACTACGCGCCCGGCTACGTCGAGTTCAGCCTCGCTCCGCCGCTGCGCCAGCCCGTCGACGGGCAGACCCCGGCAGCGCTGGACGCCTGGATGGCCGGCTTCGAGGCGCCGCCGCGCCGCGAGGTCACCCAGCTGGAGATCACCGCGGACGGCGACGTGGCATTCGCGACCAGCCTCGACCGCCTGACCGCCGTGCCGCGCGGCTCCACGGAGGGCTTCACCCTGTGGTTCCGGGTGACGCTGGGCCTGCGCCGCGTCGACGGCCGCTGGCTGGTGACGCACGAGCACGAGTCGGTGCCCTTCGAGATGGACGGCTCGTTCCGCGCCTCGACCGGCCTGACCCCGACCGGCTGAGCCAGGGGTCTCAGCCCGCGGCGAGCAGGTCGCGGACGACCTGCGCGCTCGCGGGCGTGCCCGCAGCCACACCGTGGGCGCCGTACGGGCGCACGGTGAGCCCTTCACCACGTGAGCCTCCGGGAGATTCCGGGCGTAGCCATGCTGATCAGCGCTTTCAACCTCGTGGTTGACGGCCTGGTGTCGGCGGGCTATCGTCCGTTTCAACCAATGGGTTGAAACGAGGTACTTGATGGTTGCGGACACGCTGTCCCGGGTCTTCGCCGCACTCGCGGACCCGACCCGGCGGGACATGGTGGCGCGGCTCGCCGGCGGCGACGCGACCGTGAACCAGCTCGCCGAGCCCTACGAGATGACGCTGCAGGCGGTGTACAAGCACCTGCGCGTGCTCGAGGACGCGGGGCTGGTGAGCCGGCCACCGGCGCCGCAGCCGCGGCCGGTGCGCCTGGAGACGGAGGTGTTCGACCTGATGGACCAGTGGATCGAGCGATACCGCCGCCAGGCCGAGGCCCGCTACCGCCGCCTCGACGCGGTGCTGGCCGAGATGAACGAAGCGACCACGAACGAAGCGACGCCGAACGACACCGACGAACAGGACGGAAGCACGGCATGACCACCATTGCCGAGACAACGATCGAGGCCGACCCGACGGTGCCGGTCATCCGGATCACCCGAGACTTCGCGGCCACACCCGAGCAGCTGCTGCGCGCCCACACCGACCCGAAGCTGTTCGTGCAGTGGATCGGGCCGGCCGACACCCGGGCCCGCATCGAGCACTGGGACGCGCGCAGCGGCGGCAGCTGGCGGTACGCGTCGGAAGGAAACGGCGAGGTGTACGCCTTCCGCGGCTGCTTCCACGACGTCGGCCCCGACCGCATCGTGCAGACGTCCACGTTCGAGGGCAACCCCGAGGCCGTGGCGCTGGAGACGCTGCGGTTCGAAGCCCTCGGCCCCGGTCGCACCCGGCTGCACACACAGTCCCTCGTGGACAGTTTCGAGCGCCGCGACGCGCGGCTGCGCACCGGTATGCGGACCGGCCTGAACGCCGGTTACGCCAAACTCGACCGGATGCTGGCCGATGGCACTGTCTGAGCTTCCCGCCGAGCGGCACCGGGAGATCTGCCGGGAGTTCACGCAACGGGTCCACGGCACCCGGCAGTGGGACGCGCCGTCGCCGGTCGACGGCTGGGTCGCCCGCGATGTCGTGCGGCACCTCATCGACTGGTTCCCCCACTTCCTCGCCGAGGGCACCGGCATCAAGCTGCCACCCGGACCGGCGGTGGACGAC
Organism: Dactylosporangium siamense; assembly: GCF_016862795.1. Taxonomy (GTDB): domain Bacteria; phylum Actinomycetota; class Actinomycetes; order Mycobacteriales; family Micromonosporaceae; genus Dactylosporangium; species Dactylosporangium siamense. The sequence goes on along the minus strand of NZ_BONQ01000026.1, from coordinate 25,954 downwards.
GACCCGGTCGCCGCGTGGCTGCACCACTGCGACGCCGTGCAGGCAGTGCTCGACGAGCCGGGTCCCGTCCGGGTGTTCCGTCACCCGTACATCGGCGAGCTCCCGCTGGACCGCGCGATCGACCAGTTCTACGCGACGGACGTCTTCATGCACACCTGGGACCTCGCCCGTGCCACCGGCCAGGACGACCGGCTGGATCCGCAGGAGTGCGCCAACCTGTTCACCGGGATGGAGTCGATGGAGGAGGTCATCCGGTCGTCCGGACAGTACGGTCCCCGCGTCCCGGTCCGCCCCGACGCGGACGCGCAGACGAAGTTGCTGGGGTTCATCGGCCGCGATCCGGCTTGGGGGAGACACTCGTGATGCTCGCGGACCGGAACGCCGTCATCTACGGCGCCGGCGGAGCGGTCGGCTCCGGAACTGCGGGCCACCACGACAGACAGCTGCACGTAGTCGCCCGTCTCGATCGCTCCCATCGGTGCGTCCCGCTCGGCGCGCACGTTCCTCTGCGAGTCCTGCGGACTTCAGCTGGACCGCGACGTGAATGCCGCCAGAGTCATTCTGGCCGCGGTAGAGCGTGACCGTGCTGGTGTTGATGGCGTGAGACATGCAGTCCCCTCCTCCGGGAGTGGGTTTCGTGCGGCCTGAGTCAGAAATCCCCCGGATCCATCCGTGGGGAAGCGTTAACCAGATGTTCCCCAGCTGAAGCGGCGAGGAGCCCGGCATGGCCGCCACCTCCGTCAGTCACCAGATCACCGGCGGTGACACCGGCACCAGACGCCTTGTCACGTGCGGCGTCGTCGCCGGCCCGCTGTTCATCGGTGCATCCCTGATCCAGGCGTTCACCCGCGACGGGTTCTCGCTCAACCGCCACGCCGTCAGCCTGCTGCTGCTCGGCGACAATGGCTGGATCCAGTTCGCCACCTTCGTGGTGACCGGCCTGCTGGCCGTCGCGTTCGCCGCCGGGGTGCGGCGGCTGCGGCACAACACCTGGGCACCGCTGCTCATCGGCACCTACGGCGTGCTGTTCATCGCCGCCGGCTGCTGCAAGCCCGACCCGGCGGACGGCTTCCCGCCCGGCACCCCCGGCGGCGCCGCGGCCACCATGAGCTGGCACGCCGGCCTGCACTCCCTGGCGTTCTTCGGACTGGTCCTCGCGGTGATCGTGGCCTGCTTCGGGTACGCCCGGCAGTTCCGTGCCCGCAACCAGCGGGCCTGGGCACGGTACTGCGCCGCGACCGGACTCGGCACGCCCGTCCTGCTGGTCGCGGGGATGGCCCTGTCGGCCACCGGCAACGGCGGCATCCCGCTGCTCGGCGTGGCGGTCGCCACCTCGGCCTGGCTCACGGCGATGGCGGTGCGCCTGCGCACGCAGGCATGAGCGCCGAGCCGCTGGACGCGACGTTCGCCGCCCTCGCCGATCCGACGCGACGGGCGATGCTGGCCCGGCTGGCGGAGGGCGAGGCCACGATGACGGAGCTCGCCGCGCCGTTCGCCATGAGCCAGCCGGCGATCTCGAAACACCTGAAGGTGCTGGAGCGGGCCGGGCTCATCTCCCGTGGCCGCTCAGCGCAACGGCGGCCGTGCCGGCTCGAGGCCAGCCCGCTGGAGACGGCCATCGGCTGGCTCGAGCAGTACCGCCGCCGCTGAGAACGGCATCACATTGACGTCGTGGCGTCGAGGCGCTCGAAGGGGCCCGGCCCGTCGTGCGGCTTCGGCGGGGCGTCGAGGTGGCGGACGCGCAGGTCGTCCATGAGCTCGTCGAGGAACGCCGGGCCCTCGTCGCGCATGAGCTGCTGCCGGCTGCGCAGCTCGTCGCTGCCGGGCCGCCAGTCGAGGCCCCAGTTGCCGAGGGCGTGGATGATCGGCAGGGTCTGGATGCCGGCCTCGGTGAGGCTGTAGCGGGCGCGCTGGCCGCGGGAGGCGGTGCCGCGGGTGAGGATCCCCGCCTCGACGAGCCGCACGAGGCGGTCGGCGAGGATGTTGGAGGCGATGCCCTCGGCCGACCCGGTGAGCAGCGCCCGGAAGTAGCGGCGGTCGCCGAAGATGACGTCGCGGAGCACGAGGAGCGACCAGCGGTCGCCGAGCACCTCGACAGCGGCGTTGATCGGACACCCGGACCGTGGTTCCACCGTTCCTCCTTGACAGGTACCTCGCCCCCAATATAGTGATTGCAGAACGCAATCACTAGGGGACGGGGGAGATGATGGGCCGCTGCATCTACTCGATGAACGTGTCCCTCGACCTGCGGATCGAGCAGGTACCCGGCGACAACGGCGCCGGCGAGTGGCTGCGCATCGACGAGGAGTTCCACCGCGCGGCCAACGCGCTGGCCCGGGACCTCGCGCTGATGGTCCACGGCCGGGTCTTCTACGAGGTCATGGAGGAGTTCTGGCCGCGGGCGCACGAGGACCCGTCGCTGCCGGACTACATGCATGAGTACGGTGAGATCTGGACCGCCAAGCCCAAGGTGCTCGTCTCCCGCACCCGCCACACCGCCGACCACAACACCCGGGTCATCGGCGGGGACGACGCGATCGATCAGCTCGCCGCCCTGCGGGCCGGGACCGACGGCACCATAAGCGTCGGCGGCGCGGCGCTGGCCACGCAGCTGCTGCGGGCCGGGCTGCTCGACGAGCTGATGCTCTGGACCCACCCGGCCTTCCTCGGCTTCGGCCGGCCGCTGTTCGACGACTACGAGATGCCGATCGACCTCGAGCTGCTCGAGCAGCGATCGTTGCAGCAGGGCGTCACGATGCATCGTTACGCCATCCAGGACGCAAGGGAGACGAACCCGTGCTGACGCAGGTCGCGGACGGTGTGCTGGTCCACGAGAGCGAGTTCGTCCAGAGCAACGCCGTCGTCGTGCAGGGCCGGGCCGGCGTGCTGCTCATCGACCCCGGCGTGCAGGAGCACGAGATGACCTGCCTCGCGAGCGACCTCCGCGAGCTGGGCCGGCCCGTCGTGGCGGGCTTCTCGACCCATCCACACTGGGACCACCTGCTCTGGCACGCCCAGTTCGGCGACGCTCCGCGGTATGGCACGGCCCGCTGCGAGGCCGCCGTCCGCGATGAGCTGTCCGACCCGGACGCGAAGGCCAACATCATCGAGCACCTGGCCGAGACCGGCATCGCCGACACGGTCCCGCTGGACCTGTATGGCCTCATCACCGCCCTGCCCACCGGGACGGCGCTGGTCCCCTGGGACGGCCCGCGGGTCCAGATCATCGAACACCAGGCGCACGCCCCCGGCCACGCCGCGCTGTTCATCGAGGAACGCCGGGTCCTCGTCGCCGGCGACATGCTCTCCGACGTCCTGATCCCGATGCTCGACCTGCACGGCACCGCCGACCCGGTCGAGGGCTACCTCGCCGCGTTGCGGCTGCTGGAAGGCGTGGTGGGCGGCGTCGATGCCGTCGTCCCCGGCCACGGGTCGGTCGGCCTTCAGGTGCAGGCACGGATCGAGCTGGACCGGGCGTACGTGCTCGCCCTGCGCGACGGCCGTACCCCCGAGGACCCGCGGATCGGCCCGTCGGCCAAGCCCGACTGGGAGTGGGTCGGCGACGTGCACAACGGGCAGGCCCACCGCCTCGCCGAACGCATCAACCGCGGCGGTGCGGCAACCGTGACGCGCTGACTTTTTCAGGATGCCACCGTGATCCTTCGCGCCTCGCCAGGCACTGTGGACGTTGTCGAGAGGGCGGCTCGGCGCTTCACCGGCGCTGCTGCCGGCGTTGCCGCGTTCGTGCGATCACCAGAGACCATCGCGTTCGTCGCTGTGGACGCTCGGGAAGTCCAGGGCTGGTGCTGGGGATATCTGCTGGCCAGGCCGGACGGGACCAGCATGCTGTGCCTGCACCACCTTGAAGTCGCCGAGTCCTGCCGGCGCCAGGGCATCGGCCGCGGGCTGCTCCGGTCGTTCATGGAGGCCGGTGTGCGACTCGGCGCCGGCAAGATGTTCCTCACCACGGGCGAAGGCAACCTGGCCGCACGCCGTCTGTACGAGTCGATGGGGGCAGGTCTGGCAACGCAGGGACCGACGGTGAACTACTGGTTCCTTCTGAATGACGCGCGCTCGCCAGGCGTCGGGGTCTGAGCGAGACGTCCGCTGCCGCTGATCGGCGCATGCGATCGGCGGCAGCGGACCAGTCGTCAGGCGGTCGGGACCTGCTGCAGTGCGGCGGCCAGCGACTCGGCGTTCTTCTTGTCCACCCGCGGGAAGGTGAGCGCGACACCGTCGCCCGGGGTGCCGAACGAGAGGCGCAGCAGGCTCACGATGCCCATCTTGACCTCGGCCAGCGAGAGCTGTGCCCGGGGGACCTCGCCCAGGACGTTCTTGCCGGGCCCGCCCATGAACGTCTGCGACAGGAAGATCATGCGGTGGTTGGTGAGCACGACGAACTGCTTGCCGGTCGAGGCCAGCGCCGCGCCCAGCAGCCCGGCGCCCTCCACGACCAGCGCCTGGCTCACGACCGCCCCGAGGCGACCGGCCGAGAACTTCCCGACCATGGCCCGCGTCGCCACGAGCGGCTGCTCGCCGGGCTGCAGCATCGGCGCCACCTGATCGAACGCACGGGTCTGAAGCTTCTCTTGCATTGCATCTCCGTTTCCACGCGGCGGACAGCCGCGACCGCGACGATGCTAATGACTCGGAGGCCGATTGAGATCAGACGATCAGGTGACATCCCGACATGGCTTGTCGATGCCCCTGACCGGCCGGAAGCCGATCAGGGGCATCGGGTCAGCGCATGCGCCGCACCGCGCGAACGCGCACTACGGCAGGTTCCAACGCTGGTTCTGGGTGCCGTCCGACCACCACAGGATGATCGCCGAACCGTTCTCCCGGTGGCCGCCTTCGACGCCGAGCACCCAGCTCGAGGAGGTGTAGTAGCCGGCCAGGCTGCCGATCAGCTCGTTGCCGTCGGCGTCCGGAAGGAACGGCCGCCAGAACTGGCCGGGGCTGTACTCCTCGCAGTTGAAGCCGAGCGCGCGAGTTCCGGCGTAGGTGTTGTTGCCCTCCAGTGCCAGGCACTTGCCGTCGCCGTTCCTCAGCGAGTACCAGCAGTAGTACGGGTAGGAGCTCCCGCAGTAATGAGGCTGATCCGTCGCGAAGTGCCAGAACTGGTCGGAGTTGCCGGAGCAGGTCCAGACTCCGGCCCTGCCCGCGGCGATACCGATGCACCTGGCCGAATCCGCGTTCTTGATGGGTCCGGCGATGATGACCGCCGTCGTGCCGACGCCACTGGCGGCGGCGCCGGCCGGCGGGTCGACCTTGTAGAGCCCGGCCGGCATCTGCGCCGCCGCCGCAGCGGCGGGCCCGGCCGGCGCGGCGACCGCCTGCGGCGCGACGAACAGTGCGGCGACCGTCGCGACCGTTGCGACCACGGCCATCGGCACGACGCGCCAGACGCGTCGCCTTGCCGTCAACTCTGGCATGGAGCACCTCCCCGTCTTGAGGGACCACGTGACGCGGCCCCGACGGTGCCATCGTTCGGGCTCCATATATTTTCCGGATACGCGTCGCGTACGGCCGGGGCCAACCACCGGCTCGAACTTGACGATGTTCCCTTGACGCGGGCGGGAAGGCTCAGTAATCATTGAGTCAATGAGCACTGAGTCTTCGTCGGTGGAGCGGCGCGCCCGGATTCACGCCGCCCTCGGTGACCCGGCACGCCTGGCCATCGTCGACACGCTCACACTCGGCGATGCGTCACCGGGCGAGATCGCCCGCGCGCTCGATCTGCCCACGAACCTCGTCGCCCACCACGTCAAGGTCCTCGACGAGGCCGGTCTGCTGGTCCGGTCCCGATCCGAGGGCGACCGGCGCCGCACGTATCTCCGCCTCGAGCCCGGAGCACTCGCCTCCCTCGCGTCGCCCGTCCTGACCGACGTGTCGCGGGTGGTCTTCGTGTGCACGCACAACTCCGCCCGCTCCCAGCTCGCCGCGGCGCTCTGGACGCACAGGGCCGTGATCCCAGGCGCGTCGGCCGGCACCCACCCGGTGGCGCGGGTCAACCCCCGCGCCGTCGCCGTGGCCCGCCGGCACGGGCTGGTCATCGACGCCACCGGCACCGCGCACGTCGCCGACGTCGTCCACGACACCGATCTGGTCGTCGCCGTCTGCGACAACGCCCACGAGGACCTCACCCAGGGCGTGCGACCGCGGCTGCACTGGTCCGTCCCGGCGCCCGCGGACACCGACGCCGCGTTCGAGGCGACGTTCGCCGACCTCGCCGCCCGCATCGACCGCCTCGCCCCGGCCCTCGAGCCCGGACCACGTCGTGACTGACGCCGCTCCCGCCGTAGCGACGAGCAGCGCCAGGAGCACGTGCTCGATGACCCACCCGGCACCGTGGCGACGGTTCCTCGCCGAGTTCGTCGGCACCGCGCTGCTCGTCACCGCCGTCGTCGGCTCCGGGGTCATGGCCACCACGCTGTCGCCGGACGATGTCGGGCTGCAGTTGCTGGAGAACTCGGTGGCGACGGCGTTCGCGCTCGGCGCGCTGATCCTGACCTTCGGCCCGGTCTCCGGCGCGCATCTCAACCCGGTGGTGTCCGCCGCGGACTGGTTCCTCGGCCGCCGGACCGGCAGCGGGCTGAGCGCGCGGGACCTCGGCGGCTACGTGGCGGCGCAGACCGCGGGCGCGATCACCGGGTCCGTCCTGGCGAACCTGATGTTCGACCTGCGGGCCGTGGGCTTCTCCGGCAAGGACCGCTCGGCCGGTCACCTGTGGCTGGGTGAGGTCGTCGCCACCGCAGGGCTGATCCTGCTCATCTTCGCCCTGGCCCGCTCCGGCCGGTCGCCGGTCGCGCCCGCGGCCGTCGGTGCGTACATCGGCGCCGCGTACTGGTTCACGTCCTCCACCAGCTTCGCCAACCCGGCCGTCACCGTCGGCCGGGCGTTCACCGACACGTTCGCCGGCATCGCACCCGCGTCGGTGCCGGGCTTCGTCGCCGCCCAGCTTGCCGGGCTCGTGGTCGGGGCCGGGCTGCTCCTTGCGCTGTACCCGGAGGCCGGCCCCGCCGCCGACCAGGTCGTCGCCGGCCACGTCCTGACAGCCGACCAGCTCGGAGGAACCGAATCATCATGAGCGACAAGCCCAGCGTCCTGTTCGTCTGCGTCCACAACGCCGGCCGTTCCCAGATGGCCGCCGGTTGGCTCCGGCACCTCGCCGGCGACACCGTCGAGGTCCGCTCCGCCGGCAGCGAGCCCGCGTCGCAGATCAACCCGGTCGCGGTCGAGGCGATGCGTGAGGTCGGCATCGACATCACCGCCAACACCCCACGCAAGCTCGACTACGAGACCGCCGAGGCGTCCGACGTACTGATCACGATGGGCTGCGGCGACGTCTGCCCAGTGTTCCCCGGCAAGCGCTACCTGGACTGGAAGTTCGACGACCCCGCCGGGCAGGGCATCGACGCCGTCCGCCCGATCCGCGACGCCATCAAAGTGCGGGTCGAGCAGCTGCTCACCGAACTGCCCGTCAAGACCCGCACCGCCACCAGTTGGGAGCGGGTCAGCCGGTGAGGAGGCGGGGCACGACCCGAGCGGTCAGGATCAGGCGGGTGAGGCTGGCGGCCGTGGCGATGGCGAGCGGCCAGGTGACCGTCAGCGACAGCAGGGCGGCCCCCACGACGACGACGGCGTCGAGGGTCATGAGGCCGAGACCGGCGGCACCGGTGATCCTGGTGCGGCGGTAGCTGTGACGCGCGGTGGCGGCGAGCGCCAGTGCGCTGACGACGGCCAGGAAGCCGAGGCCGAGCGCCAGCCGGACGGGTGCCGGCACGGGCCAGTTCCAGGCGTGGCCGGTGACCATTGCCACCGCCCAGCAGCCGCCGACCGCGGGTCCCGAGGCGACCAGTGCCTGCGCGGCGCGCCGGCCGGGTGACTGGCGCACGAATGCCGCGATGACCACGTGCGGTTCGCCGAACTCGGCGATGGCGGCGCGGGCCGCGGCGTCGGGGTCCAGGCCCGTTGAGAGGTGCTGCAGGTAGGTCTCGGTCAGGCCGTCGGCGAGCTCGTCGACCGCGTCGGCGGGCAGGTGCCGGGCGAGGTCGGTGACGGCGGCGTCGATCAGCCGGTGGCCGGCCACGGCTGCCTGTCCAGCAGGGTGGTGACGGCGGCGGCGAACTCGTGCCAGTTGACCCGGTCGCCGGCGAGTTTCCGCTGGCCGGCCTCGGTGAGCTCGTAGGTGCGGCGCCGGCGTCCGTCGGTGTGTGACCAGGTGCCGCTGATCAGGCCGGCGGCCTCCAGGCGGTGCAGCGCGGGGTAGACCGTGCCGGTGGGCAGGTCGAACCGGCCGCCGCTGCCCTCGCGGAGGGCCTCCTTGACCGCATACCCGTGCCGCGGGCCGGGTTCGAGGGCGGCCAGCAGCAGCACATCGAGGTGCCCCTTGAGTGCCTGCGCCTCAGCCTTCATAGGTAGTTATCCTACTCTACGTCGCCTCCACCGTGAGCAGTGCCGCGAGCTGGCGCATGATGGTGGGCCGGGCCCGGTAGTAGACCCAGGTGCCGCGCCGGTCGGAGTCGACCAGACCCGCATCGCGCAGGGTCTTCAGGTGATGCGAGATCGTCGGTCCGGACAGCTCGAACGCCGGCGTCAGATCGCAGACGCAGATCTCCCCATCGGGCGCCGACGCGATCATCGACATCAGCTGCAGCCGCACGGGGTCGCCGAGGGCCTTGAACGCCGGCGCGAGCACGGCGGCACTCTCCGCGGGGATGCGGCGCTGCGCGATCGGCGGGCAGCACGGGGTGTCCGCGTTGAGGTCGGTGAGCGTGAGCGCCACCGCTTGTTTCGACATGTCTCTAGGTTGACAGATCTCAAATCAGCGTGCAAATGTTGATTCGGCAGACGTCAAGGCAGTCCCGAACCGTATGACTTCAGGAGCGCACCATGACCAACGGCGGCTGCTCATGAGCGGCGTCGTGATCCGGCCGATGACCACCGACGACAGCGCGGCGGTCCTGGCGATCTACCAGGCGGGCCTGGACGACGGCAACGCCAGCTTCGAGGTGACCGCCCCCACCTGGGCGGTGTTCGACGCGGGCAGACTGCCGGAGCACCGGCACGTCGCCGTGGACCCCGGCGGCACCGTCCTCGGCTGGGTCGCCGTCTCCGCGGTCTCGGCGCGGCAGGTGTACGCCGGAGTCGTCGAACACTCCGTCTACGTCGACCCGGCCGCGCAGGGTCGCGGGGCCGGCCGGGCGCTGCTCGACGCGCTGATCGCCTCGACCGAGACGGCCGGGATCTGGACCATTCAGTCCGGCGTCTTTCCGGAGAACGCCGCCAGCCGCGCCCTGCACCGCGCCGCCGGCTTCCGTGAGGTCGGCGTCCGCGAACGCGTCGGCCGCCACGCCGTTCAGGGCAACCGCTGGCGTGACGTCGTCCTCGTCGAACGCCGCAGCCCGCACGTCTCCTGAACCAGCCCGTCGTGCCAGCTGGGCACAGTCCGCCCAAATATTTCGAATTCTGTCGAGACAAGGAACCATCTGATGAGCACTTTGCCTGTCGTCGTCATCGGTGCCGGCCCGGTCGGCCTGGCCGCCGCCGCCCACCTGCACGAGCGCGGTCTGCCGTTCGCCGTCCTGGAGGCCGGTGACGGCCCGGCCGCGGCGGTCCGGCAATGGGCGCACGTGCGGTTGTTCTCGCCGTGGCGGTACACCGTCGACGCCGCATCCCGTCGCCTGCTCGCGGACGCCGGCTGGGTCGAGCCCTCCCCGGAGCGCCCGCCGACCGGCGGTGAGCTCGCCGCCGACTACCTGCAGCCCCTGGCCGACCTGCCCGCGCTGAAGCCGCACGTGCGCTACGGGTCGCGGGTCGTGGCCGTGACCCGGCTCGGCCTCGACCGGCTGCGGACCGCCGGGCGTGACCAGGTGCCGTTCCTGGTCCGGCTGGCCGACGGCACCGACGTCCTCGCGCAGGCCGTCATCGACGCGTCGGGCACGTGGTCCGCGCCCAACGTGCTCGGCGCGTCCGGCATTCCCGCCCACGGGGAGGCCGAGGCCGCCGCGTTCGTCGAGCCCGCCCTGCCCGACGTCCTCGGTGCGGACCGGGACCGGTTCGCGGGAAAGCGCACCCTGGTCGTGGGCGCCGGGCACTCCGCCGCCAACACGCTGCTCGTCCTGGCCGACCTCGCCACGCAGGTCCCCGGCGCCGAGGTCATCTGGGCGATCCGGGCGGCAACCCCGGTCCGGACCTACGGCGGCGAGACCGCCGACGCACTGCCGGCCCGCGGCGCGATCGGCACCCGGCTGCGCGAGCACGTCGACGCCGGCCGGATCCGGCTCATCACCGGGTTCTCCGCGCGGACGCTCACCGTCCGGCCCGAAGGCGGGGTCGAGGTCTCCGACGGCGTGCGCGCCGTGGTGGTCGACCGGATCGTCGCCGCGACCGGGTTCCGTCCCGACCACGGCTTCGTGTCCGAGCTGCGCCTGGATCTCGACCCGATCCTCGGCTCGACCCGGGCGCTCGCCCCGCTCATCGACCCGAACCAGCACTCCTGCGGCACGGTCCCGCCGCACGGCGTCGACGAGCTCGCCCACCCGGAGACCGGGTTCTACGCCATCGGCATGAAGAGCTACGGCCGCGCCCCGACGTTCCTCCTGGCCACCGGCTACGAGCAGGCCCGCTCCGTCGTTGCCGCCCTGGCCGGGGACTGGGCGGCGGCCCGCGACGTCCAGCTGGACCTGCCGGAGACCGGGGTCTGCAACAGCAACCCGGTCGTCGAAGCGGAGACGGGCGGCACTGCCTGTTGCGGTACACCGTCCGAAACGGGACGCGGGCTCGCCGGTGGGCTGCTGTCCACGCCGCTGACGCTCGTGTCGGCGACGCCGTCCGCCACGGGTGAGCAGAGCGGCGGTTGCTGCAGCTGATGCCGCCGGCGGCTCCTGACGCGCGAGCCGGCTGGCGGATCGTCGCCGCGTTCGCGGTCACGCAGACCGCCGGCTACGGCTGCCTCTACTACACGTTCGCCGTCCTGCTCCACCCGATCGCCGCCGACCTGCACACCACGACGACCGCGGTCACCGGCGCCATCACCACCGCCCTGCTCGCCTCGGCGGCGGTCGCGGTGCCGGCCGGACGTTGGCTGGACCGGCACGGCGGACGTGCGCTCATGACGACCGGATCGGCGTCCGGCGCCGCGCTGCTCGCCGCCGGCTCCCAGGTCCGCACCGTTTGGCAGCTGTACGCCGTGTTCGTCGGGCTCGGACTGGCGATGGGCGCGGCACTGTACGAGCCGGCCACGGCGGTCATCGTGTCGTGGTTCGACCCGGCCCGCCGGTCGAAGGCGCTGCTGACGATGATCGTCGTTGCCGGGTTCGCCAGCACCATCTTCATGCCGCTCACCGGTCTCCTCGAACACCGGCACGGCTGGCGCGGCACCCTGCTCGTCCTCGCGGCCGTGTACGCCACCGTCGCCGTGCCCCTGCACGCCCTCGTCGTGCGCCGTCCACCCACCCCGTCCACCAGACAGTCCCACGTCGCCGACCGCAGCACGGCGATCCGCGACGGCAGGTTCTGGTGCCTCGCGGTCGCGTTCGTCGCGCACGGCGCCGCGATGAGCGCCATGACCGTCCACCTCGTCGGGTTCCTCGTCCAGGCCGGGCATCCGGCCACCTTCGCCGCCACCGTCGCCGGGCTCCTCGGTGTGCTGTCCGTGACCGGGCGGCTCATCCTGACCGGCGCCCAGCGTCGCGTCCGGCTGCACCGCGTCGTCGCGGTCGTCTTCACCGTGCAGGCCGCCGCCGCGCTGAGCCTGCCCTTCGCCGGCGGCACACGGGCGGGCGCGGTCGTTGCCGTCACCGGGTTCGGCATCGGGTTCGGCGTCGCCAGCCTCGCCACCCCGGCGCTGCTCGCCGACCGCTACGGCACCACCGCCTATGCCAGCATCGCCGGCACCCTCGCCGCGCCCGTCACCCTCGCCAAGGCGGGCGCACCGCTTGCCGCCGCCGCCCTGTACACCAGCGCCGGCGGCTACACGCCGGTGCTGTGCGCGATCGGCGCGTGCAGCCTCATCGCCGTGGCCGGCATCCTCGCCCGCGCCACGTCGGCCCCGCCACACGCCACCACCGCCCGCGCCACGGTCGACGCCACGAACCCTGACAGTGCGTACACCAACAAGCCATAGCCCAACAGCGCCAGCACGACCACAACCGCCGCCACCACCGCTGAACCGCGGTCGTTCGACAGTTCGCGCGGCTTCCGTCCGATAAGGAAGGGAACAGCGCGAATCCCGGGCCGGACGCGCCCCTGCCGAAAGGACCGCCCCATGCCGAAGACCCCTACTCCACAGCCGCACCAGTTCGATCCCGAGAGGTCCGCCGATCGGCTCATCGGCAAGATCGATAAGCGGAAGCCCTGGCGGTGGCCGGTGCTCGACCGCCGTTTTCTCAGCGCGTTCGTCCAGGCCGGCGGCGCCACGCAGCCGGTGCATCCGAGCTCGTCGTACCGCAGACCGGCTCGCCTCGACGTCGAGACCCGCCGCACCCGCGAGGTGATCGTCCGGCGGTGGCGGGCCGCGGCAACGGCTCACGGTGCGACACCATCGATCCCGCCGAGCTGGTAAGCCCACGCCGCCCGCTTCCTAAGCAGCGGCTTCGTCACCTCCCATACGCACCCTGGTCAGGTACTGGGGCTGGCCGGACGAGACGGACGCCTAGGCGTCGGTGGCGCAGCGGAAGCCGGCGTGGCCCGTGGTGCTGTCGGGGGTGGAGGAGGTGCGGGCCGAGACTCGGTACCTGTTGCAGTAGGACTCGTGGCACAGGTAGGACCCGCCGCGCATCACCCGGTTCGTGCCGGTTGGCGGGCCCTGCGGGTCGGTGCGGGTGAGCGGGCCTTCGGTGGCGTGCCAGTCGGGGCTGAACCAGTCGGCGCACCATTCCCAGACGTTGCCGCTGGTGTTGTACAGGCCGAGGCCGTTGGGCCGGAACGCGGTCACCGGCGCGGTGCCGAGGTAGCCGTCGGCGCCGGTGTTCGTGTGCGGGAACTCTCCCTGCCAGGTGTTGCACCGGTGCTGCCCGCGCGGGGTGAAGTCGTCGCCCCACGGGAACCTGGCCTGGTCCAGGCCGCCGCGGGCGGCCTTCTCCCATTCCGCCTCGGTCGGCAGCCGCTTGCCGGCCCAGGTCGCGTAGGCGGTCGCGTCGTTCCACGACACGTGCACGACCGGGTGGTTGGCCCGCTTCGCGACGTCGGAGCCGGGGCCCTCGGGGGCCCGCCAGGACGCGCCCTCCACCGGCAGCCACCACGGCGCGCCGGGCACCGTGCCGCGCAGCACCCGGCGGGCCGCCTCGCCCTGGACGAACAGGTGGAACACGAACGACCAGTTGAAGCGTTCCGCGTCGGTGAGATAGCCGGTGGCCTTGACGAACGTGGCGAACTGCGCGTTGGTCACGGCCTTCGGGTCGATCCGGAAGGCGGCGAGGGACACCTCACGCACGGGTCCCTCGCCGTCGTCCGGGAAGACGTCCGGGTCGTCGCTGCCCATCCGGAACGGCCCGGCCTGGACGAGCACCGTGCCGCGGGCCGCCTCGCGCGGGTCGACGACCCGCACGGGCAGCGCCGGCGCCTCGGACGAACGACCACCACCGGATGGGGAGCAACACGCGGACGTCATGGGTTCAGCCTTTCAGAGAAACGTCGAACGGCAGGCCGCTGTCCTCGTCCCGGCAGATCGTCCGCAGCTGCTGGTACAACGACGAAACCACGTTGGGCGAGGCGTCCCACAGGTTCATGGTCTCTCCCGGGTCGACGGACACGTCGTAGAGCTGCCCGTCGGGATGCGACGCGTCCCACGGCGGGTTGGCGTGCGCCTTGCCCGACCCGGACGCGAACAGGTTGGAGATCGACGGCTCGGAGAAGCCGCCGCCGGACCCGGGCGCGAACACCGCCTTCCACCGCCCGGCGCGCAGCGCGAACCGCCCGCCGAGGCTGTGGTGCACGATCGGCCGGTTCGCCGGCGGCGGCTCGGCCGTCCCGGCGAGCGCGCCGAGCAGGTCGAGGCCGTCCTCGGCGGCGCCGCCGGGCAGCGGGACACCGGCCGCCGCGGCGGCGGTCGGCAGCACGTCGGTGAGGCACACCGGCGCGTCGAAGACCGTGCCCTCGGGCAGGTGGCCCGGCCAGGCGGCGACGAACGGCTCACGGTGCCCGCCGTCCCACAGGTCGCCCTTCTGGCCGCGCCAGTCGCCGTTGGGCTTGTGCACGGTCACGTCGCCGTCGTCGGTGAAGATGAGCGGCGCACCGTTGTCGCTGGTGACGATCACCAGCGTATTGTCGCGCTGTCCACGCTCGTCGATGGCGGCGACCACCTGCCCGACCATGTCGTCGACCAGGCAGACGCCGTCGGCGCGGTCGCCGAGCCCGGACCGGCCGCGCAGGCCCTCGTGCGGCACGTTGGGCCGGTGCGGGGCCGAGGGCGCGACGTAGCACAGGAACGGCTGGTTGGTGGGCACCGTGCGGATCCAGGCGACCGCCTCGGCGGCGAACCGCACGTCGATCTCGTCCTCCCGGAATCCCTCGACCTGCAGGCCGGGGCGCTGCTCGGTGAGGTAGACCTCCTTCTCCCGGTCCGGAATGCCGAGCGTGCGGTCCTGGTCGATGAAGGTGTACGGCGGCATGTCCAGCGACCCGGCGATGCCGAAGAAGCGGTCGAAGCCCAGCGCGGTCGGCCCGCCGGTGACGGCGGCGGTGTAGTCGATGTCGCGGCCGAAGTCGGTCTCGACGTCGTCGTGCAGCCGGGCGCCGGGGGCGAACGCGTCGCGGACGGTGCCGTCCTGGTGCCGCCAGCCGAGCCCGAGGTGCCACTTGCCGAACGCGCCGGTGGCGTAGCCGGCGTCGCGCAGCACCGTGGCGAGGGTCGGGCGGTCCGGCTCGATGAGCGCCGGGCCGTGCCCCATGAGGACGAAGTTCTTCAGCGGGCCGCGCCAGGCGTACCGGCCGGTCATCAGCGCGTACCGGCTGGGGGTGCAGACCGCCGAGGCGGCGTGCGCGTCGGTGGCGCGGACCCCGCGGGCAGCGAGCGCGTCGATGTGCGGGGTGGGGATCTTCGAGCCGTAGCAGCCCAGGTCCCCCCAGCCCATGTCGTCGGCGAGGACGACCACGATGTTGGGTTTGCTCATGTGCGGCAACTCCCGTCGGTGCTGCGGTAGATGCGGATGGCGTTGGTGGTCACCGGGTCGACGGTGAAGTTGCCGGCCTGGACGTTGTTGAAGCAGACGCCGTTGGCGTACACGTTCTGGAAGTTGATGTTGCGCAGCTTGTGGTTGGCGTCGTACCCCTGCACCAGGTTGGGCTTCGTGTACGTGGTGTGCGCGTAGATGTTGCGGAAGATCACCTGTTCGATCTCACCGTGGCCGAGGGCCGGGTCGTACCACTTGTTGTCCTCGATGGCGAGGTAGAACAGCCGCCAGGTGGCGTTCTCGACGCGGATGTCGTCGAAGAGGTACCGCGACAGGGTGCCGCTGCCGGCGTGCAGCGCGCGGAAGATGCCGGACTTCTCGATCTGGTAGTGCTCGGCGTGGATCACGTCGTTGTCGTAGACGTTGAACGTCTGCGGGTTCACGTGGATGTTCCAGCTGATCATGAACGGGGCGCCGTTCTCCAGCTGCCAGATGGTGTTGCCGCGGGCGGTCGTGTCGCCCCAGAAGAGCTTGATCGAGTCGTCGTTGGACTTGACGAAGTTGTTCTCCAGGAGGCTCTTGTTGCCGCCGACCATCCCGTCGGTGCTGTACCACCAGGACATCGTCTTGACGTTGTGGATGGTGGTGTACTGGGCGAGCGCCCGCACGTTGAAGCGTGGCGCGTCGACGAACGTGATGCCCTCCACGAGGAGGTTCGTCGAGCCCTGGTCGGCGATGTCGATCATGCCGGGCTGGTCCTTGTTGAGGTCCTGGTTCCCGGTGTCCATGAACAGCCCCGACATGACCCCGCGGCCCTTGATGGTGACGTTGGAGACGGGCCCAGTGGCGATGAACGCGCCGGAGACGAACGCGCCGCCGGCGAGGTAGATCGTCTGCCCGGAGGTGATGGGCTGGCCGGCGCCGACGTTGTGGATGCCGGGCGCGAAGTAGCGCACGTTCGGGTCGCTCGCCGAGGGCACGTCGACCTCCGGCGGGTTGGCGAAGACCAGCATCGGGTGCAGGATCGGGTTGTGGATGTCGGGCAGGAACTCCACCGACAGGTTGCCCGGCTCGGTGAGGGTGAACGTGCAGGTGCTGCCGCTGAAGCTGGTCACCACGTTGGCCGAGTAGGGCCGCACGAGGCACCCGGTGGCGCCGGGCGCGTTGCGGGTGACCCGGACCGTCACGGAGCCCGCGAACGAGAACGACGTCCACGACGTGTCCAGCTCGCGGTTGGTGTCGGTCTTGCGGGCCAGGATCTTGTAGACGTAGGAGGAGATCTGGCCGCCGGACTGCTGGACGGTCGCCGAGTACTGGTTGGACGCGGCCATCGCGGGCGGCCCGGGGTAGGTGGTCAGCTGGGCGGGGGTGCCGGCGGCGGGGTAGATGTCGCCGTAGGGCAGCGTGGCCCGCTGCGCGGCGATCTGGTTGACGGTCGCGGCGGTCGAGGTCTTGATGCTGTCCGCGACGTCGTCGACGGTCTGGACGCTGCCGCTGATCTGGGTGATCGCGCCGCCGTAGTCGTACTGCTTGCCGGTGTATGGCGCGCCGTTCGCGTGCGCCGCGGTCGAGGGCAGCAGTGCCAGTACCAGAGCCGCGACGATGAGATAGACAGACCGAAGGGGCATGGCGGACCCACTTTCTGCAGTTGTCATCCGAATCTGCGTTGGAACTTCGCTTCCGGGTCCCACTCGTGCAGGCCCGGCTGCCCGAAGGCGGGTGCGAGCACGTAGTGGTCATGCGTCTCGTCGAGCCTGTCCCGCAGCAGGGCGTGGTGGCGGGCGACCTCGTCCGCGTGGGCGGGGTCGTCGACGAGGTTGCGCTGTTCGTAGGGGTCGGTTTCGAGGTCGAAGAACTGCCACGGCCGGCCGCCGTGCGCGTCGCCGAGCACGGTGTACTTGAACCGGGCGGTGCGCAGCCCGCGCCAGGTCTCGTCGTGGAAGGGCAGCCCGGGCCGCATCTCCGCGACGAACTCCAGCAGGACGCCCTCACGGCCAGTGGTGGTGCTCTCGCCGCGGACGATCGGGCTGAGGTCGAGCCCGGGCTTCGGGCCGGCGGGGGTGATCCCGGCCAGGCCGAGCAGGGTCGGGAAGAGGTCCTCGGTGCAGACCGGGTCGGCGACGGCCGAGGCGGTCGCGGGGCCACCGGAGACGATGAGCGGGATGCCGATCGACTCCTCCCACGGCCGCTGTTTGGCCAGGAGACCGTGTGAGCCGAGCAGCTCGCCGTGGTCGGCGGTCAGCGCGATGACCGTGTTGTCCAGCTGCCCGCGTTCGCGGAGCGCGGCGACGAGGCGGCCGATGTTGTCGTCGAGGTTCTCGATCATCGCGTAGTAGACGCGGAGGTCGTCGATGAGGTCCTGCCCGTGCGGGCCGCGCTTGTTGTACTCCTTGCCGAGCTCGACGTTGTCGCGCAGCACGATCTCCTTGTCCCGCCACCGTTCCAGGTACTGCTCGGGCGCGGTGAAGATCGGGTGCGGCGGCTCGACCGACAGGACCGTGGCGAAGGGGCCGTCGACCGCGTCGAGGTGCTCGATGGCGAGGTCGAAGAGGCCGTCGGTCTGGAAGCCGTCGATGCGGTGCGGGGTCGGGTCGGCCTCGTTCCAGTAGTAGGTGTCCCACGGGTCGTTGCAGATGTCGAAGCCCGCGAAGCGCTGGAAGCGGCCCTGGAACGGGCGCGGGACCGGGGTGCGGGACGCCTTGACCACGTTGTGGCCCGGGTAGTGGCCGAAGTTGCCGTACAGGTGCCACTTGCCGAACAGTGCGGTGGCGTAGCCGGCGTCGTTGAGCTCGTCGGCGAGGGTCCGCTCGGCCGGCGACATCCGCCACTCGATCGACGGGATGAAGCGGGTGTGCGCGTATTCGCCGGTCATCAGCGTGAACCTGTAGGGCACGCAGACCGGGTAGGTGGAGGAGGCGGCGTCGAAGCGAGTGCCGGCGGCGGCGAGCGCGTCGATGTTCGGGGTGGCCACGTTGGGGTCGCCGTAGCAGCCGAGGGCCTGGCGGCGCAGCTGGTCGGCGATGATGAGGACGATGTTCGGGCGGGTCACTTGACGCCTCCGGAGGTCAGGCCGCTCACGAACTTGCGCTGCAGCACGAGGAACAGGAGCAGGACGGGGCCGAGCATGAAGATGGCCGCGGCGCTGGTCAGGCCCCAGTCGGTCGAGTACTGGTCCTGGAAGGCCAGGAAGCTCGTCGACACGGGCCGCAGTTCGGGGGTGTGGATGAAGGTGATCGCCCAGAAGAACTCGTTCCACGACCAGAGCGCGACGATGAGCGCGACGGTCAGGAAGCCGGGCCACGCGAGGGGCAGGACGACCTTCCAGGCGATCTGGAAGCTGGAGGCGCCGTCGAGGCGGGCCGCCTCGGTGAAGTCCTTCGGGATCTTCAGCAGGAACGAGCGCAGCAGCAGCGTGGCGAACGGCGCGTCGGTGGCCCAGTAGATGAGGATCAGGCCGAACAGGTTGTCGGTGAGGTGCAGCTGGGTCCACAGGAAGAACAGCGGCACGAGGAACAGCTGCACGGGCAGTGCGCTGCCGAGGAACAGGTAGGCGACGACCGCCCCGCCGCCCGGCACTTTCAGCTGGCTCAGGGCGAACGCGGCGAGTCCGGCGATGACGCACGTACCGGCGACCGAGCCCAGGCAGATGATGAGGCTGTTGCGCATGGTGGTGGCGAAGTCGCCACGGGTCCACGCCTCGGTGAAGTTCTCGAGGCTGAACGACGTCGGCGGCGCGAGGGGGTTGGAGCCGATCTCGGCGTTGTTCTTGAACGCGTTGAACACCACGGCGACGAGCGGCCCGACGGCGAACAGCGCGAGGACGATCAGGATCAGGTAGTAGTGCGCCTTGGTCTTCTTCCGGCGGGCAGGGGCCTTCTTGTCTTGTACGGTGACCGGCTTCTCCAGCGTCGCGGCACTCATGCGTCCTCCCAGCCCTTCTTGCGCATCCACTGGTAGAACGCGAGGATCACCGCGGTCACCAGGGTCATGGACAGGCCGAGCGCGGCGGCGTAGCCGGCGGAGTACTCGTTGAACGCCTGCTTGTACATCAGCGTCGACACGACCTCGCTGGACCCGGCCGGACCGCCCTGGGTCATGATGAAGATGTAGTCGAACGCTTTCAGCGACCAGATCACCGTCATCAGGACGATGAACACCATGGTCGGGCGGATGCCGGGCAGCGTGACGCTGCGGTACTGCTGCCAGGCGCTGGCGCCGTCCATCTTCGCCGCGTCGTAGAGCTCCGGGTCGACGCCCTGCATCGCGGACAGGAAGATCACCGCGAGGAAGCCCCACCAGTGCCAGTCGACGACGAAGTTCACCGACAGCAGCGACGTGCGGGTGTCGCCGAGCCAGGACTGGTCGATGCCGAGCTGGGCGAGCACGCCGCTGGTCGGCGACAGCAGCATCTTCCAGACGGCCGCGTTGACGACGCTGGCGATGACGTACGGGATGAAGTACAGCGCCCGGAACAGCATCTGGCCGCGCTTCACCTGGCTCAGCAGGTAGGCGCCGAGCAGGCCCATCGCCATCGGCACGCTCAGGAACAGCACGAACCAGACGAGGTTGTGCCACAGCGCCTCGTGCACCTTGGCGTCGCCGAACGCCTTGACGTAGTTGTCGAAGCCGATGAAGGTCGCCGGGCCGAGCCCGGACCAGTCGGTGAACGAGTAGTACACGGTGGCCACCGACGGCCCGAGCACGACGAGAGCGTTGAGCAGCAGGAGTGGCGCGAGGAACGCCCAGCCGACGACCGCCGCGCGCCACCGCGCGCGGCGCGCGCCTGTGCTGGCCGGCGCGGCGGTGACACTCATTTCGCGGGTCCCTTGGCGGGCAGCTGCGGCAGG
Source organism: Dactylosporangium siamense (assembly GCF_016862795.1). Taxonomy (GTDB): domain Bacteria; phylum Actinomycetota; class Actinomycetes; order Mycobacteriales; family Micromonosporaceae; genus Dactylosporangium; species Dactylosporangium siamense. The sequence continues at coordinate 5,991 of NZ_BONQ01000026.1, read as the reverse complement.
TTGCCGTCGGCCTTCTCGGTGCTGAACTGCTGCGCGAGCTGCTTGCAGTAGTCCGCGGGGGTGAGCTTGCCGGTCAGCACCTGCTCGAGGCCCTCGTAGATGAACACGTCGGTCTTCGGCGGCCACCAGGTCCAGGTGACGAAGCCGTAGTCGCCGGTGCTCACGGCCTTGTTGAGCGAGGTGAGCACCCGGCCGGCGCGGGGGTCGATCGTCTGCGGGATGTCGGTGTCACCGAAGTCGATCGGGATGTTGTACGTGGTCGGCACCTCGGCCATCCGCTGCAGCGCGGCGGTCTTGTCGCCGTAGTACCAGTTGAGGTATTCGGCGGCGGCGTCCTTGTTCTTGCTCGCCTCGTTGATCGCGAGGGAGCCGCCGATGCCCATCTCGAACAGCGGGTACTTCACCTCGGACCGCAGCGCCGGCATCGGCATCCAGTCCCAGTCGTTCTCGTTCTTGGCCTTCGCGCCGAAGTACTGGCCGACCTGATTCATGAACCAGTTGCCCTGCGGGATCATCGCGACGGTGCCCTTGCCGAAGTTGGCGCCGATCTCCTGCGACGGGACGGCGAAGTACTTGTCGACGCCGCCACCGATCCAGCCCTTGTCGAACCAGCTCTTCACGAGCGCGACCGCGTCGACGAACACCGGGTCGCTGAACTGGATCTCGCCGGTGAGCGCCTGGCGCAGCGCGTCGGGGCCGGAGAAGTGGTTCCAGAACACCGTCATCAGCCACTCGCCGGCGGCCTTCCAGTCCACGTTGGACGAGCCGAACGGCACGATGCCCTTGCCCATCGCCTCGGCGGCGAGCCCTTCCAGGGAGGCCCGGTCGGTCGGCTGCTTCCAGCCCTGCTTCTCGAACAGGGTCTTGTTGAAGTACAGCAGCATCGTGTCGACCCGCATCGGCAGCGCGTACAGCTTGCCGTCGGTGGTGAAGGCGTCCACGGCCCAGCTGGACAGCTTGTCCTTCCAGCCGAACTTCTTGGCGTACGGGGTGAGGTCGCCGAGCACGTGCGCCTTGCTCCAGGCGATCGTCTGAGTGGCGCTCGGCCCACGCACGATGTCCGGGCCGGAGCGGGACTGCAGCGCGGTCTGCACCAGGCGGCGCAGGTCGTCGCCCTTGTAGAAGGTGGTGTTCAGGTCGATCTTCGGGTTGGCCTGCTCGAACGCGGCGGCGACCTTGTCGTTGAAGTACTTCTGGTTGGCGTCGCCCTGGATGTCCAGCCACAGGTCGACCTTGCCGGTGCCGTCACCGGCCGACCCGCCGCTGCCCCCGCCGCAAGCGGCGAGCAGGCTCGGGGCGGTCAGGCCGAGGGCGGCGATGCCGGTCCCGGACAGGAATCTGCGGCGGCTCAACGAGGCGGTCATGATGGCTCCTCAACAATTTCGGCGGGGGTGATGTGAACGGAGTGGGTGGCGCTGCGCCCCTGGGTGACCAGGAGGGCGACGCCGCCGCAGGTGAGGGTGTCGTCGTGCAGGCCGAACAGGGTGTCGCCGTCGACCGCGGCGGTGATCCGGGTCCCGGTGACCCGGACCGAGAGGCGGTAGGTGGTGCCGTACTCCCACGGGAAGTCGCGGGCGGCGAGGACCGTGTCATGCATGACCAGCTCGGCCCGGCTGCGACCGGCCAGGCGCAGGGCGTAGTAGCGGGTGAGGCCCTGCACCCGGACGGCGAGCCCGGCGGCCTGCGCCAGGTGCGGGGTGACGTCGGCCTCGGCGGTGTAGTCGCGCCAGCCGCGTTCGCCCTGGATCAGCAGGCCGGTGCCGCGGTTCTGCACGATGCGGAACGGCTCAGGCCAGTGCGGGTCCCAGCGGTCGGTGGCCTTGACCCAGGCGCGGCGCCACATCGCGTCCGGCGGCGAGTCGAGGCCGGTGGTGGAGCCCTCCGGCCGGGTCAGCGTCAGGTCCGGCGCGCCGTCCCAGGTGAGCATGTCGATGTCGATGTCGCCGGCACAGCGGAGGCCCACGTAGACGATCGGCTGCCCGCCGGTGTCCGGCACGGTCCAGCTCACGCCGCTGTCCGCGGCCGGGCCTTCGATCCAGCGGATCGTCGCTTCCTCGCCGGCGTAGACCCCGACGACGGGCTTGGCCGGCGCGGTGGTGGTGAACCGGGCGTGGATCGTCTGGCCGCTGTACAGCGTGGGGCTCGCGATGAGGCCGTAGATCGGCATGGCCCGGGCCTCGGGCGGGATGAAGGTGGGCGTCGCGACGGTGCATCCGGCCGTCCGCACCGCGAGGCGGCCGCCGGTGTTGTGGACGGTCCCCTCGCCGTCGAGGACGGTGAAGCCCTGCACGCTGCCCGGCAGCGCGAAGTGGAACCTCGCACCCTTCCCGAGGTCGCGGGCCGGCTCCCCGGCCCAGGCGCGGCCGTGTACGGCGAGGGCGAGGGCCTCCCGGGCGGCGTCGGTGACCGTCGATCCGCCGTCGGTGCTCGGCAGGTACATCCGCTCGGCGATCGGGCTGCGGTAGTCATTGCCCGATTCGTCGATGGTGTCCAGGCCGCCCAGGACCCCGCAGACCGCGCCGACGCAGCCGGCGTTGGAATCGGTGTCCCAGCCGGACGTGTTGACGATCGTCATCGCCGGGCCGAACGCGCCGCGGCTGCGGGCGATCGCGTGGATGACGGTGGCGTGGTTCGGCACGACGTGGCAGTTGCCGCCGTACCAGTGGTAGCCGTAGCGCTCGTCGATCCTGGCCCGGGTGGTCTTCCAGTCCTCGTCGGCGGCAACCCACTCGCGGACGTCGGCGATGACCCGGTGGATCAGGCTGTCCTTCGGGATGAGACCCGCCGCGGTGTCCAGCAGCCGGTCGGTGTCCGGCTCGGTGAACGCGCCGGCGACCAGCGCCGCGACGACCCGGGCCGCGTGGATCGACTCGCCGTCGTGGCTGACTCGCGCCGCCCGCTCGACCAGGTCGGCGGCCGCCTCCGGGTCGCCGGGCCGGGTCATCGCAAAGCCCTCGACGAAGATCTGCGCGCCGACCTGCTCGGCGACGACCGTGCCGTTGCGGGCGATCGACCCGCTGTCCGGCGGGACGATGCCGTCCTTGAGGTTGAGGTACGCGGTGTGCTCGGTGGAGTTGCCGATGCCGCCCCACCACAGCACGGACTGGCCTTCGAGGATCTCGTTGAGCCAGGTGTCGCCGATCTGCGCCGACGTCGGCTCGATCCCGTGGTCGCGCAGCGCCCGCGGAAACATGAACGTGCCGCTGATGTCGTCGTCGGTGACCACGAGGAGGTGGTGCTTGAGCGCGACGTCGGTGCGGTCGTTGACGTAGCCGGTGATGTCGCCGAGCTCGGCCTGGATGCGGTCGAAGCGCCAGCCCTCGTACGGGCGGCCGAGGTACACGGCGATGACCTTGCCGAGCACGCCGGCGTAGACGCGCTCCTCGTAGTCGCTGGGGAACCCGGTCATCAGAACGGCACCCCCGCCCGCAGGATCACATTGGCGTACGGGGTCGCCTCGCCGGTCCGGACGATCGCCGTGGCCTTCCTGGTGGCGACCTTGAAGTCCTCGTGCGGGACGGTCCGCACCGGGAAGCCGGACAGCCCGGCCCGGATGCCCTCGTCGGTCAGCTCGTCGGCGACGGTGGCCTCCTCGACGACGAGCTCGGCCGCGATGGCGGCGAGCACCGGCAGGAAGGCCGGGACGCCGCGGGTGACGGCGAGCTGCACGACCTCGACGCCGGGCGGGACCGGCAGGCCGGCGTCGGCGACGACGATGATGTCGGTGTGGCCCATGCCGGCGACCAGGGCGGCCAGCCGGGGGTGCCAGAGGCCGCTGTCACGCATGGCTGAGCTCCTCATGGGTGTTCTGGAAGCTGTCGAGTTCGGGCCGGGTCGGCAGCGCCGACTGGGCGCCCATCCGGGTCGTGGCAAGAGCCCCGGCCGCGCAGCCCCGGCGGACCGCCTCGGCGAGCGGCAGCCCCTCGGCGAGCGAGGCGGCGAGCGCGCCGACGAAGCTGTCGCCCGCGCCGGTCGTGTCGACGGCGTCGACCGGATAGGCCGGGTGGGTGGCGGTGCCGGTGGCGTCGGCGTGCACCGCGCCCTGCGCGCCGAGGGTGATGACGACGGCGTCGGGTCCGAGCCCGCGCAACGCGGCGGCGAGCGTCGGCCAGTCCGCGGTGCTCCCGCTCAGGCGGAGCGCCTCACCCTCGTTGACGACCAGCACGTCGACCTCGCGGAGCAGGACCGTCATGTCCGCCGGCACCGGGTCCGGCAGCGGCGCGGCGTTGAGCAGCACCCGGGCACCCGCGGCCCGCCCGTGCCGCGCGGCAGCGAGGCAGGTGGCCGGCGGGATCTCCAGCTGCAGGACGAGCACCGTGCCCTGGTCCAGCGCGGCGGGCAGCCCCGCCAGGGCACCGTCGGCGAGCCGGGCGTTCGCGCCGGGGGCCACGACGATGGTGTTCTCCCCCTCCGGGTCGACCACGATGAGGGCCACCCCGGTCGCGACGCCCTCGACGGTGGTGAGGTGGTCCAGCGGTACGCCTTCCGCGGCGAGCGCGGCCCGGACGTCGTCGCCGAAGCGGTCGTCGCCGATCGCGGCGAAGAACCGGGTCTCCACACCGAGCCGGCGCGCAGCGACCGCCTGGTTGGACCCCTTCCCGCCGGGCCGGGCGGCGACGTCGTCGCCGAGCACCGTCTCACCGGGTGCGGGCAGGTGCGGCACGGCCACCCCGAGATCCAGGTTGGCGCTGCCGACCACCACAACGCGGGTCATGCTTGTTCTCCTTCGTTCGGCTCCGCCACGGCGGTTTCGTCGCCGCCGGGCGGGTCGTCGCACCCGCACGAGCCGCGGCGGACCAGCACGACCGGCAGCACGTCCGTCGGGCCTGCCGTCCCCGCCTGCTGGGCGAGCAGATGTGTCATGGCGGCCCGGCCGATCGCGGCGAACGGCTGGGCCATGGTGGTGAGTGCGGGCGTGGAATACGCGGCGCCGGGAATCCCGTCGAACGAGGCGACCGCGACGTCGTCCGGGCAGCGCAGCCCGGCCTCGCCGATCGCCCGGAGCACGCCGACTGCCTGCTCGTCGGAGGCCACGAACACCGCGTCCGGCCGGTCCGGCCGGGCGAGCAGCTCGCGGGCCGCCCGGTAGCCGGCCCGCCGCCCGAACTCGGAATGCACGACGGACATGTCGCGGCGGCTCACGCCCTCCTCGTCGAGCGCGTCGCGCCAGCCGCTGACCCGGTCGTGGGCCGGCAGCACGTCCTCGGGCCCGCCGATGCAGGCGACCCGGCCGCGGCCGTGCCCGATGAGGTGCCGGGTCGCGGCGTACGCGCCGCCGCGGTTGTCGACCAGGACCCCGGGAGCGGCGGCCCCCGGCACCTGCCGGTCGAGGGAGACCCACGGCGTCTGCGAGCGCTGCAGCTCCGGCAGGAACCCCGCCGGGCCGTGCGCCGGGACGATGAACAGCCCGTCGACCTGCCGGGCCAGGAACGTGCGGACGTAGCTGGTCTGCCGGTCGTCGCTCTCCGCCGCGTTGCCGATGAGCAGCGTGTACCCCTGCGCGAAGGACTCCTCCTCCACGGCCCGGGCCAGCTCGGCGAAGTAGGGGTTCGCGTTGTCCGGCACGACCAGGCCGAGCGTCATCGTGCGGCTCATCCGCAGCGACCGCGCGATGCCGTTGGGGCGGTAGCCGAGCTGTTCGATCGCCGCGAGCACCTTCGCCCGCGTCTCGGTCGAGACCGGCCGCGGCCCGTTGTTGAGGACGTAGCTCACCACCGCCGGCGACGTCCCCGCCAAACGGGCCACGTCCATGCGCCGAACCGTCACTCCGACCTCCATCAACACGAGTTGCGCCCGATGTGACGGCAATCATGTGACAGGCGTGTTAACTTGCGCAACACGTGTTGAATGCCCGTGACCCAAACGAGATCTGTGATCACTTGACAACATCCAGTCGCCTCGACGCGGAGACCCCGGCCCGACCCGGGTGGCACACCGCCCGGGTCGGGCTGCGTCTGGGCCACGGCTCGCTACGGTCCTCGGGCACGCGCC
>NZ_BONQ01000025.1 GCF_016862795.1 Dactylosporangium siamense | reverse complement strand
ACACACCGCTGAAGCTCGCTTAGCGAAGCTCACTTCATCCGGGGCAACTTCTCTACTTTACCAGGTCGCTCGCCGTTGTCAAGTCCGTATTTCCGGGCTATTCAACTTCAAGCGGCTTTCCCGAGCATAACAAGGACACCGTTTCCGGTGATCTTGTTTCGGGATTCCGGTAGGACCGGCCGGCACTGGAGCGTTTCGCTCGCTTGCCCGCCCGGCTCCCTGCCGGCTTTGTTACTTTACCAGTCCGTTCCATCCTGTCAAGTTCGCGTTATCCGCTTGTCGACCTTCTGGAACGTTTCCCGCGCACGTCAGTCACACCGTTTCCGGTGTGGAGACCTGCTCGGATTTCCGGCTGGACCGGCCGGCTCGCACCTCTCGGCGCTCACCCGCCCGGCTCCCTGCCGGCTGGATCAAGCTACCCGGTCGGCTTCGCGATCGCAAATCAGGCTTACACCGTCTGTTATCGCACCACCCAGGCATAACCTCCGCGAACCGGTCGTTTCCGACCAGTCCCTCGGACCTGGAGAACCGTACGGGGAACGGCGAAGCTGCGTCAAATCGGCCGTGCGCCACCCCCGCGGAACAGGGAGGATGGCGGTATGACGCCGAGCCCCCGCGCGGACGCACTCCTGGAGCTGCTCTTCCCCCTGTGGCAGCTCGTCATCGGCGTCGTCGTCGCGTTGGTGCTGGTCGTCGCCACCTATCGACTGGCGCTGCGCGGACCTTCGCGCATGCGCACCGTGCTGCTCATCACCGGCGCCGCCATCGTCGGCATCACCGTCTTCGGGATCCTCAGCGCCCGCCAGGCCTGACAGCACCCCCGACGAGCAGGACCCGGCGAACACGCGCAAGGCCGGAAAGGCAACAGACGGCGTCAGAGCCGCCTATTCGCCAAACTCGGCAGCGTGGCCCGGATCTCCGCGAGCCGCTCGAAATCCAGATCCGCGAACGTGACACCCACGACATCCGGTGCCAGCGCCACGACCGTCCCCCACGGGTCGATCACCATGCTGCGCCCGAAGCAGGTCCGGTCCGGATCATGGTTGCCGACCTGCCCCGCGGCCAGCACGTAGCACTGGTTCTCGATCGCCCGGGCACGCAGCAGCGGCTCCCAGTGATCGCGGCCCGTGTGCAGCATGAACGCCGCCGGCACCACGAGCACGGTGGCCCCGTCGATCGCGAGCTGCCGGTACAACTCCGGAAAGCGAAGGTCGTAGCAGATCGACAGGCCCACCACCGCCTCGTCGACGGGGAGCAGCGCGGTCTGCGTGCCGGGCGCCACGGTCGCGGACTCGTGATACGAGACACGGCCCGGGATCTCGACGTCGTACAGGTGGATCTTCCGATACGTGCCGGCGAGCGCGCCCTGGCGGTCGAAGACCAGCGTCGTGTTGAACGTGTGCTCCGCGTCGGGCCCGGTCTCGTGGAACGAGCCGGCGTGCACCCAGATCCCGAGCTCCCGCGCGGCGTCGGCGAAGAAGGTCGCGAACTCGCCGTCGATCGGCTCCGGCTTCGGCGATCCGTCGGCGCGGCCGAGGTAGTCCACGTATTCCGGCAGCACCGCCAGATCCGCACCACCGGCGGCGGCACGCTCCAGCAGGCTTCTGGCCACCCTTAGGTTCTCGGCCCGGTCGTCACGGGCGTTGAGCTGACACACCGCTACGCGCATGCCTCCAGCCTATCGATCAGGCGGCGGTGAGCACGAGTGCCGCGGCAGCCAGGCCGAGCCCGGTGATCTGCAGCGGGCGCATCCGCTCGCGGTCGACGGCCATCGCGAGGAAGACGGTGCTCACCGGGTAGAGCGAAGCGATCGGCGCGGTGATGCTCAACATCCCGTCGCGGACCGCCATCAAATAGAAGGCGTTCGCCGTCACGTCGAACGCGCCGGCGGTGCTCGCGAGGCCGAGCGAGGAACGGTCCATCGCCAGCGGCAGCCGCATGAGACGCATCGCCGCGAGCAGTCCGACCGCCCCGACGACCCGTCCCGACAGCAGCGGCCACATGCCGGACTCGTGCGACGTCTGCGCGATCAGCGTGAAGTACCCGCCGAACAGCACCCCGGCCGTGAGCGCCGCGACAACCAGCCCCCTCGAGAGCTTCACCCCGCCGCTCGGCCCGGCGCTGACGAGTGTGATCGCGACGACGGCCAGCACGGCACCGCCGAAGGCCAGCGCCGACGGACGGCGATCAAGAACAAGACCGAGCAGCAGCGGCACGGCCGCCGTCGTCGTCGCGGTCAGCGGCGCGACGATCGACATGGCGCCTCCGGCGAGCCCCCGGTAGAAGACGACCAGGCCGGCGTTGCCGAGCACCCCGGCCGCCGCGCCCCAGGCGAGGTCGGCGACGGTGGGCAGGCCCGGCCGCGTGACGAGCAGCCAGCCGATGACCAGCGGGATGCCGGCCAGTTCGGCGACGAGCGCGATGCCGAACGAGTTGGTGCGCTGGCTCGCCTTGCCGCCGGCGAAGTCACCCGCACCCCAGATGAGCGCGGACGTGACGGCGAAGACGAGTGACAGCACGTGAGCCACGATATGCGTCGCAAATCAACCCTGCCACCGCGTTTTCCGTTGCCGAAGCCCGACACAAGCCACTTTTCCGTGGCCTGACCTGCGCCTGAGCCGCACCGTAACACCAAGCGATCACGAAACTCGACGTGGCACGAAACACGCCGCCCACCTCGGAAGGTGGACGGCGTGCGGTGGATCGGGTCAGCTCAGGCCGACTTCTCCTCGCGGTCCGCGCGGCGGCGACCGGCCCGGTGAGCGGCGAGGTCGCGCGGGACGATCGTCGGGATGACCTTCTCGAGGACGACCTCGCGGGTGATCAGGACGCGGGCGATGTTCGGGTTGCTGGGCACCTCGTACATCACGCTCAGGAGGACCTCCTCCATGATCGCGCGGAGCCCGCGGGCGCCGGTGCCACGGAGGATCGCCTGGTCGGCGATCGACTCGAGGGCCTCGGCGTTGAACTCCAGCTCGACGCCGTCGAGCTCGAACAGCCGCTGATACTGCCGGACGAGCGCGTTGCGCGGCTCCGTGAGGATCTTGACCAGCGCGTCGCGGTCGAGGCTCTTCACGCTGGTGATGACCGGGAGGCGGCCGATGAACTCGGGGATGAGCCCGAACTTCAGCATGTCCTCCGGCATCACGTCGCCGAAGCTGTCGTCCTGGGTGCGGTCGGTGATCGAGCGCAGGTTGGCGCCGAAGCCGGTGCCGCCCTTGCCCACCCGGGCCTGGACGATCCGGTCGAGCCCCGCGAACGCGCCACCGCAGATGAACAACACGTTGGACGTGTCGATCTGGATGAACTCCTGGTGCGGGTGCTTGCGGCCGCCCTGCGGCGGCACGTTGGCGACCGTGCCCTCGATGATCTTCAGCAGCGCCTGCTGCACGCCCTCGCCGGACACGTCCCGGGTGATGCTCGGGTTCTCCGACTTGCGGGCGATCTTGTCGACCTCGTCGATGTAGACGATGCCGGTCTCGGCGCGGCGGATGTCGTAGTCCGCGGCCTGGATCAGCTTCAGCAGGATGTTCTCGACGTCCTCGCCGACATAGCCGGCCTCGGTCAGCGCCGTGGCGTCCGCGATCGCGAACGGCACGTTGAGCATCCGCGCGAGCGTCTGCGCCAGGTGCGTCTTGCCGCAGCCGGTCGGGCCGATCAGCAGAATGTTGGACTTGGCCAGCTCCACGCCGTCGCTGCCCGAGTTGCCGCCGGACTCCGCCTGGACCCGCTTGTAGTGGTTGTACACCGCCACCGCGAGGGCCTTCTTCGCCTGGTCCTGACCCACAACGTACTGGTCGAGGAAGGCGCAGATCTCCATCGGCTTGGGCAGCTCGTCGAACTTGACGTCGCCGGACTCGGCGAGCTCTTCCTCGATGATCTCGTTGCAGAGGTCGATGCACTCATCGCAGATGTAGACGCCAGGTCCCGCGATCAGCTTCTTCACCTGCTTCTGCGACTTGCCGCAGAAGGAGCATTTCAGTAGGTCGCCGCCGTCGCCGATCCGTGCCACCTACGATCTCCCTGCCTTCAGCCGGACTGACTGCCCGGATCGCATCGTGCTGTCGCCGCTTCGCGGCGCTGCGCGTGTGACGCCCGCTGCCGCGTGCGTCCTGCTTCGTGCGTGTTGCTTGGTGCTGCCTCGACGTTACCTGGTGGTCGGCAGTATTCCGACCCCCTGAGCGGTGGTGTCTTTCCGGAGGGCCACATCGGCCCGCCAGACCGTGAGGTGAGGCGGGCCGACCGGCAATCTTGTGGGCTACGCCCCGGAAGCGACGAGCGCCGACTTCTTGCGGCTGACGAGGATGTTGTCGACCAGGCCGTATTCCTTGGCCTCATCGGCCGTCAGGATCTTGTCGCGGTCGATGTCCTTGCGGACCTTCTCGATCGGCTGACCGGTGTGGCGGGACACCATCTCCTCGAGATTCGTGCGCATCCGCATGATCTCGCGGGCCTGGATCTCGATGTCGGATCCCTGTCCGTAACCGCCCTCGGTGGCCGGCTGGTGGATGATGATCCGCGAGTTGGGCAGCGCCAGACGCTTGCCGGGCGTGCCGGCGGCGAGGAGCACCGCGGCGGCGCTGGCCGCCTGGCCCAGGCAGACCGTCATGACGTCGGGCCGCACATACAGCATCGTGTCGTAGATCGCCGTCATGGCCGTGAACGAGCCACCGGGCGAGTTGATGTACATGATGATGTCGCGGTCCGGCTCGTTGCTCTCCAGCGTCAGCAGCTGCGCCATCACGTCGTTGGCCGACGCGTCGTCGATCTGCACACCGAGGAAGATGATCCGGTCCTCGAACAGCTTGTTGTACGGGTTCGTCTCCTTGATCCCATACGACGTGCGCTCCACGTAGGACGGGAGGATGTAGCGGTTGTGCACCTCGCGCATCGCCGGGGGCAGGCTCAGATCGGTCATCGCTTCGCTCCTCAAGCCAGGGTTCCGGCGCCTTCCGGAGCCTGCTGGGCCCCGGTGATCACCTTGTCGATGAAGCCGTAGTCGCGCGCCTCTTCGGCGGTGAACCAACGGTCGCGGTCGGAGTCGGACTCGATCTGCTCCAGGCTCTGTCCCGTGTGGAACGACACCCGCTCCTGGAACATCCGCTTGGTGTAGAGCATCTGCTCGGCCTGGATCGCGATGTCCGAGGCCGTGCCGCCGATGCCGCCCGAGGGCTGGTGCATCATGATCCGCGCGTGCGGCAGCGCCATACGCTTGCCGGCCGCCCCGGCGCACAGCAGCAGCTGGCCCATCGACGCCGCCATGCCCATCGCGACCGTCGCCACGTCGTTGGTGACGAACTGCATGATGTCGTAGATCGCCATGCCCGAGTAGACGGAGCCACCGGGCGAGTTGATGTAGAGCCAGATGTCGCGCTCCTCATCCTCGGCGGCGAGGAGGAGCATCTGGGCACAGATCCGGTTGGCGACCTGATCGTTGACCTCGCTACCAAGGAAGATGATGCGTTCCTTGAGCAGCCGGTTGAACACCGAGTCGTCGAGCGTCAGGCTCGAGTCCGCGCCACGACCGCGCCCGTAGGGCGCGGGACTGACTGGCGACGCTGGAATATGCAGGTCGGTCATGGCAGCCCTTCGCAAGAGTCTTGTACTTGCCGACCCTAACCGGTGTGGGGAGCCGGAGCTTCCCATGCTCACCGCATTTCGCTATGAGCGCACCGTGGTCGACCGGGCCCGCTGCGTTTGACGGGCCCGGTCGCTCAGGTCAGTGGTTGTGACCCTCGTGGTCACCGTGGTCGTGACCCTCGTGCTCGTCCGTCGGGCCACGCAGGTCGTCCAGCGACAGCGCGGTGCCCTCGGAGTCGACGATCTTCACCCGCTCGAGCACCAGACCCAGCGCCTTGCCACGCCGCACGTCACCGAAGACCGCACCGGCGACACCGGCCTGGACCAGCTGGTCGTAGTACTGCTGCGGGCCGACCCCGGCACGCTGCGCCCGGTGCACGATCTCGTGCCCGAACTCGTCGTCGCTGACCTGGATGTCCTCGGCGTCGGCCAGGGTGTCGAGCACCAGCTGCACCTTCACGCCCTCGACGGCCGCCTCGTTGAGCTCGGCGTCCATCTCCTCCTCGGTCTTGCCCTCCGTGGACAGGTAGTCCTCGAAGGAGGCACCGATGCGCTGGAGCTGGTCGTTCATCGACTCCTTGCGCGACTCCACCTCGTCCTTCACCACGCCCTCCGGCGCGGGGACCTCGGTGGCGTCGATGACGGCCTTCAGGGCCAGGTCACGGGCCGAGTAGAGCTGCTCCATCCGCTTGACCCGGCTGAGCCGCGTCCGCAGGTCGTCCTTCAGCTCGTCGAGGGTGTCGAACTCGCTCGCCAGCTGCGCGAACTCGTCGTCGACCGGCGGCAGCTGCTTGTCCTTGACCGACTTGACGGACACCGACACCTCGGCGTCGCGCCCCTCGAAGTCCCCGCCGACCAGCTGCGTCGTGAACGTCGTCGAGTCACCGGCCGACATGCCGGCCAGCACGTCGTCCAGACCCGGCACCAGCTGACCGCTGCCGACCTCGTGGGAGATGTTGTTGGCGCTGCCGCCCGGCACCTCTTCGCCGTCCACGGTCGCGACCAGGTCGATCTGCACGAAGTCGCCGACGAGCGCCGGCCGCTCCACCGTCTTCAGCGTCGCGAACCGGTCCCGCAGGCCCTTGAGCTGCTCGTCGACGTCGTCCTCGTTCACCACGAGGGCGTCCACGGTCACCTCGATCGCGCTCAGGTCCGGCAGCGTGATCTCCGGCCGCACGTCCACCTCGGCGGTGAACTTCAACGGCTGCCCGTCGGCGAACTCGGTGATCTCCACCTCGGGCCGGCCCAGCGTCTTCACCTCGTGCTCGCGGACCGCGGCGAGGATCTGCGTCGGGATGACCTCCTGCACGGCCTCGTTGAGCACCGCGCCCCGGCCGACCCGCTGGTCGATCACGGCGGTGGGCACCTTGCCACGGCGGAACCCGGGAATCACGACCTGCGAGCCGATCTCCCGGTAGGCCTTCTTCAAGCTGGGCTCCAGCTCGGCGAACGGCACCTCGATTTCGAGCCGCACGCGCGTCGGGCTCAGGGTCTCGACGGTGCTCTTCACAGAACTTCTCCTCATAGGTCGCGGTCAGCCGCTCCAACGGCTGGGTGGACTGGCGGCTGCCTCGTATGTCCCGGTCGGGGTGGCGGGATTTGAACCCACGGCCCCTCGCTCCCAAAGCGAGTGCGCTACCAAACTGCGCTACACCCCGGTGCTGTGCGTCGGCAAGTGTATGCGTTGGGTCCGACAGCCCGCCGCTCGGTATGGCGGTGTCGCACTGCATGGACCCGCCGTCTGTCCTTCGCGACGGGATTCGGTACGCTTGGAGGCGCACCCGGGAGCACCGGGTGCACGCGGGCGTAGCTCAATGGCAGAGCTTCAGTCTTCCAAACTGACGGTGTGAGTTCGATTCTCATCGCCCGCTCCACCTACTTTCAGCAGGTCAGCAGAGACTCACCCGACGCGGGGGTCTCGACCTCCCGGTCAACGGACCCGGTCGGCCGTTCATCGGGCGTCGGTCCACCGGACCGGGAAGACACCCACCCGAGCCTCGTGCACGGGGTCGCCGGCGCTGACGTGGTCCGGGTGTTTCGTGCAGCGGACCGAGAGGTCCCCGGTGGCGGTCGGGGTCAGTTTCACGGCGGCGCAGGTGATCTCCATGCCCCGGAACCCTACTCGTACAAGCGTTCGAAATCAGCCTGATCATGGAATTGACCTGGGCAAACGTCCGCTACGTGCCCGAGCGTCCGGATTGGAGCCGGGCGGCGCGGTCGTGCAGGTACCGCTGCAACGGGACACTGCCCGTCAGTCCGGCCGCGGTCGTGTACGCCGCGCCCGCCTCCTCGATCGCGCCCGACATCTCCAGCAGGTGGCCGCGCACGGCGTGGAAACGGTGATCTGTGAGCAAAGGCAACGACGACAGCAGTGCCAGGCCCGCCGCCGGACCAGACGCCATCGTCACCGCCACCGCGTGGTTCAGCGCGACCATCGGGTTGTCGGTGAGGGTGAGCAGCAGCTCGTACAGGGCGACGATCTGCGGCCAGTCGGTCGCGTCGGCCGACGGCGCCTCGTCGTGCAGGGCCGCGATCGCCGCCTGCAGCTGGTAGGGGCCGACCGGGCCGCGGGGCAGCGCCGCGGTGACCAGGGCGACCCCCTCGGCGATGAGCTCCGCGTCCCACAGCGTGCGGTCCTGCGCGTCCATGGGGACCGGAGTGCCGTCCGGTGCGGTGCGGGCGGGCCGCCGCGCATCGGTGAGCAGCATCAGCGCGAGCAGGCCGGCGACCTCGCTGTCGTTCGGCAGCAGCCGGTGCACGAGCCGCGCCAGCCGGATCGCCTCCGCCGCGAGGTCGGGCCGGTGCAGGTCGGGCCCGGCGGTGGCGGCGTAACCCTCGTTGAACATCAGGTAGAGCACGTGCAGCACGGCGGCGGAGTACGCGACCGGCAGCGCGAAGGGCACCCCGCTGGTCTTGATCCGCTGCTTCGCGCGACCGATCCGGCGGGCCATCGTCGCTTCCGGGACCAGAAACGCCCGGGCGACCTCGGCGGTGCTGAGCCCGCCGACCGCTCGCAGGGTCAGCGCGATCTGGTCGGGTGCCTGCAGCGACGGGTGGCAGCACATGGCCAGGAGGATGAGGCTGTCGTCCTGGTGGGCGTCGACCGGTGGGGGCGGCACCCACTCCGCCTCGCGGCGCAGCCTCGCCGACTCGCTGCGCAGCAGGTCCGTCAGCCGCCGCGCCGCGACGGTGATCAGCCAGCCGCGGGGCGAGTCGGGCACGCCGGCGGCCGGCCACTGCGCCGCGGCCGCGATCAGGGCCTCCTGGACGGCGTCCTCGGCGTGGTCGAAGTGCCCGTAGCGGCGCACGAGCGCGCCGAGGACCTGCGGCGCCAGCTCGCGCAGCAGGTCCTCGAGCCGGGCGTCAGAGCCCGATCTCACTCGCGTGCTCGATGATCGGCCGGACGTCGGCGTACGCGGTCTTCGCCACCTCCGGCGGCGCCGGGCACTCGCTGAGGCGGGCCGCGATCTCGGTGGCCCGGTCGAAGCTGTCGACGTCGATGATCCAGTAGCCGGCGAGGACCTCCTGCGTCTCCGCATACGGCCCGTCGGTGACCAGCGCCGGCGCGCCGCTGATGCGCCGGGTGTGCACCGGCGCGTCCAGCGCCCGGGTCTCGACCAGCTCACCGGACGCCTCGAGGTCCTGGTTGAACTTCGCCATGAACGCGCCCATGGCGGCGAAGTCCTCGCCGGACCAGACCGGGGCGTCCCCGGGTTTGCCGGCCATCTCGTCGTAGTCCCGCTGCGACGCGTAGCTCAGGATCATGTACTTCACGGTTGCTCCTCTCGAACGGCATCTTCCGCCGGAGACGTCGGAGCGGGGTCGCCGTCCAGGACAGCTTCGCCGAGAAAGTTCAGCACCGTCCTGCGGAAGTCCTCCGGAGCGGTGCTGTGGATGCGGTGCCCGACCGGCACGGTGACCAGGTCGCACCGTGGGATGAGCGCCGCCACCTCGGCCAGCCGCGCCGGGGCGATGTGGCTTCCCGGCCCGCCGGACAGCAGCAGGGTCGGCGCGGTGATCGTCGGCAGCGCGTCCCACCACCCGGAGTGCGCCTGGCGCAGTTGGGTGATCGCGGAGGTGAGCGCCAGCCGGTCGTACCGGCGGCGCGGATCGGCCGTCCCGATCGACAGCAGGAGCAGGCGCCCCAGCGACAGCTTCCCGGCGCTGCGTCGCGGCGGCGCCGGCGGGTCCTCCAGCACCAGCCGCCGGATCCGCTCCGGCTGCTCCTGCGCCACCAGCGTCGCGGCGAACCCGCCGAGCGAGTGCCCGACGAGCGTCACCCGGTGGAGTTCGAGCCGGTCGAGCAGCGCGAGGACATCGTCGCGGTGGTGTTCCAAGGTGTACGGGCGGCAGCGTGGACTGTCGGCGTGGCCGCGCAGGTCCGGCACCACGACCCGGTGCCCGGCCGCGACCAGCGCCGGGGCGAACAGGTCCCAGGTCGCACCGCGACTGCCGCCGCCGTGCAGCAGGACCACGGCCGGCGCATCCGCGGGCCCGTCCACCCGGTGGTGCAGGGCGACGGCCACTCAGGCCCCCAGCTGGTCGGCGAAGTCGTGCAGGACGCTGACCAGCTGGGTCATCGGGATCGGCCGGCGGCTCACCTCGGCGATGTCCTTGCCCTCCGCGGTGAACAGCGGCGGCAGCGTGTGCAGCCCCGCGTCGAACGGGATCCCGGCGACCTCGTCCTGCCAGCCCGGCCAGCGCCAGCTCAGGTAGAACTGGTCGATCGCGCCGTTGAGCATGCCGTACAGCCAGTCGGTGTACCCGAGACCGAGGTCCTCCCAGCCGAGCGTGTCGGGCGCGAAGTAGTGGATCGACGGCGTCGGCCCATCACCCTGCCGCCACACGAACTCGCCGCCCATCACGTCCTGGGCGACGACCAGCCCGGCACCGGTGAACCCGGCGTTGACCGTGTGGATGTCCGGCAGCCGGCGCTGGGGGTGGCCGGAGCCGAGCACCCGGAGCCAGCCGTCGTCGACGACGAGCCCGCCGGACAGGTACACCAGGGAGCCGAGCCACGACTTCGTGGTGACCTGGAGCCGTTGCAGGCAGGCGGCCGCCCGATCGGGATCGGTCGACAGGATCTCCACCGCGAACGGTGACCCGCTGACCGCCGCCTCGACCTCGGCCCACGCCGACCGGTCCTCGGAGATCAGCTCGGCGAGCGAGCGCATGCCGCAACTGTACGGCCGTCGGCCCCATCGCACTCCGTGTCCCCGAACGGCGGATTTTCCCCCGGTGAATGACAGTCATTCACGTTCTCGCACTGTTTTCGAGCGGATACTGAGAGTCACTATGTCGAACATGACTCGCCGCTGGTTGATCACTGGATGTTCCACCGGCCTCGGCCGCGCCCTCGCCGAGGCGGTCGCCGCGTCCGGCCAGCAGGTCCTCGCCACCGCCCGCCGGCCCGAGACGCTCGAGGGTCTCCGCGACGCGTACCCGAAGACGCTCGCCACCTGCGCGCTCGACGTGCGGGACCCGGACGACTGCCACAACGCCGTGCACGCCGCCATCGCCCGCTTCGGTGGCATCGACGTCCTGGTCAACAACGCCGGCTACGGCCACTTCGGCGCCGTCGAGGAGGTCACCGACGCCGAGCTGGAGGCCCAGTTCGCCACGAACCTCTTCGCGCCGTGGCGGCTGACCCGCCTGGTCCTGCCGCACATGCGCGCCCAGGGTCACGGCGACGTCGTCATGGTCTCCTCGACGGCGGGCCGGCTCGCGTATCCGGGCCTCGGCGCCTACACCGCCGCCAAGTACGCCCTCGAAGGCATGGTCGAGGCACTATCCCAGGAACTCACCGGCACCGGCGTGCACGTCGTGGCGGTCGAGCCCGGCATGTTCGCCACCGAGTGGGGCACCACGCTGACCGAGTCGAGCCACCTCGACACGTACCGCGACGTCACCGCCCCCATGCTCGCCGGCTCCCGCGCGATGAAGCAGCTGCCGATCGCCAATCCACCGTCGCTGTTCGCCGACGAGGTGCTGCGGCTCATCGCCTCCGACGACCGCCCCACCCGTCTCCCCATCGGCGCCGACGCCTGGCAGGCCCTGCTGGACGCCGCCCAGCGCGACCACACCGCCCTGCTCAACGCCCGCCCCGTCACTGTCTGACATCCTCCGGCGACGGCGGTCGATCAGACCTGGTTCTGACCGCCGTCGACCATCAACTCCGAGCCGGTGACGAAGCTGCTCTGCGACGAGGCCAGGAACAGGACCGCGGCGGCGATCTCGTCCGGGCGACCCATCCGGCCCAGCGGCACGGTGCCGGCCAGGAAGTCCTTCAGGGCGCCGGCCTGATCGGCGGTCGGGGCCAGGCCGGTCAGGCCGGGGGTGTCCACCGGGCCTGGCGAGATCGCGTTGACCCGGACACCGCGATCCTTCAACTCGGTGGCCCAGGTGCGGGCGAAGGAGCGGATGGCCGCCTTCGAGGCCGCGTAGACGCCGAACGCGGCGCCGCCGGTCGAGGCGGCCGTGGACGACGTCAGGATGATCGAGGCACCCTCATTGAGCAGGGGGACGGACTTCTGCACGGTGAAGAGCGTGCCGCGGACGTTGATGCCGAAGGTCCGGTCGAAGTGCTGCTCCGTGACCTGCTCCAGGGTGGCGAACTCGCCGCCGCCGGCGTTGGCGAACAGGACGTCGATGCCCTTGCCGTGCTGGCGGACCGCGGTGTACAGGCGGTCCAGGTCGTCGAGGTCGGAGACGTCGGTCTGGACCGGGATCGCGTTCGGGCCGACGTGGATCGCGGCGGCGTCCAGCTTCGGCTTTCGCCGGCCGGCGATGAAGACGGTGGCGCCCTCATCCGCGAGGCGCCGCGCCGCGGCCAGGCCGATGCCGCTCGTGGCGCCGGTGACGACGGCGGTCTTACCTGTCAGTTGTGCCATGGGAGTCCCTCGCCGCCATGAAAATCAACAAGACCAGCATGTACGCGGCCTTCGGCAACAAGCGTGAGCTGTTCGACAAGGCCACTCGCCCGCTATGCCCGGGTGGAGATGGCCTATGCGAGACCTCGCCGCCTCCCGTAGGAGCGGCGAACCGGCCATGGCGGAGCGGGTCCGGCGGGCGATCCGAGAGGGTGATCTTGCCGCCGACGAGGATCCCGACCGGCTCGCACGGTATGTCATGACGGTGTCGGAAGGACTCGCCGTGACGAGGTCAGGCCTTCCGGCGACGACTCGATCTCGGGTCCGGCCATCGCGACGTCAGGTGCTGATACTCGGCGATCAGCTCCTCGCGGCTCAGACCGCCGCCGTAGACCGAGCCCCACACCAGGTCTTCGAAGCGCAGGTAGTCCCGCTCCATCGGGGTCACGTCGTGCTCGGGACCCAGCACCCAGCCCTTCTCGGCGGCGAGGATCAGCGCGCCGGCGCTGTTGTCGGCGAAATAGCTCCAGAGGTCGTAGTCTCCGAACGCCGGATCCTGCGGGTCGATGACCGGCAGGACTTCCCGCTCAGAGGGACAACCGAGCGCGTCGAACAACCCAAGCACCTGGTCCTCCGCGAACGGCGATCCGTCCCAGGTGCCGTGGACGATGGACGAGATGGTCTCCGGCACCGGGCTCCGCCCGGCCTCATGCGCCCAGGCCTCGAGCGCTTCGACGGCACGGCGTGGGTCGACCCGCGCGGGCCGGCCATCCGGGTGCTGGTATGCACAGCTCCCGCCGCCGTTCGGCAGGTGCATGGACAGGGCCACACCCGCTGGAGTACGGGCTTCCAGATGCACACATGTGCTCTCGGACACCCACGCCGCCAGCGCCGGAGCGGCGGTCGCGGCGACCAGCTCCTGGACGCCTGCCGCCAACCGCAACCGCTCCCTGCCGAACAACCGCACACCGACCCGCTGCCAGCCGCCGCCCACGTCGTGCAGCCCCAGCCGGTTGCCGAAGGCCGGCATCACGCTCGGCGTGACGAACCGCGACCCGAACGCCTGCCGCACCTCCTGGCACGCCGGAAGCATGCCGTCGGCGGGCCTTGAGAGCAGCAGCGTTCCGTACCACCCCATGAACCGGCACTGTACGAGCTCAGCCGACCTCCGCCTGCTGGGGGGAACCCGGAAATGGCGGACCGAACGTGGCGGAGTTCTGACCTGACGTGATCGTTCCCCGGGGCGATCGGCGGATCCCAGCCGGTCACTTCCGGCGGAAGATCACGTCATGAGCCGTCGCCGTCTCGTTGCCGCCGTGGTCGTCCTGTTCGCGCTGGTCGGATGCGGGTCCACCGGGCAGAAGGACGCCGGTGAGCCGCTGACCGGGACTTCCTCCGCTCCGCCGTCCCCGTCGTCGGCTCCCTCGCCGTCGCCGTCGCCCTCGCCGTCACCGTCCGTGTCACCGGCTGCCGTGACGGCGCCGTCGGTCGCGGTGCCGCCGGTGCCGACGATGGCCGGAGCCGCGACGGACCCGACGGACGAGGAGCCGAAGGACGTGTACTACGCGAACTGCACCGAGGCGAGGCAGGCGGGCGCGGCGCCGCTGCACCGCGGCGAGCCCGGCTACCGCAAGGCCCTGGACCGCGACGGCGACGGCGTCGCCTGCGAGTAGCAGCGAGCGCGGAGGACCCGGAGCGCGACAGGCTCAGGCCACCAGCGCGGCGCGGAGGGCTGACAGGTCGTCGTCCTTCAGGCCGTGCACGTGCGCCCAGTCCTGGATCGAGCCCCACCGGTCCTTCGCCAGCTCCAGGGTCTCCAGCATCATCGCCGCCTGCGGGATCCAGTCCAGGACGGACGCCGGGCGGGGTGGCAGGCCGAGGCGGTCGACGACCACCGCGACCCGCTCGTGAATGCGGGGCATCGCGGCCGCCGTGGCCGCGTAGTCGGCGGCGATGACCTCGTCCGGCACGCCGAGCAGGCTGAGGACCACCGCGGCGAGCACCCCGGTGCGGTCGCAGCCCGCCTCGCAGTGGAAGACGGCGGGCAGGGTCGCGGGGCGGGTCAGGAGCCGGACGGCGCCGGCGAGGACGTCGCCCTTCTCGGCGAGCATCGCGATGTAGTGGCCGACCAGGTCGGTGGCGCCGCTGACGTCGGTGATCGGGGCGGAGACGTAGTCGACCGCGGCCGCGGCGAGAGGGCCGCGGCCGAGCTGGGTGACCTCGTGCTCGCCGCGCAGGTCGATGACGGTCGCCAGGCGGAGGTCCTTGACGAGGTGCGCGGCGTCGGACTCCGTCGCGTACGCGAGGGAGTCGCTGCGAAACAGGCGACCCGGGCGGATCGCGCCGCCGGCCGCCGGAAGGCCGCCGAGGTCGCGGAAGTTGATGAGCCCCTCCAGGCGACGGCGGCGGCGCCAGCGCATCACCCGGACAGGCCTGTCACCCAGTGCCAGAAGTGCATGAACCAGCCGACCTCGCGCAGGTAGGCGATCCCCGCGCCGGCGAGGAAGAGGCCGGTGAGGGCGTGGGCGCCCTTCGCGCTGCGGCGGACCCGGCCGAAGCGCTGCTCCAGGACGAGCCGGCCGACGAGACGGGTCAGGGCGAAGACGCCGACGGCGACGGCGAGCACGACCAGGAACGCGAAGAACGGGCCGCTGAGGCTGCCGTCACTGTCCAGGGCCCACAGGCCCCAGCAGATGAAGGCGATGAACGCGCCGGTGCCGGTCAGCTCCCAGCCGATCTTCAGCGTGCGGGCGCGTTCGCCGGGTTCCGGGCGGTACACGGGGCGATCGAGCTCCGGCTCGGACGGCATCATGCCGGTCGGGTCGGGAGCGGGACGCTGGATGACCTTCGCCCGGCCGCGCATCTGGGGGACCCCGGTGTCGGAGACGTGCACGGCGGGCGACACCGGCACGCCGCTGACCGGTGGAGCCGAAACCGGCGGAGCGGAGACCGGCGGGCTCGAGACCGGCACCGAGGTGTAGAAGGCCGTCGGGGCGGAGCTGCCGGCCCTGAGGGCGACGAGCTCGCGCTCCAGGCGTTCGATGCGTTGATACGCATCGGTCTCCGTGCCCGTCACCGACGGCCGGGCCCGGCCGATGGCGCGCGAAGTCTCCGAGCTCTCGGGCTCGACCCAGTCGCAGCCGACGTCCGGCAGCCCGGACCGGCGGACCAGCTCCGCCAGGTGGCCCAGCCAGGCCGGCAGCTCCCTGGTGTCGGGTCGCTCCGACGGGCGGTCGGCGAGCGGCGCGTGCAGGTGGTCCCGCAGGGCCGGGATGCGCTCCAGCAGCGGGTGGCGGCGCAGCACGTTCCACTGCGGCGGGGACGCCTCCTGCGGGCCGCGCTGGTCGGTGCGGCCGTCGACCCGCGGGTAGGCGCCGGTGACCATGAAGTACGCGACGGCGCCGAAGCCGTGAACGTCATACGCGGGTCCGACGTACTTCACGCCGCCGAACGCCTCCGGGCCGCCGGACTCCGGGGTGTACGCGATCTGGGTGATCTCCTCCTCGCGGAAGTAGCGCGCACCGGTGAAGTCGATCAGCCGCACCTCGCCGGTGGCGAGGACCATGACGTTGGACGGCTTGACGTCCATGTGCAGGACGGCCGTCGCGCCCGACTGCTGCGGGTGGTGCAGCGCCTGCAGCACCGAGCTCAGGGTCTTCAACGCGCCCACGGCGTTGAGCCGGCGGCCGCCGGGTGCCATGCCGGCGCGCTGGGCGATGTACTCGCGCAGGTTGACCCCGTGCAGATAGTCATAGACCTGATACGGCACGGCGTCGCCCGGTGCGGGGCGCTCCCCCGGCCGGTGCGGCGGCGGGCCGTAGAAGCCGTCCGCGCGCCGGCAGATGCCGCCGACCCCCCGGTTGTTGAGGTCCATGAGGGCGGCGTCGCCCTTGTCCCAGGAGCGCAGCTCGTCGGCGATCGGGCGTTGCGGGTCGATCCGGAACACCTTCACGGTCATCGGCGCGGACGTCACCCCACCGCAGATGCGCACCGCCCGGTAGACGTCTGCCTGACCGCCGGAACCCAGATGGGCGACGAGCCGATAGCGCTGGAACGTCTCCGGCAAAGGGCTCGCCGGACCACATACGAGGTCCAGCAACGCACCCTGCGTCATCGTGCGACTCCCCCCAGATGAACTTCCGCCCCCGGACACTTCTGAGAGTAACCAGCCCACGAAATCGGTCGCGCTCAGTGGAGGTCACGAGGTAGACACGACTGCGTGACCGGATACTCGCTGCGTGCTGCCACCACCGCCGACATCGACGCGTTCAGCCGGGTGATCCGCGGCGCGTTCTTCGTGACGAGCGAGCCGGATCCGAGCGACTCGATCCGCACCGTGCTCGATCCCTCCAGATACACCCTCGCCGAGTTCGGCGGCCAGATCGTCGGCACCGCCGGCATCTTCACCCGCGATCTCGCCGTGCCGGGCGCCGTCATCCCCGCCGCGCACGTCACGGGCGTGTCGGTGGCCCCGGCGCACACCCGCAAGGGGCTGCTGCGGCGCATGATGACCGACCAGCTGACGAGCGTGCCCGAGGCGATCGCCGTGCTGTGGGCGTCGGAGGGCCGCATCTACCAGCGGTTCGGCTACGGGCTCGCCTCGCAGAACGTCACCCTCCGCGCCGACCGCCGCGAGCTGTCGATCCGGAGCACCGTAGGTGGCGACACGGGCACCCTGCGCAGCGCGGCCCCGTCCGAGGTGCTCAAGGAGCTTTCCGAGGTGTACGGGCGGGTCCTCGCCGAACGCCCCGGCTGGTCCAGCCGCGACGACGCGTGGTGGGGCCACCTGACCACCGATCTGGAGAAGCACCGGGACGGGTTCACTGCGACCCGGGCCGTGCTGTACGAGAACGCCGAAGGTGTCGTCGAGGGCTTCACGCGGTACCGCGTCCGCAGCGAATGGGACGACAACGGCCCGAAGGGCGAGGTCAACGTCGTCGAGCTGGTCGCCGCCACCCCGGCCGCGGAGGCCGCGCTGTGGCGGTTCCTGCTCCGCGTGGACCTGACCCGCACCGTCGTCAAGGGCCTGTCGAGCGTCGACGAGCCGATCTTCCACCTCGTCGACGAGCCCCGCCGGCTCGGCGGCAAGATCGGCGACGGCCTCTGGGTCCGGATCGTCGACCTGCCGAGGGCGCTCGTCTCCCGCCGGTATGCGGCACCGGTCGACGTCGTGCTCGAGGTCACCGACGAGCTCCTGCCCGCCAACGCGGGCCGCTGGCGCCTGCGCGTCGGCGCCGGCGGCGCCCTGGTCAACTGCTCGCCCACCGATGCGCCGGCCGACCTGAGCTGCGACGTCCTCGAGCTGGGCGCGGCCTATCTCGGCGGCACGAAGCTCGGCGCCCTCGCCGCGACCGGCCGGGTCAGGGAGCACCGTCCCGGCGCCGTGGCCGCGGCCAGCACCGCCTTCGGCTGGCACGTCAGCCCGGCATCGATCGAGATCTTCTGATACCTCGGCTGGTGGGCGTGGAGCGGGTAGGGTCTGGGGTGTGGGTGGGATCCAGCGCCGGCGGCGCCGCATGCGGCATCACCAACCGGTGACCACCGACGCCCAGTCGCCCGGCCAGGACCCGCCCGCAGGCGACCCGGCCGTTGACGCGCCCGCCGGCTACGCGCCCGTCGGCGACGCGGCCGTTGACCCGCCCGCCGACGACCCGGCCGAGGTCGCGGCGACCGCGGACCAGACGGCCGAGGACGAACCGGCCGAGAACGCCGCGGCGCCCGAGGCGGTCGACGCGATCGCGGCGAAGCCGCATCCGCCGGTCCCGCGGCCACCGATCCATCCGCCGGTCAGCACCCAGCCGACGTCAGGTCCTCCCGCGGCGCCGGCAGTGTTTCCCCGCGACGCCGACCCGGCGGTCCACCACGGACCCGCCACGACGGAGCGGGCCGTGGCGCCCACGCCGAGCGCCGCGCCGACCAGCCCCGCGCCGCCGAGTCCCGCGCAGCTGGCCGAGCTGGCAGGGGCGTTCGCGATGACCGCCAACGTCCACGACCCCGAGGCGACGGAGGCGGAGACCCCGGCGGGTGAGCGCCCCGGCGGGCACGCCAAGGACGACCACGACCATGACCACGATCACCATCATCACGACGCCCACCATCACCATCACCACCACGACGAGGTCGTGTCCGAGCGTGGCCTGCGTGGCCTCGTCGGCGGCGGTGCCTCACAGGTGAGCGTCTCGGCCGCGATGCGCGCCCGGGACGCGGCCCGCCCCAGCGACGACGATCTGGCGGCGGCCGACCGTGACCTGCAGATCGTCCGCCGCGGCTGGGTCCCCCGCGAGGAGCTGACCCGTCCCGGCCACCGCCCGCGCACCTGACCGTCGCCGCCACCCGCCCCACCGGGCGGGCGCGGGGATCAGGCGTCGGGCAGGGGCGGCAGGACGCGGGTCGTGTCGTAGTCCAGGACCTGCGCGATGCGCCGGGCATGCCGTTCGCTGCCGGAGAAGGCCGTCGACAGGAACGCCGTCACCAGCGCCGTGGCCTCGTCGAGGGTGTGCTGGCGGGCCCCGACGGCGACGATGTTCGCGTCGTTGTGCTCACGGCCGAGCCGGGCCGTGTCCAGGTTCCACGCGAGGGCGGCCCTGACACCGGGCACCTTGTTGGCCGCGATCTGCTCCCCGTTGCCGGAGCCACCGATGACGACGCCGAGGCTGCCCGGGTCGGCGACGACGCGGGCGCCGGTGTGGAAGCAGAAGACCGGGTAGTCGTCCTCGGGGTCGAACTTCGCCGGGCCGATGTCGACGACCTCATATCCCTGCAGCCCCAGGGCGCCGGCCAGGTGCACCTTCAGCTCATAGCCGGCGTGATCCGATCCAAGATAGACGCGCATACCGGAAGTCTGTCAGAACTGGATCAGACCCAGGCAGGAACCCACCACCAACGCGAGCCCCACGAACAGCAGCCCGGAAACCCACCCGGTGGTGGCGCCGCCGGAAAGACGCCAGTGCCGCCGCCGGTCCCAGACGAGGGCGGCGGCGGCGAAGGCGCCGATACCGAAGGCCGCGACCATGGCCGCGATGAAGATCCGCATGTGCACACCCCAGGCCGAAGACGAAACGGCCTAGTGTCTACCACGATCGGGTGACGCTACGACAGTTGGGCGACGACCAGTCCCGCGCGGGCCTTCGGGGTGAACCAGGTGCTCTTGCGGGGCATCTTCTGCCGGGCGAGGTTGACCGCGACGAAGTCCTCGACGGTGACGGGGGCGATGAGCACCGCCAGTTCGGCCCGGCCCGCGTCGACCTCGTCACGCAGCCATGACGCCGGGTAGTCGCCGCCGACGTACGTGATGCGCTTGTCGCCGGGCTCCAGTCCGAGGGTCTCGGCGAAGAGGCGGCGCTCGACGAGGGCGTGGTCGAGGTTGTCGATGACGCCGCCGGCAGCGTCGCGGGGCAGCTCGACCGACCAGGCGCCGCCGCGGGTGTAGAGGTGGACCCGGCCGCCGGTCGCCGGGATCTCCGCGCCGTCCAGCTCGGCACCGGTGAAGGTGACGCCGTCGGGCAGCTCGGAGACCAGGCGGTTGTAGGGCTGGATCGCCACCGACTCGGGCGTGGTGACCACGGCGAGGAAGCGCGGGTAGCCGGCGGTCTGCGCGGCGAGGCTGCGGTGGTTGCCGTCGGCGACGACGAGCTCGCCACCGCCGGCGAGGGCGAGGAGCCGGTCGCGGGTGGTGCCGGCGGAGACGGGCCAGATCTCGTGGGTGCGCCCGGCCGGGTCGGTGTCGGTGACCACTGGCGTGCCCGCGTCGGCGCTGGCGTGGGCGAGGGCCGCGTGCAGGGCGTCGCCGTGCGCGGTCTGCAGCAGCAGCACCGGCGACAGCAGGTGCTGGGTGGCCTCGGCGAGGGCGACCCGCTCGCGGACCTTCTCGATGAAGACGTCCTCGTTGCGGATGACGGCACCGGGCTCGTCGGCGCTGGTGGAGATCTGGTCGGTGGCGACCATGCACCACAGCCCGTACGCGCGGGCGCCGTCGGGTGCGGTGATCCGGTAGAGCACCACCACGTCGGCGGCGGCGGCGTAGTGCCCGTCGTCCTTGGCCGCCTGGAGGCGGGTCACGGCGTCGGGGAGGCTGTCGCGGAACGAGCGGCCGACATTGTCCGGCGCCCGGTGGGGCATCTCGATGGCGAGGGCGCTGGACGGGTTCGCCGCGATGATCGCGGTGATCTCCGCGTCGTCGGCGAACTCGTCGTAGTTCTGCGCGCCGGTGCCTCCGGTGGAGAGCCAGGCGTGGGCGATCGGGTACGCAACCGTCATGGACGAAACGGTATAGCTCAGACGGCCTGCGACATGGCACGGGGGACGGCGCGTCCCGCGATGGTGGACGCGAGCACCACGACCGGCGGGGCGAGCAGCGCGATCACGTCGTCGGGCAGGTCGGGCAGGTCCTGCTTCCAGGCGCGTTCCTGCACGGTCCAGCGGGTTTCAACGTCGTCGAGTTCGGTGTGGAGAGCGACGGTGCTCACGGGTTCCTCCGGAGTAGCAGGGTGACGTTGCACACTGCGCAACGCTGCCCACGTGTGCCGGAGTCGCACCGGCTGTGCGCATCCATTGCAAACCCACGGATGAATCGACGGCATGGTTCTGTCGAGAAATCACCAGGACGTGCTCAGGCGGTCGCCGGCGTCACCCTGGTCAGCATCTTCACGATGCGCAGCGCCACCCCATGGGGTTGGTGCCGGCGGAACTCGACCATGTCGGCGAGCGCGTGGATGATGCGCAGCCCCCGGCCGCTCTCGGCGTCGATCGCGGCATGTGCGTCGGCGTCGGCGCCGGTCGCGGCGTCCATGCCGATCCCCTCGTCGACCACGTCGATCACGCAGCGGTCCTCGTGGATGGTGACCGTGACCTGGTAGTCGGCACCGAGGTCGGCGTGCTGGACCGCGTTGGCGCAGGCCTCCCCGACAGCGAGACCGATGTCGTCGCGGCAGTCCCGGGTGACGGAGAACACCCCGAGGGCGGCGTCGAGGACCCGGCGGGTGAGCGGGACGGTGGACCGGTCGCGTGGCAATGAAAGCGTCAGGCGGATTTCCATGCCCACGGGTCCTGCCCCTTCCTTCGTTCCTGCTTGCGACCTCGTACCTGACTAGTTCCCCGGCATACGGTGGCAGAAACGACTGCCGTCATATAGCGAAGTACGCATAAGATGTCGGACATGGGTCACGACCACGATCACGACCACCACCACGCGCCGTCGGCCAACGCCGACCGGCGGCTGCTGGCGGTCGCGCTGGTGCTGATCACCGGGTTCATGGCGGTCGAGGTGACCGTGGGCCTGCTGGTCGATTCCCTGGCGCTGCTCTCCGACGCGGCGCACATGCTGTCGGACGCCGCCGCGATCGCCCTGGCCCTGTTCGCGACCCGGCTCGCGGCCCGGCCACCGTCGGGCGGGTTCACGTTCGGGTTGAAGCGGGCCGAGATCCTCTCCGCGCAGGCCAACGGGCTGACCCTGCTGCTGCTCGCGGCCTGGATCGCCTACGAGTCGGTGGTCCGGCTGATCCACCCGCCCGCGGTCGGCGGCGGCGCGGTCCTGGTCACGGCCCTCGCGGGCATCGCCGTCAACCTGCTCGTGGTGTGGGTCCTCGGCCGGGCGGACCGGTCCAGCCTCAACATCGAGGGCGCCTTCCAGCACGTGCTGACGGACCTGTTCGCGTTCGTCGCGGCGGCGATCTCCGGCCTGGTCGTGCTGCTCACCGGCTTCCACCGGGCGGACGCGATCGCGTCGCTGGTCGTGGCCGCGCTCATGGTCCGCTCAGGGGTCGGGCTGGTCCGCGACTCGGGCCGGATCTTCCTGGAGGCGGCGCCGGCGGGGATGGACCCGGCCGCGCTCGGCCGTGAGCTGTGCGGCGTGCCGGGCGTGGTCGAGCTGCACGACCTGCACGTCTGGCAGGTCACCTCGGGCTATCCGGCGCTGTCCGCGCACGTGCTGGTGGCGCCGTCGCAGGACTGCCACGCGGTGCGCGAGGCGATCGAGACGCACCTGCGGGAGCGCTACGCGATCGAGCACACCACGCTGCAGGTCGACCACACGCTCGACGCCGAGCACTGCGTGGACTCACACGGTGCTTCCTACAAGGGCTCCGGCTGACTGCACCCGGCGGGTGACGACCCGTTCGGCCACGAAGGACAGGAACGGCACCGTGCCCGCCAGCAGCACCAGCGCCGTGAAGCCGAGCTTCCACTTCGCGCGGCGGGCCAGGTCGGCGGCCAGGACCAGGTAGGCCATGTAGAGGAAGCCGTGCGCGGGGCCGACCAGGGCCACGATCGTGTCGTCGTCGGTCGTGTACTTCAGCACGGTGCCGACGGTGAGCACGACCAGCAGGACACCGACGATCCAGGCGATGACCCGGAAGCGGGTGAGCGCGTTCTTCAGCGGCATGGGGTACCTCATCCGGGGAAGTCGCCAGGGCGGCGGTCAGGGTTGGCGGCGAGCCAGGCCAGCATGCGGTTGTATTCGGCCAGCTGCGGATCGTCGTCCGTGACAGCGACCGGGGGCGCGACCCGTGGGCGCAGGGGCTCCTGGGTCTTCACGGGCCGGGGCCCGAGCACATCCCGGACGGCCCGCACCCACAAAAACCCCACGAACAGCGCAAAAAGCGGCCATTGTACGGTGTATGCCCAGCTCAACATGTTGCCGGCGGCCGCCCGCTGATACTGCCAGCGACCGGCGAGCAGGCACACGGCAATCCCGGCGAGCGCCAGGACATGCCAGAGCACCCACCGGGGAGTCAGGAACCGCCGCACAGGTAGGCAGCCTACCTCTAGGTGGATCAGTCGAAGACCGGCCCCACGTCCCGGCTGCGCTTGATCTCGAAGAAGCCCGGGGTGCCGGCCACCAGCAGCGTGCCGTCCCAGAGCCGGCCGGCCGCCTCGCCCTTCGGGGCCGGTGTGATGACCGGGCCGAAGAAGGCGATGAGCTTGCCGTCCTCGCCCGGCACGTGGATGACGGGCGTGCCGACGTCCATGCCCACCGGGTTCATCCCGGCGAAGTGGCTCTCCCGCAGCTGCTCGTCGAACTCGGTCGAGTCGGCGTAGTCCGCGAGCTGCGCCGGCAGGCCCGCGTCGGTGAGCACGGTCTCGTACAGCTCCCGCCCGAGCTCCTGCTTCTCGTGGTGGATCCGGGTGCCCAGGGCGGTGTACAGCGGGCGGAGCACCTCGTTGCCGAACTTCTGCTCGGCCGCGATCGCGACCCGGACGGGGCCCCAACCCTTGGCCAGACCCTCTTTGTATCGCTGCGGGATGTCGTCGCGACCCTCGTTGAGGATCGACAGACTCATGACGTGGAACCGCACGTCAACTGGGCGAACCCGCTCCACCTCGAGCAGCCAGCGGGAGGTGATCCAGGCCCACGGGCACCGTGGGTCGAACCACATGTCTGCGATGATGCGCTCTTCTGCCATGGCGGCGACACCTCACTTCGGAGAAGCACTCCGGAAACGCTACTGAAAGAGTCGGAAACCCGGTTCGATCCTTACGCTTCGGGGGCTCCCGGTGCCAGCCGGGCTCTGGGTGACCTGAGCCACTCCCCCGTTGTCCGCCGTGGACGTGGAAGACTCAGTGGTGGCGCCGTCGACGGGGACGGCCACAGCGAACGACAGGAGACGACACGTGGCCGGTGTACGCAACCTACGCCAGGTTGAGGCGGTCGACCGGGCCCGCCTGCTCGACGTTGCGGCGTACGACATCAGTCTCGACCTGACGGACGGCGCCGGCTACCCAGGTGAGGGCACGTTCCGGACGACCACCGAGGTGCGGTTCACCTGCACCGAACCGGGCGCCGACACCTTCATCGAGCTGGCGGTCACGACGGTGCACAGCGCGACGCTCAACGGCGCCGCCCTCGACACGTCCGACTGGTCCCCGCAGACCGGGCTGCGCCTGCCCGGCCTCGCCGCCGACAACCTCCTGGTCGTCGAGGCCGAGGGCACCTACTCCACGACCGGGCAGGGGCTGCACCGCAGCGTCGACCCCGTCGACAAGGAGGTGTATCTCTACAGCCAGTTCGAGACGACCGACGCGCAGCGCGTCTACGCGTGCTTCGACCAGCCCGACCTGAAGGCCAGCTTCACGTTCCACGTGACCGCGCCGGCGCACTGGCGGGTCATCTCCAACATGCCGCCGGAGCGGCGCGACGGCCTCACCGTGCACTTCCCGCCCACGCCGCGGATGAGCACCTACGTCACGGCGATCTGCGCCGGGCCGTATCACGAGGTCCGGGACAGCCACGACGGCATCGACCTGGGCGTCTTCTGCCGCCAGTCGATGAAGCAGTACCTGGACGCCGACGACATCCTGCTCATCACGAAGCAGGGCTTCGACTTCTTCCACCAGGAGTTCGGCATCCGCTACCCGCTGCCGAAGTACGACCAGGTGTACTCGCCGGAGTTCAACGCCGGCGCGATGGAGAACTTCGGCTGCGTCGTGCACGCCGAGCAGCACTACATCTTCCGCTCGCCGGTCACCGACTTCGAATACGAGCAGCGCGCCAACACGATCCTGCACGAGCTCGCCCACATGTGGTTCGGCGACCTCGTCACCATGCGCTGGTGGGACGACCTGTGGCTGAACGAGTCGTTCGCGGAGTGGGCGAGCCACTGGTGCAACACCCGCGCGACCCGCTTCACCGACGCGTGGACGACGTTCCTGTCGATCCGCAAGAACTGGGGCTACCGGCAGGACCAGCTGTCCTCCACCCACCCCGTCTACTGCGAGATGCCCGACGTCGAGGCGGTCGAGGTCAACTTCGACGGCATCACCTACGCCAAGGGCGCCAGCGTCGTCAAGCAGCTGGTGGCGTATGTGGGGATCGACCCGTTCCTCACCGGCCTGCGCGCCTACTTCCGGCAGCACCAGTGGGGCAACGCCACGTTCGACGACCTGCTGTCGGCGCTGGAGTCCGCCTCGGGCAAGGAGCTGCGCAAGTTCGCGGCGCAGTGGCTGGAGACCGCCCAGGTCAACACGCTGCGGCCCGAGCTGACCATCGCCGCCGACGGCACGTATGAGCAGGTCCTCGTCCTGCAGGAGGCCCCCGCCGCGTATCCCACGCTGCGCACCCACCGCATCGGCATCGGCCTGTATGACGTCGTCGACGGCGCCCTGATCCGCCGCGAGCTCATCGAGGCCGACGTCGACGGCGAGCGCACCGAGATCACCACCCTCGCCGGGCGCCGCGCCGCGGACGTCCTGCTGCTCAACGACGACGACCTGACCTACGCGAAGCTGCGCCTCGACGCCCGCTCCATGGACACCGTCGGCAACCACATCCTCGGCATGGACAACTCCCTCGCCCGGGCGCTGGTCTGGACCGCGGCGTGGGACATGGTCCGCGACGCCGAGCTCGCCGTGCGCGACTACATCAAGCTGATCGCGTCCGGCCTGCCCGCCGAGCGCGACATCAACCTGGTCACCGCCACCATCCGGCAGGCCCAGTCGGCCCTGGTCTTCTACGCCGACCCGGCGTGGGTGCCCGAGGGCTGGCGCGTCCTGGCGACGACCGCCCGCGACGCGCTGCGCGACGCGATCCCCGGCAGCGGCTTCCAGCTGGCGTGGGCGCGCTCGTTCGCCGCGGCCGCCCGCACACCGGAGGACCTGGCGGTCCTGACGGGCTGGCTGGACGGGGTCGACGTGCCCTCGGGCCTGACGATCCAGGCGGACCTGCGCTGGGGCATCCTGCACGCCCTGATCGCCAACGGTGCCGCCGACCCGGCCGAGATCGAGTCCGAGCTCGACCGGGACCGCACCGCGAGCGGCGAGCGCCAGGCGGCACTCGCCCGCGCCCTGATCCCCACCGCCGAGTCGAAGGCCGAGACGTGGCGCCGCCTCGTCGAGGACCACCATCTGCCGAACTGGCTGCAGCGCTCGCTGCTGCAGGGCTTCCAGCACTCGGCGCAGGTCCCGCTGACAGCGACGTTCCTGCCCGCGTTCTTCGACGCCCTCATGCCCGTGTGGGAGCACCGCGACTCGGAGCCGGCCGCCGAGTTCGTCGAGCTCGGCTACCCGTCGTTCCAGGTCAGCGAGGACACGGTGGCCCGGACCGAGGCGTGGCTCGCCGAGCCCGGCCGCCCCGCCCCGCTGCGCCGCCTGGTCGGCGAGGGCCGCGACGGCATCGTCCGCGCCCTGAAGGCCCGGGCCAAGGACGCCGCCACCAGCTGACACCGTCACACTCCGAAGGGCGGGCCGGTCGACTGACCGCCCGCCCTTTCGCCGTCCCACCACCTCATAATCCGGAAGAGGCTGTGCACCCAGGGGTGCACAGCCTCTTCCGGATCATGGGAAGCCCGAGCTCGTGATCCGGAAGAGGTTGTGTAGCCGGGGGTGCACGAGGTCTTCGGGATCATGGGAAGACGGCGGCGCGCCGGTTCCCTGGGCGGGAAGCGGCGCGCCGACGGAGCAGCGTTTGGGTGCGGTCAGTGCCGGCCGGCGTGGTCGGCGAGCTGGGACAGCCCGGCCACGAGGCCGCCGGCGAGGTCGCCGCCGCCGAAGGCCGCCGCCATCGACAGGGCGGCCAGCTTCGCCGCGCGGTCGGGCAGCCGGCGACGGGCCTCGCCACCGGTGATGATCTCGAGGGTCCGCTGGTTGGGCGAGACCGCGATGAGCACCGAGTGCGGTGGGTCGGCGAGCTGACCGTGCAGCTCCTCGGCCGAGGCCCGCATCGGCTCGGCGAGCTCGCCGACGTAGATGCTGAAGGTCAGGCCGGTCGACGAGTCGGCCAGCCGCAGTGCCTCGTCGAGGCGGAGCAACTGGCGCGTGGTGAACGGCCCGTTGAGGACGTCGGGCTGACCCTTCAGGCCAGCTCCGTTACCACCGGTCACTTGCGCCTCCCATGACGTGCGGCTGCGCCCGGTCGCCGGACCATTCGGTCACGGCCGGCGCGCCGGCGGTCAGTTCGGCCCGCCGCGCGCCGGTGAGCTCACGGGCATTCGCCGTCTGGGTCACCTGCTCGGGCACGGACAGGAACCAGACCGGCGTGAAGTCGAACGGCCGGCCGGGCCGGTAACGCTTGCTGCGCCGGGCGCTCCCGGCATAGCTGGCGCCCGCGATGAGCACGATGACCGCTACCGGAATGCCGGCGAAGATCAGCGTCGTCTCGATGATGGACAAGCTCAACGCCCCCAGGCGTCGAAGGGACTAAAAGACCGGCTTCACGTTAGCGGGCCATGATGACCAGCGCGTTGCCGGGGGGTATTGCCGATCTTCGGACGATACCGTCAGCTCCATGGACCTCAGCCGCCAGTATGCCGAAACCCGTGACGCACAGGACCCGATCGGTCACTTCCGCACGCGTTTCCACATCCCGGACGAGCGCCTCGTGTACTTCGACGGCAACTCGCTCGGCCGGCTGCCGCTCACCACGCGTGACCGGCTGCACGACGCGATCGACCGGGAGTGGGGCGGCGAGCTCATCCGCGGCTGGGACACGTGGATCGACCTGGCCGGACGGGCCGGTGACGTGATCGCCGAGGGGGTGCTGGGCGTCGCCAGGGGCGAGGTGATCCTGTCGGATTCGTCCAGCGTCAACCTGTTCAAGCTGGCGTCTGCGGCGCTGGACGCCAGCCCGGGGCGGCACGTCATCGTGACCGACGACGACAACTTCCCTACCGACCGTTACGTCCTGGAGGGCCTGGCCCGGGCCCGCGGGCTGGAGCTGCGGATCGTGGCGACCGACATCGACGCGGGCGTCGACCCGGCGCGGATCGCGGCCGCCCTCGACGACGACGTCGCCCTGGTGTGCCTGTCGCACGTGGCGTACCGGTCCGGCGCGCTCGCCGACATGGTGGCGATCACCACTGCCGCGCACCGGGTGGGGGCCCTCACACTGTGGGATCTGTGCCACTCCGCGGGCTCGGTGCCGGTGCCGCTGCGGGAGTCGGGGGCCGACCTGGCGGTCGGCTGCACATACAAGTACCTCAACGCGGGGCCGGGCGCGCCGGCGTTCCTGTACGTCCGCCGCGACCTGCAGGCCAGACTGCGGCAGCCGATCTGGGGCTGGTTCGGCCAGCGGGACCAGTTCGCGATGGACGCCGGCTATGACCCGGTCGAGTCGATCGAACGCTTCCAGGTCGGCACGCCACCGGTGCTCGGCGGATACGCGGTGCTCGAAGGCGCACGGATCACCGCCGAGGCCGGAATACCGTGCCTGTACGACAAGAGCGCCGAGCTCAGCTCGTACACCATCCAACTCGGCGAAGCGTGGCTCGGCGACCGTCTCGCACTGGCCTCGCCAAGTGACCCCGGGCAGCGGGGATCACATGTGACGTTCCACCACCCGCAGGCGTGGCAGATCTGCCAGGCACTGAAGGCCGCCAAGGTCATCCCGGACTTCCGGACGCCGGAGCGGCTGCGGATCGGGCTGGCGCCGCTCTACACCCGGTTCGTGGATGTGTGGGAGGGCATGGCGCGGCTGCGCGACATCGTGACCAGCGGGTCCTACCGCGAGTTCGAGGCGGTGCGCGGGCGGGTGACCTGAGCCACCCGCCCGATCAGGCCGCGAGTTGCTGACCGTCCAGCGGCACGTCGAGCCAGTCCGCCCAGCGCGGGTCGGGGGTGCGGTGGCCGAGGACCCGCCACGCGACGCCCTTCGGCGCATGAGGGGTGGCAAGCAAACGCCAGCCGAGTTCGGCTGGCGTTTTGTCACCTTTGGTGTGGTTGCAGCGGGCGCAGGCGGCGACGACGTTCTCCCATGCGTGCCGCCCACCGCGGCTGCGTGGCATCACGTGGTCGATGGTCTCGGCCGGGCCTCGGCAGTAGGCGCACCGCCAGCCGTCGCGGGCGAAGATGCCGCGGCGGGACAGGCCTATGTGCGTGCGGTACGGCACTCGAACGTAGCGCGTGAGCCGGACCACAGAGGGGACCGGGAGCTCATTCATCGCACTGTGCAGGATGCCCTCACCGTCCGCGACGGTGACCGCCTTCGCAGTGAGGACCAGGATGGTGGCACGTCTGACAGACACGACACACAGCGGCTCATAGGTGGCATTCAGAACCAGCGCACCCGATACTCGTGCGGGTCGTATGTCAGGCATCGCCGTCCCCCTAGTGCGTGAAGGAAACTCCCTGGAGAAGGTCTGTGTAGCGGGCCACCGAGGTGGGGGTCCGTGCGCTAATCGTCCCTGATAGATCCTCGGATTGCACGTACTATTTGCGGCCGGCGGGTGAACCTTCGCCCGCCCGCAAGAGCGTTTGTGCGGACTTCCCCCCGTTCGCACCGGTTTGCCAAGGAGTGCTTGTTGAGCAGCGTGCTCGCCCTGTCGCCCACCCCGGCGCCCGACCCCACCCCGAGCTGCTCCAACAACGGGTTCTGCGAGTTCGTGTACGAGCAGACCAAGATCACCTGGCTGGCCGAAAGCAGCTACTGGGTGCTGGTCAAACCGCTGACGATCGTCATGATCATCATCCTGGCGTTCCTGATCCGGGCGATCGTCCACCGGGCGATCGACCGCCTGATCAGGCACACCGTGTCGGACAACGAGACCGGCGGCTCGCTGCTGCGCCCGCTGCGCCGGCGGCTGCCCAACTCGCTCACCGCGCCGTGGGAGCGGCGCAACCAGCGGGCCCGCGCACTCGGCTCGGTGCTGCGCAGCATCGCCTCGGCGGTGGTGTTCAGCATCTCCGCCATGCTGGTGCTCGGTGAGATCGGCCTCAACCTGGGGCCGCTGCTGGCCAGCGCGGGCATCGCCGGTCTGGCGATCGGCTTCGGCGCGCAGAACCTCGTCAAGGACTTCATCGCCGGGCTGTTCATGCTGCTCGAGGACCAGTACGGGATCGGTGACGTGGTCGACATCGGCGAGACGGTCGGCACCGTCGAGGCGGTCGGGCTGCGGATCACCACCATCCGCGACGCCTCCGGTGTCGTCTGGTACGTGCGCAACGGCGAGATCGTCCGGGTCGGCAACAAGAGCCAGGGCTGGGCCGTGGTCAACATCGACGTGCCCGTCGGGTTCGTCGCGGTCGACCAGGCCACCGCAGTACTGCGGGAGGCGGCCGAGGCGGTCGCCGAGGACCCCGACTTCGTCGACGACTTCATCGACCCGCCGAAGGTGCTGGGCGTCGAGCAGCTCACCGCCGAGGGCGCGGTGCTGCGCACGACGGTGAAGACGTCGACCGAGGCGCAGTGGCGGGTCGGCCGCGAGCTGCGCCGGCGGTTGACCGACGCGCTGGAGAAGGCCGGGATCGCCGCGCAGATCACCGCGTCGCGGATGTTCATCCGGCCGCCCGCCGACACCGGCGCCGCCTCGGACACCGGCCAGGGCGGCCCGACCTGAGGTTCCTTCGGGCGACGCGCTGACGACACATTTGTCCGATCTTGCGGTTAGTTGCGGCCAGCCCGATGGGTAGGGTCGCGCATCGGGTGGCTAGTCGGTTATCGTCCGTTCGTTCAGGTGCATCGCTGCACGATGTTCCGGTCCGGCGCCGTCAACCCCTCCGACGCCGGAGCAGACCGGTCCGGCCGCGCCCGCGAACGTTCGACGCCGCTGTCGTGACCGATGGAAAGGGGGCTCCGCCGGTGTCCGATCCCGACGAGTCCACCGACGGCCCGGCCAGCGCTCGGGAGGCCCTTACCAATCGCGAATACCTGGCGGTCTTCGCCGCCAGCGCGCTGTCGTGGTTCGGTGACAGCGCCGCGCGGGCGGCCGTCATCGCACTGGTCTACCAGCGCACCCAGTCGCCGATCGCGTCGGCGGCGGCGTTCGCGATCAGCTACCTGCCGTGGCTCGGCATCGGCGCGGTGCTGTCCGCGATCACCGAGCGGCACTCGTACCGCAAAATCATGATCCTCTCGGACCTGATCCGGATGGGCATCATGGTCGCGCTCGCGGTCTTCGGCGGCCTGCCGGTCGCCGGGCTGATCGGACTGCTCTTCGTCAGCGCGCTGCTGAGCCCGCCGTTCGACAGCGCCCGCTCGGCCCTGCTCCCACGGATCCTGCAGGGCGAGCGGTATGTCACCGCCCTGACCCTGCAGCGCACCGCCGGCCAGTTCGCCCTGATCGCCGGCTACGCGGCGGGCGCGGCACTGACGGCGCTCGACGCCAGGTATGCGCTGCTGCTCAACGCCGCCACCTTCGGCGTCTCCGCGCTGCTGGTGACGGTGCGGGTGAAGGAGCGCACGCCGAGCCTCACCGCCGACAAGCGCACCAACCTCTTGCGGGAGACCGCCGAGGGCTACACCGTGGTGTTCCGCTCCCCCGTGATGCGCTCCATCGCCCTCGTCGTGTTCTGCGGCGTCTGCTTCGGCGTGGTCCCGGAGGGCCTCGCCGCGGCCTGGGCCGCCGACCTCGCCAACGGCCCCAACGCTGTCTACCTCGGCACCATCATGGTCGCCTCGGCGGTCGGCTTCCTCGCCGGCAGCATCGTGATGACCTGGCTGGTCAAGCCGCAGCGGCGCAACGCGTACATCCGGCCGTTCGCGCTCATCACCCCTCTGGCACTGGTGCCCGCCCTGTTCGACCTCAACATCTACGGCGTCGTGGCGATGACCCTGATCTCCGGCGGGGCGCTGGCCGGCACGCTGCCCGCCACGAACGGGCTGTTCGTGCAGGTGCTGCCGCCGGCGTACCGGGCGCGCGCGTTCGGCGTGATGCAGAGCGGCGTCCACCTCATCCAGGGCGGCTCGATCCTCTTCACGGGCTGGCTCGCCAGCCACAACCCGCTGCCGCAGGTCGTCGGATACTTCGCGATCGTCGGCGTGGTCATCATGGCGGCCGTCGTCGCCACCTGGCCGGCGCACGCGACCGTCGCCGACGCGATCGCCGCCAACAAGGTGCGGGTCGCCGCCGACGAGCACGCCGGCACCCACGGCACCGACGAGCAGTTCGGCGAGGTCACCATCGACCTCGGCCGAGCGCCGTTGCCCACCCGCCGCCCCCGGCCCAGCCCGGGCCCGTCACAGCGCCGGATGCCGGCCGTCGACCCGTCGGAGCGCACGGTCGACCTCAGCGAACGCACCACGGAGCTCGGCTCGCTCCCGCCGCGCTCGCTCAGCCGCGGGCGCGGCATAGTTGACGGGTGACGTCCTCCCCGAACTTCTACGAGCTCGTCGGCGGCGAGCCGACGTTCCGCAAACTGGTCGACGA
The DNA here is from genome assembly GCF_016862795.1 of Dactylosporangium siamense. GTDB lineage: Bacteria > Actinomycetota > Actinomycetes > Mycobacteriales > Micromonosporaceae > Dactylosporangium > Dactylosporangium siamense. Next base: position 104,326 of record NZ_BONQ01000025.1, on the reverse strand, counting down.
GTTCTACGCCGGCGTGGCCGACGACCCGATCCTGCGGCCCCTGTATCCGGAGGAGGACCTGGGGCCGGCCAACGAACGGTTCCGGCTCTTCCTGATCCAGTACTGGGGCGGCCCCACCACCTACTCCGACACCCGCGGCCACCCGCGCCTGCGGATGCGCCACGCGCCGTTCGTGATCGGCCCGGCGGAGCGCGACGCGTGGCTGCGGCAGATGCGCCGGGCGGTCGACGCGATCGCCCTGTCACCGGAGGCCGAGGCCGTGCTGTGGGAGTACCTGGAACGCGCGGCCCACTTCATGGTCAACGCTCCTGAGAGTGGCTATATCGGACACATAGTGTCTTAGGTAACTTTCCTTCGTTAGCGGGGTATGCGCCCCATGTTGGGCGCATTCCCATGAACTGACGAAGGAGTCGCACGTATGCGCCGACGATTGCTCGCCGCCGCCGCAACCGCACTGGCCGCGATCGCGGTCGCAATCCCCGCCTCCGCCGCGCTGAACCACGCCGCGACCGTGTCGACGAACCCCGTCGACTACACGCCGAACGTCCTGGACGGCGAGGTGCGCGCGTTCGCGCTCGTCGGCGACGTGGTCGTGGTCGGCGGCGACTTCACCACCGTCGTCCCGGCCGGCAAGAGCGCGAAGCTCAAGCGCAAGAACATCTTCGCGTACCGGGCGACGACCGGCGAGATCCTGCCGTTCGCCCCGGAGGCCGACGACGTGGTCCTCACGCTCGCCGCCGGACCGAACAACACCGTCTACGCGGGTGGCGCGTTCCAGAAGATCGGCGGCGGCGCCCAGCGCGGGATCGCGCAGCTCAGCCTCGCCGACGGCCGCCGCGTGCCGGCCTTCACCGGCGAGATCAACTGGGGCGACACCCGCAGCATCGTCACGTTCGGCCCGTGGCTGTTCGCCGCCGGCTCGTTCACCAGCATCGGCGGGCAGAAGCGCGCCGGCCTGGCCCGTCTCAACGCCACCAGCGGCTGGGCCGACACCACGTTCGACGCCAAGCTCGCCGCGCCGAACCTGACCCGGGTCAAGCTCGAGGACCTGGCGATCAGCCCGGACGGCAACCGGCTCGCCGCGGTCGGCGCCGTCGAGCAGGCGTTCGGCCAGTACCGCGCCCAGGTCGTCGTGATCGAGAACGCGGCCAACTCGGCCCGACTCGCCGACTGGTACACCGACGTGTACACCAAGCCCTGCCGCGCCGGGTTCGAGACGTACCTGCGCGGCATCGACTTCGACCCGACCGGCACGTACGCGACGATCGTCTCCACCGGCCGCAAGTGGGGCGACCACCTCATGTGCGACACGGCGTCCCGCTTCGACCTGCGCGGCGCCGGGCTGCACAAGCCGCTCTGGACCAACTGGACCGGCGGGGACTCGCTGTACTCGGTCGCGGACACCGGCGCCGCCATCTACGTCGGCGGCCACCAGCGCTGGATGGACAACCCGTTCGGCAAGGAGACCGCCGGCAAGGGCGCGGTCAGCCGGCCCGGCATCGCCGCCATCAGCCCGGTCACCGGCAAGGCCACCGCGTTCAACCCCAAGCGGGAGCCGCGCGGCGTCGGCGCCAGGGCGCTGCTCGCGACGCCTTACGGCCTGCTGGTCGGCTCGGACACCGAGAAGATCGGCGGTGAGTGGCACGCCCGCCTGGCGATGCTGCCCCTGTAACACCCTCATGCCAGAAGAAGGCCCCCGTCACAAGCGTGACGGGGGCCTTCTGCTTACTGCATGGGGTGACTGATGGGATTTGAACCCACGACACCCGGGACCACAACCCGGTGCTCTGCCAACTGAGCTACAGCCACCATGAACGTGCTCGCCAATAATAGGGCATGAGCACGGGGATCCGTCGACTGGGTTAGCGCGTCCGGGTGTCGGTTTCCCGGCTCAGCTCCGCGCCGATGGCCTTGGCCGCCTCCACGTCCGGTCCCGGCAGCGGGACGAACAGCGTCCGGCGGTAATACTCCAGCTCACGGATGCTCTCCCGGATGTCCGCGAGCGCCCGGTGCGCGAGGCCCTTCGGCGGCTGACCGAAGTAGACCCGCGGATACCACCGGCGGCACAGCTCCTTGATCGAGGAGACGTCGATCATCCGGTAGTGCAGGTGGTTGTCGAGCCGCGGCATGTCCCGCGCCAGGAACCCCCGGTCCGTGGCGATCGAGTTGCCACACAGCGGCGCCGTGCGCGGATCGGGCACGTGGGTGGTGATGTAGGACATGACGAGGTCCTCGGCCTCGGCCACGGTGACCGCAGACGCCCGCACCGCTTCGGTCAGCCCCGACTTGGCGTGCATGTCGCGCACCACGTCGAGCATCCCGTCCAGCAGCGTGTCCTCGGCGTGGATCACCACGTCGACGCCGTCACCCAGCACGTTGAGATCCGGGTCCGTGACCAGCGCCGCCACTTCGATCAGCGCGTCCTTACCCAGATCAAGCCCTGTCATCTCACAGTCGATCCAGACCAAAAGATCACCCACGTCCCACAGCCTAGTGTTCATCTGGCCGACTTCTCACACTCAATGACTCCTCGTTACCTTTATCCTTCGCTCGTGACCTCCCGGACACAGCCATGGCCGCCCTCCATCGCCGCAGGTGCGCTCGCCGGCGGCCTGCTCGGCGCCACTCCGGCCACCGCTTGCGGTCGATGAACCCAGCGGTCGGCGGCACGGTCAGGAAGTGGCGCGGCTCACGTTCGGTGACACCTGCCGGGTCGTCCTGGCGGTAACGGTCCGCGACGACGGCGGCACGCGGGCGCTCAGCGGGTGGTGGCGGCCTTCTGCTGCTCGCCGACCCGCTCGCCGGGCCGCTCGCCCGCCGGCTCGTCCACCCGCTCGTCCACCGCTACGGGTGCCCAGGTGAACTGGAGCTCGATCGCCGGCAACTTCGGCAACGGCGGCAGGGCCAACGGTCCGGGACCGTCGTCGATGCCGGCCTCGGGGGCGGGACGGTCCAGCTCGGACTCGGCGAGTGCCGTGCCCTGCGCGGGGCCGGTTTGATCGTTTGCTTCCTGTGGCTCCGGGACGCCCACTTCCGCCGTGGCGGGCTCGCCGGCGCTCTCCTTCGTCACCACTGCGGCGCTATCGCCCGTCGCCACCGCGACGCACTCGCCCGTCACCACTGCGGCGTTCCCGCCCGTCACCACTGCGGCGCTCTCGCCCGTCGCCACCGGGGCGCTCTCGCCCGTCATGACGACGCCAGTCGCGCTCTCGCCCGTTACGACGACGCCAGTCGCGCTCTCGCCCGTCACGACCACGCCGGTCGAACTCTCGTCCGTCACGACGGCAGTGGCACGTTCGTCCGTCACCACGACGCCGACCGTGGTGGTCTGCCGGTCGTCCTCGACGTCGGTCTGGCACGTCACCGCGATCGCAACCGCCGGCTCCGCGTCACGGTTCTTCGGCACGACCGGATTGAGCAGCGCCGCGATCGGGTCCGACAGCGTGCGCCGCAGGCTCAGCCGGCTCTTGGTCGGCTGGGTCGGCAACGCCGGCAGCACGAGCCGCGCCTCGGCGCGCCGCTGGGGCCACGCGAGGATCAGCAACGCCAGCAGGAACAGCGCCGTGCCGAGCATGAGCAGCCCCCCGGCCGTCGGCCCGATCCACGCCGGCGCGAGCCGGGCCGTCACCGTCGCGTTGATCCCGGCGGTGCCGTCCGCGTTCATGACCACGAGCGCCAGGTGCCTCCCCCGCAGCGCCGACGGCGACCAGGTCAGCTGCGCCACCCCGTCCACCGCGATGCTCTTCGCCAGCCAGAACTCCTGCCCCGCCGGCACCGAGAAGGCAGCGCCCGCGGCGTTCGGGTCGCCGGCGCTCGGGTTTACGGCATTCGGGTCCGTGGCACTCGGGTCGCCGGGGATCGTGTTCGGGTCAGCGGGGGCGTTCGGGTCAGCGGGGGTCGTGTTCGGGTCGCCGGCCGCCGCACCCGGGTCGGCGTTCGTCGCGTCCGGGTCGGCGTTCGTCGCGCCTGGGTCGGCGTTCGAGGCGCCCGGGTCGGCGGTTGTCGCGTCGGGGTTGCTCGCGTTCGGGTCGCCGGTGCCGGCGGTCCCGGGAGCCGCGGTTCCGGCGCCGGAACCCGGGTCGATGCCGGGACCTGCCACCGCCGGGCCGCCACCCTGCACCGGGCCGGCGCCCTGCGTTCCGGCGCCCGGCCGGCCGACGCTCGCGGCGGCGGCGCGGGTCTCGATCTCGGTGAACTCGACCGGCAGTGGGCCACGCGCGAGGCGGACCCGCGACACCCGAGCCTGGACCAGCCCGTCGAGGTACCGCTGCACCGCCGTGTCCGGAGCCAACCCGATGAACAGGGGGCCGCTGGAGCCGACCGCCGACAGGTTGAGCGTCGTCTGCCCACCCCGCGCGAACGGCGCGTCGGCTCGCAGCAACGCGTCGATGTCAGGCACAACCACCGCGCGGCCCCCGGAGCGCAGCCGCTCCAGCCGCGCCGTGAAGGTGTCATCGGCGGCGCGATGCTCCATGGCCACCCAGAGTCCGCCACCGGCAAGCGCCAGCGGCACCGCGATGAGCAGCAGCAGCGCGCCGACACCTGCCCGAACCAGACGCACGACCATGGCAGCGGCCCCTTCCCCCCAGCGATCCGAAGCTGACAATACCGCCAAAAACCCTACGAATTGCCCTCTTTTGACCAAACCCACTGATCGGCTCCGAATTACCCCGCCATCCCCTTGTCGCCAAGGCGCATTGGAAAGCACACAGGACACCGGGAGCGTCCGACCTCACGCCACCGCTGTCCAGAAACCACCCCTTAGCGCAGTTGCTCCGCTTCAGAAGTGGATCTCCCCGGTTGTCGGCGCTCCCACAGGCCCGACAAAAGGACGTGCTCCCACAACGGCAACCGAGCAACCTCGCCTCAGGGAAGCGCAATACCGTCCGGATCACGAGAAGCCGCGGCGACGGTGATCCCTGGCCGGCCTCTTCACCAACAACGATGCCCAACGAGCCCTCGACGGCGCTCGATCATGTGAGCCCGGAGCACGGGGAACATCACCGCGCGCCGACGGCACGAGCGGTGACCCCTGCCGCACGATCACCAGGCCGCCCGGTGCCACCGAAACCGGTCAACCACAGCACCGGCCCTCCCGGAGCCGGTCAGCCGCGGATCGGGACCTGCACAGCGATCGTGGTCTGGTTCAGCTCGTCGACACGGACGGTGAACTTCAGCTCCCACGTGCCCGCCGGCGTGAGCGTCACCGTGCCATAGGCATGGTCAGGCGTTATCCCCAGCGTCGGCAGCACGATCGGCTCGATGCCCTTGGCCGGCAGCGCCGCCGTCGCCTTCCACTCCGCGACCGACAGCGGCCCCGACCCGTCCGGCTTGAGCGCATACAGGTGCACGGTGTTCGGCCCGACCCTGCCCGGCGAGACGTCAACCTCCAGCTTCACCAGGTTGGTCGTGACCGTCGTGGTGAACGGCCCCGTCGTCGCGTTGTCGCCGGCCTGCGCGCTGCGGGCAGGGCTCGTCTGGACCAGCACCGAAGTGAAGCCCAGCACGACGACGGCGATCAACACCTCGATCATCACCGCCCGGCGCAGCCGGGCCCGGTCGGCGGGCTCGGCGGACGCGTCCTGCGGGGCCGGCTCGTCGTACGGCTCGTCCGGCGCCTCATCGGACGGCACTTCGGACGCGGGCGTGAAGCGCTGGTTGGTGATCCGCCGGGAGTAGGCCGCCACGCCGAGGATGACGGCCAGGAGCGCGACCTTCACCATCACGATCCGGCCGTAGGTGGTGCCGGTCAACGCGTCGACGGTGCCGATCTCGACCAGCGCCTGCGCGGTGCCGGCCAGGACCAGCACGGTGATCGCCAGCAGCGCCCACCCGGACCAGACCGGCACGATGGCCGTCAGCTCGCGGGTGTCGGCACGGCGCAGCAGGAACGCGAACAGCATCACCAGCCCGCCGAGCCACACCGCCATCGACGCGAGGTGCGCGACGTCGGCGACGACGGTGAGGGTCGGCACCGGCGAGGCACTCGGATGGCCGGAGATCGGCCAGGTGGCGAGCCCGACCACGCCCAGGATGATCAGTAAAGTCTGGTCGATCTTGCCGGCACGACCGGCGATCAGGGGGCGGAGCAGCACCGCGACAGCGATCGCGACCGCGATGCGGATCAGGTGGGCGGCGCCGAACGGGGTCCCGAGCACCTCACGCGCGGCCGTCGAGGAGACGTCGAACAGCGTCGTGCCGGAGGTGTACGGAATCTGCAGGTACAACTCGAGCACCGCGCTGAACGCGAGCAGGCCGGCACCCGTCAACGCCACCCTGCCCGGATCGCGGGCGGAGAGCCGGCGGGGCCACAGGGCGAACAGGACGAGGGCCGGGCCGACCAGCAGGACCAGGCCGGCGAAGCCGATGAAGCGGGCGACGGACATCGCGTTCTTCACCAGGGCGTCGGTCTTGACGTCGGCGCCGGCGTCATTGGCGTTGGGCACGGCGGAGACCTGGCCGTAGGAGAAGCTGTAGCCGCCGCTCACGGGGTGGCTGTCGGCGGAGATGACCCGGTAGCTGACCAGATAGGTGCCCTTCGGCCCGCCGGGTTTGATCGGGATCACGAGCTCGGCGTCGCGGGCGACGGGCTTGCCGGTGTCGGCGCGGCTGCCGTCGGGCGCGGTGACCCGGATCTTGTCCGCGACGATCCGCACCGGCTCACTGAATGTGAGCGTGATCTCGCCGGGCAACTGGTCCACGACGCTGCCGGCGACCGGAGCCGTGCGCTCCACCAGCGCGTGCGCGCTGGCGGGCGCCGCTGGCAGCACCAGAATCAGCAGCGCCCCGAAGAGCGTCGCCAGGGGGATGGACCATGCGCGGCGGGTCATGCCGACCATGATTTCGCGCTTTCGTGGTTTATGCCGCTGCGGGGGTCGAGTTTATACGATCCGTCACGACACGTGGACGTAACGCTATCCGCCGCCGTGGATGTCACCGGCACGCGATAGAGTCCCGAACCATGACGACGACACGCCTGGAGCCGGGTGACACGGCTCCCGAGTTCACGCTGCAGACGGATCACGACGAGCCCCTGTCGCTCGCCGACCTCCGGGGGCGCAAGGTCGTCCTCTATGCCTATCCGGCGGCGATGACGCCCGGCTGCACGAAGCAGGCGTGCGACTTCCGTGACAATCTCGCCTCACTGAAGGCCGCCGGCTATGAGGTGATCGGCATCTCGCCGGACTCCCCGGCGAAGCTCGCCCAGTTCCGCGAGCGCGACGCGATCACGTTCCCGCTCGTGTCGGACCCCGACCGGGCGGTCTTAAAGATCTACGGCGCGTTCGGCGAGAAGCAGAACTACGGGCGCACCGTGCTGGGCGTGATCCGCTCGACCTTCGTCATCGACGAGAAGGGACAGATCGAGCGCGCTCTCTACAACGTCAAGGCGACGGGGCACGTGGCGAAGCTCCGCCGCGACCTCGGCCTGGACAAAGGCGACTGACAGCGGCCAAGAGCAAGATCGGCGGCGAAAACACACAGGTAATGCGGTTGAAACCGTTCGTGCCTAGGCTCTCGTCATGGCGGACATCTTCGACGACTACTCGATGTCCGGGGCCATGTTCGAAGCGTGGGACGAGATGTTCGAGCGCCCCGGGCAACCGCGCTCGCCCTATCGTTCGCTGTTCGCCGCGCTGCAGCCGCTCGCCCCGGCCGATCTACGGTTCCGTGCCGACCAACTGGCCCGGGTCTTCACCGACCGGGGGGTCACGTTCGCCTACGCGGGCGAGGAGCGACCCTTCCCGCTGGACCTGATCCCCCGCATCCTCGACGCCAACGAGTGGGACCTGCTGACGGCCGCCGTCCAGCAGCGGGTCAAGGCGCTCGAGGCGTTCCTCGCCGACATCTACGGCGCCGGGCGTGTGTTCGCCGACGGCGTCGTGCCCCGCAAGCTCATCACCACCAGCGCACACTTCCACCGGCAGGCATATGGCATCGAGCCCGCCAACGGGGTGCGGGTGCACATCAGCGGCGTCGACCTGATCCGGGACGAGGAGGGCAGGTTCCGCGTCCTGGAGGACAACCTGCGCATCCCCTCCGGCGTGTCCTACGTGATCGAGAACCGGCGGGCCCTGACCCACACCATGCCGGCACTGTTCGCCGAGGCGCGGGTCAGGCCGGTCGACGACTACCCGGCCCGGCTCCTCGCCGCGCTGCGGGCCGCGGCGCCGGAGGGCGTCGAGGATCCCACGGTCGTCGTGCTCACCCCGGGCGTCTACAACGCGGCCTACTTCGAGCACGCGCTGCTCGCCCGGCTCATGGGCGTGGAGCTGGTCGAGGGCCGCGACCTGGTCTGCAGCGGCAACCGGGTGCGGATGCGCACCACGCAGGGCGAGCGCCCGGTGCACGTGGTGTACCGGCGGGTCGACGACGACTTCATCGACCCGCTGCACTTCCGGCCCGACTCGGTGATCGGCTGCCCCGGCATCGTCAACGCGGCCCGCGCCGGACAGGTGACCCTCGCCAACGCGGTCGGCAACGGCGTCGCCGACGACAAGCTCGTCTACACATACGTGCCGGACCTGATCCGGTACTACCTGTCGGAGGAGCCGCTCATCGACAACGTGGAGACGTACCGGCTCGACGACCGCGACCCCGAGGTCCTCCACGACGTGCTCGGCCGGCTCGACCAGCTCGTGCTCAAGCCGGTCGACGGCGCCGGCGGCAAGGGCATCGTGATCGGCCCGCAGGCGTCGGAGGAGACGCTGAAAAACCTGAGGAAGCAGGTCGAGAAGGACCCGCGGGGCTGGATCGCGCAGCGGCCCGTGGCCCTGTCGACGTCGCCGACCCTGCTCGGTGACCGGGTCGCGCCGCGCCACATCGACCTGCGGCCGTTCGCGGTCAACGACGGCAACGAGATCTGGCTGGTGCCCGGCGGGCTGACCCGCGTGGCGCTGCCGGAAGGGGCGTTGGTCGTCAACTCCAGCCAGGGCGGCGGCTCGAAGGACACCTGGGTGCTCGCGCACCACAGCGAGCCGGCGCCGTCGGCCCCGCGGACGAAGATCGTGCCGGAGCCGCGGGAGGCCGGTGGCAGCCCCCGCGACAGCGGACCGGCCGCCACGCAGCTCGCCGGACAGCAGCAGCAGTAGGAGGGGCCGTGCTCAGTCGCATCGCAGAGTCCCTGTTCTGGATCGGCCGCTACATCGAGCGCGCCGACGACACCGCCCGCATCCTCGACGCGTTCCTCGGCCGGCTCCTGGAGGACCCGTGGGCCGACGAGGACGCCGCCTGCCGGACGTTGATGTCGGTGCTCGGCGCGCCGGCGCCGCAGGACCGGCGGATCACCACCGGTGACGTCCTCGAGCTGCTCGCGTTCGACGCCGAGGACCCCAGCGCCATCTCGGGTGCGATCGTCGCCGCACGGGACAACGCGCGTGGGGTGCGCGAGACGATCTCCAGCGAGATGTGGGAGTGCCTCAACGTCACGTGGCACACCCTCGCGTCGCGCCGGGTCGCCGCCGAACGTCTCGGTCCAACCGTCTTCCTCAGTTATGTACGGGAACGCGCCGCCGTCCTGGCCGGGCTCGCGGAGTCGACGATGAGCCGCGACGACGGCTGGCGGTTCCTGGTGCTGGGCCGCAGCCTGGAACGCGTCGACATGACCGCCCGCCTGCTGTCGATCCAGACCAACACCACCGACGAGATCACGGGCTGGCGGACGGTCCTGCGCTCCTGCGGCGCCGACGAGGCGTTCCTGCGCACCCACGGCGGCACGTTCGACCCTCAGCGGGTCACGGAGTTCCTGCTACTGGACCGGTTGTTCCCCAGGTCCGCGCTGCACGCGCTGGGCACCGCCGAGCAATGCCTGCGCGAGCTGGCGCCGACGATGGAGCGGGCCGGCGTGACCGATGCCGCCCGCCGGCCGATCGGGCAGATCAGGACGCGCCTCGAGTACGCCGACACCACCACCCTCCTGGCCGAGCTGCCGCAACACCTGCGGGCGCTGCAGCAGACGTGTGCCACGGCGAGCGCGGCGATCACGGCCCGCTACTTCCCGCAGTCCACGCCCGTCACCTGGGGCACCGTCGCATGGGGTGGATCATGAGCTGGCGTCTCAAAATCCGGCACGTGACCGGGTACAAATACGCGGGCAGCGTCTCGGCGTCCTACAACGAGGCCCGGCTGACCCCGCTCACGCTGCCGTGGCAGACCACGCTGTTCAGCCAGGTCGAGGTGACGCCCGGCGCCACCACCTACCGGTACTACGACTACTGGGCGACCCAGGTCACCGCGTTCGACCTGCACCGGCCGCACCAGCAACTGCGGGTCGTGTCCAGCAGCCTGGTCGAGGTGTCGCCGCCGCCGCTGCCCGTCGTCAACCTCTCCTGGTCCGAACTGACCGGCGACGCGGTGCTGGACGCGCATGCGGAGCTGCTGACCGAGAGCCCGCTGACGGCCGTCGACGCCGCTCTGGTCGACGAGGCATGGGACGCGATCGCCGGCAGGTCTCCACAGGCTTCTGCCGAGGCGTTGTCGCATTGGGTACGGGAGCACGTCGACTACGTTCCAGGGTCCACGGGTGTGCAGACGAGCGCGCAGGAGGCGTGGAAACTGCGCAAGGGTGTCTGCCAGGACATCGCGCACCTGACCGTCGGGCTGCTGCGGGCCCGCGGGATCCCGGCCCGGTACGTGTCCGGCTACCTGCACCCCAAGGTCGAGGCCGAGGTCGGCGAGACGGTCGCCGGGCAGAGCCACGCCTGGGTCGAATGGTGGGCCGGAGAATGGACCGGATTCGATCCGACGAACGGCGTCCCGGTCGGCTCCCGGCACGTCGTGGTGGCCCGCGGGCGCGACTACGACGACGTCCCGCCACTGCGTGGGGTCTATCACGGCGCGCCGAGCAAGCACCTCGGGGTCACCGTGGAGATCACCCGCCTGGCGTGAGTAAAGTGAGGCCCGGTCATAGCGGTGGGGCCGTAGCCCAATGGCAGAGGCACACGGTTTAGGTCCGTGCCAGTGTGAGTTCGACTCTCACCGGCCCCACGTTTTCTCGGATGATTTTCGTCGTACCGGACTCGTACACTCGGCGCATTATGACGAAGCTCAATCAGATCATCGCGGTGGAGAAGGGCGTCAAGTCGCGCTCCTTCCAGGAACTGACCGACGCGCACCACGTGCTGCAGAAGCCCGCCCTGCTGGCCGGCATCGCGCGCACCTATCGCCCGAAGGACGAGGAGGGCGAGCAGCTGCCGCCCGAGTCGACCCGCGTGCAGGTCAAGGCCGACGAGGTCATGCGCCAGACCGCCACCATCCTGACCCGGCTCTTCGACGTGACCGCGACGAAGGACTGGACCAACTGCGTCGCCCGGGCCGACGTCGTCGTGGACGGCACGCCGCTGCTGCGCGACGTGCCGGTGTCCTACCTGCTGTTCCTGGAGAAGCAGCTGGTCGACCTGCTGACGTTCGTCCGGAAGCTGCCGGTCCTCGACGCGGCCGAGTCGTGGGTGTATGACGCGTCCGCCGACTGCTTCGCGACCGAGCCGACGCAGACGACCCGCACCAAGCGGATCCCCCGCAACCACGTCAAGGCCGAGGCGACGGAGAAGCACCCGGCGCAGGTCGAGGTGTATTACGAGGACGTCGTCATCGGCTACTGGAAGACCGTGAAGTTCTCCGGCGCGCTGCCCGCGCAGCGGATCAACGAGCTGGTCGAGCGGGTCGAGAAGCTCCAGTCCGCGGTGAAGTTCGCCCGCGAGGAGGCCAACGCCGCCGAGGTCGTGCAGCAGGAGGCCGGCGAGAAAGTGTTTCGCTTCCTCTTCGCCTGACGGCTAGGATCGGCGGTGCGCAAGGAGCGCAGACTGAACCTGAGGCTCAGTTTGACAGGTGCGCGCGGTGTCAATGTGGAGGTTCGATCCCTTCCGCCGTCATTCGTGACGGCGTAGCCCAATGGCAGAGGCGGCCGCGGGAGCCGAAACACAAACTCAACTTCTCGCTCCAGTCTGAGCATTCGCCGCTCAACACCGGATCGACCGATCACAGGCATTGTCGTCGAGGCTACGGGTTCAACTCCCGTTCGGACCTCCAACCTGGTCCGATAGCTCAATCGCAGAGCGCGACGCCTTCAAGTTGACCTGTGACCTTAAACGTGCCGGTGTGTGCAAGTGGGCGGCAAACCGAGGCCCGGGGATGGACACTCCCCGGGCTTCACCAATTCCGGGTCAGCGGGCCGGGCTGCGCATCCGGTTGAGGGCGGCCTCGGCCTCGTCAGGGTCGTCGACGCTGACCGTGAACTGCCGGCCGGCGAAGTCGAACAGCAGGGCCGGGCCAGACCGCACAATGACCGCACGTCCCCGCCCGGGCACCCAGGTCCACCCCCACCGCTGGGCGATGTTGGACTGCACGTCGACGGCGCGCATGCTGGTGACCATCCGCAGCGGCACCGTGATCGGTGGCATCGGCAGCAGCCCGTGGCGGATGCGCACGTTGTACATGCTGATCTGCACGCCGACGTGTGCCATCGCGGCGGCCCAGACCAGGGCGGCGAGACCCGCCGCGCTCAGCAGTGCGGCGGCGGCCAGGGCGTTGGGCCGGTCGAGGGGATGCTCCGGGAACAGCTTCACCGCGGCAGCGGCGCAGACCACACCGACGGCGAGCCCGACACCGGCACGGCGGTGCCCGACGGCCTGTCCCGACCACAGGAGAAATGACACGCGGGTTGTTCTACCAGAGCGACGCGCACCGATGCTGTGACCATCCACACGCCCGCCGTTATGCGACGCGGGCCCTGACCGCGTCGGCGAGGTGGGTCAGGGACTGCACGACGGCGTTGCTGCCCTCGCCTCCGTGCAGCATCTTCCGCGGCTCTCGGAGGCGCTCGACGCCGATGGCGTGGGCGCCGGCCCGCTGGGTCGCGGACATGGCCGAGAACGTCGCGCAGACCACCGCGGTCTCGCCCGGCAACGCGCCGATCGACTCGATGACCGGAGCCATCGTGCGCACCGCCGGGTGCCGCATGGCGAAGCCCCGGCCCAGCGCCGGCCCGACCAGCGGGCGCAGCCCGTGGCGGTGCAGGAAGCGCCCCACCGCGGACTCGCTGTGGGGGGCGTAGACGGTGACGGCACGGCCGGTGGCCCGGCACGCGTCGAGGAGCGCGGGAGCCCCGTTCGTGATCGGTGCCCGGCCCGCGGCGTCGAGCTCCGCGTCGTGGACGAGCTGCTCGGCGCGCCTGCCCAGGTCCTCGCCCGCCGCGTAGGCCTCCGCCAGCATGTCGAACGGGTTGCCGCTCGCGCTGACGAGGATCGACATCTGGTGACCGGTGTCGAGCAGCATGTCGCGGACCTGCCCGGCGACCGTCTCGGGCTCGGGCAGCAGGTTGCCGAGCACGCTGAACGTCAGCACCACGTGCCGGGTCCGGTCGAGGATCTCGGCGAGGTGGGGCCGGACCCGCAGGGGCGTCACCCCTTGATCATGACGCGTCACCCGCCTCCCCGGGCCCGTTATGCCACGATCACCTCGTCTCCCACGGCGATCTTTCCCCGTCCGTCGAACCCCTCCAGGTCCGGGATCAGGTTGACGCCGAACAGCAGCCCCTCGGGGAACCGGCGGCGCTGACCCAGGACGCGCAGCGGCTGCCGGCCCTTCTCCTGAGTCTCGGGGTCGATGGTGGTCAGGACGCACCGGCTGCACGCCTTCGGCACCCGGAACGACACGTCACCGATGACGATGCGGCCGCCGATCCACCCGTCCTCCGCCCACGCGGGCGCCCCGTCGACGACCACGTTGGGCCGGAACCGGGTCATTTCGACCGGCTCGTCACCGCCCTCGACCAGCCAGTCGTTGACGGCGTCGAGCGAGGCCGAGTTGACCAGCAGCAGCGGATAGCCGTCGGCGAAACTTACCCGGTCGCCCGGCTCGCCGTATTCGGGGTCGACCGGCCGGCGGGTCGGGTCGTCCAGGTGGACCAGCGTGACGGGGCGGCCGATCACGTCCGAGATCCACCGGTCGGCGCGCTGCCCCGCCGGGGTGGCGGCGACCCAGAGAAAGAAATGCCGGACGTCGACGGTTTCCCCGGATGGATTGGGTACCCATAGATCCTGCGCGCCGGATGCCCTCAGCAACAGGCCGCCGTCGCGCGGCTCGGGGTGGATGCGTCCCAGCTCAGGGGTGTCCCGCTGGGTGATGAGCTTGGCGTCGCCGTCGACGATCAGCCAGCGCCGGTCGCCGGCCAGCCCCCACGGCTCCACCTCCGCGGCGTCGGCCTCCACCCGGTAGCAGCTCTTGACGGGATACGTAGCCAGATAGGTCAACCGCACGCCGCGAGGGTCGCACGCGGACCCCCAGGTTAGGCAACACTATGAATGCTCTCATGCACTTGACTTGATTTTGAATGGAGTCTTACATTCGGGGGCGTGACGACGGAGATGGAGCGGCGACTGCTGGAGCTGTTCGACGGGCAGCGGCTCACGCCCGCCCAGCGGCGCATCGCCCGCTGCCTGGTCGACAACGCCGGCCAGGCCGGCTACCTCTCCAGCGGCGACCTGGCGACGCTCGCCGGGGTGAGCCAGCCGTCGGTCACCCGCTTCGCGACCGCGCTCGGCTTCGACGGCTACCACTCGCTCCGCGACGAGATCCGGGTCACCTTCGACGGCTATTCGCACCGCCCGCCCCGCGACGACGAGCCGGCCGAGACCGGGACCAACCAGTTCCAGCGGGCGCTGGGCGCCGAGATCGCCAACCTGCAGCGTCTCGCCGCCGCGCTCGCCGACCCCGGGCCGCTCGCCGAGGCGGGCCGGCTGCTGATCGGCAGCCGGCCGCTGCCCGTGTTCGGCATGCGGGCGGCCCGCGCGCTGGCGACCGCATTCAGCTATTTCGCCGCGAAGGTCCACCCCGACGTGCGGCTGCTGCACGAGCACGGCAGCCTGCTGGCGGATCGGCTGGATCAGGCACGCGCGGCGGGCGCAGTTGCGATGCTGGCGTTTGTGCTGCCCCGGTATCCGCGAGAGGCGGTCGACGCGCTGCGGGAGGCACGCGCCGCCGGTCTGACCGTCGTGACCGTCACCGACTCGCCCGTCAGCCCGGCTGCCGCCGAGTCCGACCTGATCCTGCCGGCGCCGGTGGGGTCGCGACTGGTGTTCGACTCCCACAGCGCCCCGACGGCGATGGTGACGATGCTGCTGCAAGCCATGTGCGACGCCGCGCCGACCGACACCCAGGCCCGCCTCGAGTCGTTCGAGCGGTCCGCCGCCACCCGCCAGGTCTTCCTGCCCTAACCCGAGGAGTTCCATGGAGACGGTCCGTGCCCCTCGCGGCACCAAGCTGACGGCCCGTGGCTGGCAGCAGGAAGCCGCGCTGCGCATGTTGATGAACAACCTCGATCCCGACGTCGCCGAGCGACCGCAGGACCTGGTCGTCTATGGCGGCACCGGCAAGGCGGCGCGCGACTGGCCGTCCTTCCGGGCGCTGATGCGGACCCTCACCACGCTGGGCCCCGACGAGACGATGCTGGTGCAGTCCGGCCGCCCGGTCGGTGTGCTGCAGACCCATGAGTGGGCGCCGCGGGTGCTGATCGCCAACTCCAACCTCGTCGGCGACTGGGCGACCTGGCCCGAGTTCCGCCGCCTCGAGGCGCTCGGCCTGACCATGTATGGGCAGATGACCGCCGGCTCCTGGATCTACATCGGCACGCAGGGCATCCTGCAGGGCACCTATGAGACGTTCGCCGCGGTGGCGGAGAAGCGGTTCGGCGGCACCCTCGCCGGCACGCTGACACTCACCGCCGGCTGTGGTGGCATGGGCGGCGCCCAGCCTCTCGCCGTCACCATGAACGGTGGGGCCTGCCTGATCGTCGACGTCGACCGGTCCCGCCTGGAGCGGCGGGTCGCGACCCGCTACCTCGATGTCGTCGCCGACTCCCTCGAAGAGGGGGTGCGGCTCGCGGTCGAGGCCCAGATCGCCCGCCGCGCCCTGTCGGTCGGTGTCGTCGGCAACGCCGCCCTGCTGCTGCCCGAGCTGCTGCGCATGGGCGTGCCGGTCGACATCGTCACCGACCAGACCTCCGCACACGACCCGCTGTCCTACGTGCCGAGCGGGGTCGAGCCCGGCGACGCCGCCGACTACGCCGCGACGAAGCCCGAGGAGTACACCGACCGGGCCCGCCACTCGATGGCCCGGCACGTGGAGGCCATGGTCGGGTTCCTCGACCGGGGCGCCGAGGTCTTCGACTACGGCAACTCGATCCGCGGCGAGGCGCAGCTGGGCGGGTTCGACCGGGCGTTCGCGTTCCCCGGATTCGTCCCCGCCTACATCCGGCCGCTGTTCTGCGAGGGCAAGGGCCCGTTCCGCTGGGCCGCGCTGTCGGGCAACCCGGCCGACATCGCCGCCACCGACCGGGCCGTGCTCGACCTGTTCCCGGACAACGACTCGCTGCACCGCTGGATCCGCATGGCCGGCGAGCGGGTCGCGTTCCAGGGGCTGCCGGCCAGGATCTGCTGGCTCGGGCAGGGCGAGCGGGACAGGGCCGGTCTCAGGTTCAACGAGATGGTCGCCGACGGCACCGTCGAGGCGCCGCTCGTGATCGGCCGCGACCACCTGGACACCGGCTCCGTCGCCTCGCCCTACCGGGAGACCGAGGCGATGCGCGACGGCTCCGACGCGATCGCCGACTGGCCCCTGCTCAACGCGCTGGTCAACACCGCCTCGGGCGCCTCGTGGGTGTCGATCCACCACGGCGGCGGCGTCGGGATCGGCCGGTCGATCCACGCCGGGCAGGTCTCGGTCGCCGACGGCACCGAGCTCGCGGCGCAGAAGCTGGCCCGGGTGCTGTCCAACGACCCGGCGATGGGCGTGCTGCGCCACGTCGACGCCGGCTACGACGAGGCCGCCGAGGTCGCCGATCAGGCCGGGCTGCGCGTGCCGATGCGGGAGACGTCATGACCCGCGCGCGGCGCGGCCGCGGAGGCGGAGGCGGAGGCGGCGGGACGGTTCTTCAGGGGCGCTGCCGGTCAGGCGGGCGCCGGAGCGTGACGGAGGTGGCGGCATGACGATGACCGGTGAGCGGTTCGCGGCGCTGTGGGGTTCACTCAGCCCCATCGGCCGGGCCGGCGGCGACGGCGGCTACCTGCGGCACTCCTGGACCGACACCGACCTGGTCTGCCGGGAGTGGTTCGTCGAGGAGGCCCTCGACCGCGACCTCGAGGTTGAGGTCGACCGCAACGGCAACCTGTGGGCGTGGTGGGGCTCCCCCGAGGGTGACGGCGCGGTCGTCACCGGCAGCCACCTCGACTCGGTGCCGCACGGCGGCGGCTACGACGGGCCGCTCGGCGTCGTCTCCGGGCTGCTCGCCGTCGACCGGCTCCGCGAGCGCGGCGTGACACCGTCCCGGCCGATCGCCGTCGTCGTCTTCACCGAGGAGGAGGGCGCCCGGTTCGGCGTGCCGTGCCTCGGCTCCCGCCTGCTCACCGGCGCGTTCGACCCGGCCCAGGCGCTGCGGCTGCAGGACCGCGACGGGATCTACCTGGCCGACGCGATGGGCAAGGCCGGGCTCGACGTCGACGCGCTCGGCCCCGACCCTTCCCGGCTGGCCCGCATCGGCGCGTTCGTCGAGCTGCACGTCGAGCAGGGCCGCGCCCTGGACGTGCTCGACGCACCCGTCGGCGTCGCGAGCGGGATCTGGCCGCACGGTCGGTATCGGCTCGACTTCTCCGGCGAGGGCAACCACGCCGGCACGACCAGGATGCGCGACCGGCACGACCCGATGCTGACCCTGGCGCACACCGTCCTCGCTGCCGACGAGGCTGCGCGGGCGCACGGGGCGCACGCCACCGTCGGGCGCGTCGACGTCGCCCCCAACGCCACCAACGCCATCGCCGCGCGCGCCTCCGCGTGGCTGGACGCGAGGGCCGCCGACGGGGACACCCTCGACCGGCTCGTCGGCGCGATCCAGCAGCGGGCGGAGGAGCGGGCCCGCCACGACGGCACCCGGGTCACCCTCGCGGCGGAGTCGGTGACCGGTGAGGTCGCGTTCGCCGGTGACGTCAGCCGGCTGGCCGCCCTGGAGCTCGGTGCCCCGGTCCTGCCGACCGGTGCCGGCCACGACGCCGGGGTCCTGTCGAAGCACGTCGACACGGGCATGCTGTTCGTGCGCAACCCGACCGGCATCTCGCACGCACCACAGGAGTCGGCGTCCGACGCGGACTGTGCGGTGGGCGTCGAGAAGCTCACCGACCTGCTGGCCCGGCTGAGTCAATGACCTCCGTCCGGTTCCATTGCGAGTGGGCGTGGCTGCCGGGAGGTGTCGCGGCCGACGTGCTGATCGAGGTGGTGGACGGCAGGTTCGCCACGATCACCCCCGGCACGCCGGCCGGCGCGGCACCAGACGTGGTGCGGCTGGCCGGGGTGACGCTGCCGGGGTTCGCCGACGCGCACTCGCACGCGTTCCACCGGGCGCTGCGCGGGCGGACCCAGGGTGGACGGGGCACGTTCTGGACCTGGCGTGAGCAGATGTATTCCGTCGCCGGCGCCCTCGACCCCGACTCCTACCATCGCCTCGCCACGGCCGTCTACGCCGAGATGGCCCTCGCCGGCATCACCTGCGTCGGCGAGTTCCACTACCTGCACCACGGTCCCGGCGGCACGCCGTATGCGGACCCCAACGCGATGGGCGAGGCCCTGATCGCCGCCGCGTCCGCCGCCGGGATCCGGATCACGCTGCTCGACACGCTGTACCTGACCTCGACCGTCGACGGCAGGCCGCTCGAAGGGATCCAGCGCCGCTTCGGCGACACCGGCGTCGACGGCTGGGCGGACCGGGTCGCACGCCTCACCCCCCGGCCACACGCGAAGATCGGCGCCGCCGCACACAGCGTCCGGGCCGTCCCCGCCGCCGCGCTCGGCGAGTTCGCGCGGCACACGGAGGGCCGGCCGACCCACGTGCACCTCTCGGAGCAGCGCGCCGAAAACGACGCCTGCCTCGCGGTGCACGGCCGCACCCCGACGGAGCTGCTCGCCGACCGCGGGCTGACCGGCCCGACCGTGACCGTCGTGCACGCGACCCACCTCACCGACACCGACCGCACCGAGCTCGGCGACTCCGGCACCGGTGTGTGCTTCTGCCCCACCACCGAGCGCGACCTCGCCGACGGCATCGGCCACGCGCGGGCCCTGGTCGACGCCGGCAGCCCGCTGTCCCTCGGCAGCGACAGCCACGCCGTCATCGACCTGTTCGAGGAGGCCCGCGGCGTCGAGATGCACGAGCGCCTGCACACCGAGCACCGCGGCCACTTCACCGCCGCCGAGCTGCTCACCGCCGCGACCACCACCGGCCACGCCTCCCTCGGCTGGACCGATGCGGGCGGCATCACCCCGGGCGCCCGCGCCGACCTCGTCACGGTCAGCCTCACCTCACCCCGCACCGCCGGCAGCACCCCCTCGTCGATCCTGTTCACCGCAACCGCCGCCGACATCCAGCACGTCGTCATCGACGGCCGCGTCACCGTCCGCGACGGCATCCACCTCACGGTGCCCGACGTCGGCGCCGCCCTGACGGCCGCCCTGCACGCCGTCGACGCGTCCACCGCTCCACCGCGGCCCTCAACGCCGCTCACACCACCACCGACCCCCGCCGGCCCACCGCCCACCGCACCATCGCCCGCTACACCATCTCGTGCCACGACGCCAGCCACGACGCCTGCGTCCCCCGCACCACCACAGGCCGCCCCACCACAGACCTCAACGCCGCACACACCACCGGCAGCCCCCGCCGGACCACCGCCCACCACACCGCCCCAAGCCACACCACGAGGCACGGCACCGCCATCTCCCGCAGCACGCCGGGCTGGCCCACAAGCCGCAGGACCGTCCCCGCTCGCTGTCCCACAGACCGCGCCTCTACCGGCGACGGCACCACCCCCCAGCGGACCCTTGTCTGCCACGCAAGCCGCACGCCTGTCGGCGGCGCACCACGCGGCCCCGGCGGCACAACAGACAGCCCCGGCCACAGCAGCGCACGACGTAGCCCCAGCGGCGCAGCAGACGACCCCCGTCACCACGGCGCACGACGCGCCCCCGGCAGCACAACAGACGGCCCCAGCCACGGCAAAGCAGCAGACGGCCCCAGCCACGGCAAAGCAGCAGACGGCCCCAGCCACGGCGGCGCGGGACGCGGTAGTGCGGGCGGCGGCGGGTGGCGGGTCGTTGATCGGTGGGCAGCGATGAGGTCGATGCTGGTCACCAACATCGGCGAGCTGGTCACGTGCGTGCCGGGGTTCGGTGACGGGCCACTGGGCATCCGCCGGCAGGCGGCGCTCGTCGTCGACGACCGCAAGGTGGCGTGGATCGGGCGGGCCGCGGACGCGCCGCCGGCGGACGCGCGGGTCGACGCCGGCGGGGGTGCGGTCCTGCCGGGGTTCGTCGACAGCCACGCACACCTGGTGTTCGCCGGGGACCGGGCCGCGGAGTTCGCCGCTCGGATGGCGGGCGAGGCGTACACGGGCGGGGGGATCCGCACGACGGTCGGCGCGACCAGGGCCGCCGACGACGAGCAGCTCCGGACCAACGTGGCGCGGCTGCGGCGGGAGGCGCTGCGGCAGGGCACCACGACCATGGAGATCAAGTCCGGATACGGGCTGACCGTGGCGGACGAGGCCCGGTCGCTGCGGATCGCGCGGGAGTTCAGCGCCGAGACGACGTTCCTCGGGGCGCACGTGGTTCCCGCCGAATACGCGGGGCGCACCGACGACTACGTCAGCCTCGTCTGCGGTCCGATGCTGTCGGCGGCGAGGTCCGCCGGGGCGCGATGGATCGACGTGTTCTGCGAGCGGGGCGCGTTCGACGCCGATCACTCCCGCGCCATCCTGACCGTCGGCGCCGCCGCCGGGCTCGGCACCCGGGTCCACGCCAACCAGCTGACGGCCGGGCCGGGGGTGCGGCTCGCCGTCGAGCTCGGTGCGGCGTCCGCGGACCACTGCACGCACCTGACCCCGGCCGACGTGGACGCGCTCGCCGGGTCCGCGACCGTGGCGACGCTGCTGCCCGGCGCCGAGTTCTCGACCCGCTCGCCGTATCCACCGGCGCGGGCGCTCCTCGACGCCGGTGCGACCGTCGCGCTCGCCACCGACTGCAACCCGGGATCGTCGTACACGACGTCGATGCCGTTCTGCGTGGCGCTCGCGGTTCGCGAGATGGCCATGACACCGGCGGAGGCGGTGCTCGCGGCCACGACCGGCGGCGCCACCGCGTTGCGCCGCGACGACGTCGGGCGGCTGCGGCTCGGCTCGCGGGCGGACCTCGCGATCCTTGACGCGCCGTCGTATCTGCACCTGGCGTACCGGCCGGGCGTACCCCTGATATCCACCGTCATGCTCAATGGGGAGCTGGTTTGATCACCGTCACCGCTTCAGGCATCACCCCCGCCGACCTCATCGCGGTCGCCCGGGGCAACGCGCGGGTGACCCTCGCGCAGGACGCGCTCGACGCGATGCGCACCAGCCGGTCGATCGTCGACGCCATCGAGCGCGACGGCCGGCCGGTCTACGGCGTGTCCACCGGGTTCGGCGCCCTCGCCAACACGTTCATCGCACCGCAACGGCGCGCCGAGTTGCAGCACGCGCTGATCCGCTCGCACGCGGCCGGCATCGGCGCGCCCATGCCGCGGGAGGTGGTCCGGGCGATGATGCTGCTGCGCATCAGGTCCCTGGCCATGGGACGTTCCGGGGTACGCCCCGAGATCGCCACCGGCCTCGTCGACCTGCTCAACGCGGACATCACGCCCTGGGTGCCGGAGCACGGCTCGCTCGGGGCGTCCGGGGACCTGGCCCCGCTCGCGCACTGCGCGCTCGTGCTCATCGGCGAGGGCTGGGTCCTCGCCAAGGACGGCGCCCGCATCAGCGCCGCAGACGCCGGGGTCAATCCCCTGCAGTTGTCCTCGAAGGAGGGCCTCGCGCTGATCAACGGTACCGACGGCATGCTCGGCATGCTGCTGCTGGCGATCGCCGACGCGGCACACCTGTTCACGATGGCCGACGTCACCGCCGCGCTGTCGATCGAGGCGATGCTCGGCTCCGACCGGCCGTTCATGCCGGAGCTGCACACGATCCGGCCCCACCCCGGCCAGGCCGCCTCCGCGGCGAACCTGCACCGCCTGCTGCAGGACTCCCCGATCATGGACTCGCACCGCGACGACCTCGAGCACGCCGTGCAGGACGCGTACTCGATGCGCTGCGCACCGCAGGTCGCCGGCGCCGCCCGGGACACACTCGAGTTCGCGAGCACCGTCGCGGCCCGGGAGCTGCTGTCGATCGTCGACAACCCGGTCGTGCTCCCCGACGGGCGGGTCGAGTCGACCGGCAACTTCCACGGGGCGCCGCTGGGGTTCGCCGCCGACTTCCTCGCGATCGCGGCGGCCGAGGTCGGCGCGATCGCCGAACGCCGGGTCGACCGGATGCTCGACGTGTGCCGGTCACGGGACCTGCCGCCGTTCCTCACCCCCGACGCCGGTGTCAACTCGGGACTGATGATCGCGCAGTACACGGCCGCGGGCATCGTCGCGGAGAACCGGCGCCTCGCGTCACCGGCCAGCGTCGACTCGCTGCCGACGTCGGGCATGCAGGAGGACCACGTCTCCATGGGCTGGGCCGCGACCCGTAAGTTGCGCACCGTCCTGGACAACCTGTGCAGCATCCTCGCGGTCGAGTTGCTCTCCGCGGTCCGGGGCCTCCAGCTCCGCGCCCCGCTGACCCCGTCCGTCGCCGGCCGCATCGCGATGGCCGCCGTCGAGCGGCACGCGGGCCAGCCGGGTCCGGACGTCTTCCTCGCCCCGGTGCTGGAGTCGATGCGCGCCACGGTCTCGGGCCGCGACCTGCTGGCCGCCATCGAACGGGAGGTCGGCACCCTGGCCTGATCCCCGCTCCCAGCCGCGCCCTTGCGGGACACAGGGCTCAGCCATCGCCGGTGGAATGCACGACGGCTTGGCCCCCGCTCGGCTGCGTCGAAGCCCCTCCGGACGGCTCAGGCCGCCGTTGATCCACGGACGGGATCGACGGACAGTTCCGGTCGTCCGCGCGACCGGAGCCGTCCGTCGATCACCGGCACGCGGACGAGCGACGGACGGGAACTGCCCCTCGACCACCGGCACGCGGACGAACGACGAGCAAACCCGTCCCCGACCACCAGCACGCGGACGAACGACCGGCAGCAACCGCCACCAACGCACGGACGAACGACGAGCAGAAACCGCCCGTCGACCATCAGCACACGACGAACAACCAGCAGCAACCGCCACCAGCACGCGGACAAACGACCAGCAGCAACCGCCCGTCGACCATCAGCACACGACGAACAACCAGCAGCAACCGCCACCAGCACGCGGACAAACGACCAGCAGCAACCGCCACCGGCACGCGGGCGAACGACGAGCGGGGACCGCCCGTCGATCACCTGCGTGCGGACGAGCGAGCGGGAAGCGTCAGAGCGTGGCGGCCAGGGCGCGGAAGGCCTTGCCGCGGTGGCTGATGGCGTCCTTCTCCGCGGGTGGGAGTTCGGCGGTGGTCAGGTCGTAGCCCTCGGCGACGAAGATCGGGTCGTAGCCGAAACCTCCGTCGCCGCGGGGGGCTCTGATCAGGCGGCCGCGCATCTCGCCGCGGTGGACCGCCTCGCGGCCGTCGGGCCAGACGATGGCGGCGGCGCAGACGAAGGCGCCGCCCAGGTGCTCGTCGGGGACGTCGGCGATCTGGGCGAGGACGAGGCGGAGGTTGGCGCCGTCGCGGTCGGGGGTGCCGCTGGGCAGGCCGGACCAGCGGGCGCTGAAGACGCCTGGCATGCCGTTGAGGGCGTCGACCGCGAGGCCGGAATCGTCGCCGACGCTGGGCAGGCCGGTGATGGACGCCGCCTCGCGGGCCTTGAGCAGCGCGTTGTCCTCGAAGGTGAGGCCGGTCTCCGGCGACTCCGGGTAGGGCGGCACGTCGTCGAGGCCGACGAGCGAGACGTGCGGCGCGGCCTCAGCGAGGACGCGGCGCAGCTCGACGAGCTTCTTCTGGTTGCGGGTCGCGAGCAGCAGCTTCATCCGGCGATCGCCTTCTGCTGGAGGGCGGTCAGCTCCGCGCAGCCGAGGGCGCCGAGGTCGACGAGCAGGTCGAGCTCGGCGCGGGAGAAGACGGCCTGCTCGCCGGTGCCCTGGACCTCGACGAAGTCGCCGGTGCCGGTGCAGACGACGTTCATGTCGACGTCGGCGATGACGTCTTCCTCGTAGCAGAGGTCGAGGCGGGGCTCGCCGGCGATGATGCCGACGCTGACCGCGGCGACGGAGCGGTGCAGGACCTGCGCGGGCTTGCCGGCGAGCTTCTTGTTGGCGGCCAGGAAGCCGACGGCGTCGGCGAGGGCGACGTAGGCGCCGGTGATGGCCGCGGTGCGGGTGCCGCCGTCGGCCTGCAGGACGTCGCAGTCCAGGACGATCGAGTTCTCGCCGAGCGCCTTGAGGTCGATGCAGGCGCGGAGGCTGCGGCCGATGAGGCGGGAGATCTCGTGGGTGCGCCCGCCGATCTTGCCCTTGACGCTCTCGCGGTCGTTGCGGGTGGTCGTGGCGCGGGGCAGCATCGCGTATTCGGCGGTGAGCCAGCCCAGGCCGGAGCCCTTGCGCCAGCGGGGCACCCCCTCGGTGACACTGGCCGTGCACAGGACCCGGGTGTTACCGAACTCGACGAGCACGGACCCCTCCGGGTGCATGCTCCACTGGCGGGTGATCGATACGGGTCGAAGTTGATCTGCTGCGCGAGCATCCGGTCGAGCCATGCCGTCCAGCCTAGTCAAGCGACCCGGTCGGACAGCGGCAGCCCCGCAGGCGAGGCGGTGGGGAACCCCGCGGGCGAGGCGGTGGGGAGCCCCGCAGGCGAGGCGGTGGGGGTGCGCAGTTCGGCGTACGCGAGGCCGAGCAGGCCCGGCAGCAGGTCCGTCGAGCGGCGGATCATCCAGCGGGTGCCCTGGGTCGCCATCCACCAGGCCTGCGCGGCGCGGGTCGGGGGTGGGCTGCTCGGCGACGGGTCCGGGCGGTTGCCGATGCCGGGGCCGAGGCGGGCGGCGAGCAGGTCGAAGAACGAGCAGGCGAGGAAGCGGTGACCGCGTTCGCTCGGGTGGAGCCGGTCGACGCTCCACATGCGGCGGTCGTACGAGTCGGAGTGGCCGGCCGCGTCGAAGTGCACGGTGCGGTGGCGGTCGGCGACAAGGTCGGCGGCGGCGTTGAGGTCGCGCATCCGGCGGGCGAGGGGACGGGCCAGGGGTCCGGGCAGCCCGAACATGCGGCCCGGGTCGGGCAACCGGATGGTGAGGACCTCGGCGCCGCCGGCGCGCAGGGCCGCCACGGTGCGCTCCAGGTTCGCCGCGACCCGCGCCGGGTCGAACGGGCTGCGCAGCGTGTCGTTGGTGCCGACGAGGACGGCGGCGATGTCGGGGCGCAGGTCGAGGGCCCGGGGCAGCTGCCCCGCGACCACGTCGGCGGTCTGCGCGCCGCTGTCGGCGAGGTTGTGCAGGCGGGCACCGAGCGCGGCGGCGAGGATCTGGGCCCACCCGCGCCAGGAGCCGTCGGGCAACCGGTCGCCGAAGCCGACGGTGGTGGAGTCACCGAGCGCGACGAAGACGGTCACGGCACACCGGCCGGCAACGACGACGCCGCCCCGTGAACGGCCACAACACCGGCCGGCAACGACGCCGCCGCCCCGTGAACGGCCACAGCACCGGCCGGCAACGACGGAGCCGCCCCGTGGACGCGGAGGAACCCCGCGACCGCGACGGGCCAGGAGAACCGCATGGCGCGGTCGCGGGCGACCAGCCGGCGTTCGGAGGACGGCAGCGCGAGCACCTGCTGTACCCCATCCGCGAAATCCGAGTGAACGGCCGCACCGGCGTCTCCGACCACCTCGGGGAGGGCCGACTCGGCGGACACCACGACCGGCGTCCCGCACGCGAGGGCTTCGAGGGCCGCCAGGCCGAACGTCTCGATCGGGCCGGGAGCGAGGACCACGTCGGCGGTCGCCAGGAGGGTGGCGACGGCGGTGCGGTCGGCGACGAACTCGGTGAAGTGCACCGCGTGGCCGGCGGCCTGCTCCTGCAGCCGGGGCCGCAGCGGGCCGTCGCCGGCCACGACGAGGACCGCGTCGACGCCCCTGGCACGCAGCGCGATGAGCGCCTCGACGGAGCGTTCGGGCCGTTTCTCGGTCGACAGCCGCCCGCAGTGCACCAGCAGCACCTGGTCCGGGGTCGCGAAGCGCGCCCGCACCGCGGCGGACGATCGCGAAGGGTGGAAAAGATCAAGATCCACGCCGAGTGGTACGCGCACAAGGTTGCCCGCACCGATCCGGTCGAACTCGGCGGCGGCCCAGGCGGTGGTGCACAGGACCTGGTCATAGGCGCGGTGGCTCCGGGCGTTGAGCAGGTCCGCGCACGCCGCACCGGCCGGCCCGGCGAAGCTCAGCAGGCCGGCGAGGCTCTCGTGGGACACCATGACCGCGGGGATGCCCCGGTCGCGGGCCCACCGGCCGGTCCAGCGCAGCGTGAACCGGTCGGAGACCTCGAGCCGGTCCGGCTGGAGCCGGTCCAGCAACCGGGCGAGCCGGCGCCGGTGGATGAGCACCCGGTAGCCGCCGGTGCCGGGCACGACCGGGCCGGGCAGCGTGATCACCCGGCCCTGCGCGTCCGACACGTCGGAGTGCGCCTCTCCGGGCACGATCAGGATCGACTCGTGCCCGGCGGCGACGTACCCCTCGCCTAGGGCGCGAAGGGCGGTGCGGAGGCCGCCGGAGCGGGGCATGACGAAGTTCGCCAGGCGCACGATCCTCACGCAGACACCGCCGGCACGGCCGTCGCCCCGGACAGGGGCAGCACGTCGGTGTAGTGCCGGATCAGTTGGTCGCCGACGGCCGCCCAGCTGCGGGAGGCGACGGCGACCCGGGCCGCGAGACCCATCGCCTGCCGCCGCTCGGGTTCCGCGGCCAACCCCGCGACCGCGTCGCGCAGCGCGAGCGCGTCGCAGGGCGGCACGAGGATCCCGGTGCGGCCGTCGTCGACCAGGTCGAGGGGGCCGCCCTGAGCGGGCGCGACCACCGGCACGCCCGATGCGAGCGCCTCCTGAACGGTCTGGCCGAACGTCTCGAACGGTCCGGTGTGCGCGAACACGTCCAGGCTGGCGAAGATCCGGGCGAGCTGGTCACCCCGGCGTTCGCCCAGGAAGACCGCGCCGGGCATGGCGCGTTCCAGGGCCGGGCGGGCCGGTCCGTCGCCGACCACCACCACCCGGACGCCGGGGATGCGGCTGACCGGGGCGAGGAGGTCGACGCGCTTCTCCACGGCGAGGCGGCCGACGTATCCGACGAGCACGGTCCGATCGGCGCCGAGCAGTGCCCGGCGGAGGCCGTCGCTACGGCGGCCGGGGTCGAAGCGGGCCGCGTCGACGCCGCGGCGCCACAGCCAGACCCGTTCGATGCCGTGGCTGTGCAGGGCGGTGGCGGCCGCGGTCGACGGTGCGAGGGTCCGGTCGGCGGCGTTGTGGATGCGGCGCAGCCAGCGCCACGCGGCCTGCTCGCCGAGGCCGGAGTGGTAGTACAGGCGGGCGTACGCGGGCACGTCGGTCTGGTACACCGCGACCGTCGGCAGCCCGAGCGACGCGGCGACCGTCATGCCGCGGGCGCCGAGCACGAACGGGCTGGCCAGGTGGACCAGGTCGGTGCGGTGGGCGCGCAGGGCGGCGGCCAGGCGGCGGCTGGGCAACCCTAGGCGGAAGGTCCCATAGCCGGGGGTGGCGACCGAGGGGACCCGGATGATCTCGTACGGGAAGGCGCCGGTGACCGACCGCGCCCCTGAGGAGGGCTGAGGTGCGATCACGAGCGGCTCGTGGCCACGCGCGACGAGGTGTTCGGCGACCCGGACGACGGAGTGGGCGACGCCGTTCACATCGGGCGGGAACGATTCGGTGACGATCGCGATCCGCATGCCGTCACCATGGGGGCGGAGACCGTGCGGGCGGCCACCATCGACTGACGAATCGGCAAACGCTGCCTAAATGTCGTACCTCGCGCCTGGTCGGACGATGTCGATCGGCCCCTCGAACGCGGCCTGCGCGGCCTCCAGGGTGAGCGCCTCGCTCCCCCACGCCGGCACCAGGTGCGTCAGCAGCAGCCGCCCGACCTCCGCCTTCGTGGCGTGTTCCGCCGCCTCGCGCCCGGTGAGGTGCAGGTCCGGCGGGTTGTCGGCGCCGTCGAGGTAGCTCGCCTCGCACAGGAACAGGTCCGCGCCCTGGGCGAGGCGGATCAGCTGGTCGCAGGCGGCGGTGTCGGCGGAGTACGTGATGACCCGGCCCTCGTGCTCGATGCGCACGCCGTAGGTCTCTATGGGGTGGTTGACCCGGTCGACGGTGACGTGGAGCGGCCCGATCGGGAAGCTGCCCGGCTGCAACGCGTAGAACGTGTAGACGTCGCTGATCGCCATCGGCTCGTTCTCCCCGCCGTACGCGGCCGAGATGCGCTCGGGCGCGGCGACCGGCGCGTAGACCGGCAGCGGCGGCAGCGGGCCGGACGGCGCGTAGCGCCGGGCCACGATGTAGGAGCACGCGTCGAGCATGTGATCGCAGTGCAGGTGCGTCAGCAGGATGGCATCGACGTTGTACAGGCCTGAGAACCGCTGCAGTGTCGACATCGACCCGGGGCCGAAGTCCACCAGGAGCCGGAATCCGTCCGCCTCGACGAGATACGCCGAGCAGGGCGCCTCGGGACCCGGGAAGCTGCCGGCGCAGCCGAGAACGGTGAGCCTCATGCTTCCCCCAACAACAACGCCAAGACGTCGTCTCCCATCGCTCTGGTCACGTCGCCGCGCCAGTGTGGATCACGCCGGTCAGGTGAGGATAGTTCGTGACCCCGGGGCGCCGGATGACGGCACCTGCACAACAACCGGGCGTGGACGGACGCCACCGGCGGGGGTTGCCCGGCCGGTTGCTGCCGATGGGCAAGTCCGTCACGTGGCGCAGCCTACGCCGGACTGGCAGGCAAGGCTGAACGATCGGACGGCAGATGTCGCCAACGTGACAGGGTTGCGTGACGCCTCACGCCCGGGCTCGTTGAGATTCGTAAGCCACCAAACGACCCCCGCAGGAGTGGACGTGCCCGTTGACGTGTCCAGGACGACCAGGCGGCTGCGCCGGCACCTTCCCGACGCCTTCCGGCTACCGACCGAGCGGGACCCCTCGCCGGAGCCGCGTCACCTGGCCGCCGTGTGCGGCTGGGCGGCGGTGCTCGGCCTGGGCGGGATGGCGGTGGCGCTGCGGGCGTTCGTCGGGCTGGTCAGCGCGTCCCGGGCCTGGTACGCGCCGACCGTCACCGTCATCGGGCTGATCGGGCTGACGTGCACGATCGCCGCGTTCGCCAGCGTGCACAAGCGACGGCTGCCCTTCGCGCTGCTGGGCACCGCGTCGGTCAGTCTGGTGCTGGGCTGGATCGTGACCGGGCTGTAAGGCCCAGGTCGAGGTAGGTGTCGGCGCCCGGGGCTCCTACCTCGACCCAGGCTTACGCCCAGAGTTGCCCGTCGAGGGCGCTTTCCGCGTCGGCGAGGGTGCCGCCGTAGGCGCCGGTCGACAGGTACTTCCAGCCGCCGTCGGCGACCAGGAACACCACGTCGGCCCGCTTGCCGGCCTTGAGCGCCTGGTGGGCGACGGCGAGCGCGGCGTGCAGCACCGCGCCCGCGGAGAAGCCCACGAACATGCCCTCGACCTCGACCAGCTGCCGGGTGCGCAGCACCGAGTCGCGGGTGCCGACGGAGAAGCGCCGGGTGAGGACCTTCGCGTCGTACAGCTCCGGCACGTAGCCCTCGTCGAGGTTGCGCAGGCCGTAGACCAGCTCGCCGTATCGTGGCTCGGCGGCGATGATCTCGATGTCCTCGACCTTCTCGCGCAGGTAGCGCCCGACGCCCATCAGCGTGCCCGTGGTGCCGAGCCCGGCCACGAAGTGCGTGATGGTCGGCAGGTCCCGCAGGATCTCCGGACCGGTCGACTCGTAGTGCGCCCTGGCGTTGGCCTCGTTGCCGTACTGGTAGAGCATCACCCAGTCCGGGTGCTCCGCGGCGATCTCCTTCGCGACCGCGACGGCCCGGTTGGACCCGCCGGCGGCCTCCGAGAAGATGATCTCAGCGCCATACATCCGCAGCAGCGTGGTCCGCTCGGCCGACACGTTCTCCGGCATGACGCACACGAGGCGGTAGCCGCGCAGCTTGGCCACCATGGCGAGGGCGATGCCGGTGTTGCCGCTGGTCGGCTCGATGATCGTGTCACCGGCGCGGAGGCGGCCCGCTTCCTCGGCCGCCTTCACCATCCACAGTGCGACCCGGTCCTTCACGCTGCCCGTCGGGTTGCGGTCCTCGAGCTTGGCCCACAGACGGACCTCGGGACTCGGCGAAAGCCTGGGCAACCCGACGAGCGGCGTGTTTCCGCACGCCTCGAGCACGGACTCGTAGCGCGCCACGAAGATCAGCCCCGCAGTGCGTGGGCGGCCGCGAACGCGAACGCGCCACCCGCCACGGCGGGCAGGATCGTCACCGAGTCGCCGTCGTTGAGCTTCGCGTCGAGCGCGCCCAGGAAGCGGACATCCTCGTCGTTGACGTAGACGTTGACGAAGCGGTGCAGGCCGCCCTCCGGCGTCAGCAGGCGGGCCTTGATGCCCGAGTGCCGGCTGTCCAGGTCGGAGAGCAGGTCGGCGATGGTGTCACCAGCGCCCTCGACGGTCTTGGCACCGCCGGTGTAGGTGCGCAGGATGGTCGGGATGCGAACCTCGATAGCCATGATCATTTCCTCTTGTGTACGAGCGGCGAACAGGACGACTGGATACGGTGCGACGGCAGGCGGCGATCAACTGCCTGCGCGACACTCGTAGTCGACGGTCGTCGGGCTCTGCCCGAAGAGATATGACTGGACGGCGTGTGAGTCCACGACTGCATTAACTACCTGAACCGGCTCTTCGGTGACGGCTCCGTCCACGATGCGGAACGACCTGATCTCGGTCCGCTCGGGATCCCTGGTCGAAACCAGCAGATAGTGGGCATTCGGCTCACCGGCGAACGACACGTCCGTCCGGGACGGATACGCCTCGGTGGCGGTGTGCGAGTGGTAGACGATCACCGGCTCCTCGTCGGCGTCGTCCATCTCGCGCCACAGCCGCAGCTGCTCCACCGAGTCGAACTCGTAGAACGTCATCGAGCGGGCCGCGTTGGCCATCGGCACGTGCCGGGTCGGGCTGTCCGAGCCGGCCGGACCCGCGACGATCCCGCACGCCTCGTCGGGGTGATCCCGCCGGGCGTGCGCAACGATCGCGTCGAGGATCGCGGCGTCGATGGTCAGCACGCCCACAGCCTACCGAAACCTGAGCGCAACTCGCTCGTGACCGACCTCACCACGTGAGTGCGCCGGCCTCACCCCATGAGCGCGCCGACCAGGCTCTCCTGCAGATACGTCAGATACTGGTACACCGAGAGCTGCCCGACACGCGCCGACGTGGGGTCCTTCAGGATCGCCTCGTCCAGCTCCTCCTCGACGTCGACGTCATCGTCATCGATGCCGAGCCGGGACCCCAGGGTGAGCCGCACGTCGGTGAGGGCGCGCAGCCAGGCCTCGGCCTGCTCCTCGTCGAGGGCCACCTCGCCACCCTCGACCGGGAGCACGTCCAGCAGCAACGCGGCCTGCTCCAGCTTCGCCGAGCGCAGGTCGTCCTCCAGGTAGCGCCGCAACTCCTCGGACGCGGAGGCGTCGTTGCGGTACATGTCCGGGAAGAGCCGCGTGATCACCGGATCCGTGCGGTCGAACCCCTCCGACAGCAGCGTGATGACCTCGAGCATGACCTCGTTGAGCACGGCCGCCTCGGCCGGCCCGAACCGGGCGACGCACACGGTGCCGTTCCGGACGAACATCGTCACGATTTGTCCACCGTCGCCCAGAGCCCGTAGGCCTGCAGCCTGGAGGCGTCGTACTCCATCTTCTCCCGGGGACCGCTGGAGACGATCGCCTTGCCCTTGTGGTGCACATCGAGCATGAGGCGCTCAGCCTTCTCCTTGCTGAATCCGAACAGTTTCTGCAGGACCCAGGTCACATAGCTCATGAGGTTGACCGGATCGTTCCAGACCACGGTCACCCACGGACGGTCGGTCTCGGGCACCTCGTCAGCCTCGAGACGGGTCTCTTCGATCGGTACGACCTGCGGCGCCGCCATACCAACATGGTGCCATCAAGCGAGCAGCACGCCATGGTCGACCGCGTCCCCACCGATGATGAGCAGCGCCTGACGCAGTCCGGCGTAGCGCTCGCCCAGCTCGTGACCCACTTCGACCTCGATCTCGCGCAGTGCGTGTTGCAACCAGCGGCGGCAGTCCTTCTTGTCGGCGTGCTTGGGCGGACCGCCCGGGGCGACCTTCGGCTGCCACAGCGCGTAGCAGCTGGCGTTGAGGGCGATGCCCAGCGAGGGGAGCACCTGGTCGGCGGGTTCGGCGCCGCCGACGGCGGAGAGGTTGTCCACGGCCGTCGCACCGGCCACCGAGGCCACCGCCGACGTGGCGGTGAGCAGCAGCGCGTGGTTGCGGTCGCGGTCGTCCTCACGCAGGGAGTCCACCGTGCGGCGGGCGGCCGCGGCGACCCTGGCCAGGACCACCTCGTCGGGCGCGGTGTCCAGCAGCTCGGTGAAGACCGCGCCGATCGCCTCGCGGGTGTCGGCGTGCAGCTGGCGGGTGGTGCGCACGGACAGCGCGTGCAGCTCCCGGTCGAGCACGTGCGGCAGCTCCGGGCAGCCCTTGCCCGAGCCGAGCTCCTGCACGCACCGCACGTGGATCGTCGCCAGATCGATCGAGACCCGCTGGACCGCGGCGACCCGCCGGTTGGCGATCTCGCGCTCGAGCAGGTCCTGCCACTCGTCGCCGGCGCCGGAGACGGTCGCGGCGGCGACCCCGACCGGCGCGGGCCGCGCCTCGGCCCAGGTCTCCAGCTCGTGGCGCAGCTCGGCGACACCGAAGACCGCGTCGGGGTCCAGCGACACCGGGAACCAGGGCGCGGCGGCCAGGATCTGGCCGCGGGAGGCGAGCAGCGCCCGGTTGGCGACCAGCATCTCCGGCCAGGTGTCGTGCTGGTCGATGCGGGTCAGCACGAACGCGACCCGCTCGACCCGCTCCACGGCGGCGGCGAGCAGGTCCAGGTCGGCCCGGGCCAGCGGGGCGGCGGCGTCGACGACGAACAGCAGCCCGAGGCCCCGCTCGGCCGCGTCGAGGATGATCTCGGCGTTGGCCGCGTCCAGGCCCCCGCTGCCGGGCGTGTCGACCAACGCGACGCGCTTGAGCAGGCTCGCCGGGTGGGTGATCTCGATGCGCCGGGCGGGACGGGTCGGTCCGGGACGCGGGTCGCGCTGGGTGGGGACGAAGGCGCCGACGACCGTGCGCGGCTCCCGGTGCCCGGGGACGAACGCCCTGGTCTCGGGCTTGTCGCCGTGCCGGTAGACCAGCCAGGCGTCACCGGCCGGGACCGGTTCGGCGCGCCGGATCAGCGCGTTGAGCAGTGCCGTCTTGCCGCTGCGGGGCGAGCCGGCGATCACCGCGTAGCTGCGGGCACCCGAAGCGGAACGGGGCTCCGCCTGTCGATGACTCCTGCTGCCGCGGACCGGCATGGCGGACACTGGACCCCCGGGCGTCGTGACTGTCAGATCGATCAGCGGCGCCTGCATGATCCCAGACCCCATGTGCGACCTCCTTGTGCACGGGCCGGTAAGCATCGGAACGCTACGTGAACAGCCACTTACGGAGGCAGTACTCCGGCTACTCAAACGGGTCCGAACGCACTACTCAAGTTCGTGCTTCGGCGGGTACGCGCAGTAATCGAGCTATCGATATGCTGCGACGGTGCCCCCCTGGAGCTTTGTCGGTCGAAACGCTGAACTGGTCCGTCTCTCCGAGGCAGCCACCGGCTCAACCGGTCGCGGCTTAATTCTGGGCGGCCCGCCAGGCATCGGCAAGAGCCGATTGCTGCGTGAGGGCGTCAACGCCCTTGACCAGGACCGGCTCGCCGTCTGGACCGCGACGGCCAACGCCGCCACGGCGGGTCTCCCGCTCGGCGGGCTGGCCCAGGTGCTGCCGCCCGACCAGCCGGCGGGTGGCTCGCCGGCCGGCCTGCTGCGCTGGGCCGTCGACGCGCTGCACCGCCAGGCCGCCGGCCGGCCGATCGTCGTGGCGATCGACGACGCCCATCTGCTCGACCCGCTGTCCGCCGCCCTCGTCTACTACGTGGCCCGGTCCGAGAACGCGACGGTGATCGGCACCGTGCGCACCGGCGAGCCGGTGCACGACCCGATCAGCGCCCTGTGGAAGGACGACCTGGTCGAGCGGATCGAGCTCACCCCGCTGACCCTGCAGGAGACCTCCGACCTGCTGCTGCAGGTGCTCGGCGGCCCGGTCGACTCGGCCTCCGTCGACCGGCTCCAGCAGCTGTCGCAGGGCAACGCGCTGCTGCTGCGCGAGCTGGTCATCGCCGCGCACGCCAGCGGCGAGATCATCGAGAGCTACGGGATGCAGCGCTGGACGGGCAAGGTCGACCTCGCCCCGACGCTGACCGAGGTCGTCGACGCCCGCATCGGCAAGCTCACCCCGCAGGAGCGCGCCGTGCTGGAGCTGGTGGCGTTCGGTGAGCCGATCGGCCTGCCGCTGCTGGTCAACGCCACCGACCTGAACACCGTGGAGACCGCCGAGGAGCGGCAGCTGATCCGGGTCGTCGTGGAGGACCGGCGCACCACGGTCCGCCTGGCCCATCCCCTGTACGGCGAGGTCGTGCGCCGCCGCTGCCCGGTCACCCGGGTCCGCCGGCTCCTCGCCGACCTGGCCACCCTCGTGGAGAGCAGCGGCGCCCGGCGCCGCGACGACCTGCTCCGCGTCGCCGTGTGGCGCCTGGACAGCGACACCGCCCGCGACCCGCAGCAGCTGCTGATGGCGTGCCGGCTCGCGTTCGCCACCTACGACATGGCCCTGGCCATGCGGCTGGGCAAGGCCGCCCTCGCCGCCGGCGGCGGGTTCGACGCCGCGGAGACCCTCGCGACGATCCTCATGTTCGTCAACATGCCCGAGGAGGCCGTCGCGATCCTCGACGCCAACGAGGAGCAGACCGTCGACGAGTCCCAGCGCAGCCGGTGGCTGGCCATCCGGCACATCACCGCGCAGTGGGGGCTCGGCGACACGGGCACCATCGAGGACATCAACCGGCAGGCGTACAAGCTCAACGACCTGCGCGAGCGTTCCCTGGTCCTGGCCGTCGAGTCGACGATGCGGCTGCACCGCGGCGACAACGCGCAGGCGCTGACCCTGGCCCGCCAGGTCCTCGACAGCGCCGCCAGCGCACCCGGCCCCCGGGCCCTGGCCCGCAGCAACATGGGCCAGCTCCAGGCGATGCGCGGCACCCCGGTGCAGACCGTCAAGGCGATGGCCGCGATCGACGCCGAGGCCGCCCAGTGGCGGGCCGAGGTCCCCTACATCCAGCTCGGCATCGAGCTCGCCCGCGGCACCGCGATGATCCTCGCCGCCGACCTCGAGGCCGTCGACGCGATCGTCGCCGCCGAGTTCGCCGGCATGGCCGACGCCGGCAACTTCAACATGGGCTCGGGCTATCTGCAGATCGTCCGCGCCCAGGCGGCCCGGCTCCGCGGCCGGCTGCCCGAGGCCGCCCGCGCCGCGGCACAGGCGTGTGCCGCCCTGGCCACCGGGAAGGTCTTCGTCGCCCTCGCGCACGCCGAACGCGCGCACGTCGCCGCCCTCACCGGCGACGGGCCCGCCGCCGCCGAGGCCTTCGCGATCGCCGAGAGCTCCCACTACCGCTCCATGGAGTGCCTGTACCCCTGGCTCGAGGAGGCCCGCGCGTGGGTCGCCGTCGCCTCCGGTGACCTGTCGACCGCCGCCGAGGTGCTCCGGCTGCTCGCGGCGCGCACGCGCAGCGACGGGTTCGCCGCGCACGAGATGTTCGCGCTGTACCACCTGGGCCGGCTGGGCTTCGCCGGCGAGGTCTGCGACCGGCTCGACGCGCTGTCGCACAGCGTCGAGGGCCGCACCGCCCCCGCGATGGCCTGGCACATCCGCGCGATCGCCGGCGAGGACGGCGGCAGCCTCCTGGCCGTCGCCGAGGAACTCGCCGATCAGGAGCTCAACCTGTACGCCGCGGAGGCCGCCGCCGGCTCCGTCACCCTGCTGCGGGGCATCCGCTCCCCGCAGACGCCGCGGGCCGCGCAGCGCCTCGCCGAGCTGCGCACGCTGTGCCCGACCGCGGTCACGCCCGCGCTGGTCGTGCCGCAGCCCATGCTCACCGGCCGGGAGCGGCAGATCGCCCGGCTCGCCGCCGCGGGTGTCCCCTCGAAGGAGATCGCGGACCAGCTGTACCTGTCCTCCCGGACCGTCGACAACCACCTCATGCGGGTCTACGCCAAGCTCGGTGTGACCGGTCGCGCAGAACTGGCCGCGGCCCTGCGCTCGCTGCCCCCGGAGGAGTGAATAGTCTTGGTGGCGTGACGAGTAGCGCGCTGCTGACCGACCATTACGAGCTGACGATGCTGTCGGCGGCGCTGCGCGACGGCACCGCGTCGCGCAGCTGCGTCTTCGAGGTGTTCGCCCGCCGCCTGCCGACGGGGCGGCGCTACGGCGTCGTGGCCGGCACCGGACGGCTGCTCGCGCATCTGGCCGACTTCCGGTTCGCCGCGGCCGAGGTCGAGTTCCTGCTCGACCGCGGGATCGTGGACGCGCCGACGGCCGAGTGGCTGGCGGCGTACCGGTTCACCGGCGACATCGACGGCTACGCCGAGGGCGAGCTGTTCTTCCCCGGCTCGCCGATCCTCACCGTCAGCGGCACGTTCGCCGAGTGCGTGGTCCTCGAGACGCTGATCCTGTCGGTCCTCAACCACGACAGCGCGATCGCCGCCGGTGCGGCCCGCATGGTCACCGCCGCCCGCGGCCGCTCCGTGATCGAGATGGGTTCCCGCCGCACCCACGAGGAGGCCGCGGTCGCAGCGGCGCGGGCCGCGTATCTGGCCGGCTTCGCGTACACCTCCAACATGGAGGCGGGCAGGCGCTATGCCATCCCGACGACCGGCACCGCGGCGCACGCCTTCACGCTGCTGCACGACACCGAGCAGGCCGCGTTCGCCTCGCAGGTGGCCACGCTCGGCAAGCAGACCACGCTGCTGGTCGACACGTATGACATCGCTCAGGGCATCCGCAACGCGATCGCGGTCGCCGGCCCCGACCTGCGCGCCGTGCGCATCGACTCCGGCGACCTGTCCGTCCTCGCCGCGCACTCCCGGGCCCTGCTCGACTCCCTCGGCGCGACCGAGACCCAGATCATCGTCTCCGGCGACCTCGACGAGTACGCGATCGCCGCCCTGGCCGCCGAGCCCGTCGACGCGTACGGCGCCGGCACCGCCGTCGTGGTCGGCTCCGGCGCCCCGACCGCCGGCCTGGTCTACAAGCTGGTCGAGGTCGACGGCCGGCCGGTGGTCAAGCGCTCCGAGAACAAGGGCACCGTCGGCGGCCGCAAGACCGCCGTCCGCCGGCACAAGCCGACCGGCACCGCCACCGAGGAGGTGGTCGTGTCGATGGGCACCCCCGCCCCGGAGCCCAACGACCGCGCGCTGCAGCGGGCCTTCGTCCGCGGCGGTGCGCTGGTGCCCGACCTGCCCGACCTGGCCGCCTCCCGCGAGCACCTGCGCCAGTGCCTCATCTCGATCCCCTGGGAGGGGCTGAAGCTGTCCGCCGGCGACCCGGCGGTTCCCGTCCAGATGCTTGGGGGCTCCGCATGACTCGCGCCTTGGTGATCGTCGACGTCCAGAACGACTTCTGCGAGGGCGGCTCCCTGGCCGTCGGCGGCGGCGCCGGGGTCGCGGTCGCGATCTCCGCCGCCGTGGCCGCCGGCTCCTGGGACCACGTGGTGGCCACCCAGGACCACCACATCAACCCCGCCGGGCACTTCGGCGACCCGCCGGACTACGTCAACACCTGGCCCGTGCACTGCGTGGTCGGCACCGGCGGCGTTGATCTCCATCCGTCACTGGACGTATCCCACGTCGAGGCCGTGTTCACCAAAGGTGAGTACACCGCGGCGTACTCGGGCTTCCAGGGATCCTCGTCCGGCGTCGACCTCGCGTCCTGGCTCCGCGCCCGATCGGTCACCGCCGTCGACGTGGTGGGCATCGCCACCGACCACTGCGTGCGAGCGACCGCGATCGATGCCCAGCGCGCGGGATTTGTTACATCTGTGCTGCTGAACCTGACCGCGGGGGTCGCCCGGCCAACCGTGGACGCCGCCCTTGATGAGCTGCGCGCCGCCGGGGTGACGCTCGTGGGTGAACCGGTCGTGGCATCAAGCTGACCATCCGGTGGATGGCACGTAACTGGACTTGCCGTGTAACAACCGACGTGTACCGTCATCCCGGCAAGCGGTTCCGCACCCGATGTGAGGACTTCTCACGTCACAACGTAAGGACCACCTACACGGAGCGTGGCGAAAAAGGGAAGACTTCGCTACGCTTGCGGGACCTCGAAGGGTCGTCCATGGTGGACGACTCAGCACCAGGAGGGTCACGTGAAGTTGTCGATCGAAAATCGTCCTTCAGATCAGCGGGAAGCACTGCTGAGCCTGAGCGGCGAAATCGACTATGAGACCGCTCAGGAGCTCCGCACAGCGGTGAGTTCAGTGCTCGACGGCAACATCGACACGCTCGTCATCGACCTCGCCGGCGTAACGTTCCTCGACTCCACCGGCATCGGCACCCTCGTGGTCGCCAAGCGCATCTGCCACAGCATGGGCGTCAAGCTGCACATCCGGCGCCCCAACCCGTTCATCGCGCGCCTCTTCGCGGTGGTCGGCGTCAGCGACATCCTCGGGGTTCCGATCCCGCCGGGCACCGTTTCCGGCCGGCTCCCCCAGCCCCGCGAGCGCGGCGTCACCCAGCCCGCCTGACCACGAAGGAAGACACGGTCCGGACCTTGGACCCCGCACGTCCAAGGTCCGCGCTGCCGCTCTCCATTCTGGTTCCCGGGGTACCGGCCGGCCCGTTACGGCCCGCAGCGATCCACTGAACGCTTCCTAGGCCCCATCCCGCATGCCTGCCCACCGCGCACCCTGACGCCATCTCCGATACCTCCGCACTTGCACCGATTCACCCGGAAGCGTGAATCCGGTCGACGCCGTGCCGGACCTCGAACATCGTTCGGCTGGTCGCGGGATCCGCTCTTGGTGGCCGACCTCAAGACGTGGACCCGGGACGCAGCGGACTCCCCGGCCGGGCACCCGCTTACCTGCCGTGATCGCACCGGGCCTTCGTCGCCCCAGTGCCGGCGCTTGTAGGTGATCGAAGACCGAGACCGGTCGCCCGGGAGGCTGTTGCGGATTGACATTGCGGCGGGCTGGCCGGGGTCCTCGGTCCGGTGGTTCCGGCAGCCCTCGGTCGTGCCGTGCGGTCGCGTCCACGGAGGTGGTGTAGGGCTGTGCGGGCCCGCCCGCTTCAGGCAGCCTGATGGCAGACCCGCTGCACTTCGGCCCACACCGCCGTTCCGTGCTGTGGCCCCGCGCACGCGGCCGTGACACCTGCTCACGGCTGGATCGAAGTCGTCCCGTGGCCCGCCGGGACGACCGGTCCGCACCGTCGAGCCGTGCGGAGCCTTGTCCAGCGGGCGGTGACGCGACAAGCGGAACGATGTCCAGGGTCGGGGGCCCGGGGATGCTTCCGGTTGTGGAGAAAGTCCGGCACACGATCCGGCGCTGCCGAGGCCCCGGGATCAGCCTGTTCGCCTGCTTGTTCCCCCGCCGGGAGCCGATCTTCCTGGTGATCGAAGTCGCGGGCTGGCTGTCCGCATCGCCCGTGCACAACCTCGATCTGCCCGCCCGACCGCTCGACCCCGCGCGGCAGGCGACGGTCTGGGCGACGCACGTCGCGAGCGGTCACCGTGCCGGCACCGACCGAGGGCCCGGGACGGGACATCGCGCGGATGTCCGCCGGGAAGCGTGAAGGGTGTGAGGGGGCATGCGGACGCCTCCCGCCCTTTCACCGAGACGCGGCAGCGGATGCGACGGATCGTTCGTGATCCAAGGCGCCACCCGGCCACTCGAACACCACGACAGCGGACACGACCCCACACGTCGCCGGCTTCGAGAAGCAACCCGCAAGATCGACAGACCCTGGCGCGGGCGTATCCGCGCCCCGATCTGGGCTATGTGTCCGAAGTTCCTGCCGCCCGGCGGTGTGGCATTACCGACCGGCCATGCAGCCCTTGTCGCACTGCCGGGTGCGTTGCGGTCCGTGGGTGCCGGTCGTCCAGACCTTCAAATATTCGCCCACACGGCGGCGGACTTTCGTGGCACCACGCGGCCAGGCGACAGGGTGGCGTGGGCATGGCCCGTGCCGTGGTCGCGGTGATCCCAGGCCAGGCCCGAATCCACCGGGTCGTTTCAGCGACGGTGTGGCAGCACCCGAATGACGACCAGGAGCGGCGAACCACAAGGCGCGACAGAAAAAAGCGAGCCCCGGCCTCCCGCGGCCTGGAACGGTGGCCTTGGGAGATCGGGGCTGCTCGGGGTCGAACTGGTCAGCGCTGTTCCTCGTAGGTGGCGCCGCCGTCGGCCTCATGGCTCAAGGGGCGGGCACCGCCGGGCGGCGGAGCGTCCAGGGAGTGACCTGGGGCGTGGGCCGGGAAGCGGGCGTCGAAGGCGGGGCGCTCCGAGCGGATGCGGGGCATGCTGTCGAAGTTGCGCAGCGGGGGCGGGCAGGAGGTGGCCCACTCGAGGGACATGCCGTGGCCCCACGGGTCGTTGACCTCGACGACGCGGCCGGTCTTGTAGGACTTCCACACGTTCCAGAGGAAGGGCAGCGTGGAGAGGCCGGTGATGAACGAGCCGATGGTCGAGATCGTGTTCAGCGTGGTGAAGCCGTCGGACGCCAGGTAGTCGGCGTAGCGGCGGGGCATGCCCTGCGTGCCGAGCCAGTGCTGCACCAGGAACGTGGTGTGGAAGCCGATCGTGGTGAGCCAGAAGTGGACCTTGCCGAGCCGGTCGTCGAGCATGCGGCCGGTCATCTTCGGGAACCAGAAGTAGATGCCGGCGTAGACCGCGAAGACGATCGTGCCGAAGAGCACGTAGTGGAAGTGGGCGACCACGAAATACGTGTCCGAGACGTGGAAGTCGATCGGGGGGCTGGCGAGCAGGACGCCGGAGAGACCACCGAAGAGGAAGGTCACCAGGAAGCCGATGGCGAAGAGCATCGGTGTCTCGAAGGTGATCTGGCCGCGCCACATGGTGCCGATCCAGTTGAAGAACTTCATGCCGGTCGGGACGGCGATGACGAAGCTCAGGAACGAGAAGAACGGCATGAGCACTTGACCGGTCGCGAACATGTGGTGGGCCCACACGCTCATCGACAGGGCACCGATCGCGATGGTCGCGCCGACGAGGCCCTTGTAGCCGAAGACGGGCTTGCGGCTGAAGACCGGGATGACCTCCGTGATGATGCCGAAGAACGGCAGCGCCACGATGTAGACCTCGGGGTGGCCGAAGAACCAGAACAGGTGCTGCCAGAGCATCGCGCCGCCGGTCTCCGCGTCGTAGACGTGGGCGCCGAGGCGGCGGTCGGCCTCCAGGGCGAGCAGGGCGGCGGCCAGGATCGGGAAGACCATGATGACCAGGACGCTGGTGACCAGGATGTTCCACGTGAACATCGGCATGCGGAACATGGTCATGCCGGGCGCCCGGAGGGTCAGCACGGTGGTGATCATGTTGACGGCGCCGAGGATGGTGCCGAGGCCGGAGAGGACCAGGCCGACGATCCACAGGTCGGCACCGACGCCGGGCGAGTGGATGATGCTGTTGAGCGGGGCATAGGCGAACCAGCCGAAGTCCGCGGCGCCGCCCGGCGTGATGAAGCCGATCAGGGTGATCGATCCACCGAACGCGTAGAGCCAGTAGGCGAACGCGTTGAGCCGGGGGAACGACACGTCCGGCGCACCGATCTGCAGCGGCGTGATGTAGTTCGCGAAGGCGAACACGATCGGCGTCGCGAAGAACAGCAGCATGATCGTGCCGTGCATCGTGAACAGCTGGTTGTACTGCTCCGGGGAGAGGAACTGCAGACCCGGCCGGGCCAGCTCGGCGCGCATGAGCAGCGCCATGAAGCCGCCCACCATGAAGAACACGAACGACGTGATGAGATACATCAGGCCGATCTGCTTCGCGTCCGTGGTGCGCAACAGCCGAGCGAACGCCGAGCCCTTGACCGGCTGATGCACCGGCCAAGGCCTGGTGACGATCGGCTTTGGTGCAACGGTGGTCACGAAAGGCCTCCTGAGGCTGTTGAACCCGCTGGCGAGCCAGCTCCGCGAGGTGCCCGCACGATCAACACGTCACCTCGGAGGCAGAATAGTCTCCCGCTCCGACACAAAAACGCTGGGGGCACAAGACCTACCGGGTAGCAGGCACCGAGCCTCCCGCCGCGCCGAGGTTGAAGGTGATGGCGCCCGCGGCGATCGCGGCCAGCACCAGAAGGACGATGCCCCAGAAGATCAACCGGTCGGCCGCGGTCGGCTCCTTCCAGACGCTCGCGAGGCGAGCTCCCACCGGCACCGGGGTGGGTTCAAAGGCCGCATCGTCCGCGTCCGCGACGAGCGGCGCCGCGACGGGCGCGGGTGTCCGGGCCGGAAGAGCCCGGAGCAGGATCAGGGTCGCGCCGGCGAGCACCAGCAGGACGCCCAGGACAGTGATGATGACGGCTATCCAGTCACGCATGCCATGCAGGCTAGGAGATCCACGCAGGTCACACCAGAGCCGTCACCGCAGTGATCTCCCGCGTGACGGCCGGTGAAATTTACAGTCGAAACGCCGGTGGTGAAACCTGGCGGCAATCTCGTGTTGACAGTGCGGAAACCGTGTACGACGCTCCGGTATGGAAGCGCTCCCAAAATCGACGCCTTGCTATCCGAGGAGGTCGCGATGTCGATTACCGCCGCTGCCGAACACCCCACCCTTGCCCATGTCGCCGCGCTCGCCGGTGTTTCTTCCGCCACCGCATCCCGCGTCCTCAACGGCTCCGCCCGAGTCAGCCCCACTGCCCGCCAGCAGGTCCGTGACGCCGTCGACCGGCTCGGCTACGTCCGGCAGCGCGCCGCCCGCGCCGTCGACCGTCGCCCCCGCTCGGTCGCCGCCGTGGTCTGCGAGCCCAACGCACGACTGTTCGCCGATCCG
This sequence comes from Dactylosporangium siamense, assembly GCF_016862795.1. GTDB lineage: Bacteria > Actinomycetota > Actinomycetes > Mycobacteriales > Micromonosporaceae > Dactylosporangium > Dactylosporangium siamense. Next base: position 61,140 of record NZ_BONQ01000025.1, on the reverse strand, counting down.
TTCTACTCCCGCGTCCTCGCGGGCGCCAGTGCCGCGTTCGCCGAACGCGACATGCCCATGCTGCTCGCCGCCGGGGAACGACCGGCGTCGCTGCAGCGGTACCTCAGCAGCGGCCACATCGACGGGGTGCTGCTGATCTACTGCCGCAGCAGCCACCCGCTGGTCGTGACGCTGCCCGCCCTGGGCGTGCCGGTCACGCTCATCGGCCGGCCGCTGCAGACCAGCACGCTGCCGTATGTCGACGCCGACAACCGCGGCGGCGCCCGGCAGGCCGTCGAGCACCTCGCCCGCACCGGACGGAAACGGATCGTCACGATCGCCGGACCGCCGGACGTCTCCGCCGGCGTGGACCGGCTCGCCGGGTTCCGCGAGGGACTGGAGCGGGCCGGGCTGGAGCCGGGTCCGATCGCCTACGGCGACTTCACCCGGCCCGCGGGCGTGCACGCCATGACCAGGCTGCTCGACCACCGGCCGACCCTCGACGCGGTGTTCGCCGCGTCGGACCTGATGGCCGTCGGGGCGCTGCACGCGCTGCGGCAGGCGGGCCGGCGGGTGCCGGAGGACGTCGCGGTCATCGGCTTCGACGACCTGCCCCTGGCCGCCTTCACCCAGCCACCGCTGACCACGATCAAGCAGCCGGTCGAGGAGATCGGCGCCGCCGCGGCCCGCCAGCTGCTGGCACTCATGAACGGCGACCACGCGGAGCCGTGCCCGGTGCTGCCGACCACCCTGGTAAGGAGGCAGTCGGCATAGCGCATCCAAACAGCGCCCGCCGCACGAACAGAAGAGTATGCAACGGCTACTGGAGGCGGCCCGGTCGCTCGACACCGGCACGGTCGCACGCACCGTCCGGGAGCTGATGGACGAACACGGCGTGCTGCGGATCTGGAGCGAGGTGTGCGTCCCGGCGCTGCACCAGGTGACCGGGGACGTCGCCGTCGAGCACGCGCTCAGCCAGGGCGTCGCGCACGGTCTCGACCTGGTCAGCGCGCCCCGCCACGACGACATCAGGACCAACCACGTCCTGCTGGCGTGCGCGCCCCGCGAGGCGCACTCGCTGCCGCTGCGCGCCCTGGCCGCGGCACTGTTCGAGCGGCGGATCGGCACGTTCCTGCTCGGCGCCGAGGTGCCGTGGAGCGCGCTGAGGGCGGCGGTGCGGCGGACCGTGCCCGGCACCGCGATCGTGTGGTCGCAGCAGCCGGGCACCGCCGACCCGGCCACGCTGCTCGCGTTCGCGGACCGGTTCCCGGGCACCCGGTTCGCGGCGGCCGGACCCGGCTGGGACCCGGCGCCGGCCGGGCTGCCCCACCTGACGTCGATCGAGATCGCAGTCTCCGCGTGTGTACCGGTGGCCGCCGGTCGGGTCCCCGACTCCTAAACGTCACCGGAACCCGCTAGCGTGCCGGGCATGATCGAGGTGGGCCCGCCCGCGTACACCGGAAGGCGCAGGGCAGGTCCGCCACGCTACGTGTTCGTCGCGGTGCTCGTCGTCGTCGCGCTGGTGGCACTGCTGCTGCGGACCATGGCCGGCGGTGACAGCGCCCCGCGTCCCCAGGCCGAGGTGTCGTTCGAAGCGCCGGCGCCGGTCGTGCCACCCATGGAGAGCACCGCGGCCGCGACGTCCGCCGCCGCCCAGTCCCCCAGCGCCAGGCCCAGCCGCAGCGTCACCGGCGCCCCGGCGTCCAGCAGCCCACCGTCGTCGTCGCCGACGACTTCGCCGAGCGCCGGCGGTACACCTGCCAAAACGATAGAAGCGGAAGCTTCGGCGAACCGGCGGCCCAGTCAGATGACCGTCCGCGAGGTCTCCACCGCGTCGGGCGGCCGGGCCGTCACGGGGGTCGGCAACAACCGCGTCCTGGAGTTCACCGGAATCACCGCGCAGCGCGCCGGCGAGGCCACCGTCACCGTCGCCTACCTGTCCACCGAGGAGCGCTCCTGCCGGCTGCGCACCGGCCGGGGCGCCTGGCAGCAGATCCGGTTCCCCGCCAGCGGCGCCTGGGACCGGGTGGCGACCGTCACACTGACCGTCCGCCTCGAGGTGGGGCAGAACACGATCGAGGCCGGAAACACCACCGGCAGATGGTGTCCCGACCTCGATCGCATCACCGTTGCCCCCCGCTGACCACCCCAGCCGCGGCAACATGTTGATGTGGAACGTTTGGCGTGACCGTGCGCCGGGTGGACCATCCAGGGAGGCTTCCGGTTTTGTCCGGCGCCGGTCACATCTCAAATATGCGGGCCGGACCTGTGTCGGACCCGTAATCGCGCTGGGAAGTTCCTGGTAATAGGGTCGCCGGCATGGCGCTCTTCGACCTGCCCCTCGCCGAGCTGCGACAGCACCGCTGCGCGACGCCCGAGCCCACCGACTTCGACGCGTTCTGGGCCGCGACCCTCGACGAGGCCCGCCGGCTCGCCGCGCCCGCCGTCCTCAGCCCGGTCGACACCGGCCTGCGCGCCGTCGACACGACCGATGTCACGTTCACCGGCTTCGGCGGCCAGCCCGTGAAGGCGTGGCTCAACCGGCCCGCGGGTGTCGAGGGGCCGCTTCCGGTCGTCGTCGAGTTCATCGGGTACGGCGGAGGCCGCGGCTACCCGCACGACTGGCTGCTGTGGTCCGCGGCCGGGTACGCCCACCTCGTCATGGACACCCGCGGCCAGGGCGGCGGCTGGCGGGCCGGCGACACCCCGGACCCGGACGGCTCCGGGCCGCAGACGCCGGGCTTCCTCACCCGAGGCGTGCTCGACCCGCAGACCTACTACTACCGCCGGCTCATCACCGACGCCGTCCGGGCCGTCGAGACCGCCCGGGCGCTGCCGTTCGCGTCGGGTGTGCTGGTCAGCGGCATCAGCCAGGGCGGCGGCCTGGCCCTCGCCGCGGCCGGCCTGAGCTCCCCCGGCGACCTCGCGGGCGTCATCGCCGGCGTGCCGTTCCTGTGCGACATCCGCCGCGCGGTGACGATCACCGACCGCGCGCCCTACGCGGAGTTCGCCGCCTTCTGCCGGCTGAACCCGTCCCGGGCCGCCCTCGCGCTGTCCACTGTGGATTACGTGGACGGGGCGCACTTCGCGGCCCGGATCACCGCACCGGCCCTGCTGTCCGCGGCGCTGATGGACCTGACCTGCCCGCCGTCGACGGTGTTCGCGGCGTACAACGCGCTGCGCGGGCCCAAGGAGCTGGAGCTGTACGAGTGGGACGGCCACGACGGAGGCCAGGGCCACTTCTCGTCCCGTGCGGTGGCCTTCGCCAACGCGCTGGTCTAGGCAACTCTGAACGTCTGGCCGAGCGTGTGCACGACGTCCCCGCGGTGCAGCTGGCGGCCGCGCCGCCGGTCGACCTCGCCGTTGACGGTGACCTCGCCGTAGGCGATCAGGTCCTTGCCCTCGCCGCCGGTCTCCAGCACGTTGGCGAGCTTCAGGAACTGCCCCAGCCGGATCATGTCGTCACGGATCTGAACGTCGATCATCGGGCACGCTCCAGCAGCGTCAGCATCTCGGGCAGGTCGAAGAAGCGGGCCGTCTCCAGGGCCGACGGCCCACCGGCGGCGGGGTCCGCGCCGGCGTCCAGCAGGGTGCGCACCGAGTCCGCGGACCGGCGGAAGACCGCGGCGGCCAGGGCGGTCTGACCGCGGTCGTTGGCCCGGTCGGGGTCGGCGCCCCGGGCCAGCAGCGCGGCGACCGCCGGCGGGTGGTTGTAATACGCGGCCAGCAGCAGCAGCGTGTCGCCCTTGTCGTTGGTCAGGTTCACCGGCAGCCCGGCGTCGACGTTGGCGGCGAGCTCGTCGGCGGCACCGGAGCGAGCCAGGTCGAACATGCGGTGCGCGAACTCCAGCACGTCCGGGTCGATCGGTTCACTCACGCTCGCAGCGTAGCTGTCGCCCAGCCGACCCCCGGCCGCCGAACCGGGGTGAGACGCCCGCCGTGTCACTGGGCAACGCTGCGAACTAGGAGACCGAACATGCGGAAGATCGTCCTGACCCTTGCGGTGGCCGCCGCGGCCGCCCTCTCGTTGAGCGCCTGTGACTCGATCGACCTGACCAAGGGTGGCCAGGCCGCTTCCGGTGCCGAGGCCCCGGCGGCCGCCGCGGGCACCGAGGCCCCGGCCGCCGCCGCGACCAGCGCCGCGCCCTCGGCCGCCGCGAACGTCGCCGGCGTGAAGGTCCACGAGGACGCCACGCTCGGCAAGGTGGTGACCGACTGGAAGGGCTGGACCCTGTACCGCTTCGAGAAGGACACCCCGAAGCCGCCGAAGTCCAACTGCGAGGCGGACTGCCTGGCGAAGTGGCCGTACGTCCCATATGTGGAGAACATGAAGATCGAGGGCGTCGACCAGAAGCTGATCGGCAAGGTCACCCGCAGCGACGGCTCGCTGCAGCTGACCATCAACAGCTGGCCCGCGTACCGGTTCGCCGGGGACACGAAGGTCGGCGAGACCAAGGGACAGGGCGTGGGCGGCGTGTGGTTCGCCTTCACGCCCGAGGGGAAGAAGGCCCAGGCCGTCACCGGGGACAGCGGCAACGGCGGGTACTGATCTCCCTCACCGCGGCGCCGCGCTCCTACCCCCTTGGGAGCGCGGCGTCGTCGTGCCGTATTTCACGTGTCGTGCCTCACATGTCGTGCTTCATGTGTCGTGCTTCATGTGTCGTGCTTCACGTGTCGTGCCTCATGTTGTGCAGATCTCGTGTCGGGGGCCGTTGCGGCGCTTTGCCCGGTCCTACGCTGCGGGCATGACCACACGGCGCAAGATCCGCGTCTGGCTCGTGCTGTTCCTGATCGGCCTGGTGGCCAGCGGGGTGACCGCGTTCCCCCTCGAGCACGAGGTGCATTGGCTGCGGTCCGTGCTCGACCGGATCGACGTCGCACCCGATGCCCTGGTCGCCTGGATCGCGCGGGTCGACCAGGGCATCACCGAGACCAACGACCGCTACCCGTTCATCATGTACGGCACCGACTGGCTGGCCTTCGCGCACCTGGTGATCGCGGTCGCGTTCTGGGGGCCGCTGCGCGACCCGGTGCGCAACATCTGGGTGATCGAGTTCGGGATGATCGCCTGCGTCGGCATCGTGCCCCTGGCCCTGTTCGCCGGGCCGGTCCGCGGGATCCCGGGCTGGTGGACGGTGCTGGACATCTCGTTCGGCGTGTTCGGCATCATCCCCCTGCTGATCGTCCGGCGGCTGATCAAGCGCCTCGAGCGGGAAGACAACCAGCCTGCTCCCGAAAAACCGTTGCAGAGCCTCGACGCCCGTGGCTAAGTTGGGTCGTACATGGGAAAGGAGGTGGTCCAACGTTGTGTAGCAATGGGACTCATGAGGTGACTGTCCGCTAGCCGCCGTCCTCTGGACTCGCACTTCGTGCGGCCGCCCGGATGGTGGCAGGCGAATACGAGACAGTTTCCCAGCCCCCGAGGCTTTCCGGTGTCAGTCCAACCGGCCCGCGCGCAGCCAGCGCAGGAACCTCGGGGGCTGTTCCATATCCTGGTGCACATGATCTCCGCCGACCGTCTCCGCGACCACGTCGCCGCGCTCGTCGCTCACGGGCCACGCTGCGGCGATCTGCCCGGTGTGCCCGCCGCGCTGCGGTACATCACCGACGAGCTCAGCAGTCTCGGCCTGGTGGTGCGGGTCGAGCGGTATGGCAGCGAACTGCACGACGTGAACCTCGTCGCCGAGATCGAGGGCGGCACGTCCGACGACGCGGTCGAGCTGGCCGCGCACTGGGACACGGTCGAGGGCACCCCCGGCGCGGACGACAACGCCAGCGGGGTCGCCGGGGTTCTGGAGGCCGCCCGCGCGCTGCGCGACCTGGACCTGCCGGCCCGCACGATCCGCTTCTGCCTGTTCGGCGGCGAGGAGGACGGGTTCCAGGGCAGCACCGCCCACGTCCGGCAGATCACCCCCGACACGGAGTCGATCGTGTTCGAGATGATCGGGCGGACGTCCCCGACGCAGTCCGCGCCGTCGTTCCTGCTGGACCCGCCGACGGTCGGCGACTTCATCGCGTTGATCGCCAACCCGGCCTCCGCCGGGCTCGCCGACCTGTTCGCGGCCGCGGCGACGCCGCACCTGCCCACGTTTCCGCTGGTCATGCCGACCGAGGCGATGGAGGTCGTGCTGCGCAGCGACCACGTGCCGTACTGGTCGACGGGCCGACGCTCGCTGCTGGTCACCGACACCGCCGAGTTCCGCAACCCGGACTACCACGCGGACACCGACACCCTCGACCGGCTCGACCTGGACTTCGCGGCCCGCGTGACGGCCGCCGCGGTCAGGACCGTCACCCGCCTGGCCGGCTGACCCCCCGCCGTCGATCCCGGCCGGGGTGTCCCGGCCGGCGTGATCGAGGTCGCGGGTGATCGAGGTCGCGGGTGATCGAGGTCGCGGGTGATCGAGGTCGCGGGTGATCGAGGTCGCGGGTGATCGAGGTCGCGGGTCGACGAACGCAGCATGCCGCCGGACCACGGACACAGCCGCAGGCGCGGCTGAGGCGGAGGTCCCCAGGCCCCGTGTGGCAGCATCCCCCTCGTGAGTCCGATACGGCTGTTGATCGCTGACGATCAGGCGCTCGTCCGCGGCGCCCTCGCCGCGCTGCTCGACCTCGAGCCGGACCTCACGGTCGTGGCCGAGGTCGGGCGCGGTGACGAGGTCGTCGCGGCGGCCCGCGAGCACCGCCCCGACGTGGCCCTGCTCGACGTGGAGATGCCCGGGATCGACGGCATCGCCGCGGCCGCCGCGCTGCGCAAGGCCATGCCGGGCTGCAAGGTGCTCATGGTGACCACGTTCGGCCGGCCCGGTTACCTGCGGCGGGCGATGGCGGCCGGGGCGTCCGGGTTCGTGGTCAAGGACACCCCGGCCCGGCAGCTCGCCGACGCCGTGCGGCGCATCGCGTCGGGGCTTCGGGTGGTGGACCCGACCCTGGCCGCGGAGACCCTCGCCAGCGGCGACAGCCCGCTGACCCCGCGGGAGGCCGACGTGCTGCGGGCGGCCCGGGAGGGCGGCACCGCCGCCGACGTCGCCGGGCAGCTCGGCCTGACGGAGGGCACGGTGCGCAACCACCTGTCGTCGGCGATCGGCAAAACCGGCGCCCGGACCCGCGCGGAAGCGGTGAGGCTCGCCGACGAGAACGGTTGGTTGTAAGGAGCAACCGATAGGGTGGGTGCATGACGGCACTACTGGCGAGCGGTCGCGACGCGGACGTCTACGCCCTCGACGAGCGGCGGGTGCTGCGGCGCTACCGGCTCGGCGGGGACGTGACCGCGGAGGCCGCCGTCATGCGGTATGTCGCCGACCACGGCTATCCGGTCCCCCGCGTCTATGAGGCGACCGGCGCCGACCTGATCCTGGAGCGGCTCGAGGGGCCGACCATGCTGCAGGCCCTCGCCGACGGCTCGCTCGACCTGCGCGACGGCGGGACCGTCCTGGCGGACCTCCTCGAGCGGCTGCACAAGGTGCGCGTGCGGGCGGCGAAGGACCCCGGCACCCGGATCCTGCACCTGGACCTGCACCCGGAAAACGTGGTGATGACCGAGGGCGGCCCGGTCGTCATCGACTGGCGCAACAGCACCGAGGGCCCGCCCGAGCTCGACGTGGCGATGAGCGCCCTGATCGTCGCCCAGGTCGCGATCGAGCCGGGCCACGCGTTCGCGGAGCGGGCCGAGGTGTTCCTGGACGTGCTCCTGTCCTGCACGCGGGACAACCCGTTGTCGCAGCTGGAGGCCGCGGTGCGGCGGCGGGCCGCGGACCCGGCGCTGACGGCGGCGGAGCAGGCGCACCTGCACGAGGCCGCGCTGCTGGTCACGACCATCTCCAGAGCCCACCACTGAGACTCACTCCCGCGAGGCGACGTCCGGGACCCGCGCGGGCGGCACGCTTCTTGCCATGGAGGAACTCTTCGTCCGGCAGGTCGACATCGGCGTGGCCGAGATGGACGTCGCCGACGGCGACCAGTTGTCCACGACGCGTGTCGTGGTGGAGCACGCCACCGCCACCGACGGCCGGGGTGGCCCGGACCGCCAGTTGCTGCTCGTGTACGGCGCCGAGGAGACCCCCGCGGTCGCCGAGGCGCTGCTCCGCGCCGCCGAAACGGCCACGACGCCCTGAACCGCCAGGAGCGGCCACGACGCCCGGAACCGCCGAAACGGCTACGAAACTCCTGAACCATCACAACGACCGCGAAGCCCGGGAACGGGGACAGCCAGCCACGAGCGCGGAGACGCCGGCCACAGCCCACGCATATTGTTGAGCGCTCAACTAGTTGCTACATTCAATCCATGACGACGCTGCCCGAGCTGGACCGACACCTCGCCACCGCGATCCCGGCCAGCCGGGACCAGCGCTCCTGGACACCCGACGACGGTGCGCTGCCCAGCATCTACCTCAGCCACGGCGCCCCGCCGCTGCTGGAGGACGGCCCGTGGATGCGGGAGCTGTTCGACTGGGCCGCCGGCCTGCCCAAGCCGAAGGCCGTCCTCATCGTCAGCGCGCACTGGGAGTCCGCGCCGCTCAGCGTCTCCGGCACCGCCGCCGGCACCCCGCTGGTCTACGACTTCGGCGGTTTCGCCCCGCACTTCTACCGGCTGCAGTACGCCACGCCCGACGCGGGAGCACTCGCCCGGCGGGTCGCCGCCGCGATGCCCGACTCCGAACCCGTGCACGAGCACCGCAGCCGCGGTCTCGACCACGGTGCCTGGGTCCCGCTGATGGTGATGTACCCGCTCGGCGACGTCCCCGTGCTGCAGTTGAGCCTGCCCACCCACGACCCGGACCGGCTGCTCGAGCTCGGCCGCCGGCTGCGCCCGCTGCGCGAGGAGGGCGTGCTCATCGTCGGCTCCGGCTTCATGACGCACGGCCTGCCGTTCCTCAGCCGTGAGCACTGGCTCGGCGCCGGCGGCCCGCCCGGCTGGTCCAAGGACTTCGACGCCTGGGCGGCCGAGGCCCTGGCCAAGGGCGACGTCGACACCCTGGCGCGGTACGCGAGCCTGGCACCCGGCATGCCGTTCGCCCACCCGACGGTCGAGCACTACACGCCGCTGTTCGTCACGCTCGGCGCCGCCGACCGGCCCGACGCCCCCACGACGTCGGTGATCGACGGCTACTTCATGGGATTGTCGAAACGGTCCATCCAGACGGACGCTAGCGTCTAGCGGGTGGCATACCTGATCTCCGTCAACGCCGGCACCCCGGTCCCGACCGCGGCCTCGAACGTGCCGACCACGGGCATCGACAAGCGTCCCGTCGACGGGCCGGTCCGCGTGACGGTGCCCGGCCCGCGCGGCACGACGGCGACGGGGGTCGCCGGCGACGTGGTGTGCGACGTGCGCCATCACGGCGGCCCGGACCAGGCCGTGTACGCCTACGCGCGGGAGGACCTTGACCGGTGGGCCGCGGAGCTCGGCCGGGAGTTGGCCGGCGGCGTTTTCGGGGAGAATCTGACCACGTCCGGTCTGGACGTGACCGGTGCCCGCATCGGTGAGCGCTGGCGGATCGGCGCCGACCTGCTGCTGGAGGTGTCCGCGCCGCGGATCCCGTGCCGCACGTTCGCCGCCTGGCTCGGCGAGCAGGGCTGGATCAAGCGGTTCACCGAGGGCGCCATTCCAGGCGCCTACCTGCGGGTCCTGCAGCCGGGCGAAATCCGGGCCGGGGACGCGATCGAGGTCGTGCACACCCCGGCGCACGACGTCACGATCGGGCTCGCGTTCCGGGCACTGACCGCGGAGCCGGAGCTGCTGCCCCTGCTCGCGGCCGCCGACGAGCTGCCCGAGCGCACCAAGGACAAGGTCAGGGCAAGGATCAGCCGGTAGGCAGGACCAGCGCGTAGGCCCGCGGGAACCCCAGCCGGGGGATCCGGTGCTGCTGGATCTCCTCGATCGTGACCTCACGGACCTGGCCCGACCCCGGTTCGAAGCAGCGCAGCACGGACTCCTGCGGGTGCGCGGTGATGAGCACCCAGTGCCGGGGCACGCCCTTGCCGACGAGCATCGCGACCGGCCAGCCGGTGTCGACCGCGGCGGTCACGTCGGCGAGCCGGTCGCGGCGACCCCGGAAGCGCCGCCAGCCATACCGGACGCCGAGCTCCGCGGCGTGCCGGGAGATCGTCGCGGCGACGCCCCAGGGTGTGGTGCCCAACTTGCGGGGCCAGATCCAGTTGGCGGCGGAGTGGATGCGGTGCTGCTCGGCGCCGTAGTCGGCGACGCCGTCCGCGTACGCGGGGTCCAGCAGCGCCGACGCCACCATGGCGACGGTGGGTCCACACGTGAACCCATCGGTCTGCTGGACCCCGGTCCGTACCTCAGCGGTGGTGAAATCGACACCCCAGGCAAGCATGCCCGCTTTGTATCAGACGGCGCGGGCCACGGCTATCTTCGTCCCGGAGCGCTGGCCCGCCTCGTAGAACATGTACTGCACGCCGCCGTCGGTGCCGAACGACGGCGCCGCGGAGCGGTTGTTGTCCGGCGCGCCGGACAGCGCGGCGTGGAAGACGCCGAGGTGGATCTCCTTGTCGAAGTTGTTGCCCACCTCGGTGAGGAACATGTCGCCGGATGAGCCGTGGTAGACGACGTAGGTGGTGTTGTTGCGGTACAGCAGGTGCGGGCCGCTCAGGTCGCTCTGCCCGTCGGCGGCGGGCGACACCAGGGGGTTGGGGTCGAACTGCCACGACTTGCCGTCGTTGGACCAGCCCCAGAAGATCCGCCGGCCGCTCTTGAGTCCCATGAAGACCATGACGTACTTGTTGCCGAGCGCGGCGATGCGGTGCTCGAACACCCGCGCGTACGTGGCCTCGGTGGTGCCGGGCACCATCGCGGTGGTCAGCACGGTGCCGTAGTAGGTGAAGTTGATGCCGTCGCTGGAGATCGCGAGGCGCGTCGTGGTGTTCTCGCCGTGGTAGTACATGAAGAACTGCCTGGTCGAGGCGTTCCACACGACGTGCGGCGACGAGACGTGGCTGACCGAGTAGTGCGGCGACCAGGTCCGGCTGATGATCGGGTTGGCCGGGTGCTCGGTGAACGGGCCGGACAGCGAGTTGCCGTAGGCGAGGCAGATCCCGCCGGGCGCGTCGTGCGGGGCGTAGTAGAGGTAGTAGCGGCCGCGGGCGCCGCTGATCTTGTCGTACATCCCGCGGATGCAGGGGAAGATGAGCTCCCCGGTGGGGTTGTAGGCCAGGCTCGCGGGGAGCGGCTGACCGAGGTACTGGTAGGTCGGGAATCCTGCCGGGGCGGCGGCGTGGGCCGCGGTCGGCGCGATGCTGGGGATGGCGAGTGCGCCGGCGAATCCGGCGGCACCGGCCAGCACCTGGCGGCGGGTTACAGGTGACATGTGACCGAGTCTCGGAAAGCCCGACGCTTCGCACAAGAGGGTAATACGTATTATCTTGCAGAGCCCTCAACCGCACCGGAACGCTTGCCGATAACCAACGCGTGGAGACTCGGGGTGCCGGGCGGCTGTGGCTCGTCTGGCTGCTGATCGGTGGCGTGGCGGCGGTCGCCTACCCGCTGCTGCCCGGCGACTCCTACGCGGCCAACTTCAGCTTCGAGCTCATCGGGCTCGCCGCGGTCACCGCCCTGCTGGTCGGCGTCCGGCGCAACCGGCCACCCCGGCGGGCGCTCTGGCTCTGGTTCGCCGTCGGCCTCGGCACCTGGGTCCTCGGCGACGTCACCTGGAGCATCTACCAGTTCGTCCTGCACGAAAGCCCGTCGCCGTCGCTCGCCGACGTGTTCTACCTCTGCGCGTATCCGTCGCTGGCCGGCGGCCTGTGGCTGCTGCTGCGCCGGCACGGGCGCGACGTCGCCGGGCTGATCGACGCGTGCATCGCCGCAGCCGGGGCCGGCCTGCTGTTCTGGGTGTTCGTGATGCGGCCCGTCGCCGAGGCGGGTCAGATGACGGTCCTGGAACGCGTCATCGCCCTGGCCTACCCGTCCGCCGACGTGCTGCTGCTGGTGCTGCTCGCCCGCCTGCTGGCCGGCCGGGCGGCGAAGACCGCCAGCTTCTGGCTGCTGGCGGCCGGCCTGACGCTGATGTTCGCCACCGACGTCACGTACTCGCTGACCTCCACCTACGACATCCTCGGTGCGGGCTACCTGGCCAGCGGGTGGCTGCTGGCGTACGTGTGCCTCGCCGCCGCCGCGCTGCACCCGTCGATGCGCGGCATGGACGAGCCGACCGACGCCGCCGAGAGCGCGCTGTCCAGGCTCCGGCTGACGGTGCTCGCGGTGAGCTCGCTCATCGCGCCGGCGCTGCTGCTGCTGCAGGGCACCCTGGACGGCCACGACGTCGACTGGTTCGCGATCGGCGTCGTCTCGGTCGTCGTGTTCCTGCTGGTGCTGGTGCGCGTCGCGGGGCTCGTCGGCAAGGTCCAGGACCAGGCCGACCAGCTCAGCGACCTGGTCATGCGCGACGACCTCACCGGGCTGCCCAACCGGCGGTTCCTGGAGGAGCTGATCCGCGACGAGCTCGACGCCGGCACCGTCACGCAGGTCGCGTTCATCGACCTCGACGACTTCAAACGGATCAACGACGGGCTCGGCCACGCCATCGGCGACCAGCTGCTCACCGCCGTCGGCAAGCGGCTCGGCGGGGTCCTGCGCCCCGGCGACGTCGTGGCCCGCCTCGGCGGCGACGAGTTCGCCGTCCTCATGCCGGACACCGGCGCCGTCGCCGCCGACGCGATGGTCACCGAACTCGCCACCGCACTGCAGGAGCCGGTCTTCGCCGGCGACCAGCACCTGCTCGTCCAGGCCAGCATCGGCGTCGCCGACGCCGCGGGCACCCGCGACCCGTTCGAACTGCTGCGCCGCGCCGACGTCGCGATGTACGCGGCGAAGGAGGACAAGACCCGCCAGCAGCGCTTCAGACCCGAGCTCGACCAGCGGGCCTCGGCACACGCCCTGCTCGGCGCCCAGCTGCGCGAGGCCCTCGACCAGGGCCAGTTCCAGCTGGTGTATCAGCCGATCGTGGCGCTGCCGCACGGGCAGATCGTCGGCGTGGAGGCCCTCATCCGGTGGCACCACCCGACGCTCGGGTTCATGAGCCCGGCCGACTTCATCCCCGTCGCCGAGCAGAACGGCCAGATCGTCGAGCTCGGCGCCTGGATCCTGCTCGAGGCGTGCTCACAGGGGGCGACCTGGCTGGCCAGCCTCGGCGACGCGGCGCCCGGCAAGGTCTCCGTCAACGTCTCGGCCCGGCAGCTCGCCGAACCCGACTTCCCGGAGGTGGTCGCCGCGGTCCTGGCGGCGACGGGCTTCCCCGCCGACCACCTCGCGATCGAGGTCACCGAGACCGCGGTCTTCGGCGGCGGCCGGGCGATCGAGGCCCTCGACGCCGTGCACGACCTCGGCGTGCGGATCGCCCTGGACGACTTCGGCACCGGGCACTCGTCGCTGGGCCTGCTGCAGACCTGCCCGGTCGACATCCTGAAGGTCGACAAGTCCTTCGTCGACGACATCACCATGGCCGGCCGGCACTCGGTGATCGCCACCGCGCTCATCAACGTCAGCGACGGGCTCAACCTCGACGCGATCGCCGAGGGCGTCGAGACCGCGGAGCAGGCGCAGGAGCTGTACCGGCTCGGGTACCGCTTCGCGCAGGGCTACCACTTCGGCCGTCCGGTCCCGCAGCCCTCCTTCGCCCTCGCCTCCGCCGCTGCCTAGCCGCCCCGCTCCCATGATCCGGAAGACCCTGTGCACCCCTGGCTACACAAGGTCTACCGGATCACGGGGCAGGAGAGGTCATGAGGCGAGCTGGCGGGGCACTCGCGTCGTCGCGGGCAGCACCACGCAGGTGCGGCAGCGGGCCTCATAGGTGTACGTGCCGTCGTCGGGCAGCGCGGTCGACGGCGCCAGCTCGCGCAGCATCGGCTCGCCGTGCTCGAGCACCTGCGTGTAGACGGCGCTGAACCCACGGCACACGTCGCACACCGCGCGGCGGTAGGTCACCGACGCGGGGCCCAGCTCCAGCAACGCCCGCACCGGCGCGAACAGCTCACCGCGGTGGTCCAGGTCGATGCCGGCGGCGACGACCCTGGTGCCGCGCTCCAGCAGCGTCCGCACGACCGCCATGTCGGACATCGCGAACATGTGCACCTCGTCGATGCCGACCACGTCCACGTCGTCGTCCAGCGCCGAGGCGAGCGAGCTGGCCTTCACGGTCGCGAGCGCGGCACCGCTGCGCGAGACGACCCCCGCGTCACGCACGTGCCGGGCGCTCTGGAACACCCGGTGCCGCACGTCGGTGAACTGCAGCGGCGACAGCAGGCTCACCAGCTCGAGGGACTTGCCACTCTTCATCGGCCCGAGGATGACGGTCAGATCCACGGCGGCCAGGCTACCGCGTTGACCAGCTTCGCTCTCACGTGTGACAGGTCACCCGGCACCTCCCCCGTGTTGCGACCTTCACCCGGAAGGGGCATGTTTGACTCATGTACGTCGTTGCGCCCGCCAGCCGTCTGCGGCGTGGCGTGCGACGACTCGCGCTCGCCCTCTGCGCGCTGATCCTCGGCGCCGGCTTCACCCCGGCCCTGCCACCGTCCACAGTGGACCGTCCGGTGCCGCCTGTCGCCGCGTCGGTCGTCACGGCGGTGAGTGCGGCGCCGTCGGCCGTTCGCCGCCCCTCCGCGGGCGTCCCGGCGTCGCTCCGGTCCGGCCCGGTATATCCGCAGGCCGTCGGTCCTGCTGGTCGTACCATTGCCGCTTTTGCAGTTGTTCTTGACGGTGTCACCGTGGGCGCGGTCGCCGGACGCGCCCCGCCCCGCACCTCGGCCTGAGACGCACTCCCCCTCTCGCCGCTCGATCCCCCCTCGAGGTGCATTCATGGACGCCGCTCTGCAAGACCTCGCGCACGGGATGCGTGAGGCGCTGGCCATCTGGGCCGCGCTGCTCGCCGCAGTCGTCATCACGTTCACCATCCTCACGTTCCTGTCCAAACGACAGGGCGCCGCGGCCGGCCCCTCGTGGTGGGCCAGGCTGCGCAAGGCCGTCCGCGACCCGGAGGCCGCCCGGGAGCGCCAGCTCGCGATCGAACGGCGCACCGCCGAGCTTCAGGAGCTGCAGCGGTACAGCGACGAGGTGGCCGTCGCCGCTTCGCGGACGTCCGTGATGGCGGGCCGCCGGCGCGAGGAGTGGGAGGCCGCGCAGCGCACGCAGGAGGCCGCGTGGCGGGCCTACGAGGAGGCCGAGCGGGCGGTCCACCGGCTGGAGCGGGCGCAGGCGTTCCCGCTCACCGAGGACGACCCGGCCGGCCGCCGGCAGCACCTGGTGCGGATGGTCAACGCCGCCCACCAGGTCGGCGAGATCTCCGCGGCGAACCTCGCCGACGCCCTCATGCACCGCAACGGCTGGGACCCCGCCGAGCACCCGTTCGCCCAGCAGCTGCGGCTGCGCCGGATCATCCGGGACCGGCTGTTCCGCGCCTACCAGCAGGCCTCCACCCTCGAGCGGGAGACCGCCGCCGCGGCGGACCTGGCCGCGTCCTCGAAGCGCAGCCTCGACGACGAGACCTTCAGCGCGATCCTGCAGGTGCGCACCGCCGCCCCGGCTGCCCCGGCTTCTTCGGTGCGGTTTCAGCGTTCCAGGCCGGCCCTGCCGTAACGGATGGGACGCTTCGTAACTGAGGCGTTACAACCAGGGGGCGGTCATGGGCATCGAGCTGTCGATCATCGCGGGGCTCTGTTATGCCTCGTCCAGCATCAACGCGACCGGCGCCGACCACCATCCCGTCACCGACGACGAGACCGACCTGTTCGGGCTGTCCGGCGACGCCCTCACCGCGGCCGTGGCGGCCTGCCTCGGTGCGCCGCCGGACCTCGCGCAGCTCGACGGGTTCCTGCACCGCTCGCACGACTGGTCCCCGGTCACCACGACCCTGGTCGTGCAGAGCGCCTCCGTCACCGGCGTCGGCTCCATGCCGGTCAGCCTCCCGCTGACCGGCACCGGCGCCCGCCTCACGTGCACGGCGACCCACCTGTGGTCCCCCGCGGCCGGCGTCAGCCCCACCGAACCGGTCCGCTACTCGATCACGTTCCCGGCCGGCGGCGCCGCCCTGGACTACACCCACGACTGGGGCGCCGGCCTTTCCGAGTCCGCCGGCGTCGACCTGCCGCCGGGAGACACCGGCGACGAGCTGGTGGCGCTGAGCATGAACCTCGGCGTCCGGGTCGTCTACGACGCCTACCTGTCCGGCGAGATCGCCGTGCACTACCGCGACGGGCACCAGGGCCACCGCTACTGGGCGCTGGACGTCGGCACCGTCATGGCCGCCGGCGGCCTGCTCAACGGGCGCCACTTCGCGGAGAACCTCAACATCCGCTACCACGCCAGCACCCGCGTCGTGCACGCGGACGCCGCCGGGAACCTTTCGACCCTGGCGGGGCCGGGTATCCGGACCGGCACGGATCTGGCGCTGACCGGCGCCTGAGGCGCTGCTTCCCCGTCACGGGATCGACCCGGAACCATTTCCCGGCGTCCGGGCCGCCCAGCAGGTGCCGAACAGCGTGCCCTCCAGCGATGCACCGCACCTGGCCACGGATTTGATGTCGACAATGCGGACCCGCCCGTCGAGGACCGCCTCATGACGCCCACGGTGCTCCTCGACGTGGGCGCCGTCGTTTCGGACCGACCACCTGCCGCACGGCGGCGCCAAAGGCTCCGGCCAGGGCCGCGAGGGCGTGCAATACGCGGTCGCCGAACTGCCGCGGTCGCGCTCCGGCCGTAGCCTCCTCTCCGACGCCCTTGAGCTCAGGAGGCAACGGCATGACCCGACCGGCGATGGTGATCAGCAGCCCCGTGCACACCAGTGACAGCCGCTACTGGATCGCCGAGGATGTCCCCTCCCCGCTGCACCCCGACCACTCCAGCGGCATCGTCGACCTGTTCCCGGGCGCCGCGGCGGTCATCACCGGCACGGGCACCGGACCCGTCGGCCTGACGTTGGAGCTGCACGAGGCGGCACCCCCGCTCAGGACCGACGACTGGGACGAGGTCGTCGACTTCACCCTCTGGGCGCACGACGGCATCCTGCGCATCGTCGAGACCGTCGACCGGAAGATCTCCTACCCGCTCCTGTCCTGGCAGGGGCCGGGCGGCTACCGCATCCGGCTGCACGCCCGGGGCCGCGACGCCGCATACGACCTGACGCCGGAGACACCCATCGAGCACCACCTGATCCAGGTCTGGCCGACCGAAGCCGACGAGGAGGAACCGGTCGAGCACCACAAGCTCACCGACGCCCTCGGCAGCCACCGGAGATCCCGCCGCCGGTAAACCCCGGCCACGTCAGTCGGATCGTCCAGCGGTGGATCGGCTCGGCCGGAGACGCCACACGCCCACCCAGAAACCGAGCGCGACGACCGCGGCGATGAAGGGTATCGGGCCGGGCCCGGCGGCGATCGTCTCCCGCACCTTCTGACATGGGTCCGACGCCGAGTACCGAAGCCGCGAGGTCCCACCGATGCGCACGTCACGCGGCTTCGGATTGGAGCCGGAGTCCACCCGCGCCGAGCAGACCCGGCCGGCCACCGCAAACCGGACGTCGTACACCCGCCGGCCAGCGCCGTTGTAGCTGATGCCGACCACCTCGGCGTCGACCACACCGCCCCGCGCCTCGTCGACAGCGAGCCAGCCGGAGCCAAGACCCGCCACGGTGAGGACGACCGCAACGGCGAGGCGGGTGACGCGCCTCTTACGCCGATCCCGGGGCCTCGGGATGTACATGCCTGCCCTCCACGTATGAAGCGTATTACCCTTCATACGTGAGCGAGGTCGTCTGGCGCATGCCGACGGCGAGCGAGCGGCCCGAGGCCGACCTGCGGGACGGCCTGACCACTGCCGACCTGGCCGAGGCACTGGTGCGGGCCGACGGCGAGCAGCACCGGGTCGAACTCAGCGAGTTGCGCCTGGCCGTGACCGCGCCGAGCCAGGGAATGTCGCGGCTCATTCGCGTCCTGCTGATCCGCGACGACGGCTCGTTCGTGTGGCGGATCCGCTTCGCACGGTTGGCGACGCCGGACGAGATCGACCAATGGGCCAAGCAGACGGGAGCAGCGTGATGGAACAGCCTGACCTGAACAGCATGACGGACGACCAGGTCGCCGAGTGGTTCGCCGGCAACGACATGAGCGGCCTCGTCGGCACCGGCCGGCCGGTCGAAGGCCAGTTCGTGCAGTCAGCTGAGCCAGGCGCCCCGGTCGGCAGGATGGTCTCGCTCAAGATGCCCGCCGCCATGGTCGACGCCCTCGACGCCGCCGCCGGCCGCGACCGCGAGGGCCGCTCCGGCATCATCAGGACCGCCGTCGCCGAATGGCTGGCCCGCCACCCCGACACCACCGAAGCCGCCTGACCCCAAGGCCGGGAACCGCGGAGCATGTTACGGACGGAGGGCAGAAGTACGAGTACCAGCTGCGTCGCTCAGACGGGCAGCCGATCGCCGGCGTGCTGACCGGACACGGTGACATCTACGATCCCGGCGACCAGGTTGCGCGTACGTCGGCATTCTGAAGATCCGTGAGTTCGGATTTCGGGGCTCGCGACAGCTTCGGCACCTTCAGGGACGAGTTGCGCGCGATGGCCGGCGCGCAACTCGTCCCCTCGCGTTGATCACTTGATGCGGTCGGTCGCCTCCTGTGCGATCCGGACGAGTTGGTCGAGGGTCAGGGCGGGCGTCTTGTCGTCACCGCCGCTTGTGACGGTCATGACCCGGTTGTCTGCGAGCCCGATCCGGACCTCGAACCTTTTCACATCCTTGCTGTTCACCGTGTACGTGACTACCGGCTTGCCGGACGCCGTTTTCGCGTCGACGCACGGCGGAGCCGAGGCTGGGTTGTCACCTCGCTGCCCGTCTGCCTTCTTGTCGGGAACGGCCGCAAGCGTCGCGCAGGTCAGCGGATCGATCGTCATGGACGCGGAGAAGCCGTGCAGCATGACGTTGACACTGCCCCTCGCTCCGCCGTTCGTGACCTCGGCCGGTCCTATCCATCCCAACGGCGACACGTCGTCGATGACGGTGATGTCGAAGCCCTTCGGGTCCCATTGTGCCGACGGCACCGCCGCCCGTACGGCCGCGTCGAGCGCGGCCTTGAGCTGGCCGGCACTGACCTGTGCCTCCTCACGCGTCGCCGACCTCAGTTGGAGGCGGTTGTCCGGGAGGACCGAGGCGTCGGCCGGTGGCGCGCCCACGGGTGGCGTGCCGGCAGGCCCGGTGCCCGTGGCGAGTACGACCACCGCGAGCCCGGCCGCAATCGCGGTGGTGCCGAGCGCGCTCCACAGCGTGGCGCGCACCCGGCGATCGCGGCGTACGATCGCCCGCGAGTCGATGGCCGTGGGCGGCGGCGTGCCGATCACTTCGTCGAACAACTGCTGCATCAACGTTCCTTCCATTGGGTGGGTCATCGGGGCGTTCCGATGCGGAGTTGCTGCAGGGCGCGTGCCGACTGGCTCTTGATGGTCCCGGGGGACACGCCGAGGATCTCGGCGGTCTCCTCGACCGAGTGGTCGAGGTAGAAGCGCAGGATCAGTACTGCGCGCTGGCGTGGCCCGAGCGAACGGAGCAGGTCGGCCAGCGGAAGCCGGTCGACCACCCGGTCGTCGGGCAGGTACGACGGGGGCGGCGGGTCGGAGTGCGTCTGTTCCAGGTGGCGCCAGCGGCGCCGCCGCTCGGTCAGCCAGCACCGGGTCAGCACCTTCTGCGCGTACGCGTCGACGTTGTCGGCGCTGCGCGCCTTCGACCAGCTCCGGTGCAGTTTGACCAATGCCTGCGAGACGAGGTCGTCGGCGAGGTGCCAGTCGCCGCACAACAGATAGGCGCTTCTACGCCATCGATCAAGGCGTTCGGCGACGAACGCGTGGAACTCGTCGTCGGATCTGGACAAGCGGACCTCCAGCGGCCGGGGGTGTCAGCCGTACGACCGCGCCGCCCCCGCGCGGGGTTGCACGCCGTCGCGGATTCCCTGTGTCTCGCGTTCGACCCGAACAACGCCGCCAACGTCCGGTCGCGCTTGATCGTGTGCCCGGACATGCCGCCGACCGTGCGCAGCGGCCAGCCGCGACCAGTTGCAGTACGTCACCGTCCGGACGAGGGCCGGCGGAATCCTGAACTGCTTGATGTGCGCGCACGTGATCTTGGAGTGACCGGTTGCTGGTATCGGTCGCTTCGCTGCCGTGAGCCGTGCAACGGTTCGGCGCCGTCCTATCCGCCGTGGCCGGTCCGGCCGATCAACCTGCCGTCGAGAACACTCCGCCGTCACCGCATTGGCATGGCCACTCAACCGCGGACACGCACGTTCGCCCAGGTCACGGCAGATATTCGCCAGGGCGGTTCGGGCACTGCCCAATCGGTTTCACGTTTCCCCAGGTCGCATCCCCGTGGTGGAGACGAGGGAACTCGAACCCCACACTGTCAGGACCGGGCTCATGATGGCGCCTGACCTGCAACGATTCTGACCTGGCCAGACAGACTCGACCGACCGCCATTCTCCGCCGTTCCCCATGGTCGACCGGCCATGGCTGGCTCTCAGGCGGCTCCCTGATCCGCTCCACCGTGCCGCTCCAGCCACTCCGAGAGGGCCTGGCGGATAATCCCTGAGCGGCCCTCCCGGTCCCGGCCGGCCACCGCGTCGATCCGCGCCACGACGTCGCTCGGAATCCTCAGCGAGACGAGTTGGTTCACCGGCTGACCCTCGGTGTCGACCTGCACCGCCGTGTCGTGCGTGCGTTCACCCGATGCGAACAGGGCGCTCGCGTCATTGTTCATGAACCACGCCGCCAGTTCGTCCTGCGTCATCGCCTTGAAGTCTGGAACCTGCGTCATCTCAGTCGTCCCTCCTGCTCCAAATTTCCGTCTCAACCGCGCTGGCCAAGCGTGCAGCCCGTACCCGCCAGACGAACGAGTCTTCATTGCGGAACAACAGGATCGACACGAGCTGCCCGTCTGCGGCGGGAGCGATATAGGCGCGCTGCAACTCACTGCGCTGCTGGAACTGCAATGCGGCAGGCTGCTCCAGCGCCTCGGCGACGTCCGCCACCGTGAGCCCACAGCCGAGGTCCGCCTGCGGGCGCTCGTCGGGCTGCGGCATCCACCACTAAATGTCGCTCACGCCCGTCAACTGTATTGCCTGTAATACAGGACGGGGTTGGCCAGCCTCAACGCCGGACAGTAAGACCACCAGGCGCATAGGTCCGCGCCCATGACGCCCGCTCCGCGCAACCAAGTCCGAGGCAAGACGTAAGGCCACAACGGTTACCCGGCTACGCATCGACCGCAGGCTCAGCAAGCTCGCTGCAACCAGCGATCAATGACGCCCGGAACAGCCAGGCCGTTTCAAACCCCAAGCCGTGGCCCACCCCGCTTGAGGCAGAAACAAGCCGCAAGAGATCCCCCGACTCAAA
This sequence comes from Dactylosporangium siamense, assembly GCF_016862795.1. GTDB lineage: Bacteria > Actinomycetota > Actinomycetes > Mycobacteriales > Micromonosporaceae > Dactylosporangium > Dactylosporangium siamense. Next base: position 39,779 of record NZ_BONQ01000025.1, on the reverse strand, counting down.
TCGGGCCCAGCACATGCCGTACCAACGCGAAAACGAAACACCAAAACCGCTCGAACAAAGGAGCACCCCGGAACGGTTTTGAGGGGGTGTGGGTGGAGCGAAGCTCCCCCACCGGGGAGCGCGGCGAAGCCGTGCGCGGGGAATGACGACATCACCGGACGCGAAACGGCGGACCCGCCGTGAGCAGGGTCCGCCGATTGATGGAGTGGAGACGAGGGGACTCGAACCCCTGACCCCCACACTGCCAGTGTGGTGCGCTACCAGCTGCGCCACGTCCCCATCTGCGTGCCCCGGTCTCGCGGGCACTCACGGAATAGTACACAACCTCGCGGGTGGTCTCACAGCGGGTATCTAGTTCTGCGTCGGGTCCGCCGGGTAGTGGGCCACCGCTGCCATGAGGCCGCCCTGGCGGCGCAGGACCATCTGCCAGAGGTCGTCCGGGCGGGGGGCGAAGGCGTCGCTGGGCAGGGCGTCGAAGACGAACCAGGAGCCGCTTTCGATCTCGCGCTCGAGCTGGCCCGGGGACCAGCCCGCGTAGCCGGCGAAGACCCGGACGCCGACGACGCCGGCGACGAGGAGGTCGGGGTCGCCGGAGAGGTCGACGGTGCCGACGGCGCCGGAGACGCGGTTGAAGCCGGCGAGGTCTTCGACGCCGGGGCGGGTGCGGGCGAGGCAGATCGCGGCCTCGGGCTGGACGGGGCCGCCTTCGAAGACCACGGGAGGCTCGCCGGCCAGGGCGCCCCAGCCGCCGAGGACGTCGGCGACCTGGACCTCGGTGGCGCGGTTGAGCACCACGCCGAGGGCGCCGCCTTCCTCGTGGGCGACGACGAGGACGACGGTGCGTTCGAAGTTGGGGTCGCGGAGCGCGGGCGTCGCCACCAGCAGCCGGCCGGTCAACGACTCCATCGCCCTCCCTCGACGCTGTTTCGACGTGCCGCGGCCGGTGCTGGAGCTACCCGGCCGTGGTGATCCCCGACCGGTCGGTGCCCCGAATATCCCACCGACTGGGTCAGGACCTCCGGATGAGCCCCCGCCAAGATCCCCGTATGAGGACATCAGCCCCACCAGCCGACGTCGAGAACCGCGAGAGTCGCGAGGCGGGGTGCGAGCGTCATGTCTCGCACATTAGCCTGACCCGCCGCTCGCGGTTAGGGTCTGTTGCGTGACCTCACTCGCCGACGTTGCCGTCATCGGTGGTTCCGGGCTGTATTCGCTGCTGGAAGACGCCGAGGAACATGTGCTCGACACGCCGTTCGGCGCGCCGTCCGACCCGGTGACCGTGGCTACGGTCGGTGGGCGGCGCACAGCGTTTCTGCCGCGGCACGGCAAGGACCACCGGTTTCCGCCGCACCGGATTCCCTACCGCGCGAATCTCTGGGCGTTGCGGGAGATCGGGGTGCGGCAGGTCCTGGCGCCGTGCGCGGTCGGTGGGTTGCGGCCTGAGCTGGGGCCGGGCACGTTCGTGGTGCCGGATCAGCTGATCGACCGGACGTCGGGACGGATCCAGACGTTCTACGACACGGGCGCGGTGCACGTGAACTTCGCCGATCCGTATTGCGCGACGGGGCGGGCCGCGGTCACGAAGGTTGCGGCTGAGCACGGGATCGAGACGCACGACGGCACGATGGTGGTCGTCGAGGGGCCGCGGTTCTCGTCGCGGGCCGAGTCGCGGTGGTTCACGGCGATGGGCGGTGCTGTCGTGAACATGACCGGGCACCCCGAGGCGGTCCTGGCCCGGGAGCTGGCGCTGTGTTACACGTCGATCGCGTTGGTCACGGACCTCGACGCGGGGGTCGAGGGTGATCATGGGGTGACGATGGACGAGGTGTTCGCCGCGTTCGCGGCAAACACCGAGCGGCTGCGGTCGGTGCTGCTGGACGTGATCCCGGCGCTGCCGGAGCACCCCGACGATCCCTGCCAGCACGCACTGGACGGCATGCCGGTCTAAAACCGCTCTAAAACCGCCCCAGGGCCGGCCTGAAGCCGCCCCAGCGCCGACCTGAAGCGCCGCACGGCGACAGCCGCCCCAGGGCGACAGCCGGCCTAGGCGACAGCCGGCAGGTGCACGACGAAGCGGCAACCGCTGTTGACGTTGTCGACCGCGACCTCCCCGTGGTGCGCCTCGACGAGCCCGCGGACGATGGCGAGCCCGAGCCCGCCGCCGGCGTCGCGGGCCGGGGTGCGGGCGGGCGTGCCGCGGAACGCGACGTCGAACACCCTGGGCAGGTCCGCCTCGGGGATGCCGCCGCAGGTGTCGCTGACGGCGAGCCAGCCACCAGTGGCGTCCTGCCCGCCGGTGATGACGATGGTGCCGTCCGGCGGGGTGTAGCGGATCGCGTTGCGGACGAGGTTGTTGACGACGCGGGAGAGCTCCGGGACGGAGCCCCGGACGGTCGGCCACCCGTCGGAGCCGGCCACGAGCGAGATCCCGGCGGCCTCGGCGAGGGGCGTCGCGGAGGCGATCGCGTCGGAGACCACGTCGCCGAGGGGGACGTCGGACAGGGTGAGGCGCAGCGCGCCGGCGTTGATGCGGGACAGCTCGAAGAGGTCGTCGACGAGGGCCGCCATCCGCTCGGTCTCGGCGCTGATGCGGTGGTGGTAGTCGGCGACCGTCGCGGGGTCGGCGACGACGCCGTCCTCGAGGGCCTCGGTCATGGCCCGCAGCCCGGCCAGAGGCGTGCGCAGGTCGTGGGAGACCCAGGCGACGAGCTCCCGGCGCCGGGCCTCGGCCTCCCGCTCGCGCTCGCGCGCCTCGGTGGCCCACATGCTCGCCCTGGCCAGGCGCCGCCCGGCCCACAGCCCCGCGGCGAGGCTGACGGTGGCGGCGGTGCCGACGACGATGAGCAGCACGTGGAGGTCGTGATCGGAGATGAACATCTCCAGCGAGGCGCCGACGATGCCGGCGAGCACGCTGACGACGGTGACGAGCAGCAGGACCACGATGTGCGCGGTCACCGAGCGGCCCCGCAGCGGCCCGCGCAGGACCAGCAGCCCGGCGACGGCGACGGTGAGCGACCCGCCGAGGGCCATCAGGAAGGTGAGGAGGACGTCACGCATATTCGTACCGGTAGCCGACGCCCCACACGGTGAGGATGCGGCGGGGCTGGGCCGGGTCGTCCTCGACCTTCTCCCGGAGGCGTCGCATGTGGACGGTGACGGTCGACTGGTCGCCGAAGGTCCAGCCCCAGACCTGCTGGAGCAGCTCGGCGCGGCGCAGCACCCGGCCGGGGTTGCGCATCAGGAACGCCAGCAGGTCGAACTCGCGGACGGTGAGGGCCAGCTCGCGGTCGCGCAGCATGACGGTGCGCCGGGCGGCGTCGACCCGCAGGTCACCGTCGACGAAGACGTCCTCCGACATGGGCGGAACGGCCCGGCGCAGCACGGACTGCACGCGCAGCACCAGCTCGCGGGGCGAGAACGGCTTGGTGATGTAGTCGTCGGCGCCGAGCTCCAGGCCGAGGACCCGGTCGGACTCCTCGCCGAGCGCGGTGAGCATGATGACCGGCAGGGTGCGGTCCTGGACCCGCAGCCGGCGGCAGACCTCCAGCCCGTCGATGCCGGGCAGCATGAGGTCGAGGACGACGAGATCCGGGCGTTCGGCGTCGTACGCGTCCAGCGCCTGCTGCCCGTCGCCGGCGAGCTCGACCGTGAAGCCCTCCCGCTCCAGGTATCGCCGCACGACGTCGCTGACGGTCGGGTCGTCGTCGACGACCAGTACACGCTGCCCCATCGTCCGAGCGTAGAGCGCCGCTTCAGGCGCAGCCGAATCCGCGGCGGGCCTGTAAGGAGACCGTCAGGTTTCGCCGCCGAGGTCGGTGTCGTACGCCTCGTAGAGCAGGTCGGCGCCGCGCTGCCGGTGCTGCCACACCTCATGGATCAGGCGGACGGCGTCCTGGCAGACCACCGGGTGCCCTTCGAGTTCGAGGTGCCCCTCGAGCTTGTCGAGGGCCTCCCAGACGGTCTCGTGGTCGCCGACGAGCCCGTAGAGCCCCTGCGCGAGCCGGGGCGCGTCACCGAGAACGCCTGCGTAGAGCCCGGACGGACCTTCGGTCTCCCGGACGTGGGCGGCGAAGGCCGCCTTGAGTTGGGCGACGGCCTGCGTGACCGCCGGTCGCCAGGCCGGGTCTCCGGCCGGCGTCTGTATCGCGTGCTCCACCCGTTGAATGCCACCGAGCAGTTCCATGGGACGCACCTCCGCCGCGAGTACGCCAGTCCCTCCATGGTGTGACCTGGAGCACAAAATGTCCAGATCAGAGGGTCGAAATCTCCTCATTGATCCCGGCTGAGGCGCCCGCCATGCGGTGCAACCAGGCGGAAACGACCGCCAGGTCCGATTCGGTGAACCCGGCGGAGAGGCGGTCCTCGACGGCCTGGACGGTCGGCAGGGCGGCCTCGAGCCGCGCCGACCCCGTCGGGGTCAGGAAGATCTGCTGGGAGCGGCGGTCGGTGGGGTGCTGGCGGCGCTCGACCAGGCCGGCCCGCTCCAGGCCACCCAGCATCTCGTTGGCCGACTGGCGGGCGGTGGAGACCTTGCGGGCGACGTCGGCCACCGACATGCCCGGCGACTCCCGCAGCAGGAGCAGGGAGGCGAACTGCGCCACCGAGAGGTCGTGCTCGACGAGCGCCTCGGCGACCACACCACGCAGGCTCAGCCACGCGTGCCGGACGAGGAACGTGGAGCAGGCTTCTTCGGTACTCACCGGACCATTGTGCGCCGTGCGACAGTTGACAGGTACCTGACGTTCTTGCCAGAGTGAAGTCATGACCGTCAGGGACCTGTCAATAAACCTACCCCAGCAACGCCGCGTGCTGTCGGTGCTCGTCTTCGCCGCGGTGCTGATCTGGATCGACACGACCATCCTCGGCATCGCCCTGGAGCGCATCGCCGACCCGCGGACCGGTCTCGGCGCGACCCCCGGCGAGCTGCAGTGGGCCGTCGGGTCCTACGCCCTGCTGTTCGCCACCGCGCTGTTCGCCGCCGGCGCGCTCGGCGACCGCTACGGGCACCGCACGATCCTCGTCGCCGGCCTCACGGTCTTCGGCGCCGCCTCGATCTGGGCCGCCTGGGCCGGCGGCGCCACCGGCCTGATCCTGGCCCGCGGCCTGATGGGCCTCGGCGGCGCGATGATGATGCCGACCTCGATGGCGATCATCGGCGCGACGTTCCCGGCCGAGCGGCGGGCCGGCGCGATCGCGGCCTGGTCCGCGTCCAGCGGCGTCGGCGTCGCGCTCGGCCCCCTGCTCGGCGGGGTCCTGGTCGACCACTTCTGGTGGGGCTCGGTGTTCCTCGTCAACCTCCCTGTCGTCGCGATCGCCCTGGTGGGCGTCCTGCTGGTGGTGCCCAACCCGAAACTCGTGCAGCGGCGCCGTCCCGACCCCCTCGGCCTGCTGCTGTCGACCGGCGGTCTGGCGCTGCTGGCGTACGGCCTGATCGAGGCCGGCCAGAACACCGATTGGACCCGCTGGCAGGTGTGGGCGCCGGTGCTCGGCGGCCTCGCGGTCCTCACGCTGTTCACGGTCGTGGAGTGGCGCTCGGCCGAGCCGTCGTTCGACCCGCGGCTGTTCCGCAACCGCCGCTTCAGCGCCGGCAACCTCGCCCTGGCCGCGCTGTTCTTCGGCATCACCGGGCAGATGTTCTACGGCAACTTCTACCTGCAGGGCGCCCGCGGCATGTCGGCGCTGGACACCGGCCTGGCGTTCCTGCCGGGCGCGATCGGGGTCGCGGTCGGCTCCGGCCTCGGCGCGCGGCTGGCGAAACGCCACGGGGTCGGCCCGGTCAGCGGCGGCGCGCTGCTGGTCGTCGCCGCCGGGTTCCTGGCCAACCTCACGTTCGGCCTCGACACACCGCTGCTGTGGTTCTGCACCGTCGGGTTCGTCAGCGGGATCGCGATGGGCATGGTGATCGCCCCGACGGTCGCCGCGGTCATCGCGGTGCTGCCGCTGGACCGGATGGGCGCCGGCTCCGCCGTCAACAACACCGTCCGGCAGGTCGGCAGCGTCCTGGGCATCGCGCTGCTCGGCACGATCCTGACCGCCACGTATCGGGACCGGATCGCGCCGGCCCTCGCCGGGCTGCCGCCGGCGGCCCACGACGCCGCCGCCCCTTCGGCGGAACACACCCGGGCGGTCGCGGAGCAGCTCCACCGACCCGACCTGGCCACCGCGGCGGACCAGGCATTCATGACCGCGATGCACATCACGGCCACCACCGGTGCTGTCGTAGCGCTTGCCGGTGGTGTACTGCTGCTGCTCGCGTTCCGCGCCCGGAAGCCCGCTGTGGAAGGCGACCGGGTCTTGTCACCGACCGGCTGACGCTGGACGATAGCGGGGCATGACGGCGCGCCGGGGGGCGTCAGGTCAGCTCCCCGGCGCGCGGTCCCGACTTCGAGTCCTGGACTGGTGACGAGCGATGACGATCCATCCGGCTCAGGAGACCCCGACCGACGACGACCTCGACCGCTGGGCGCCGGCGCCGGATGCCTCGTCGCCCGGGCCGCTGCGGCGGCGGGCCGCGCTCGCCCTGGTCGTGCTCAGCGTCGCGACGCTCGTGATCGTCATTGTGGGGCTGTCGGTCGTCAGGTACACGTCGTGGCGGTTCGTGGGGTTCATCCCGATGGAACTTCCCTCCCGGTGGACCCCGACGGTCGCGGCGGCCTTCGCCGGGCTGGCCGCCGCCGCGCTCCTCGGGCTGCGCAACCGCACGGCCGCCAAGGCCGCCGCGGCGCTCAGCACGATCGTGCTGCTCTTCACCGGCTGCGTCGGCGGGGCCGCGAACATCGTCGCCAAGGTCGACCGCGACGTCGTCCACACCGACCCGTCTCTCGTGGCGACCGCACCCGGCGGCGACCTCGAGCTGGTCCTGCACTACGCCGACGCCCGGCACTACCGGCTGCGCACCACCGGCTGGCTCGGCCGCGAGGGCCAGACCGACGTCGTGTGCGCCTCCGGCAGCAACACCATCAGCAAGTCCACCGGTGGATCGGGGCACGAGGACGTGCCGGCGGTCCTGCTGGCGTCGGTCCGGTTCACCGACGCCACCCACCTTTCCCTCGTCGCGACCGACGGCCGCACCTGGACGGTCACCGTCGACGACGTCAACCCGGACCGCACCGTCAACCTGTGCGACAGTTCGTTCTGACGACCGCGGCACCGCGGCTCACGGCGTGATGTCCAGCGCGGCCAGCCGCACCGGGTCGGCGACGATGTCGATCTCGGTGATCCGGCCGCCCCGGATCGTGAAGCCCATGACCGACAGGATCCGGCCCTCCGGGGACGTGACCAGCCCGGCCGCGCCGTTGACCAGGGCCGGTCGGGAGAACTCCGAGAACCGGGAGAACATCAGCGCCTGCCGGGCGACCACTTCGGCCCCGCGCAGGCGCCTGGCCGCCGCTGGCACCTGGTCGCCGTGGTCGGCGCGCAGCACCACGTCCGGGTCGAGGACCGCGACCAGCGCGTCGAAGTCCCCGGATCGCGACGCGGCCATGAACGCCGCCACGACCTCCCGCTGCCGGGGCAGGTCGGCGTCGGGCACCGCGGCGGACCCCTGCACCCGGCGGCGGGCCCGGCTGGCGAGCTGCCGCGCCGCGGCCGGGGTCCGGTTGACGATCGGTGCGATCTCGTCGAACGGCAACGCGAACATGTCGTGCAGCACGAACGCGAGCCGTTCCGCCGGATCGAGGGTGTCCAGCACCACCAGCAGCGCGAGGCCCACCGCGTCGGCCACGAGGGCCTCCTGCTCAGGGTCGCCGCCGGCCGCCGGGCTGACGACCGGGTCGGGCACGTGCACGTCGAACGGCTCCTCCCGCCGGGTCGCCCGGGACCGCAGCAGGTTGAGCGAGATCCGCCCGACGACCGTGGTCAGCCAGGCACCCAGGTTGTCGATCGCGCCGGCCTCGTCGTCCCGCCCGGCGTGCCGGCTCAGCCGCAGCCACGCCTCCTGCACGGCGTCGTCGGCCTCACTGAGGGAGCCGAGCATCCGGTACGCCACCGCCCGCAACCGCCCGCGATGCTCCTCGAACCGTCGTGCCAGCCACTCGTCGTCGGTCATGTTCGCTTCCTCCGGTGCGTCGTCACCAGCGTGACCCGGCCCGGCCCCCGGATGTGACCGTTCGTCAGCCGCACATCAGGCCCGCGTCAGTGGCGCTGCCCACACTCGTGGCATCCACACAGACACGAGGAGGCACAACGATGCGTACCCCACTGCGCGCGGGGCTGTTCGCGCTGGTCGTCACCGCGGCGGCACTGGTCACCGCGCCGGCCGCGCACGCCGGCTCCACCGACCCGGCCCCGCCGGGACTGTACGTGCTCGTCCCCGACGTCGTGGGCGAACCCCTCGCCGACGCGAAGGCTGACCTGCTCAAGTCCGGCCTGCGAGCCGGACCCGGCAGCTCCGGTGTCGAGGACTGCGTGAACCTCGGCCGGGTCATCAAGCAGAACCCCGCGGCGAAGACACTGGTGCTGCGCGGCTCGGGGGTCGACCTGGTCGTCGGCATCGAGCCCCCCAAGGGCTGCGAGGTCATCCAGTAGAAGGTTTCCCGGCCCGGGGGTGCGACCCCGGGCCGGGTCTTCCACCTGCCGGCCCTGCTGGTTGCGGTCCGTGGCTGCCGGTGCATGTCCTTGACCAGGCCGCAACGGGCCTCGGCGAAAGACCACCGGACCCCGCCAAGGCTGGGATCGCTCCTGGGCCGGACCGGCACCTCCAATGTCAGAAACGGGTCTGTCGACTCCGGCGGGACCACAGCAGCCACACCAGGCCGGCCACGGTGAGGACGCCCGCGGCGGCGGCGAGGCGTAACCACACCGGCCAAGGGCCGCGTTCGGCGGCGCCCGCCGGGGCGACGCGCGCGCCGGGGAGGAGGCCGGCGGCGGCCTGCAGGTCGTACGTGCTGCTTGAACCGTCGACGGTGGACAGCCGGCGCAGGTCGAAGGCCTCGACGATGGTGCGGTGACCGGTCGCGCCGCCCTGGGTGATCAGCGGGCGGTCCGGGGCCGCCCAGCCGACCAGCGCGATCTCCTGCGCGGTGGCGACCGGCGCCGGCGGCGGGGTGCGGTCCGCCGGGTCGGTCGGCAGGAACGTGAGCCGGCACTCCAGCTTGCCGGCGCCGGCGTTGTCGGCCAGGGCCAGCCACCGGCCGTCCGGCGACCAGGCGTTGGGCCCGGCGACGAGCACCCCGAACCCGGCCGCGGCGAACTCGACCGGGTCACCGCCGTCGAGGTCGACGACGCGGACCGTCCGCTGCGGCTCCACCTCCGTCTCGGGGAGGCCCTGCACGGCGACGCGCCGGCCGTCGGGGGCGAAGGCGGCGGCCAGTGCCGGCCGCCCGAGGGTGGTCGAGGTGCCGGTGGTGAGGTCGAGGAGGGCGGTGTCCGTGTCGCCGGTGGTGTACACCAGCCGGGTTCCGTCCGGCGACCAGGCGAGCGGCCTGACGATGCCGGTCGACGTGGTCGGGTGCGTCCGGGTCCGGCCGGTGCGCAGGTCCACGACGGCCAGGTCCCGGGCGGCGCTGACGCTGCCGACCGCGACCCGGGTGCCGTCGGGTGCCAGCAGCGCCGGGGCGTCCTGCCAGGTGCCGGGCTCGGCCGGGCCGCCGCGCCGCTCGGCCTCGTCGAGTCGCCGGTACGTGTGCCCGTCGACCCCGACGACGACGGTCTGCGTGGTGTGCAGCCAGCGCGGGCCGGCGCTGCCGTGCACGTAGGTGAGGACGGCCGGGCCGGCGGGCGCCTCGGACACGGGGGCGGTCAGCAGCGACAGGTCCGCGAGGCGGGCCGGCAGCACCGTCCCGTCGGTGGGCGCCCCCGGCTGCGCCAGCAGCCCTGGGGCGAGGGCCGCTGCCACCAGTACACCGAGAACACCGGCGGCACTGAGCAACGGTCGCCACCGGCCGGCCCGCGCGGGACGGGCCGCTCTGGCAAGGAGGATCGCGGGGTCGGGGGTGGCGACGTGGACCCCGTCGGCGAGGGACCTGACGGCCGCGCCGATGCGGGCGTGCGGGTCATGCGTCATCGAGGTCCTCCTTGATCGCGGCGAGGGCCCGGTGCAGCAGCGATTTGACCGTGCCGGGTCGGCAGCCGAGCGCCGCGGCGATCTGCGCCTCCGGCAGGTCGAGGTAGAAGCGCATGAAGACCGCCGCGCGCTGCCGGTGGGACAGTTTGTGCAGCGCGGCCCGCACGGCCTCGGTGTCGCCGTCCGGCCGCCGGACCGGCTCGGTGACCTCGGTGGCGTGGCGGCGTTCGAGCCGGCGGCGCCGCACCCAGGACGTGCACCGCGACACCACCGCCCGGCGCAGGAACGGCAGCGGCTCCCGCACCTGGTCGCCCCGGCGGAACCACTCGATGAACGCCTCCTGCGCGACGTCCTCCGCCGCGGCGAGGCTGCCCGTCGTCAGATACGCCAGCCGGACGAGCGTCGGGTAGTGGGCGGCGTACACCGACCGGAAGGCCTCATGGTCGAGGCCTCCCGGCACGGTTTCGTCAGTCACCACGGTCACATGGTGCAGGCGCACAGGTGGCCGTGTTGGTTCCTTCTCCCGGCCTACCGGCCCAGAAGTTTTTCGACGTCGGCCAGCTCGGACCCGCTCAGCGGGCCGTGGGCGAGCGCGCCGGCGTTCTCCTCGACCTGCGCGACGGTGCGGCAGCCGGGGATCGGCACGGTCCGGCCGTTGTACGCCCACAGCCAGGCAAGCGCGCCCTGGGCGAGGGTGCGCCCGCCGGAGGTCAGCACGTCCCGGACCGCGTCGATCCGGTTCAGGAACTCCGCCGTCGGCCGCCCGTCGGTGAAGTACGTCATCCACTCCGGGCTGAGCCCCCGCACGTCGTCCTGCGGCAGCTTCGACTCGGCGGTGTACCTGCCGCCGAGCAGCCCCATGGCCAGGGGCCCCCGGATGATGACGCCCAGGTCGTGCTCGTCGGCGACGGGGATGACCCCGAACGAGCCCCGCAGCACCGACAGGTCCGCCTGGATGGTGGCGCAGTGCACGCCGGCCTCGGCGAACGCGGTCGCCCGCTCCGGGAAGTCGGTGCTCCAGCCGTACGCGCGGATCAGCCCCTGCGCGACCAGGTCCTCCAGCGCGGGGATCAGGTCGAGCGCCTGCGGGATGGGCAGGCCGTTGATGTGCAGCTGGTACAGGTCGATGTAGTCCGTGCCGAGCCGCCGCAGCGACTCCCGGACGGCCCGCCCCATCCCCTCGGGCGTGCCGTCGTCGGGTCCGACCTGGCGGGTCTGCTCGTCGAACGTGCCGCCGAACTTCGTCGCGATGACCGCCTCGGCCCGCCGGTCCCCGAGCGCCCGGGCGAGGACCTTCTCGCTGTGCCCGGCCCCGTAGACGTTGGCGGTGTCGAAGAACGTGACGCCGAGGTCGAGCGCCCTGCGGATCGCGCGGATCGACTCGTCGTCGTCGACCTCACCCCAGCCGAGCGGCTGGTCCCCGGCCCAGAACGGCCCGCCGATCGCCCAGCAGCCGATCCCCAGTGCGCTGACCTCGATGCCGCTGCGGCCCAGTTTCCTCGTTTCCGTCATGGACGTCACGCTGCCAGCTGGAGCGCGCTCCAGGTCAACTCCCGCATTTCCACACGACCGCGATCGGCTGGGCGTCCAGTGAGCCGTTGCGGTCGTTGAGGTATCCGGCCACGACGGTCCCGTCGTCGCTGATCGCCTCGGTCATCACCATCGCGCTCTTCGCGTCGAACCCGCTGGGCAGCGGCAGTGCCACCGTCGTGCGGTCGGGCGCGATGACGGCGAGCTGCCCGGCGATGCGCCCCTGGGCGTTGATCGTGGTGAAGACGCCGTCGGTCGAGTCGACCGCGCCGGTGCGCAGGTTCCACCGCGGCGCGGCGAGCCACCTGGGGCCGCGGTCGGGCTCGTCGTACGACGCCCAGCCGACCGCCCAGCCACCCCGGACCGTACGCGCGCGGTAGTCCATCGCGGGCTTGCCCCGCACCATCGGCTGCGCCAGCTTCGTCACGGTGCCGTCGGGCCGCCACACGTACGCCTGTCCCCCCTTGACCTCGCTGTTCTCCAGGGTGCCGACGATGGTCCCGTCGTCGTCGACGCCGCTCGCGCCACCGGTCCAGCCCTTCCCGGCGGGCATCGGCAGCATCGTCGGCTGCGCCGTCGGCGACGCCCACATCGCCGGCCGGCCCTGCACCGACCCGACGATGACCTCCCGCTCGTTGATCGCCGACGCGATGGCACCGCTACCGGCGAGCTTGAGGAACCTGCCGTCCTTGTACACCCACGCTGTCAGCGTGTCGGCGCCGGTGTAGCTGGAGCCGATGAACACCCCCGTCGACGTGGCGCCGGTCAGCGACGGGTCCTCCCCCTGCATCGGCACCTTGCGCGGCCGTAGGTTCTCCCACACGACCGTCGACGGCCGCCCGCCCGGATACGTCCGCCCGACGAGGTACTTCCCGGTGGGGTCTCCCCCGCCGATGACCGCCCGCACCCCCTCCCCTTCCGGCGTGGCGAGCTGCTGCACCGTGCAGCCCACCGCGGCGACGGTGGGACCGGTGCTGGGACTCGTGCTGCCCTTGGTGGCCGCCGGTGCCGGCTTCTGCGGGCTGTTCGCGGCGACGGTCCAACCGGCGACGACCACCAGCACGACCGTGGCGCCCGCCCCCGCGGACCCGACCAGCCGCACCCGCCGGTGGTGCCGGTCACCGTCCGCGATCGCCCTCGCGATGTCCACGGTGGACCTCCCGTGCGGGTGCCCGCCGGCGAGTGGCCGCAGCAGCGTCGCGCCGTCCTGCTCGTCTGATTCCACAGTCATCTTCCCTTCCGTGTTTCGGCCAGATCGGTCGCTTCGACGTGCCGGCGCAGGGTTGCCAGCCCGCGCGCGGTCTGGCTCTTCACCGTCCCGGGCGAGCAGTCGAGCATCGTGGCGACCTCGTCCACCGGCAGGTCGCACAGGAACCGCAGCACGAGCACCGCCTGCTGCCGCCGCGGCACCTTGGCGAGGGCGGCCCGCAGGACGATGGCCTCCTCGACGTCCGCGGTCGGCTCTCCCGGCTGCGGCGGGTCCGGCGGCGCGGCCATCAGCCCCACCCGGAACCACGAGCGCCGCCGCTCGTCGATGAACCCCCGGACCACCATCGTGCGCACGTACTGGTCCAGGTGCTCGACGTCGCGGATCCGCTGCCAGCTCACGTACAACTTGGTGATCGCCTGCTGCACGAGATCATCGGCACGGTGCTCGTCCCCGCACAGGATGTACGCCAGTCTGCGCAGCGACGGCATGGCGCCGGTCACGTACTCGACGTACTCACGCTGGGCGTCTGCCCGCATCCACGTCTCCCTCTCCCTGCATGTCGCGACTTCAACGCATGCCACGGTCGTCGCGGTTGCACGCCTCACCGAACTCGCCTCGCCCCCGTGCCGGCGACGCGTGAGCGGACCTCACGCGACGGCACTCACGTCGACCACAAGTTCGACAAAAGGGACGAAATGACCACCCGTGCGACCTCCAGGCCCAGCAGCGCGGCGCCGGATGACCGATCCGGCCCGCGGAGTGGATCTTCCCGGTGATCACGGTCGCGTGCTGGTGGTTCGCACGACCGGCCCGCGACAGCGCTCGCAGGGGAAAGGTCCGACGAAGAGGACCGAACGACGTCCCGACAGCGTCCGGACCGGGCGGATCAGGCCACCCGCACGTCCAGGCCCAGCGCGATCGCGATCGTCGTCGCCTGGTCGGCGGTGATGATGGCCTGGCGCAGCTCCGTGGCCTGCGGGTCGAGGCCGGACAGGTCGCTGCCGCGTAAGTCGCACCGGGTGAGGTCGGCCTTCTGCAGCGCCGCGCCGGACAGGTCGACGTCGCGGAAGGAGCCGCCCTCGCAGCGGGCGCCGCTCAGGTCCGCCTCGCGCATCCGCACGCCGGTGAACTCGGCGCTGCCGAGCTTGGCGCCGGGCATCGCGACGAAGGACCAGTCGCCCTGGTCGACCTTCAGCAGCTCGAAGGTGCACCGGTCGAACGCGCTGCCGACGAGCTTGCAGCGGGTGAACGTCGCGTCGAAGAAGTTGCAGCCGACGAACTTGCAGTTGAGGAACGCGACGTCGGTCTGCGTGGAGCAGTTGAACCGCACGTTGGTGAACGTGCACTCGGTGAACACGGACCGCTCGTTGGTGGCCTCGCACATGTCGACGTCGACGAACGCCACCCCGGAATGCTCCAGGCCGACCGCGTGGTGGTCGGTCCAGTCCTCGTCGTAGATCGTGTGCGTGACAGCCATGCGCACAGCCTCTCACCCGGGTACGACAAAAACCTCAGGGGCAGAGGCGGTAGTGGGTGGTGAGGCGGCCGTCCTCGTACAGGTGGAAGGCCAGCGCCGGCGGCGCGACGCGGTCCAGGCCGCCGTCGCCCTCCCATGGCAGGACCAGCGTGGAGGCGACCGCCGGCGCGGCCAGCAGCGGCACCCCCGCGAAGGCGCTGACCGTCGCGCTGTGGATGTGCCCGCACAGCAGCGCGACGACGTTCGGGTGGCGGGCGAGCACGGCCGCCAGGCGCTCCTCCCCGAACTGGCGCATCCGGTCCGCGACCGGATGCCCGATCGTCACCGGTGGATGGTGGAAGCACACGAGCGACGGGGCGCCCTCCGCCAGGACCGTGTCCAGCCAGGCGAGGGTCTCGTCCGCCAACCATCCGTCGTCGCGGCCGGGGATCGACGAGTCACACAACGCGAAGACCAGGTCGCCGACGCGCGCCACCTGGTCCACCGGCCCGGGATGCGGGGGCATGTCGAGGAGGGTCTGCCGGAACGCCGGACGCTGGTCGTGATTGCCCGGCAACTGCAGCAGTGGCACGCCCAGCCCCCGCAACACCCGCGCGGCCGAGTACTCCGGCGCCAGACCGTGGTCGGCGATGTCACCGGTGACCAGCACCGCGTCGACGGGGCGGCGCAGGCCCCGCAGGTACCGGATGACGCGCTCGACCCGCTCGACGCTGCGGCCGCCGTCGTCCTCGTCGAGGTGCGTGTCGCTGATGTGCGCGATGAGGGTCACGGTCCGACGGTACGACCCGCGTCGGCCCCACCTCGAGATCCAATCCCGGCCGGGCGGCCCGCGTCGACCGCCTGCGCGGCCCGCTGGTCGAGGCGCTCGAGCAGGGCGCACCGGTCCACCCGTGGCTCCGCGGGGCGTCCGCCGGGGACGTCCGGTCATCGCTCCGGCTGCACGGGGCGATGGAGGGCGCCCGGCAGGCCGACGAGGTGCTGCGGACCGAGGGCCCGTTCGGCGCGGCGGAGGTGGTCACGGCGGCGCGACGGTTCGTCGTGATCATGCCGCAGCACTCGCGTCCGGTGATCGCCGCGCGGCCGCTTCACCCCGTTGCGGAGGCCTCCTTCCCCGCCGGCCTCACGCCCGCCCCGAACGCGTCCGCCGACGATACGGAACATGCGATCGACGGCGACGTGACGCTGTGCGGCATCCCCGCGAAGCAGGTCACCGTCGTCCGTCACCTGTTCTCGGTGGAGCGCCGGTCCGCGTGTTTCACCTGCGCGGAACGCGCTGCCACATAGCGATTCCCGGCACGGGTCGAGCAATGCGAATACCCGGGTGAATCATCCGCATTCCGGCCGGCCGGGAGCGGTCGCCGCGGGTGCCGATCGTCGCCCCACCGACCATGAAAACGCTGGTCGGCAGGGAGTTCGCGACGAAAGTTTCAGGCACTTTTCCGATTGCACACGAGGTAGACGGCATGCCGCGATCGGTTGCCTTGACGGGGTGCTGCGCCGGTGCGGACCGTGATGGCGCACCAACCGTGGTTCATCAATGTAAGGAGACTCGATGAGGCGCAAAATCGCCCTCATATCGGCGGCCACGCTCGCGGCCACCGGCGGTGTCGTCGTGCTCGCCAACCAGGCCTTCGCGGCGGCCGGATGCTCGGCCAAGTACACGATCACCAACCAGTGGCCCGGCGGTTTCGGGGCCCAGGTCGATGTCACGAACCTCGGCGACCCGCTCACCAGCTGGAACGTCGGCTGGGACTTCGGCAACTCGTCGCAGACGATCACGCAGATCTGGAACGCCAACAAGACGCAGTCGGGCGTGCACGTCAACGCCACGAACCTGAGCTACAACGGCACCGTTGCCACCAACGGGACCATCTCGTTCGGGTTCAACGGTGCCTGGAGCGGCGCCAACCCCGCCGGCGCGAACTTCACGGTGAACGGCACGGCGTGCACCGGCGGCACCACGACGTCCCCGACCCCGTCGGCGTCGCAGTCCACGTCGACCAACCCGACCGCGCCGACCGTCACGCTGACCAGCCCGTCGTCCGGCTCCTCGTTCACCGCACCCGCCACGGTGGGCCTGGCCGCGACCGCTACCGCCCCCGGCAGCACGGTCAGCAAGGTCGAGTTCTACAACGGCACGACGCTGCTGGGCACCGACACCAGCTCGCCGTACACCTACAGCTGGACGAACGTCGCCGCCGGTTCGTACTCGCTGTCCGCCAAGGTCTTCAACGCCGCGAACGCGACCGCCACCAGCACCGCGGTGCCGATCACGGTCACCACCGGCGGCACCGACCCGACGCACGTCGACAACCCGTACGTCGGCGCCAAGGTCTACGTGAACCCGGACTGGTCGGCCAAGGCCGCCGCCGAGGCCGGTGGCAGCCGGATCGCCAACCAGCCGACCGGTGTCTGGCTGGACACGATCGACGCCATCACCGCGCCGGCGGGCTCGGGCTACACCACGAGCATGCGCAAGCACCTCGACAACGCCCTCGCCCAGGGCGCGACGCTGGCCCAGTTCGTGATCTACAACCTGCCCGGCCGGGACTGCGCCGCACTCGCCTCCAACGGTGAGCTCGGGCCGACAGAGATCGACCGGTACAAGACCGAGTACATCGACCCGATCGCCGCGATCGAGGCCGACCCGAAGTACAAGTCGATCCGGATCGTCAACATCGTCGAGATCGACTCGCTGCCGAACATCGTCACCAACGCCGGCGGTGAGGCCGGCGCGACCGCGGCCTGCGCGGTCATGAAGGCCAACGGCAACTACTCGACGGGCATCCAGTACGCCCTGAGCAAGCTGCACGCCGCCGGCACGAACACCTACAACTACATCGACGCCGCGCACCACGGCTGGCTCGGCTGGGACAGCAACTTCGGTCCCGCCGCGACGCTGTTCGCTCAGGTGGCGCAGGGTGCCACCGGCGGCTTCGCCACCGTCGACGGCTTCATCACCAACACCGCGAACTACTCGGCGCTGACCGAGCCGTTCGTCACCATCGGTGCCACCGTCGGCGGCCAGTCGGTCCGCCAGTCCAAGTGGGTCGACTGGAACTTCTACACCGACGAGCTGACCTTCGCGCAGGCCTTCCGCACCAAGCTGGTCTCGCTCGGCTTCAACTCGAACATCGGCATGCTGATCGACACCTCCCGCAACGGCTGGGGCGGCACCGCCCGGCCGACCGCGGCGAGCACCTCGACCGACATGAACACCTGGGTCAACGCCTCCCGCATCGACCGGCGCATCCACGCCGGCAACTGGTGCAACCAGAGCGGCGCCGGCCTCGGCGAGCGTCCCCGGGCCACCCCGGCCACCGGCATCGACGCGTACGTCTGGATCAAGCCCCCGGGCGAGTCCGACGGTTCCAGCTCGCTGATCCCCACCGGCCCGAACAACCCGGGCGGCAAGGGCTTCGACGGGATGTGCGACCCGACGTACACCGGTAACGGCCGCAACGGCAACAGCATGAGCGGCGCCCTGCCCAACGCCCCGGTCTCCGGCGCGTGGTTCTCGGCCCAGTTCCAGCAGCTCATGACCAACGCCTACCCGGCGCTGTAACACCACCCGCTCCACAGAGGGCCCCCGACGTCGTCGGGGGCCCTCTGCCGGTCTAGGCGAGCGTCACGCAGAGGTTCTCCATCGTGCCGAGCTGGACCGGCACCTCCCGGCTGCCGTCGGGATGCCGGATCACGACGAAGTCGCCGCGGGTGATGTAGTCCCCGCCGGGGAAGCCGACGTTGGTCGCCTTGATCGGCAGGGCGTTGTGGCCCTTGAGCTGCGAGACCCTGGTGCCGTCCGGCAGGTAGTACACCCGGATCGAGCCGGTGGCGTCCCGGACGACCGACTTGTGGTTGCTGGTGTTGGTGTACCGGATCACCAGGACGCCCTCGAAGTCCTGCACCTTCGGCGAGCCGTCCGGATAGGTGGCGGGCGTGCGCATCCGCTCGCGGTCCCGGACGATGTCGCCCTTGACCTCGAACGAGCACACGTCCCCCGCGGGGATGACGAACGGCGGCGTGCTCGTCGGCTCCCAGCCACCACCGCCCGACCCGGACGCGGCCGCCGGCGCCGCGCTCACCGCCACGATCGCCGCCGCCAGGACAAGCGCCTTCACCACGCGCATGGATGCCTCCTCATGTCCGTTGCTCTGTCCCGGACATGGTGGGCTCAGCCGATGCGGCCGCTCCACGATTCGGTTCTCACCGAATGCTCGCCGCTCCCAGCGACTCGGTTCTCACCGAATGCTCGCCGCTCCCAGCGACTCGGTTCTCACCGGATGCTCGCCGCTCCCAGAAGGTCGGTGCCGAGGGCCGTGCGCTGGTAGAGCACCTGCCGCCCCGACCGGCGGGACGTGACCAGCCCCGAGCGGCGCAGCACCGACAAGTGCTCACTCACCGACGCCGCACTCAGCCCGAGGTCCCGCGCGACCTGCGTGGTCGACAGCGGCAGGTCGAGGCGCACCAGCAGCGCCGCCCGGCTGCGCCCGAGCAGATCGGCGACCGGCGCGGCCGACGACCGGGCCGAGCCGTCCCAGACCTGCCCGACGCCGCGCGGGCCGTACACCAGCGTCGGACCTCGCGGGTCGGTGTCGACGAGCAGCGAAGGCCACGCGAACACGCACGGCACCAACAGCACCCCGGCACCGTCAAGCCGGCGCTGCGACCGCCAGGTGGGCCAGAGGATCCGCAACGCGTCGTCCGCGTATTCCAGCTCCGGATGCAGGTTCCCGAGGAGCCGCACGATCCCGCCGGAGGTCAGCTGGTCCGCACGGTACCCGACCTCGGCGTCGAGCAGTCCCGCCAGCCGCGCCCACACCGGCTCGATCGCGGCCCGCCAGTAGGCCTGCACCTCGACGGCCAACCGGCCGAGGTGCCGCTCCGGATTCTCGTACAGGGGACGGAGCGCCTCCGGCAGCGGCGCATCACCACCGAGCAGGTCCAGCTGTGCCCGCACCGCCGCCTCCGGCGCCGTCCGGACCCGGGCCAACTCGTCGGCGAACCTCATGTCCATCCGGTCCGGCGACGGCATCAGAAACTCCGGCACGTATCGCGGATCGGCGAGCAACGGCCGCAACAACTCGAGCCGCAACGCGGCGACAGGCCCCCGCACCGACCGCACCCACGGCTCATGCATCCGGGCCCGCCCGGCGTGATCGGCCACCCGCATGCTGCTCATGACCTCATGCATGGGCGAACGCGCGAAGCGGATCCGAGCCAGGTCCCCCGGCTCGAACAACAGCTCGATCACCCAAACCACGATACCGATGAATCCGCCCAGAGCCTCCCACCGTGACCAGCGAAAACCCGTCCAGTCATGGACCCGACTCGCCGAACCCCGGCTCCGTGAATCCGGTCACGTGAGCCGGCGGGGCACCCGGCTCAACAAGTCGGTCGGGTCGAGCTCGAATGCAAACGGCTCCTCGACGGACAGCACCTCGCCGGCTTTCGCTACCGCGTGCTCCATGTAGTGCGCGCCGTCAAGCTGGAACAACCACAACGTCACGGAACCCGGTGGTTCCTGCTCGACGAGCAGGTACAGCTTGATGCCGGCCTTGGCGTACAGGTCCATCTTCACCAAGCGGTCGGCTGCGGCGTTACCCGGGGAAACGATCTCGACCACCAGCATCACATCGGGAGCGTCGATCACCGCACCGTCCTCATCGGTGTCCGCCACGACGAGGTCGGGAATCATGATCCGCCCACTTTGCAGCCGGACGTTCACCGCTCCCAACGCGAACAGTCCAGCCTCATTGGCCGCCCGGTCGAACTCCACGAACAGCAGCGACGAAAGTCGCTGGTGCCGCTTGCTCGGCGCCGGGCTCACCAGAAGACTCCCGTCCAGGAGCTCGATCCGGTCTGACGTTACGCCGAGCGCAAGGTACTCGTCCTCACTCCACGGCCCTTCGTGCTCCAGCACAGCAACGCCCATCAGCTCACACCTCCCGACGGCTGCTGCCACAGGCCTGCCATGGCGACAGGCCTGTGGCGATGCACGCCGTCAAGACAACACCGAATACATTAGGCCAGAAGTTGCCGTATGGCTACTTTGTGCCGTGAATGGAGCGGGGCTCCGCCGCCGGAGGGCCGCACAAGCCGGCAATGGTTCGCGGCCGCGAGGTCTCTAGAGCGGAGTCTCCTGATAGGTCGCCTCACGCCAGCTCCCGTCCTGGCGCAGCCAGACCTCGCCGACGAGCACATCGCGGGGCACGGGCCTGCCCGCATAGGTGCCTTCGAGCGTGCCGCGGAAGCTGACGAGCGCCGCGTCGGGGCCGAGCGGCGTCGTGGTCAGGTCATCTGCCGGGAGGCTCTGGAAGGTGAAGTCGTTGAAGTGGTCGAGCAGTTGGGTACGCCCATCGAAGCGGGCGTAGGACATGATCGAGACGTGGTCCTCGGTCATGAGCGCTGCGACCTTGTTCCGGTCGTGCTCGACGAAGGCGGTCCGCAGCTCGGCCACAGCAGCGGACAACTCGCGATGCAAACGGTCCTCCTGCACGTCCGTTCCCCCTTCACTGCGATCGTGCGGTCCAACGCCACCTGACGCCCCGGAACACACGACCGTCGGGACATGACAGGTGCGTCCCTACCCGCCACGGCGCCCGGTAACCGGTCACACCACCAGCGCTCCACCTGGTGCGCGCCGCCACTATCCAAGATGCGGCTTCCCGTTGCCCGCGAGATAGTGCGAGATCCGCAACCGCATCGACCGATGCATCTGGAGCCCTTCGACATCAGCCGGCGCGACCCAGTGCACCTCCCGCGACTCCGAACTCGGCGTCGGCGTGCCGCCGACCGGCCGGGCCGTGTACACGATCGAGAACTCCTGCCGAGCTTCGTCATCGCTGGTGTACAGGATGATGTGCCGAGGGTCGGTGTAGATGCCCACAAGCCCGGTCACCTCGACGTGCATCCCGGTCTCCTCGAAGGTCTCCCGCACAGCGCAGTCCGTCATCGACTCCCCGGGATCCATCGCCCCGCCGGGCAGCGCCCAGTTGTCGTTGTCGGTGCGGCGGATCAGCAACAGGGCGCCGGACTCGTTGACCACGACGACATTCGCGGACGGCACGATGCTGGTCACCGAAGGGGCGGCAGGGTCGTCGAAAAAGTCGATACGGCGGGTCATGGCGCGACCCTAACGGCCCCAAACCTGTCAGACCCCATCGCTTGCTCGCGCGCGGGGAATCCGAACCGGAACGGTGAAGCCAACGCTGACCTACTTGAACCCGCTGGACCAGCCCCTGCGCAGGCCCAGCTCGAAGAACTCACACTGGTAACCCGCGACGCCCACATCCACAAATACGACGTCGACTTCCTCGCGGTCTAAACCTCGGCAGCTGGGCGGCCGCGGCGTTCCGATGACGGCGACACGGCAGACGACCACTGATCTAGCGCTCAACGCTCTCTTGGATCGACTGCGAGCACCTCGGCGAAATTCGAACTGGAGCGGACAGGCCAGCGGCACGCCTTTGGCGCCCGGCCCCGAATGCACGCCCAGCGGACCCCTGCCAGGCGGCGGCACGCCAGCAGCACGAGACCCCGCCGAACGTGGGTCGCGGGGTGAGACCCCTTCCGAAGAGCGACCAACGGCTGCGCGGGAAACACGCCCCAGCCAAAGGCGGACACCTGGTCGATCCCCGACCAGGCGTACAAGTACGCCGTGCTGCGCGAGAAACACGCCCCAGCCAAAGGCGGACACCCCTGCGCCAGCAGGGATGTCCGCCGGCAGACCACAGCAACCGTGGCACGGTCTTGAGGGGGTGTGGGTGGAGCGAAGCTCCCCCACTGGGGAGCGCCGGCGAAGCCGGTGCGCGGGGAATACGACACCGCCAACGGCGAACGCCCCCTGCGTGAGCAGGGGGCGTTCGGCGGTGGAGGTGCCGGGAATCGAACCCGGGTCCTTCGTTGCTTTGCTAGGGCTTCTCCGAGCGCAGCTCGCTGTGCCTCTACTCGGCCCTACCGATCATGCGAGCGAGTCGGTATGACGGGTCCAGTCGCGATTGATCTCGCCGCACGAGCCCCGCGACAGGACTCGGTTGGCCAGCCTTCTAGCTGATGCCGGTGATCGGGTCGAAGGCGAACCCGGACCGACAGATCTGCTACTCCTGCTTAGGCAGCAAGAGCGAGATCGGAGCGCTTAAGATTGGCGCTTATAACTTTCCGACGACTGATTCACGAGACAACGTCGGCTTCCTCGACTCGCTTCCCCTAGCGCGGCGCACAAAGTCGAAACCAGTCACCCCCGCGCGGGTGGTGTTGGCTGCCGCTCCGTAGCGGCTGATCTAGCGTAGCGCGTCCCCACCAGCTTTTCATCCCGATACCTGGGTGCAGGGGCGTCCGTCGATGGTGCAGTCGAGGGGGGTGTTGCGCACGCCGAGGCCCTCGACCTCGAAACGGACGGTCACGGAGCCGCCGTTGCGGATGGTGCGGGTGCTGTCGACGGGGGTGAAGATCACTTTGAGGCCGGTGCGGGACATGACGGCGCCGTCGACGTCCCGGACGGTGAGGTCGAGCAGGGGCAGGACGATGACGACGGTCCAGTCGGTGCTCGGGGCGGTGCTCGGGTTGGCGATCGTGACGGTGACCCGGTAGGAGGTCAGGGTCAGGTCCTCGGTGCGGGTGCGGGCGGTGAGCTGCGGGCCGGTGGTGGTGGCGCTGGGCGCGGACGTGGCCGGCGCCGGGGGCGAGCCGGTGGGTGCCGAGGTCGCCGGGACCACTGCGACGCGTTGGGAGCGTTCCGCGGGTGCGGCCGGGACGGTGGCCTGGGCCGGGCCCTCGACGCCGCCACCGGTGCGGGGCGGTTTGGCCGGATGCGGCGCGGTGGCCTTGCCGACGAGCAGCGCGATCATCGCCAGCAGCAGCAGGATCGCGGCCGCCGCGGCGACGGCCTGGCTACGACGGTCCGCCGACCAGTCACGCGCGGTGACGATGCGGTGCCAGCTTCGGCGTACCCACGCGGAAAACGCGGAAAACGCGGAAGATGCGAACGCACCCCGCCGATGCGTGAACTGATGGCCCGGTGTCACGGAGTCGTCGACGCGGGCGGCCGGCACGGCGGCGACACCGGTCGCTCTCGCGCCCAGGACGGCGGCGGCGAAGCCCGGCATCGTGGTCGTCGGGCGGGGTCCGGCGGTGGAGCGCACCTGGGAGCTGAGGCCGGGCGCGGACCGGCTCGGCGAGTTGAGCTGGCGCGGCAGCCGGTTGAACGGGCCGCCGTCGTTGCGCCGCACGGCCGCCGGCGGGTCGGTGACCGTGGGCGCGGCCGGCGGGTCGGCGGCCTGACGGGCCAGCGTCGCCGCCATCGGGCCTTCGAAGAGCTGCTGGTACGTCCTGCGCAACACCCTGCGCCGCATCGTGCCCTGCGGGCCGAGGAAGCCGCTCTGGGTGAGGGTGAGCCGGGTGCCGTCGCCGGGCAGTTCGTCGAGGGTGAGGGCGACGACGGTGTGCAGGTTCTCCCCGGACCACCGCATCACCAGCCGGTGCGGCGCCTCGGTGGTGACGATCTCGCCCTCGATCGGGTCTTCGAGGCCTGCCAGGGTGCCCGCCTGGAACGTGAACGTGCCGTCGTCGCGGACCATGAACCGGGTGGTGGGCAGCCAGTCGGTGACGAGGTGCGCCTCGGTGAGCGCACGCCACACCGCGGGGGGCGGGTGCTCGAGGTCGACATCGACCCGAATCTCGGTCACGCACGGACTATAGGGCTTGCACGCATTGCTCGCTTGCCCGTCGTAAACTACTCAGCCACCCGGGACGATTTACTCGTCTCTGCCCTTGTTCCTGCTGCCCATGACGCGAGAGATCTCCCGCTCGGCATCACGTTTCGCCAGGGACTGGCGCTTGTCGTAGGACTTCTTGCCGCGGGCGAGGCCGATTTCCACCTTGACCCAACCGTTGGAGAAGTACACCGAAAGCGGCACCAGCGTGAGGCCACTCTCCCGAACCTTTGCCCCGATGCGGTCGATCTCCTGCCGCTTCAGCAGCAGTTTCCGGACCCGGCGCGGGGGGTGGTTGGTCCAGGTGCCCATCGTGTATTCGGGGATGTGCATCGCATGGAGATACACCTCCCGGTCGGAGATCTGCCCGAAGGCGTCGACGAGCGAGCACCGGCCGGCCCGCAGCGACTTGACCTCGGTGCCCGTGAGCGCGATGCCGGCCTCGAGCTCCTCGAGGATCTCGTAGTCGTGGCGCGCCTTCCGGTTGGACGCGACGAGCTTGCGTCCCTTTTCGCGCGGCATCGACCCCTCCAGAAATCTTGACAGGAGTATCAGCGTAACGCGCGGGGCAAGGCTGTTTCAGCAGAGACACCCGGGCAGCCAGCTCAGCGGCTGGATCGGGCTGCCGTTGAGCCGGACCTCGAAATGCAGGTGGTTGCCGGTGGACGCGCCGGTGGTGCCGACCCGGCCGATGAGCTCGCCGCGGCGGACGGTCTGGCCGACCTTGACCAGGATCTGGGACTGGTGCCCGTAGCAGGTGGCGAGCCCCTTGCCCTGGTAGATGCCGTGGGAGATGCACGTGTAGTTGCCGTTGCCGCCGGCCCAGCCGGCCCGCACCACCTTGCCGTCGGCGGCGGCGACGATCGGCTGCCCACCCCCGGCCGCGACGTCGATGCCGGCGTGCAGTTGGTACACCTTGTAGACGGGGTCGAAGCGCATGCCGTAGTTGCTGGATTTCCAGCCGTGCACCGGCATGAGGAAGAACGCGCCGCTGCTCGGTGGAATCGCGGTGGTCAGTTGGGTACCGCTGGCAGCCGGCCGACCGGCAGCCCTGGCCGCCTTCGCCGCCGCCGCGGCCTCCGCCGCCGCCTCGGCCCGCAGCTCGCCGGCGATCCGGTCACTGTCGACCTTGAGCTGCTGATAGCGGGCGAGGACGGCGGTGCGCTCGGAGCTGGCGACGGCCTCGGCCTGCGCGCTCTTGTCGATCAGGGTCTTGACGTCGGCGGCGGCCTGTTCGGCGCCGGCCTGCGCGGCCATGCTGTCCTGCAGCGCCTGGCGGGTCTGCTCGGCCGCCTGGGCGGCCTTCTGCCGGGCCAGTTCGGCGGCGCTGGAGCGCTGCTTGGCCGACATCCTGGCGATCGTCAGCTCGTCGAGGGCCCGCTGGCTCTCGGCGGCGACCCGGTCGAGGTAGGAGATGCGCATCGCCAGGTCGTTCGGCGAGCCGGACTCGAGGATCGAGTTGAACATCGCGAACCCGCTGCCCTTGTACGCGGCCGCGACGAACGCGGACACGTCGTCGCGGCCCTGCTCGACCTGGGCCTTGGCGCCGTCGTACTCGGCGTCGGCGGCCTCGACGACGGCGTCGGCGGCGTCCCGGTCGCGCTGCGCCTGACGGGCAGCCGCCTCGGCGGCGATGACCCGGCCCTTCGCGTCCTCGAGGGCGTCCTGGGCGCCGGGCAGTGCGGCGGTCGCCGCGGCGTGGTCGGCGGCGGCCTGCTGGGCCCGCTCGGTGGCGGCCTCGAGGGTGGCCTGGGTCTCCTGGAGCTGGCGGTCCACCCGCGCCTTGTCGTCGCGGGCGTCGGCGTGTCCGGCCGTGCCGCTGCCGAGCAGCACGACGACGGCGCCGATGGCGCAGATGATCCCGATCCGGTTCACATAACCCTCCAGTACCACTTGAGGGTTACCGTACGCAGGAAAAGACCCATAAGTCCGGAATTTTGGCGAAATGCCCCTATCGTGGCGCACTTCGGATATACGAAAGGGGTGGGCCGAAACCGGCCCACCCCTTGACGTTCGTGCAGGTCAGACGCGCACGTAGAACCGCAGCGTGATCCAGGCGGTGATCGCGCTGACCAGGCCGCCGGCGCCGCAGAGGACCGGCAGCATCAGCCAGATGCTGCTCCAGTCGATCGGCAGCAGGACGTTGGCCAGGGCCTTGAGCGAGCCGTCGATGAAGAAGAACTTCGCCGCGACCAACCCCCCGAAGGCCAGCAGCGCGCCGAGCAGACCGGCAAATACCGCCTCCAGGACGAAGGGCAACTGGATGAACCAGTTCGAGGCGCCGACGAGCTTCATGACCGCGACCTCGCGGCGCTTGCTGTAGGCGGCCACCTGGATCGTGTTGGCCACCAGGAGCAACGCGGCCGCGCCCTGGATGATGGCGACGGTGAGCGCCAGGGTCTGCAGCGCGCCCAGTAGCTCGAAGACCTTCTTCAGCAGCTCCTGCTGGTCGACGACGTCGCTGACGCCCGGCATGGTGCCGACCTCAGCGGTCAGTTCCTTGACCTTGGTCGGGTCCTTGAGCTTCACCCGGTACGACTCCGGCAGCGACTCCTTCTTCGTCGCGTTCACCAGGTCGGGCGCGTCCTTGAACTGCGTCTGGAATCGCTTCCAGGCATCGTCGCGGCTCTCGTACGTCACCTCCTTGACCAGTGCGCTGCCGTCGAGTGCGCTCTTGATGCCGTCGCGCTGCTCGTCGGTGACGTCGGCCTTGAGGAAGATGGAGACCTCTACGCGCTGGTAGAAGAAGTCCTCCATCTTGTTGACCTGGAAGAACAGCAGCAGGCTGGCGCCCAGCATGGTCAGCGACACGGTCATCGTGATGATCATCGCGATGGTCATGGTGACGTTTCGCCACAGCCCGGTCAGGACTTCGGACAGGACGTACTTCAAGCGCATCGGGTGGGGTTCCTTCCCAGCGGACCCGGCAAAGTCAGAGGTGGATTACGACTGAGGTCGTCAGCCGTAGACACCACGCGGCTGGTCGCGCACGATCCGGCCGCTCTCGATCTCGACGACCCGCCGGCGCATCTGGTTCACGATGTTGGAGTCGTGGGTGACCATGACGACCGTGGTCCCGGTCCGGTTGATCCGGTCGAGCAGCCGCATGATCTCGATCGACGTGTCCGGGTCCAGGTTTCCGGTCGGCTCGTCGGCGAGCAGGATCAGCGGCCGGTTGACGAACGCGCGGGCCACGGCGACCCGCTGCTGCTCACCACCGGACAGCTCGTGGGGGTAGCGGTGCTCCTTGCCGCCCAGCCCGACGAGCTCCAGCACCTCGGGGACGACGCGACGGGCGACGCCCTTCGACTTGCCGATGACCTCGAGGGCGAAGGCGACGTTCTCGTACGCGGTGCGGTTGGGCAGGAGACGGAAGTCCTGGAACACGCAGCCGATCTGCCGGCGGAACGCCGGGATGCGCCACGAGCGCATCGAGGTCACGTCGCGCTCGTTGACGACGACCTTGCCCTTGTTGGGCGTGACCTCATGCAGCAGCAGCTTGATGATCGTGGACTTGCCTGAGCCGGAAGGTCCGATGAAGAAGACGAACTCGCCCTTCTCGATGTTGACGGAAACATCGTCGAGTGAGGGGCGGGACGCCTTCGGATACGTCTTCGTCACGTGGTCAAGCCGAATCACGGGACGTGAGTCTACGCGGTGTGACATCCACGCCAAGTACACGAAGTGCGTCGCGCGTCGTTTGCCCTAAATGCGAACCCGAAGAGCTGACCCGAACCGCAGGGCAGCACGTGATTTCAGCCGCGAGAGTGACGTACATCACACTCGCGGCTTCGATCAATCGGTTACCCAAGGTGATCGTCGCATTCCAATGCGATGATCATGCCCTTGGCGGACCTACGCGGGGTTGAGCTCGCGCTGCTTGCGCCACCGGATGCCGGCGTCGATGAAGCCGTCGAGGTCGCCGTCGAAGACCGCCGACGGGTTGCCCGTTTCGTGCTCGGTGCGCAGATCCTTCACCATCTGGTACGGGTGCAGCACGTAGGAGCGCATCTGGTCGCCCCAGGAGCCCTGCACGTCGCCGCGGAGCTCGTTCATGGTCGCCTTCTCCTCGGCCCGCTTCACCGCGAGGAGCTTGGCCTTCAGCACCGTCATGGCGGTCGCCTTGTTCTGGATCTGCGAACGCTCGTTCTGGCAGGAGACCACGATGCCGGTGGGCAGGTGGGTCAGGCGCACCGCGGAGTCGGTCGTGTTGACGCCCTGACCGCCGGGGCCACTGGAGCGGTACACGTCCACGCGCAGATCGTCGTCGGGGATCTCGACCTCGTCGGTCTGCTCGACCACCGGCACGACCTCGAGCGCGGCGAACGACGTCTGCCGGCGCCCCTGGTTGTCGAACGGGCTGATCCGCACCAGCCGGTGCGTGCCGGACTCGACCGACAGCGTCCCGTACGCATACGGCGCCTTCACCGCGAACGTGGCCGACTTGATGCCGGCCTCCTCCGCATACGAGGTGTCGTAGACGTCGGTGTCGTAGCCGTGCCGCTCCGCCCAGCGCAGGTACATCCGCAGGAGCATGTCGGCGAAGTCCGCGGCGTCGACGCCACCGGCACCCGCGCGGATCGTGACGAGCGCCTCACGGGCGTCATACTCACCCGAGAGCAGGGTGCGGACCTCGAGCTCCTCGATCGACTTGGTCAGCGCGGAGATCTCGTCGGCGACCTCGTTGAGCGAGCCGGCGTCGTCCTCGTCCTGGGAGAGCTCCAGCAGCACCACGGCGTCGTCGAGCTTGGCTCGCAGCCGCTCCAGCTTGCCGATCTCGCCCTGCACGTAGGACAGCCGCGAGGTCACCTTCTGCGCCGCCACCTGGTCGTCCCACAGGTTGGGCACGGCGGCCGCCTCTTCGAGCTCGGCCTTCTCCTTCCGGAGACGGTCGAGGTCGATGACGGCCTCGATGTTGCGCAGGATGCCATCAAGGTGCTTCAGCGATTCGGCGTGGTCGAGAGCGGTCACCCTCAAAGACTACGCCGAAGCGGAGCGCGTATCCGGCGGTGGATGGTGTACGGCGAACCGACCGGCACCGGTCACGGGCGCCCCGAGGCTATTTGGTGGGTGCGCCCTTGAGCCAGGCGAGCGCCGCCTTGTGATAGCCGACCGCGAACTCCAGCGACGCGGCATAGAACTCGTCACCGGACTTCTTCGCCTCTTTGACCAATTCCCGCGCCTCGGTCAGCGCCGCATTGTGATATTCGGACGCCTGCGCATAGACCTGCTGCAGTTGTGCACCTGACTGCTGCCCGCCGAACGCGACACGCAATGCGACGGGATTGCGCAGCGCCTCACGACCGGCCGGCTCCGACAACCAACGGGTGAATGCCCGCTTCCCGGCCGGCGTGATCGCATACGGCTGGCTCGAACGCGCACCGGGCTTGCCGAGTTTCACGTAACCGGCGGCGGCGAGTGCGGGAAGCTCGCGGTAGACCTGGCTACGCGTCATCGACCAGTAGGCCCCGAGGCGTCGCTGCGCGGCGGCCATCAGCTGCCCACCGGTCATCGGCCCCTCGTGCAGCAGACCGAGCAGGGCCGCCGCCGTCGCGTTGACTCCAGATTCCGCCATGGACCTACGCTGTCATCTTTCTCCGGCCCAGTCCAGGATTTCGACAAATCCACTGTCGACTGTCGCGTCGCGACAGTCGAGTTAGGACGGAAATTTCGGCGGCGGGGGAAAGGACGGCATCGTCGGGAACGGCGGCAGTGGATCACCGATACCGGGCAGCGACCGGGTCGGCGACGGCACCGTCGACGGACGCTTCGTGGGCGTTTTCCCGCCGTCTCCGGGCGCGGCGGAACCGTCCGCGGAAGGCTCGGGGGAAGGCGCCACGGAAGGCGACGCGCCGCCGGAAGGCCCGGCGCTCGGCGCGGACGACGCACCGGAGTCACCCGCGGGCGTGGTCGCGTTCACCTGTGTGGGCCGGCGGCCGTCGCCGTCGAACACACCGGAGAGCAGGACCCCGCCGATCCCGAGCAGGATCAGCAGCAGCACCGCCCCGGCCACACCGACGAGGACCCGCCGGTCGGACCGGCCGGCACCATCGGCCGGGGCGTCGGCGGGCAGGCCGGTCGCGCCGTCGCCGGCACGCTCGGCCGACTCGTCCGAGGCGGCCCGGAGCCAGGGCAGCCCGTCCGGGAGGGCCGGCGGCTCGCTCCCAACCGGCGGCTCCTGACCGGCCGGCGGCTCGAAACCGGCCGGCGGTTCGAAACCGATCGGCGGCTCGTAAGCGGCC
Organism: Dactylosporangium siamense; assembly: GCF_016862795.1. Classification (GTDB taxonomy): domain Bacteria; phylum Actinomycetota; class Actinomycetes; order Mycobacteriales; family Micromonosporaceae; genus Dactylosporangium; species Dactylosporangium siamense. Next base: position 9,604 of record NZ_BONQ01000025.1, on the reverse strand, counting down.
GGCGGCTCCTGGCCGGCCCGGGGCGGTGCGGAGGACGCCAGGACCTCGGTGGGCAGCGCGCTCCACGGGTCCTCCGGCACCGCAGGGCGCGGGCCGGCGGGGGCGTTGGCCGGATCGGGCAGCACGGGCCAGGCCGCGGGCACGACCACGTCGGTGGACGGCTCCTCCGCCACCGCGGGCCGCGCGTCACCGCCGGGCGCGGCGCCGGCCGGGATGGCATCGGGGGCGGCCGGGTGCGCCGCCCGCTGGTGCGGGATGCCGGGCGTGAGCACCGCGGTGAACGCGTCCGCCGCGGGCGGCTCGTCCGGATCGGCGACCGGCGCGGCGTTCCCATCCTGCGCCGGCGTGTCGGCACCCCACAGCGGCACGTCCGTCACGAGCGCGAGCCCGGCGGTCTCGTCGACCGGGCCAGCCTCCGCAACCGGGGCCGGCTCAGCAACCAGACCGGCCTCCGCAACCGGAGCCGGCTCAGCAACCGGACCGGCGGTTTCCGGAACGCCACCCTCCGCGACGACACCATTCTGGGCGGCCGCGGCATCTCCGACCACCGGCGCGGCGAGCGCCTTGTTCAGCGCCGCGAGCGCACCGGCGGGCGCAGCCTCCACCGGCTTGGCAAGCACGACGACGGTCGGCTCCTCCACGACGGCCGGCGCCACCACCACAGCGGCGGTCGGCTCCTCCGAAGCGGCAACCGGCGGCTCCTCCGAATCCAGGACACCGACAGCCGGCACCTCATGCACGACGACGGTCGGCTCCTCCGAAGCGGCAACCGGTGGCTCCTCCGAATCCAGGACACCGGCGGTCGGCTCCTCCGAAGCGGCGACCGGCGGCTCCTCCGAATCCAGGACAGCGGCGGCCGGCGCCTCGTGCACGACGACGGTCGGCTCCTCCGAATCCGAGTCCGAGTCCGAGTCCGCAGCTGCGGCAGCGGCAGCCGGTGCCTCGTCCGCCGGCTCCCCCGCCGCCGCCGCGACGGACTGCTCCGCCACGGCCGGGGTCACGATGATCTCCGTCGGCGGTTCCACGTCCGCGGCGTCGAACCCGTTCGGCGCGGTCGGCAGGTCGGCGACGTCCTGGCGGACCGACGCCGCGAACGCGCCCGGCCCCTGCGCCTGCGTCGGCAGCTCGCCGAGCGGCAGCCCGTTGGGCTCGGTCGGCAGGTCCTTGATCGGCACCGCCATCATCAGCGCCGCCGACGCCGCGGCCGGTGAGGTGGGCGCGGTCGGCAGCGGGACCCAGTCGACCCGCCGGACCGGCGCCGACACCGGGGCGGTCAGCTCGGCGGAGCGGACCCAGAAGGTGACCGCCTCGGCGGGGAGGCGGGGCAGCGGCTCGAAGCCGTCCAGGGCGCCCTCCGCGACCCGGAGCCGGCCCACGATCGAGGCGGCCGCCGGGCGCATGCGCGGGTCGAGCTCCATGCAGGCCTCGATGATCGGCCAGAGCGCGGCCGGCATCCCGGGCGGTGGGACGGGCACGCAGTCGGCGTGCCGGCGCAGGACGTCGTTGGGGGATCCGCCGCGGTACGGGCTCCGGCCGCAGATCAGCTCGAAGAGCACCACGCCGAGCGCATACACGTCGGAGGCGGGGCTGGGCAGCCCACCGGCGACGACCTCGGGCGCCACGTACTCGGGGGTGGCGTGGGTCGGGCCGGCCGGCTGGTCGAGGCGGCGGGCGACGCCGAAGTCGGCGAGCCGCACCGGGCCGCCGTCGAGCGGGACGAGCAGGTTGCCGGGCTTGACGTCGCCGTGGACGATGCCGGCCGCGTGGACGTAGGCGAGGGCGTCGGCGACCTGCGCGACGACCTCGGCGGCGACCGCGGGCGGCAGCGGCCCGTCGGAGCGCAGCCGGCGGCGCAGGTCAGGGCCGGCGACGAGCTCCATCGCGATGGCCAGCAGGCCCTTGCCGGTGATCAGGTTGTGCACCCTGATCACCGAAGGGTGGTCCAGGCCGGCGAGCAGCTCGGCCTCGCCGAGGAACCCGTCGACCAGCTCGGGCACCTCGGCTGCCTCGGACCGCATGACCTTGACCGCAACCCACTGGCCGGTCTGCTCGTCGTACGACCGCCAGACCGCGCCGATGGCACCCCGGGCGACCTCGGTCTCGAGCCGGTACCGGTTGCCAAGCAAGGTCTTCGTTTTCATCGGACCCCTCCCCATCACCTAGGACGGTAGGCCCGCGTCGATGCCCCGCGACGGACCGGGTGGGGCGGTTGGCACAAAGAAGGGAGTAGCGCGGCTACATGTGCGAGCGCAGCTCCCACAGCTCCGGGTAGAAGCGCAGCTCGACCCGCGAGCGCAGGTAGGCGCCGCCGGCGCTGCCGCCGGTGCCGGCCTTGGTGCCGATCTGACGTTCGGCCATGAGGACGTGCCGGGCCCGCCACAGCGACCAGGCCTGGTCGTGGGCGACCATCGTCTCGGCCAGGTCCCAGAACGGGCCGTAGTGCTCCCGGTCGCGGGAGATCGTGAGCAGCGACGCGATGCGGTCCTCCTGGCTCGCCACGGCGAAGCCGGCCTTCTCCAGGGTGACGAGGAACGCCTCCCACACGCTCGGCTCGTCCAGCCGCCGGGTCAGCCGGGAGGTTTCGAGATCGGACAGTCCGCGGAAGCGCTGCAGGTACGTCGGATCCTTCAGACCGGAGAGGAACTCGATCTCACGGAACTGCGCGGACTGGAACCCCGAGGCCGGGGACAGCTTGTTGCGGAAGCGCAGGAAGTCCTGCGGGGTCATCGTGTCGATCACGTCGACCTGCCCGACCAGGACCCGCTGGATCGCCAGGCAGCGCTCCAGCCGCACGCGGGGCAGGTAGGTCTCCCCCACCAGCAGCCGGTCCCGGGCGTCGGTCAGCTCGTGGAGGATGAGCTTGAACCACAGCTCGTACACCTGGTGGATGGTGATGAAGAGGAGCTCGTCGTGCGCGGCCGGGTCCGACTCGGGGACCTGCGCGTCCAGCAGACCGGACAGTTGCAGGTAGTCACCGTACGTGAGCCGCCCGCCCTGCTCGCCGAAATGCGCGTCCTGCCAGTTGCCGGCGACGTTGCCGGCCGATGGGTTGGTCACCTCCTCAACCTATAAGGTCACGAGTCGTGACGAGAGGTGCACTGGTCGGCTGGCTGAGTCGTTTGGCACCGGACGAGTTGGGCGCCGTGCTGCGCCGCCGTCCCGATGCGCTCGGCGCACCACCCCCCGATGACCTGGTGCAACTGGCCGCACGGCTGTCCGCCAGGACCGGGGTCGACGAGATCGTCGCGTCGCTGCCGCTGCCCGCCGTCCAGGTCCTCGAGGCGCTGTCCGGGCCCGGCCCGGTGTCGCTGCCCGACCTCGCCGACCGGCTCGACGTCGCCGTGGACGACCCCACCCTCGACGCGACCCTGCAGGTGCTGCTCCAGCGGGCGCTCGTCTGGCCGTCGGAGGACGACGGCGCGCTGTTCTCGGCCGCGTACCTGCCGGAGCAGGAGCCGGAGCCGTTCCAGCCGGTGCCGCCGGCGCCGAGGCTGCTGCCCGCCGACCGGACCGCGGTGCGCGACGCGGCGGTCCGCGCGGCGACGCTGCTGCTCGAACGGCTCCCGGTGCTGCTGGACGCGGCGGCGGCCCGCCCGTTGGGCCGGCAGCGCACCGGTGGGGTCGCGGTGCGCGAGCAGCGCCGGCTCGCGCTCGCCTCGGGGCTGGACGAGCCGACGGTGACGCTGCTGGCGGACCTGGCGGTCGCGGCGCGGCTGCTGGGCCCGGACGGGGTCCGGCTGGTGCCGACCCTCGCCTATGACGACTGGGCCGAGCGGGCCCCCGCGGACCGGCTCGCCAGGCTGCTGAAGGAGTGGTGGTCCGGCGCGCCGCTGCGGCAGGTCGTGGTCCGGGCGATGCACGAGCTGCCACCGGACACCGCCGTGGCCGACGTGTCGTCGTTGGCGCCGCTCGTCCGGTGGACGGCCCCGCTACAGACGCGGACGCAGGAGGATCTCGGGTCGGTCGTGATCGGGATCGTGGCCGAGGCCACCCTGCTGGGCGTGTGCGCGTCGGGCGCGCTCAGCCCGCTCGGCCGGGCCCTCGCCGACGGCCGCGGCGTGTCCGACGTGGCGCAGCGGCTGCTGCCCGCGGCGCCGGCGGCCGACGCGCTGCACGTGCGTGGGGTCGGCAGCGTCATCGTCAGCGACGACACGGCGCTGCTGGACGACGTGGTGGCCGCCGAGGGGCTCGCGCCGTTGAAGCTACGCCGGATCGCGCCGACCGTCGCCGGGTCCGCGCTGTCGCCGGTGGACACCCTGGCCGCGTTGCGGGCCGCGGGATACCAGCCGGCCCGCGACGCCGGCCCGGGGCCCGTCCGGCTGCACCGGGCCAGGGTCGATCACCAACGCCGCCCGGCGGCGCGGTCCACCGTGGACCCGGGCGAGCTGGCGGCGCGATTGCTCGTGCCCCAGCAGCGGCGGCCGGACACGCTCGAGCTCATCCGGCAGCGGGCGCCGCAGCTGCGCCCGGAACAGGCCCAGCTGCTGGCGACCGCGGTGGAGGACGGCTCACCGGTGTGGATCCGCTACGTCGACGCCGGTGGCCGCGCCTCCGAACGCGTCATCGACAACGCCCAGCTGTCGGGCGGCAACATCGACGCGTGGTGCCGGCTGCGCCGCGACGACCGGGCCTTCACCCTCGACAAGATCGTCGCGGTCGCGCCCGTCTAACCCATGTGCGGGTACCGGTGATCGGTCGGCGGCACGAACGTCTCCTTGATCGTGCGCGGCGACGTCCAGCGCAGCAGGTTGTGCCAGGAGCCGGCCTTGTCGTTGGTGCCGGACGCGCGCCCGCCACCGAACGGCTGCTGGCCGACGACCGCGCCGGTCGGCTTGTCGTTGACGTAGAAGTTGCCGGCGGCGAACCGCAGCGCGTGTGACGCCCGCTCGACCGCCTGCCGGTCGGTGGCGAAGATCGACCCGGTGAGCGCGTACGGCGCGACCGACTCCGCCTGCGTGACCACGGCGTCGTAGTCGGCGTCGGGATACACGTGCACGCCGAGGATCGGCCCGAAGTACTCGGTGGTGAACACCTCGTGCGCCGGGTCGGTGGCCTCCACGACGGTCGGGCGGACGAAGAAGCCCTCGCTGTCGTCGGTCGTGCCGCCGGCCACGACGGTGCACGCCGGCGAGTTCTTGATCCGGTCGAGGGCCTGAGCGTGCCGCTCGAACGCCCGCCGGTCGATCACGGCGCCGCCGAAGTTGCTGAAGTCGGTCACGTCGCCGTAGGTGAGACCGTCGGCCTTGTCCACGAGGTCGTTCTTGATCTTCGCCCAGATGCTGGCGGGGACATACGCCCGGGACGCCGCGGAGCACTTCTGGCCCTGGTACTCGAACGCGCCCCGGATCAGTGCCGTGGTCAGCGCCGCCGGGTCCGCGGACGGGTGGGCGATCACGAAGTCCTTGCCGCCGGTCTCGCCGACGATCCGCGGGTAGGAGCGGTACTCCCGCTCCGCGACGATCCGGTTCAGCGTGCGGAACACCGCGGTCGAGCCGGTGAAGTGGATGCCGGCCAGGTCGCGGTCGGCCAGGGCGACCTCGGACGTCGCCAGCCCGTCGCCGGTGACCAGGTTGATCACGCCGGCCGGCAGGCCCGCGGCCTCGAACAGCCGCATGGTGAGATGCGCGGCCAGCTGCTGCGTGGGCGACGGCTTCCACACCACGGTGTTGCCCATCAGCGCCGGCGCCGACGGCAGGTTGCCCGCGATCGCGGTGAAGTTGAACGGCGTGATCGCGTAGACGAACCCCTCCAGGGGCCGGTGGTCGAACCGGTTCCACACTCCCGCCGACGACTTCGGCTGCTCCGCCAGGATCTGCTGGGCGAAGTGCACGTTGAACCGCAGGAAGTCGATCAGCTCGCAGGCCGCGTCGATCTCGGCCTGGATCGCGGTCTTGCTCTGCCCGAGCATCGTGGCGGCGTTGAGCGTGTCCCGCCACGGGCCGGCGAGCAGGTCGGCGGCGCGCAGGAACACCGCGGCCCGCTCACTGAACGGCAGGTCCCGCCAGCCCGGCGCGGCCCGCTTCGCGGCCTCGACGGCGTCGGCGGCGTCGCCGGTCGTCGCGTTGCGGGTGACGCCGAGCACGTGCCGGTGGTTGTGCGGCTGCACCACGTCGATCGCGTCGCCGGCCGCCATCCGCTGCCTGCCGTCGATCGTCATCGTCAGCTCGAACCGCTCACCGGCCAGCTCCACCAGCCGGCGTTGCAGGCTCTCCCGCTCCGCGGACCCGGGCGCATAGCCGCGGACCGGCTCGTTGGTCGGGTCGGGCACGGCGAACAAGCCATCCATCACAGAACTCCAGATCTCTGCTCGGCAACGTTGACGAGGTTTCCTCTCATCCTCCCACGCTCCCCTGAGCAGCCGTTCGGGTCGCTCCGCGTACGCTCCTTGCTCGTGAGTACCGCTACGTCCAAGGTGTCCACGTCCCGCCGGCCGATCACCGTGGTCGTCGTCGCGCTCGTGCTGCTCGCGTTGACGCTCTGGTCGACCTACAGCGTCATCGCCAACGCGGCGAGTGAGTTCCTCATCACCACCCTGGCCGCCCTCGTGCTGCCCAGCATCCTGCTCGCGACGATCCTGGCCGGCGGCGCCGCCGGGATCCTCGCCGTCGGCCTGCTGCCCTGGCGCCCGCTGCTCGCGGGGCTTGCCGGCGGCCTGGTCGTCGGGCTGCTCGCCATGGCCGGGACGCTGGTGGCGTACCACCACGGGCCGGCCGTGCCCTACGTGGCCGCGGTCGTCGCCGTCACCGGCGCGCTGGGCGGTGCGACCGCCGCGTTCCGGCCCCTTGCCGCCGGGATCGCCGGCGGGGTCGCCGCGACCGGGCTCGGCCTGGTCGTCGCCTACTTCCAGAATGACCTCGTCGACCTCTTCGGCAACCAGGAGACCGTCGGCACGATGGCCGAGGCCGCGTCCCGCCTGCAGCTGACCACGTCCGTCGTCAGCGGCGTCCTGGCCGGTGCCGTCGCCTTCGCCTACCTGCGCCGGACGGGTCTCGCACTGCCGTGGCCGGTGTACCCGGCAGCCGGCGCCGCCGCGGGTGCCCTGACCCTGGTGTCGACGCTGCTCGGCTGGCTGGGCCGGCTCCCGCTGACCGAGATCGTCGAGGACTACAGCGAGTTCGACGCGCAGATCATCTACAGCCGCCTGCCGGAGCAGATCAACCACGGCATGATCGTGCTCTTCGCCGGCGCCTTCGTCGCCATGATCCTCGTCGGCCGGACCATCCGCCGGGCTTAACTGACCAGTTGGTCCAGCTCGGACGGGTCGTACCACTCCAGCTCGTGATCCTCGGCGCCGTCGACGGTGAACTGCGCGTCCGGGTCGCCGGCGGCGGCCTCCTCCACCACGTCCGCGGCGGCCGACACCTCCGGCTCGGCGTCGCGGCCGTCGACGTGGATCGCGGCGACCGCCCGCAGCGGCACCTTTCCCGACACCTCGACCTGGCTGGACCCGAGATCCAGCCCGGCCATCTTCAGCGACCGCTCCGGCAGGTCCACGCACAGCACCACCCGGCGGCGGGGCGCCTTCGGGTCGTGCCGCAGGAGCCGCAGCGCGCTCTGCGCCGCCCGCGTGAACGCGACGTATTCGAGCTCCTCCTCGTCGCCTTCCGCATACCACTCCCGCAGCGCGGGCGTGACGGCGTGCGCCTCCCCCGGCGGGGGCAGCTCGCCGCTCTCCCGCAGGACGGCCAACTGGGCGATGGTCGCTGGCAGGTACACACGCGTGAGGTCACTCGTCACGACACCTGTCCTACACCTTCGGCCGCGGTTTTGGTTCCGCTTTGGGGGCGTGTCACGGTCCGCGTTTCCTTCGGGGGTGCCGTCGCAACCTGTCGGGGGCGAACGATGGCAAACTGAGCCTCATGGAGCCGCGATTCCTGCTCATGGCCGACGTCGCCGAGCAGTTGAACGTGTCGACCTCGCAGGTCTACCACATGGTCCGCAGCGGCGAGCTGCCGGCGATCAAGGTCGGCGGGCGGGGTCAGTGGCGGATCGAGCGCTCCAAGCTCGAGGAGTACATCTCGCGCAAGTACGCCGAGACCGCCGAGTGGGTGCGCACCAACCCGCTCGTCGAGCGCACCGACGACGACCCGCTCGCGTAAAGCTCCGCCTCCCACCTTTTCCGCATTTTTCATACTCTTCCGCTCTAGTTGATCTTGCGTTTGCCTACGTTTGCCTTGACTGGCTTCCGGATGGGTCTTAGAAAGAAGGAGGCAAACGAAAGCAAACGCAAGGATCGGGGGAAACAGTCATGGCGCCCACCACGACTCCGGCTCGCCCGCGCCGCCGCGCCCCGGGACGAGGCGGCACCCGGGGACCCGCGGCCTCGACGATCGCCGTCCTGGTGCGCCCGGCACCGCCCCTGGACCCGCCGTGCGAGGAGACCCTCGTCCGCCATCCGTCCCAGCCGGCGGGCGGCATGGACTTCCTCCCCGGCGACTGGCTGGCCTTCCCCGGCCCGGCGCAGGTCCCGTCCTCCCGCCCCGGACGCACGGCCCCACCCCCTGACGATCCCGCCCCGCCACCCCCGCACGCCGCCGCCCAGCGCTTCGTCGGCATGTGCGTCGAAATCCTCAACGGCTACCGCCCGGCCGCCCACCTGCGCCGCGTCACCCACCCGAAGCACTGCTCCGCCGTCACCGACCAGTTGATCCGGCGCACCGTCCGGGTCCGCATGCCCCCGTCCCACGCCGCCCGCCAGGGCCACCTGGTCCGCGTCCGCCGCATGCTCGTCAACGAGCCGCTGCCCGGGGTCGCCGAGCTCGTCGCCGTGCTCGAGCAGGGCCCCGCCGTCTGGGCGATGGCGGTCCGCCTGGAGCACACCGCCCGCCCCGGCCCCAATCCGTCCACCTGGCTGTGCACCTTGGTCCAGGTGGTCTGAAGCTCCGGTGCGCCCACCGAGGGAGGGCGGCGGGCGCACCGGTCTCAACCCCGCTCCTGAGCCACCGTCCCGATTCGGGGCAGGACGGCGGCTCACCACCATCCAGCCCTTGTCCGGCTGGCCACCTGACAGCGGGGACCCCACCGGCCAACCTCGCGGGGCCGGCGGGTCCCCGCTGCTCAGCGGCCCGGACGGCAAGGGCCGACCAGGCCCCCGGTGCGCCCTCTGGAGGGGCGGCGGGCGCACCGGGCTTCCACTCCCAGACCCCGACTCCGCGGTTGCCAGCGTCGCCGGCGATCGACAGGAGACCGCGGCCACCCGGGCCTCCTGTCGATCACCCAGGTGTCGCCGGACGGCACCCTTCAGCTCCCGACATTCGGCGCGCCCTCGTGGGCGCCTGCACGGTGACCACGGCGGCAGGCTCCCCCCATCCGATGCGAGGTGCTCCCGGAGACGCACGCCGGTGCTGCCCACCACGCCGCCGTGAATTGCGTGATCGAAGCCGCCGGGTGGCCGCCGGGCGGGCGGCGGTGCGGGCGACGCGTTCGAGGCCTCCGACGACGGCAGCCGGACACGGCCTTCGATCAGCAATGCAGCGCTGGTGAAACGGTGACATTGGGCGAGGGTCTGGAAGCACGGGGTGGGGGAAGGATCGACGCGGCGAGTCGAGACGGACTCGGCTGGTGGTGGTGGCTGGCGCAATCGTCGTGGTCCGAGGGCAGCGCG